>NZ_AYWQ01000008.1:0-206200 GCF_000502415.1 Mesorhizobium sp. LNHC229A00
GTCGTAGTAATCGTTGATGCTGTCGATGCCGACAACCTCGTCACCGCGCTCCAGGAGCCGCCTGGCGACATGATAACCTATGAAGCCGGCAGCGCCGGTGACCAATACCTTCATCAGAAGCGCCCGTCCGTAACGTCCCTCGAGAACAGCCCCTTGATGTCGTAGATTACGCTGGGGTCCTTGCAAAGTGCCTTCAGGCCCGCAACGCCCAAGCCGCGGAACTGCGCGTGTCCGACAGCGACGATGACGCCGTCATAGCGCTCCGCGGGCTTTTCCTTCACGCTGGCTACGCCAAAGGCGCGCGCGCACTCTTGCGCGCCAACCCAAGGATCCCAGATGTCGATGCTGGCATTGTACTGCCGGAGCTGTGCAACGATATCGGCCACCTTGGAATTCCTCAGATCGGGACAGTTCTCCTTGAAGGCGGCACCCATGACCAGGATTCGGCTGCCCACGACAGGTATGCCCTTGCGCATCATCAGGCGGGCCGTCTGGTCCGCCGCGTGCTGGCCCATGCCGTCGTTGATACGGCGGCCGGCAAGAATCACCTCGGGATGATAGCCGAGTTCCTGGGCTTTGTGAGTGAGATAATAAGGGTCGACGCCGATGCAGTGCCCGCCGACGAGACCGGGTGTGAAGCGCAGGAAATTCCGTTTCGTGCCGGCTGCCTCCAGCACTTCCGATGTATCGATGCCCAGCTTGCCGAAGATCAGCGACAGCTCGTTCATCAGGGCGATGTTCAAGTCGCGCTGCGTGTTCTCGATGACCTTGGCGGCCTCGGCCACGGCAATGCTGGAGGCACGATGCGTACCCGCCGGCACGATCGAGGCATAGAGCGCGTCGATGGCCTCCGCCGCCTCCGGCGTGGAACCGCTGGTGACCTTCACGATCGTCTGCAACCGGTGCTCGCGATCGCCGGGGTTGATGCGCTCGGGACTGTAGCCGAGGAAGAAATCGCTGTTGTAGCGCAGCCCGGAATGTTTCTCGATCAGCGGTGCGCAGACTTCCTGCGTGCAGCCGGGATAGACAGTGGATTCAAAGATCACCACCGCGCCCGGGGATATGACCTCGCCGACCGTTGTCGACGCCATGACGAGAGGTTTCAGGTCCGGCCTGTTGGCCCGGTCGATCGGCGTGGGCACGGTAACGATGAAAATTCCGCAGTCGCGCAGATCGGCCTTCTCGCTGGTGAATTTCAGCCCTCTGGCGGCAGCGATTTCCTCCTCGCTGGCTTCTAACGTGTGGTCCTCGCCGCGCTTCAGCGCCTCCACGCGCGACGGGTTGATGTCGAAACCGATCACATTCCTGGTCGCCCCGAAGGCAACGGCCAGCGGCAGACCGACATAGCCAAGTCCGATGACAGCTATTTTCCTTGAGGCGAGATCCATTGCTTCCTGCACGTATGATCGCTATCGCGCACCAAAACCGGTGAACATCGTTTTTATGGTCCTGAGAACGATCAGCACGTCCAACCAAGGTGAGAAGTTCTTTATGTAGTAAAAATCATAGTGCAATTTTTCCATGACGTCACCGACCGCCGCGACATGGCCCTGATTTACTTGTGCCCACCCGCTCACGCCCGGCCTGACGATGTGCCGGTACCGGTAGAACGGCAGTTCCGCCTCGTACCATTGCGACAGCACGACGGCTTCCGGCCGTGGCCCGATCCAGCTCATCTCACCGCGCAGGATGTTGATGGCCTGCGGCAGTTCGTCGATCCTGAACTTGCGCAGGAAGCTCCCGACCCGCGTGATGCGATCGTCATCCGGTTTCGTGATCGCCTTGTCCTTGTCGCTGCCGGAGCCGACCTGCTGCCTCATCGAACGAAATTTGTAGACGGTGCAGATCCTGCCTCGGTAGCCCATGCGGGGTTGGCGAAACAGCACGGGACCTTCCGAGTCCAGCCGGATCGACAGGGCGACCAGCAGCAGAACGGGACAAAGAACCACGACGAGGACAAGCGCGGAGGTCCAGTCGATGGCTTGCTTGATCTTGAGATAAGCCTGGTTCGGATTGAGCGAGCCGAGTGTGTTCTCCGACAGATGTTCGATCTCGACGCGACCCGTCAGCGATTCGCTGACCTGCTTGACGTGATAGACGGGCGTGCCCGACAGCGCCCGGTCGGCGATGTAGCGTTCCCATTCGGCGCCGAGGTCCGCACGCAAATCGACGACCACACCGTTAACCCTTTCGATAACGATGCCGGGCGACTTTAGCCAGAACCAGTGCACGCCCGGCAACGCCCTGAGGCGCTCGACGTTGCCGCCGGGAATGACGGCCAGCCGGTACGGCTCAAGACGCCGGGTCATGAGGCTCAGGCCGAAATACCACAGCGTGGACTGCGTGAAGCTGGCGGCGGCCTGAAACCGGCTATACTCGAAGCGGAAAAAGAAAATCGTCAGGAAAACTAGACCGTAGGACAGGAGGAATGTCGGCAGGATGTAGCTGGCCGCGGCCACGCCCGGAAAATTGCCAATGCGGCGATAGGCAAGAAAGCCGGTAACATGCGCAATGATGGCAGCCGCAACCGTTATCTGCAGATTGGCCGAATAGATCGCATCCGCATAGGATGCTATCCGGATCAGTGCTGGAGCGATGATCGCGAATGTCAGTCCGCCGACGAGTTGGAAACGAATTCTGAACAGGAAGTGCCGGCTTCCGACAATCGTTGATGTTGCGACATTCAACTTCTTCCCCTTTCCTTCCCCCGAAAGGTGCCCGTGTCGGCGATCGCCACTACACTTGGCAGGCTGTTCGTTCGCAAATCGAACCGGACCGATCACCATTGGCGATTCGACTCAGTCCAAGATCAAGAGCTACGCCAGTGCGACCTCACCAGCAAGCATCTATTTAACGGAACTAGTCGGCAGAAGTTATTATCGGCAGCATTGCTGCATCGTAATTTAAAAGCTGCGGCTAATGTTCCGGATTATTCTCCACTCGTTAAGAAAACGGGCGAACCCCGAGCCGATATAAAGGCGATATCTTTGGTGCCGACCAATTGCCCCTGCCAATTCGGCCAACCGCCTGGCCAGACCACCATCGACGGCCGGTCCGGGCCCGATGCAGCCGAGCGAAATCAAAAAGCCGTCCGGATTCAACCGTTTGCCAATACAGGTCGAACTCCGACTTTCGTCCGCTGCGCTTGTGGACGCTGGACAATTCCCCGGTTCGCTTCACAATGCGATCAAAAGCGCACCGCCAAAAGCGTGAGGGAGGAACCCGGCATGCTGGGACTGATGCAGGAATGGCCGCTGCTGTGCCACAAGCTGATCGACAACGCTGAACGGCAACATGGCGTGCGCGAGATCGTGTCGCGCTCGATCGAGGGGCCGATCGTACGCACGACCTATGCCGACATCCACCGCCGTTCTCTCAAGGTCGCCCAGCGGCTGGAGCGAGACGGCTATGGGTTGGGCGACCGCATCGCCACGCTGGCCTGGAACACCGCGCGCCATATCGAGGCGTGGTACGGCATCATGGGCATCGGCGCGATCTATCACACGCTCAATCCGCGCCTGTTTCCCGAGCAGATCGTCTGGATCATGAACCATGCCGAAGACAAGGCCGTCTTCGTCGACCTGACCTTTATACCTTTGCTGGAAAAAATCGCCGGTGCCGTCAAATCGCTGAAAAAGGTGATCGTGCTCACCGACAAGGCACACATGCCGCAGACGACCTTGCCCAATGCCGTCGCCTATGAGGACTGGCTTGATGAGGTCGATGGCGATTTCGCCTGGAAGACCTTCGACGAAGGCACCGCCGCCGGCATGTGTTACACATCGGGCACGACAGGCGATCCCAAGGGCGTCGTCTACAGTCATCGCTCGAACGTGCTGCACGCCATGATCGCGTCCATGCCCGACGCGATGGGGCTGTCGTCACGCGACACGATCCTGCCGGTGGTGCCGATGTTCCACGCCAATGCCTGGGGCCTTGGCCAGAGCGGCCCGATGATCGGCGCCAAGCTGGTCATGCCCGGCTGCAAAATGGACGGCGCCTCGATCTATGAATTGCTCGATCAGGAAAAGGTGACATTCAGCGCCGCCGTGCCGACCGTGTGGATGATGCTGCTGCAATATCTGGAGGAGACTGGCAAGACGCTTCCCCATCTGGGCAAGGTCGTAATCGGCGGCTCGTCGTGCCCGCGTGCGATCATGACGAAATTCCAGGACAGCTACGGTGTGCAGGTCATCCATGCCTGGGGCATGACCGAAATGTCGCCGCTCGGCACGCTGTGCACCTTGAAGCCGGACTATGCCGGCCTCGAGGGCGAGGCTCGGCTCGACGTCCAAAGCAAGCAGGGTTACCCGCCCTTCGGCGTCGAAATGAAGGTAACCGACGACGAGAACAATCCGCAGCCATGGGACGGCAAAACGTTCGGCCGGCTGAAGGTGCGCGGCCCCGCCGTCGCCCGCGCCTATTATGGCGGTGCGGGCGCGGAGCAGTTCGACGTGGACGGCTGGTTCGACACTGGAGACGTCGCCCATATCGATGCCGGCGGCTACATGCAGATCACCGACCGTGCCAAGGACGTCATCAAGTCCGGCGGCGAATGGATTTCGACCATCGACCTGGAGAATCTGGCCGTCGGCCACCCCGATGTAGCGGAAGCGGCGGCCATCGGCGTCAAGCATTCGAAATGGGGCGAGCGGCCCCTGCTGGTCGTCGTTGCCAAGCCGGGCAAGGAACCCACCAAGGCCGGGATTCTCGATTTCATGGATGGCAAGGTGGCCAAATGGTGGATGCCGGACGACGTCGCTTTCGTCGGCGAGATACCGCACACCGCCACAGGCAAGATCCAGAAGATCACCTTGCGTCAGCAGTTCAGGGACTATCGCTTGCCGACGGATTGAGAGGATGTTGCGTGTTTCCGCAAAAAGGCACTAAACCTCATCCGGGTTGGGGCAGCGCAGAGAATAATGGTTAGCATTCCCGAACGGCAAACGTCGAAGGCTGCCGGCTGGTCGCGGCGCACGGGCGCCTTTTCGGCGGTGCTTTTGCTGACGAACTTTGTCGGCCATCGCTTCGGCCTCGTCCAAACGCCGGTCTTCCTGTGGGTGCTGGGCATTGCCGCCCTGCTGGCGGCGCTGGCGCTGCTGTTTGCTGGCCTGGCCTTTGCGAGGCTGTGGAATTTTGGTGACCGTGGTGGCCGTGATCTCACCGTCGGCGCCTTGCTGGCGCTGCTGGTGCTCACCCCCTACGGCGTTGCCGCCTACTGGGCGACGATCTATCCGCCGCTACGGGACATTTCGACCGATTTCGATGAACCGCCCCTGCTCGATGTCAGCGACCGGACCAAGGACATGAACGCAGTGTCCCCATCAACGCCAGGTGAGCAGACGTTGCAGACGGACAGCTATCCATTGGTCACCGCACGCAGCTACGACCTGCCGTTCGAGACCGTCGTCAACGCCGTTGAAACGGTGCTCGACCGGCGCGGCTGGGACCTTTCGGAGCCTTATCCCGAACTCGCCGGACAGACGGAGGTGACCATCACCGCCGTCGCCTCGAGTTTCGTTCTTGGCCTTCCTGCGGACGTCGCCATTCGCGTCACGGATGACGGCGACACGGTCATCGTCGACATGCGCTCCGCCTCGCGTTACGGCCGCCACGACCTTGGCGACAATGCCGCGCGCATCACTGAATTCCTCGCGGAACTGGATCAGGAAGTCGCCGGCCAGATCGGCGCGGCGCCGGCACAATAGCATTTTTCGGGCAAATCGCGCGCCCCGCGACCATGGTTGGGTGAACGGGTGGGTGGCGGCAGGGCTATCGGCCTGGCGTGAAAATGCCATCTATTGCGGGAGCGACGTCCGTCGCCACCACGCCGCGCGCCACCAGGTCCTCCAGATGGGCAAGCACCGACAGGCCGGCAGCGCCGTGCAGCCGGGGATCGGTATCCCTGTAGATCGCCTTGACCATGTCGGGGATCGTCCTGTCGCCGGCCCTGATCCGTTCCAATATGGCTCGTTCGCGCATTTTGCGATGGGTCTTCAGCCCGCGCATGAAAGCGCGCGGCGCCGTCACCGGTCCCCCATGGCCAGGCAGCAGCAGCCGGTCGCCGCGCTCGATCAGGCGGTCCAGCGATGCCATGTAGTCGGCCATTGCCCCGTCCGGCGGCGCGACGATCGAGGTTGCCCAGCCCATGACGTGATCGGCTGAAAACAGGATGCCGGTGCCTTCCAGCGCGAATGCCGCATGGTTGGCGGTGTGGCCGGGCGTCAGGACGGTCCGGATCGCCCAGCCGTCGCCGCTGACCAGTTCGCCGTCAGGCAAGGCGATATCGGGAACGAAGGCGGTGTCGGCGCTGGCGTCGAGCGCATTGGTTTCGCCAATGTGCAAGGGCCTCGCCGGCCGGTGCCGTCCCTCCGCCAGCACTTGGGCGCCGGTGCGCTCCTTCAACCGGGCCGCCAGCGGAGAATGGTCGCGATGCGTGTGGCTGACGAAAATGTGGCTCACCGGCCGGCCCGCTATCAGGTCGAGCAAGGTCTGAAGATGCGCCTCGTCATCGGGTCCCGGATCGATCACCGCCAGCGTATCGTGGCCCACGACGTAGCTGTTGGTGCCGTGGAAAGTGAAGGGACTGGGATTGGGGGCCGTGAGTCGTTGCACGTCGGGGGCCACGCTTACACCTCGGCCGTAAGCGGGGTCGAAGCTGGTATCGAATTTGAGAGCCATGTCGGCGCTTTGTTCCCGGAACGGCAAAACAGATTGCCGCATAGCACGCAAGCCAATATAGGAAAATGCAAGACCGCGATTTCTGGTTCGCGGCAAGATTGGATTGGGGAAGACCATGACAACCGCAACGACGACGCGCCCGCTTGTTTTCCTGGCCTTGCCGCAGGAAGTTGCCGCGCGACTTGCAACGCAGTTTTTGCTGGCGATCGCCGGGACGCTGCTCCTAACTCTTTCGGCCAAGACCAAGGTGATGCTCGGGCCTGTCGACATCTCGATGCAGACGCTTGCCGTCCTGCTGATCGCCGCCGCCTTCGGCATGCGGCTCGGCGTCGCCACCCTGCTGCTCTACATGGCGGAAGGGGCTATGGGCTTCCCGGTCTTCCAGGGCACGCCGGAAAAAGGCATCGGCATTGCCTACATGCTTGGCTCGACCGGCGGCTATCTCGCCGGCTTCGTGGTCATGGCGGCGATTGTCGGCTGGGCCGCCGACCGTGGCTGGGACCGTCATCCGATCAAGCTTTTCAACGCCATGCTGGTTGCCGAAGTGGTGATGATGGTGATGGGTTTCGCCTGGCTGGCGCTGCTCATCGGTCCGGAAAAATCCTGGCAGTTCGGCGTCGTGCCGTTCATCGTCGGCGATCTCATCAAAGTCGCGCTCGCGGCCAGCCTCGTGCCGGCCGTCTGGTCGCTGCTGAAGCGCTCCTGAAATTTGGCCGCCCGCCAGTCGAATTGCAGGAGCTTAAAATAGATTCCATCGGCGCAAACTCCTCGTGGTCGGACCAACCGCAGAAAGTGCCATAATCCGGCCATCGTCGGTGTTAAGCTTCGTTAACGGGCAAAGGGGTGCGATTGGCGACTGAAAGAGGTTCGCATGGACGCGCTCGACGATAAGGTTCTCGAGAGTACGCTTGCCGAAAGCCTGGCCGATCTGGTGCCGGACGAAAAGACTGTTTCCGAAGACGAGTTCGTCGAAGTTGTCGGGGGCGCCCTCGAAGCGGTCGGCGGCACACTGCTGTTCAAGATGTGCGTCCAGAACGAAGGCGAAGGCCAGCACGTCGCGGCGGCATCCGTCGGCGATGGCGGCAATCGCCAGTTCCTGCTGCTCACCTTGCCAACCGTCGGAGGGGCGCTGAAAGTCGAGACCATCTCGAGAAGCAGCAACCCGGTGGCGGGCATCGCGGCCGCCTATGCCGGGCTGATGGACGCCTTCAAAACCGCTGCCTGATTTTCCGCTGCCACGCGAAGGTCAGTCTTGCGCCACGCACGGGCGCTTGGCGTCTGTTTGTTTGTTACCGGGGGCCTTGTTCTATCCGGCCGCCCACCACACCTAAGGTCGGGGCAAGGAGAACCAGCATGGACAAGATCGCCAACCCGGCACCCGGCTTCCAGCGCAATCCCGACAAGATCATCACGATAGAGCCCTATTCCGGGACCGTCACAATCCGCGCCGGCAGTACGGTCATTGCTTCTTCCGCCAAGGCGAAGGTGCTGACGGAGGCCCCCTACCCCGCCGCCTTCTATATTCCGTTCGCCGACATCGATTTCGACAAGCTCAGCCGAACGGATCACGCGACGCATTGCCCCTACAAGGGTGATGCCAGCTATTGGAGCGTGCTGCCGGCGGGCGAAGCGGGCAAGGACGCGATGTGGGCCTATCGGCAGCCCTTCGACGAGATGACCGCCATCCGCGACCACGGCGCGTTCTACGCCAGCAAGGTCAGCATCGAGGTCAAGCCGGACTGAACGCTTCGGCTTGAAGACACTCAGGGGGCATCGATATTCAGGTGATGCCGGCCCCTAGTCGGTGGTGCCGTGGTTGCCAGTTCCGTCGGCATCGTCGAGGCGCACGAAGGTCATGCCCTTGTCCTTGAGCGCCAGCAGGCCTTGAACCACGCCCTCGCCGGCGGCATGGGTCGGCTGATTGATGTGGGAGATGATGACATCACCGTCCTTGGCGGCGGCAATGCGCCTGGCCGTCTCCTTGGCGCCGAGCAGCGAGCCGCCGTCGCCATTGATCGAGAAGCCGGCAATCTTGAAGCCGAGCTTGCGGATCATCGCAATCGCCGAGGGACTGTATTCGGCTGTTGCGCCACGGAACCATTTCGGCGCCGGTTCGCCGGTCGTGGCCAGAGCCGCGGCCCCCGACTCGACTTCGGCAAGGACTGCTTCCGGGCTGCCGGCACTGCGTATGCCATAAATCTTCCGGGGCGTGTCGACAGCCGGAATATGACGGCCACCGTGATTTTCCAGTTCGAACAGGTCGGGATGAGCCCGCATGATCGCCACGGCCTCGGCGTTGCGCTTCAGCCAGACGCCGGTGACGAAAATGGTGGCCGGTATCTTGTTGTCCACCAACGCCGAGAGAATGCGCGTGTCGGTCTTGCCGCCGCAGGCATCGAGCGTGAGTGCAACGCGACCGGTTCCGCTTTCAGCCGGCTTGATGTGCAGCGTGGGTTCGACCAGCGGCGCGCCATGAGCGCTGGATATCAGCGCCACCGACATGGCAATCACGCAGAGATGTTTTTGCGGCAAATGCATCGAACCAAGTTCCCGACCGGCGGTTTCAAGCCGATATCCCAAGACCCGCATGAAGGCGGAAATCGGACGGGGGATAGCAGAAAAACGCCTGGCGCGGCAATTTGACCTCCCACTTGGTCGACGAGCCGTTCAGCGAAAGTCTTGCCGTTCCATCGCCCTCAGCCAGAGCGTTCATTTTTCAGCTCAGTGCGCGCGAGAATTTCGCGCGCCGCTTCGACAACCGGCTTCACCTCCAGGCGCCAAACGCAGCACGCCTTGCTGGGATCGGTTCGGCGACACAAATCCTTGGCCACGCAGTCACATGGCATTGACGGCCGAAGCGCGATGCTGGGCACGCCGACAGGTCCCCAGCGCGACGGATGCGTCAGGCCGAAAAGGCCGACAACCGGGGTGCCGGCGGCAGCGGCCATATGCATCGGCCCGCTTTCATTGCCCAGAAACAGCCGAGCCTGTTCCAGAACGGCCAGCAGCGTCTCGAGCGACAGCGCTCCGACCAGGTCGACCACCGGCGTCGCCGTCTCGGCAACGATCCGCGCGGCGGTTTCACCTTCGCCCGGCCCTCCCACCAGGACGATGCCCAGTCCGGTTTCGGCCGCAATCTGGTCAATGGCCTCGGCAAACCGTTCCGGCTGCCACTGCCGGCCCTTGAAACTCGCGCCTGCGTGGACAGCGACGAAGGCGTTCGGACGGATGTGGTGCGTGCCCAGAAGCGCCAAGGCTTTCGCGGCCTCGATTGGCGGCGGCTGGAGGCTCGGTACCGTCACCCGCAGATCGATGCCGAGCGCTTCAAGAGGGGAGAGATAGCGATAAACAAAATGCTGGCCGCCAAACCCGAATGGTTTGGCGAACACATTGGCGGGCTGCCGCTCCAGCAGCTTCAGCGGCCTTTCCGGGGGATTGTAGCCGACTCGCGTCTTTGCGTTGACCAAGCCGCTGAGAAGCCGAGAGGTCTTTGAATCGGTCAAGTCGATCGTCAAATCGAAGCGGAAGCCGCGCAGTGCCTTCACCGTTGCGTAGAGCTCTTTTCCGCGCTCCAGCGGGGTGCCCCGCGCGCGAGCCCGCCTGAACGGAACCACCTCGGAAGCGAGGCCATGCGCAACCACGAAGCTCTCCAAGTGCGCTTCGCAGAGGAACACAATGCTGGCACCGGGGAATTCGAGCCGAAGGTTCCTAGCGAGCGTCGAGGCGAGGACGATATCGCCTATAAACTTCGTTTGAATGATCAGGATCGAGCGGAACGGAGCGGGTGAAATCTGCAACATATGTTTCCGGAGACGTTTGGCGATCATCACGAAATTGGTCAGAAACAATGGCGAGATTGCGCGATACCTCTAGCACGTTCGCGTGAGTTTTCATACAAAACCGTAAGCTCGGACCGGTCTATCCACGAGCCGTCGTCGTTGTCTGCACCGCGGCCTGCGCCGCTGCCAGCCTGGCGATCGGCACGCGGTAAGGCGAGCAGGAGACGTAGTCGAGCCCGACCTCCTCGCAGAAGCGGATCGACGAGGGATCGCCGCCATGTTCGCCGCAGATGCCAAGCTTGATGTCGGGTCGCGTCGCCCTGCCCTTCTGCGCCGCCATGCGCACCAGTTCGCCGACGCCCTCAATGTCGAGCGAGACGAACGGATCCTGCTCGATAATGCCCTTCTGGCGATACGTCTCCAGGAAGGAGGCGGCATCGTCGCGCGAGATGCCGAAGGTGGTCTGGGTGAGATCGTTGGTGCCGAAGGAGAAGAATTCGGCCGACTCGGCAATGACATGGGCGCGGATCGCCGCGCGGGGGAGCTCAATCATGGTCCCAGTCAAGTAATCGATGTTGACGCCGCTCTCGTCCATGACGCTCTTGGCGACGGCGTCGATGCGCGCCTTCACAAAATCGAGTTCCTTCGCCAGACCGACCAGCGGGACCATGATCTCGGGGACGACCAGCGCGCCGGCTTTCTTGCCCGCCTCGACCGCCGCCTCGAAAATGGCGCGCGCCTGCATCTCGGCGATTTCGGGGTAGGAGACGGCGAGCCGGCAGCCGCGATGGCCTAGCATCGGGTTGAATTCGTGCAAGGCCTCGGTGCGCTGCCTGAGCTTGTCTGCCGACACGTTCATGGCGGCCGCGACTTCGGCGACTTCCGCTTCGGTCTTGGGCAGGAATTCGTGCAGCGGCGGATCGAGCAGGCGGATCGTCACCGGCAGGCCGGCCATGATCTCGAACAATTCCAGGAAATCCGAGCGCTGCATGGGCAGAAGCTTGGCCAGCGCCGCGCGGCGGTCCTTCTCGCTGTCGGCCAGGATCATCTCGCGCATCGCGACGATGCGGGCGCCGTCGAAGAACATGTGCTCGGTGCGGCATAGCCCAATGCCCTCGGCGCCGAAGGAGCGCGCCATGCGGGCATCGAGCGGCGTTTCGGCATTGGTGCGCACCTTCATGCGGCGCACCGCGTCCGCCCATTCCATGATGGCGGCGAAATCGCCGGACAATTCCGGCTGCAGCATCGCCACGGCGCCCTTGAGCACCTGGCCGTTGCCGCCGTCGATGGTGATGATGTCACCTTTGCGGAAGGTCTGCCCCATCGAGATCAGTGTGCCTGCCTTGTAGTCGACGCGAAGCGAGCCGGCTCCGGACACGCAAGGCTTGCCCATGCCGCGCGCGACGACCGCGGCGTGGCTGGTCATGCCGCCGCGCGTGGTCAGGATGCCTTCGGCCGCATGCATGCCATGAATATCTTCCGGACTGGTCTCGATACGCACCAGGATCGCCTTGCGCCCCTGTGTCTTCAGATCCTCGGCATCGCCGGAGGAAAAGACGATCTCGCCGGTGGCAGCCCCCGGAGACGCCGGCAGCCCGACGCCGATGACGTCTCGCGCGGCCTTCGGGTCGATGGTCGGGTGGAGCAATTGGTCAAGAGATGCCGGATCGATGCGTGCGACGGCTTCTTGCTTCGTGATCAGGCTGTCCCTTGCCATTTCAACCGCGATCCTGAGCGCCGCCTTGGCGGTCCGCTTGCCGGACCGGGTCTGCAGCATCCACAACTTGCCGCGCTCGATGGTGAATTCGAGATCCTGCATGTCGCGGTAGTGCTTTTCCAGGCTGTCGGAGATGGTGACGAAGGACTGGAAGGCATCCGGCATCAGCTTCTGCAGCGACGGCTTGTCGGAACCGGCCGCGATGCGCGCAGCCTCGGTGATGTTCTGCGGCGTGCGGATGCCGGCGACGACATCCTCGCCCTGCGCATTCACCAGGAACTCGCCATAAAGCATTTTTTCACCGGTCGAGGGGTTGCGGGTGAAGGCAACGCCGGTGGCCGAGGTCTCGCCCATATTGCCAAACACCATGGCCTGGACATTGACCGCCGTGCCCCAGCTTTCTGGGATATCGTGCAGACGCCGGTAGGTGATGGCCCGGTTGTTCATCCAGCTTGAAAACACCGCGCCGATCGCTCCCCAGAGTTGCTCGTGAGGATCCTGCGGGAACGGCCTGCCGAGTTCCTCCTCGACCTTGGCCTTGTAGAGCGCGATGACGCCTTGCCATTCGGTCGCCGTCAGTTCGGTGTCGAGCTCGTGGCCGAGGCCGGCTTTCTGGTCTTCCAGGATTTCCTCGAACACCTCGTGATCGAGGCCCATGACGACGTCGGAATACATCTGGATGAAACGGCGGTAGCTGTCATAGGCAAAGCGCGCATCGCCGGAATCGGCGGCCAGCGCCTCGACTGTCTCGTCGTTCAATCCGAGATTGAGCACGGTATCCATCATGCCGGGCATCGACGCCCGGGCGCCGGAACGCACCGAAACCAGGAGCAGCTTCGACGGGTCGCCGAACCGGCGACCGGTCAGCCGGCCGATATGGTCGAGGGCGACCGCGACATCAGCCTCCAATCCCGCCGGGTGGGTGCGACCGTTGGCATAATAGGCATTGCAGACCTCGGTGGTGATCGTAAAGCCCGGCGGCACTGGCAGCCCCAGGCTGCACATCTCGGCCAGGTTGGCGCCCTTCCCGCCCAGCAGATTCTTGTCGCTGGCACGGCCTTCCGCCGCACCATCGCCAAAGGTGAAAACCCATTTGGTCATGCTTGCTCTCCGGTTGCAGGAGATTGGAAAGATTGGCGAAACGCAAAGTTCCATCGTGCCCGACTTTGGAGCGATATGATGCTGCAGTGCGAAAGGCAAGGCGTCGGCAAGCCGTTCGGCCGCTACAATCGATTAAGAAAAAACTCCCCCTGGGCCTGTGGCAAAAAGACTTGCCACCTCACCGCGCGACGTCTAGAACATAAAGGGAACAAGAGGTGCGCCATGAAACAGCCTGGAAAACTCGACTATCTGGAGATGCCGGCGACCGCCGGCACACTGGATCGGTTGAAGGCCTTCTACAGCGCCGCCTTCGCCTGGTCCTTCACGGATTATGGGCCGACCTATTCGGCCTTCGCCGAGGGCCTGGATGGCGGTTTTCAGGCCGATGCCGCGGAAGCACCGGCCAAGCCGTTGCCCGTGCTTTACAGCGACAATCTGGAG
The DNA here is from genome assembly GCF_000502415.1 of Mesorhizobium sp. LNHC229A00. NCBI lineage: Bacteria > Pseudomonadati > Pseudomonadota > Alphaproteobacteria > Hyphomicrobiales > Phyllobacteriaceae > Mesorhizobium > Mesorhizobium sp. LNHC229A00. The sequence goes on from NZ_AYWQ01000008.1 coordinate 13,720, forward strand.
GAAACCCTTCGCGCCGTCGAAAGTGCCGGCGGAACGATCGTCAGGCCGATATTCTCATTCCCTGGCGGCCGACGCTTCCACTTCGTCGATCCAGCCGGCAACGAGCTGGCTGTGTGGTCCCACTAGTCCGTTTGTGGATCACCTGGCGCCGATTGCATCTTGTGGATCACCTGGCGCCGATTGCATCGCTGGTCAGCCGAGCGTCTTCGCAGTCATTCATAGCATTGTGCTTTTCGGCTGCTCTGCTAATAACGCGCCGCACAGCGACTCTGACGGCTATTGGGGCGTCGCCAAGTGGTAAGGCATCGGTTTTTGGTACCGACATTCCCAGGTTCGAATCCTGGCGCCCCAGCCAAACGCAGACTCCATTCGAGACCGAAGCACGCGCCGAACAGGCCCTGCTCCCAATACCCTGAGCCCAGACTTGACCAAGAAGTGTCACGCTCGGCCGTGCCTCGGCGATGCACCAACCACACCGGGTGAAAGCGCGACCAGAACATGTTGTCAATCTGGGTGGAGCCGGACCAAATCCTCCTGCACCCGAACTGTTGAAGGCGCCTTGTTGCGTCCGCAAGAGCAACATTGTTTGCGGACATGCGTACTCGTCGGCATATGCGAGAACAAGCTTGCTGTTGTCCATCTTCCATATCTTGTCTCGGGCTTCAGCTACCATACCGGCACTTGGTCCCGCCAGCGTCTCAAATGTGTGCTATTTTTGCTACATTTTTTGGCCGTCTGCTTAGATTCTATGATTAAGTCACAGCTTAATAATGAAACGCGGACATTAATTTGCAAGATAGTGGCAAGGCCAGGCGCCAAGCCCGGCTGGGGCGCTCTTAAAAAGCGCGGGGAAACGTGGGTGGGAAAATGAAGACGACAGGTCTGTCGACCAAGGTCATGGGCGTTGGTCTCTTGATGACGGCTACCATGCTGAGCTGCTGGGGGGCGCATGCACTGACACTCAAGGAAGCCATGGCGGTCGCGGTGGAATCCAACCCGGAAATCGGCCAAGCCATCGAAAACCGCGAGGCCATCGAGTTCGAACTGCGGCAAGCAAAAGGGCTCTATCTTCCAAGCGTCGACCTGGAGGCATCCGCTGGTGCTCGCCGTCTGGACAACTCCTCCCGCCGCGCGCTCTCCATCGAGCACGATGCGCTTTATCCCGCGGAGACCGATCTGACGGTTTCGCAAACGCTTTATGATAGTGGCGCAAGGCGAGCCGAACTCAACCGTCAAGCCTCGCGAGTCGATGGCGCCTCATTCCGCGTGCTGGAGCGATCCGAGTTCATCGGGCTGTCTGTCGTCCAGGATTACCTGGAATACATGCTTCAGGCCTCGATCGTGACCGAGGCAAAGAAGAATCTGGGCTTCCACCAAGCGATTCTCCACGACATCAGGGAAGGCATAGCAGGCGGCGGGTTGAACGAAGCAGACCGGCAACAGGCCGAGGAGCGCTTGTTTGCGGCCAAGGCCCGCATGCAGGAGGCTTCCGAGGAACTCGAGGCCTCGAGGATACGCTTCTTCAAGACCGTCGGGAAACCTCTGACCAATGCATCGCGGCCAGGCGATGTTTCCTCTGCGCTGCCAAGGTCCCTGGACGACGCGCTGGGCATTGCGCGGGAGAACAACCCGCGCGTCCACATGGCCAATAGCGATATCGCCGCCGCGGGCTCGCAGGTTGACGCCGCTCGGGCGAAATACGGCCCGTCGGTCGTCGCCGAAGGCGTTGCCCGCGCCGGATACGACATTGACGGCGACAATGGAGACACGTCCGATCTGCAGGCACGGGTGGTGCTGCGGTGGAACCTGTATCGGGGCGGCATCGACAAAGCGAATGAACAGGAGCAGATCCGCCGCGCCAGCGAACAGCGGCTTGGGCTGCATCAGGTTCTGCGGGAGATCGAAGAAGCCGTTCGCACGTCTTGGGATCGCCGCTTCCGGCAAGCCGACCTGGCAAAGACCCTGAAGCTGCAAGCCGCTTCCAACGAGAAGCTGGTTGCCTCTTATCGCGAGCAGTTCAAGGTCGGACAGCGCTCGCTGCTCGATGTGCTGGATGCGCAGAATACGCGGTTCAACACAGCAACGCTGGCGGACACCGCGTCCTACGCATCCCTCTTTGCCCAATACCGGCTTCTGGCGGCAACCGGGCAGTTGCTGAAAACGATGGACATCCAGCCGCCGAAGCAGGCCGCGGCCTATGCCAAGGAGGAATTCGCGGTTCCGGAGATCCCGGACACCGAAACCTATGCACGGACCCCGTCGGAACAGAAGAACGATCTGCCCTTCGACATCCTCGCCCCTGTCAGGAAGAAGTGAGCCGTAAGGGGTGTTAGGGGTTCTGGCGGGCGGGTCGTGAATCAGCAGCCACATATTCTGTCGCCCAAGGAGGCGTTCAAGGCCTGCTTTTCGGCGGTGGCCGCCTATCTCGGCAGGCCGAGCGCCGAGACCGTGCTGTTTGCCGGAGTGCCGATTTCGGACACGCGCATCGAGGTCACCGAGATCCGACATCTTGCCGAGCGTATCGGCCTCGAGACCCAGGAATTCAACCATCGCGACTTCCTGCGCGGTCGCGTGGATCTCCCGGCAATTCTCTTCCGCGTCAGTCAGTTGCCGATCGCCCTGCTGGCGGAAACCGACGGCGACGGGTATCTCACGGCCCCGCAGGAAGACGGGCGCACGACTGTCGGCAAATCCGAGCTGGCCGCAAGTTACATCAGTGGCGGTGTATCCTTCTCCATCACCTATGCCAACGCCACCGAGGGCATGAAGGTCGGCTCGGCGCAGCAGATCGAGCGGCGCCATTGGCTGACGGGGACAATGGGCGCTTTCTGGCGCACCTATTCCAAGGTCGTGCTGTCGGCGATCTTCATCAACCTTTTGGCCATCGCCTCGCCGATCAGATCGGAAGAGCGTCGTGTAGGGAANTCGTGCTGTCGGCGATCTTCATCAACCTTTTGGCCATCGCCTCGCCGATCTTCACCATGAATGTCTATGACCGCATATTGCCGAACAAGGCGATATCGACGCTTTGGGTGCTGGCGATCGGCGTCGGCGCCGTCATTCTCTTCGATCTGCTTTTGAAAACGGCCCGAGCTTCGCTCATCGACTATGCCGGGCGCAAGGCGGATTTGCGGATATCGTATCTGCTGTTCGAGAAGGTGCTGAATTCATCCCTATCCGCGCGCCCGGGCTCGACAGGCGAATATGCCAACCGCATCACCCAATATGAGTTCGTCAGGGAATTTTTCACCTCCAACACGATCAGCGTGTTCATCGATACGGCTTTCGTCTTCATCTTCCTGCTCGTCATCTACGCGATCGGCGGCTGGCTGGTCGTCATCCCGGCCCTCGCATTCGTGGCGTCGGTAGTCGTTGGCCTGGTCACGCAACGCCGCATCGGCAAACGGGTCGCAGCCTCCATGAATGAAGCCTCCCAGCGCCAGGCTCTGCTGGTGGAGTCAATCTCCACGCTGGAAACGATCAAGTCGCTGCGCGCCGAAGCCTATTTGCTGAGGAAGTGGGGCGAGCATTCGAAGAATGCGGCCAACACCTCCGAGAAGATCAAGCAGCTCTCGGCGGCGGCCGGCAACATCACCCAGGCCATCCAGCAGCTTGTGACGGTCGCCCTGGTCGTGGCTGGAGCCTACGCCTTTTCGGAAGGGCATGTTTCGACAGGAGCCATCATCGGAACGGTGATGCTGGCGAGCCGGGCCGTGGCTCCGCTCGGCCAGATCGCGATCACCCTGTCGAGATTTCGCCAGGCCATGCTCTCCTTGAGAATGGTGAATTCCATCATGGCCCAGCCGGAGGACCGGCCGGATACGGTGGGCTTCGTCAATCGCCCGATTCGCAATGGAGCGATGACGTTCAAGAATGTCGGCTTCGTCTACCCCGGATCGGAAAACGAGGTTCTGTCTGGCCTGAACTTTTCGGTGAAGCCGGGTGAGCGCATCGGCATCATCGGCCGCATCGGGTCAGGCAAGACGACGATGGGACGCCTGATCGGCAGGCTTTTTCTGCCAAGCTCCGGCGAATTGCTGGTGGATGGCATCGACATCCGCCAGTATCACCCGTCAGAGGTGCGCGCCGCCGTCGGCATCGTCGCGCAAGCCGGCGATCTGTTTTCGGGCACCATCAAGGAGAACCTGCTGATGGCGTCTCCGGAGGCGACCGACGAGCAAATCATCGAAGCCGCGAAAGCCGCCGGCGTCGATGAGTTCGTGTCTCGCCACCCGCGTGGCTACGACATGAATGTCGGTGAGCGGGGCACCAATCTTTCCGGTGGGCAGAGACAGACGGTGGCGATCGCCCGGCTGCTTTTGACCAAGCCGAAGATCGTCTTTCTGGATGAACCGTCCGGCTCGATGGATCTGGCGTCGGAACGGCAACTGATAAAGCAACTCAAGACCGCTTTCGACCACAACACGACGCTGATCGTCTCGACGCATCGCTTCAGCATGCTCGAATTGGCTGATCGCCTTATTGTTGTCGAACAAGGAAAGATTGTTGCTGACGGGCCAAAAGAACAAGTCATTCAGGCGCTGCAGAGAACGAATTCCTGAATGAACAAATTATGTCGGGCTGAAACCGATATAATAACGGGACGTGGGAAATGCTTGCCAGGGAAGACCGCCCGCCGCTTTTTGCGACGGCGTCCATATTCATCATAGGGGCGCTCTTCGTCGCCTTTGTCGCTTGGTCGTCCTTCGCCGAGGTCGACGAGATCGCGCGTGGCGACGGCAAGGTCATACCGGCCTCCAAGACCCAGGTCATTCAAGCCAGCGAGCCGGGCGTCGTTCAGGAAATCGCCGTGAAGGTGGGGCAGGTCGTCAGGAAGAACGACCTCATTATCCGTCTCGACAATACCTTGAACACGTCCAGCCTCGGCGAACAGCAAGCCAAGGCGCGGGCCCTGCAAACACGCATCGCCAGGCTCAAATACGAACAGAGCGGCAGCATCACCGGATCGTTTCCCTGTCCGCAGGACATCCAATCCGTGGCGCCGGAAATCTGTGACAACGAGCAAAATCTCCTCGTTGCCCGGCGCGAAAACTTCGACAACAAGCTGTCGGTGCTCAAGTCGCGACTCGACCAGCGCGAAAAGGAACTGGACGAGGCGGACGCCAATCTCGACCGCCTGACAAAAAACCTGGCGGTGAGCGACCAGCAAGCGAAGCTGGTCGAGGGGATGGTCAAGAAAGGTCTGATGGCAAGGACCGAGCAGCTTAAGGTCGAGCAGGAACAGACCGAACTCAACGGCCAATTGAACCTGGCCGGCGAGACGATAAAGAAGGGCAAGTCGGCGATCACCGAGGCGCAGCTCCAGGTCGAGGAACTCGGGCTGCAGTTGAAGCAGGAAGCGCTCGATGACCTGACGCAGGCCCTGGCCGATCTTTCAGTGGTGGACGAAACCATTCGCGGCGCGACCGACAAGGTCGCGCGAACGGATATCCGCTCGCCGGTGGACGGTATCGTCAACACGATGGAACTGAACACGGTCGGCGCCTTCGTCCAGCCGGGTACTGTCGTGGCCGGCATCGTGCCCACTTCCGAGACATTGCTGGTCGAAGCGCGTGTTTCGCCCCGCGATGTCGCCTTTATCCGCCCAGACCAGGATGCCTTGATCAAAGTCACGGCTTACGATTTCTCGATCTTTGGCGGCATCGAAGGCAAAGTTTCAAACATAACCGCCGACAGCCTGGTCGATCAGAAGACGGGCGAGCCCTACTATCAGGTGCGTGTTTCGACCGATAGATCGACACTGGAGCGAGACGGAAAGGCATATTCGATCATCCCCGGCATGATCTGTTCCGTGGATATCAAGACCGGTCGCAAGACGATCCTGAGCTACCTGCTGAAGCCGATCAACAAAGCCCGCCAGGAGGCAATGAGTGAGCGCTAGCGCCACCTCTCCCGCGACCGGTAGCGACCTCTTGCTTCTGCCCCTCCCGACAGAAGATTTCGAACTCGAGTTCCGCGTCGTGGCGCGCGGCGGTATCAGGCGCGGCATTCGGCTGGAACGGGCTTTCTGGGTTTCGCTGAAACAGATGGCTGAGAGCCGCAAATGCACGATCGGCATGCTGGTCGACGAGATCGCCGAAGGTCACGCGGAGAAAGGAAACCTGACCTCGGCAATCCGGGTGGCCTGCATACGCGAGTTGGGGCGCGAGAATCTGAATTTGCGCAGGCTTGCATCGATCAGGACGATAAACGCCATTCTACTTGCCTGCCCGTCGCCGGCCTTCGCCTTGGCCTCGACGAAGAAGATCGTGACGTTCAATGCGCCGTTCCAGCAATTGGTCAAACGACAATTGCCCGCGGCATTCGACGAAGACACGCGCCAGGACCTGAAGCTGGCGCTGGATCTCAACGTGGCCGATATATTCGCCCGCCTCGACACCAATGGCGACGTTGCCGTCGCGAGCGGGTTTGTGATCGGAGCCGGCGAACGCCGTTATCGGGGCCAGCTGAACGTGGTGCGTGCGCCGGTGCTGGATCTCGAATTGCTGATGGCCTTTGTCTTCAACGGCTAGCGCCATTCATCGGTTCGCGCAAACGCCGAACGGCCCTATGTGCTTGAGGCAATTCCGCCGGAAAACCACCAAGGGACCTTTCCCGCAATTCTTCCGCCATTCAACCAGCACAAGAAAGTCGGTGCGCGGGCCCCTTACTTGACTTCCGTCTGGACGCCTTCCCCAGGGGCGACGGTTGCGAAACCGCCCTTGACATCGGCCATCTGGGCGTCCCCCGACTTGGAGCCGTGAATCCAGGCCCGGTCGGTGCTGAACGAGTACAGTGGCTGATAATTCGGAAGGGCGCTGTCCTTGAGCACCGTATCGTTGAGACTGTCGAGAATGTAAGCGCCGCTTGCGGTGCTGACCGAAAGCACGGCGTGGAAGAAGCCTCGCTTGCGGTCCTGCAGAACGACGAGCGACATGCTGCGTGCCGGAATGCCGGCCCTCAGCAACGCCGTCATCTTGAGGATGGCGAAGTCCTCGCAGTCGCCGGCACGATTGGCGAGGATCTCCGAAGGCTTCGCCCAGTAGTCGAGCTTGCCGTAAACGACGCTGTCCTTCTTATAGGCGATCAGGTGGTTGATGCCGCTGTCGATGAACGACAGTTTTTCGACGAACCCCTTGCCTTGGGCAGCCGAGACCATGGCCGCGAAGGCCGGGCTCTCGTGGTCACAGGGGCTGCCCGCGGTGCAAGCGGTTATGGCTCGGTAAACCGGTGCCCAACGCGCCGAAACGGGAAAATTGCGCATGGACAGCGCAACCGACCCGAAAACGCCCGGAATGATCGACGCAGTCTTAATCGGGTCGATACCCCCGCCTTCGTGAGCCATCGAGGTGCTGGACCCGTCTTGCGCGAAAACGGGACTGTAGCCATTGAGGACAAGGCTGATCCGGTGGGGGGTGGCCGGCTGCCAGGGCTGGTATCTTTGCAGCGAAATGCCGCCGAGACCAAGCGGCGCCTGGACCACTCCAAGCAGTGCTGTTTCGGGCATGAAATTCCTGATGACGGGCCCGGCAAGGGCTGGCTGCGCCGAGCCGGCTATCCCCACCGCCAGCAGAAGCAGCTTGAGCTTGCTCTTCCCCGGAGCATTCTTTTGTTTTTTCATGACGCCCACCTTTGACTGTGGACGCTACCAACTTTGTCTCAAATTACTGGAAAGGAAGATGGATAAGTTTCCCACGAATTCACGTTGCTTATTTTAGTAAAATTTTACGTGTATTTATACTTCTATTTACCAAGTTTTCTGCGCCGCCGGTGGCGAAGCGTTATGCTTGCCAGATAACATATAACTGATTATATGTTCACAGTTTACCAAGCGTAAAAAAAGTCATCGAAGGCATATCCAAATATATAGAATGGATTGGCGGACCGTTGCAAAGTCACGCCGCCGCCTGTCTCTATGCGGGAAATGCCGGAGGGGTTTAAGCTATGACGAACAGTATTGAATTGGACAACCTTTCGAACTCGTGGGACGAGCATTCCGTCTCCAACGATCATCACGACCTGACAGCGCTGACCCAGGTGGTGGCGCAAGCCGCGCCCGCCGAGCAAGCGGCGGCACCGGCTCAAACAGCGCCGGCCGCGGCCGAGCCTGTGCCGGTCGATGTCGGTGGCGGCGCGCCAGCGGCAGCTCCGCCCGCGGCAAATGCCCCGCACNAGTTCAGACGTGTGCTCTTCCGATCTAAATGCCCCGCACGAATATGTCGCGGACGCGAGCAACGTCGTCAAACTTCCCGCCAATGTCTCGATCGACAACATCAAGGTCGACGGCCACAACCTCGTGCTCGAGCAGGCGGACGGCTCGGTCATCGTCATCAAGGACGGTGCCCTGCATGTGCCGACCTTCATCATAGGCGAAGTCGAAGTGCCGCGCGTGGCCCTGATCGCAGCGCTGGAAGCGAGCCATGTCGATGTCGCCTTCGGCGCGGACGGCTCGATATCGGCCGGCGGCAGCACGACCTCGAGCGCCGGCGGGAATTTCTCGGTTCCCCCCGGCGGTATTGGTGACGGGTTCGGCCTGTCGGCACTGTTGCCGCCGACGGCTCTCCAATTTGGGCTTCTGGACCGGCGCGAACTTTTCCCGTCTGTCGTCGACCGGCCGGTTTCAGTGGTGGCCACGTCCTTGCTTGCCCCGGACGAGGCGGCCAGCGAAACCGGTCTTAACGGTGGTCCGTCACAATCGCCGGGTAGCGACGCGCCGAGTAACGCGGAAACCTCCGGCAAAGGAACGATCACCGTCGACGCGCCGGATGGTATCGGGTCGATCGTTATCAACGGCGTCACCGTTACCGGCGTCGGCCAGCAGATTCCGGGCGATTTCGGCTACCTGACGATCGTCTCCTACAATCCGAGCACGGGTGCTATCGAATATAATTACACAGTGACTGAATCGGTCACTCATCCCCTACAGGGGGACGGTTTCAATCCCAACGACACGGTTCCGGACAATTTCAGCATCACCGTCACGGACGTCGACGGCGATACGGCCAGCACCAACTTTGCCGTCGCCATCGTCGACGACGTGCCGACGGCGGTTGCCGACACCGACAGCGTCGCCTCAGGCCAGTTTGGCCCGGCGACGGGCAATGTCCTTGTCGGCGGTACGGACGCTGTCGACGCGAACACCACGGACGGTGTTGCCGACACCAAGGGCGCCGACGGCGCGACAGTGGTTGGCGTCCAGGCTGGTAACACCAATGCCGCTGTCGACAATGCAGCCACGCTCGGCGTCGAAATTCAGGGCGCCTACGGAAAGCTGACGCTGGCCGCCGACGGCACCTACAGCTACGTTCGCGATGCCGGCACGCCCGGCGGCGTCAACGACGTCTTCACCTACACCATCAAGGACGGCGACGGCGACACCTCGCACACCACGCTGACCATCGCCATCGGCGATTCAACCCCGACCGACGCCATTCCGGCTGCCGGCGGCGCCACCACCACCGTCTATGAAGCCANCGGCGACACCTCGCAGACCACTCTGACCATCGGCATCGGCGATTCCGCCCCGCACATCGATACGGTCCCCGCAACCGGTGACGCCGACACGACGGTCTACGAGGCGGGCCTTACGGCACGCCCCGGCGAGCCGGCGGGCTCGCATGCGGGCGAAGCGCCATATCCCACAACGGTTTCGGGCGCCATTGACATCAGCTCGCCGGACGGAGTGTCGGCGGTCTCCCTGCAGGGCGTTACGATTACGGGCACCAGTGCAGCCACCGCAACGACGGTCATCTCCAACTCCACGGGGACGCTCACGGCGTGGTACGAGGCCACGACTCCGACTGCGGGACACATTCACTACACTTACGCGCTGCTGGACGATACCGGCGACACCAGCAACACCACGATCCCTGTCTCGATCGGCGTGACGGACACCGACCCCAGCAACCCCGAATCCGCTACAGGCACGCTGACCATCACCGTGGTCGACGACGTGCCAACGGCGCACGCTGATACGGATGCGGCGCAGTCGGGCCAGACGGTGGCCGGCAACGTGATTACGGATGCTGAAGCCAACGGCGACAATGGCGCGGACACTGCGGGTGCCGACGGTATTGCCTCGATCGCCTGGGCGGGTGCGGCGGGCAGCACGGTGACGGGCACGTATGGCGTGCTAACGGTCGGCACGGACGGCGCCTATAGCTATCATGCCAATCCGAACGTGTCGGGCATCGACGTATTCAACTACACGGTCACCGACGGCGATGGCGACACCTCGCCCTCGACGCTGACGATCACAGTGGCGAGCGGCGAGCCGCAACCGGTAGCGGCAACGCAGACGGTCAACGAGGCGGCGCTGGACACCAGCACGACCGGCGACGACATCAACCACGGCACGGTGACAGGCTCGAATCCGTCGAGCACGGCCGAGACAGTGACGGGGGCGCTGACGCTCGGCGATCCCGATAGCCCGCATGTGACCAACGTCACCGGCGCCACCTCATCGGCGGTCGACGGCAGCCCGGTGACCGTGCAGGGCACCTATGGCGTGCTGCAGATCGACCAAGACGGCCACTATACCTACACGCTGACGACGCCCTTCACGACGACGCCGGCCACCGACAACGGCGCCGAGACGGAATTCGGCAAGGACGTGTTCACCTACACAGTGACCGACAGCTTCGGCAACAGCTCGACCTCAACCATCACTATTGACATCGTTGACGATGTGCCGACGATCTCGGCGCCGGGCGCCAGCGCCTCGCTGACGGTCGACGAGACCATCCTGGCCACGAATGCGACGGCGAGCTTCGCCAGTGCCTTCACCTCCAGCTACGGCGCCGATGGCGCCGGCACCATCACCTACGCGCTGGGCTTCACTGCCGGCGCAACGGNCAGGTGGTCGGCCGTGCGGGCATCGGCGGTGTGATCGTGTTCACGGTCACCACCGACGCGGCGGGCAATGTGACGCTCGACCAGGTGCGGGCGGTCGTCCATCCGACGACGGACCCGAACGAGCCGGTCAGCCTGTCGGCGGACAATCTCGTGACGCTGACGGCAACCATCACCGACAAGGACGGCGACAGCTCCTCGGCCCTACTCAACATCGGCCAGAACCTGACCTTCCTCGATGACGGTCCGACGGCGATAGTCCCGGCCTCCGCGGTTGTGGCAAACGGAGCAGGAGCGCCTGTCTCGTTCGACCTCGATATCGACGGGATACTTACCAACAACTACGGCGCTGATGGCGGAACAGTCATCTTCCCGACGTCGCTCGAGGGCACGGCAAGCGGACTGACCTCCAACGGCATTTCGATTGTGTATGACGTCTCAGCAGACGGCCACACACTCACGGGTCTGGCCGGCGCCACATCCGTGTTTGTCATTACGCTCAACCCGGCGACCGCTTCCTACTCCGTCGATATGAACGGAACTGTGGACAGCATAACCACTGTCGATTTCAACGGAGGTGGCTATGATTTCGTTGGCGGCAACGGGGCCTGGGCAGGCTTCAATACGGCGGCCAACGACGACAGCAAGGATCTGCTGCTTACGCCGATAGAAAGCGGTGTCAGCTCCGGAACTTTGAACACTAATGCGAATGAGGGCGGTGTCAGCGGCGGCAATTCGGTTGGGTCAGGTGAGAAAATGCGCCTTGACTTCGTCGTAGACTTGACCGGCAACCCTCCGAACGGCAGCTACTCGTCGCCCTCGACCCATCTCTTCGAAGGACATTATACTACGAACGGCGCGTCGGCGAAGTTCACCGGTATCTCATCTCAGTCCGCGGCTCGCTTCGCCGCCTTCGACGATCCGGATGGTGTCGGGAACGTAACGGTTGGCGACGGCGTCCAGGATTCCGTTACCGCGGTTGCATTGAGCTACAACGGCGAGACCAAGCTGGTGACGTTCGCCGACATCAGCACCACGACGACGAACGTCACGGTTGGCGGTCACGTATTTACCGTGCATTTCGTCGACGGTGCCGCTCCTGGACTTCAATACGAGGCAGTCGTCGGATCAATCCTGCAGAACACCTCAATAGCTACGTACACGGCAAATGGGTACAACAGTCTCCAGATTGGCTACGAGTCGGGTGACACGTTCAAACTCGGAGATTTTGGCGCAGCAGCGTCGACAAACAGTCCGGTGAGCTTCGCTCTTCCGGTTAGTGTTGTCGATGGCGATAACGACACAGCTGCGGGGACCATCGGCATCACGTTGAGCCCGACGGGACAAACCATCCAGAATCACTCATCAGATCTGGCCGGTGACTCTCACTTGTATACTTCGACGCTGGCGGCGCCTCATATCATCGGGTCGGATTTCAACGACACGCTGAACGGCGACGGCGCCAACAACGTGCTCTATGGCGGCGCCGGCAACGATTCGATCAACGGCAATGCCGGCAACGACCTTCTGATCGGCGGCGCCGGCCAGGACACCATGACCGGCGGCACGGGCGCCGACACATTCAAGCTCGACGGGTTGGACATCAAGGACCTGATCGCGGACTACAGTGGTGCGCAAGGCGACAAGATCGACCTGTCATCCCTGTTTGAAACAGGACCAGGGGCAAATATCGGGGACTTCGTGAAATACGATTCGGCATCACACACGCTCAGCGTCGACGCCAATGGTACAACCGGCGGCGCCAATTTCGTCGACGTCGCCGTCTTGCAGAACGCACCTGTCGCCGGCACCATCAATCTGATTTACGACGACACGGCCCACACACAGCACACGGCAACGATTTAGCACTTATACGTGGCCGTTCTCTCGTGCTACATATTAGCGAAACATAAAACTGTAATTTGGAGAGGGGCTTACATGAGAATTCGTTCAAGATTGCTGATTTCGGCCACGGCGCTGCTGTTGGCTGGATCGACCGGCTTTGCCGCCGACATCATCGAGGGACCCGTGGCCGACTATTGTCGCACCGTTGGAACCTCCAACCTCGTGCTGACCGACAACACGGTCGATCTCACGAGACAGGTCGTCAAGCTGATGGACGAGTCGGTCGCCGTCGCCAACAGCCCGGAATGGATCCATTCATCCCGGCCGGTCTTCGTCTGGGCATCGGAAGCCAAGGTCGCCTGTGGCATGGCTTACGGCTACCTGAAGACGAACTACAAGGACGAAGACACGCTCAACAAGTGCGAGTGTTTTCACGACCGTATGGTCGAGTACATGAACTGACCGCAGGAGCGAAAGCGCGCAGGCAGAAAAATGGAATCTGACCGACAGGTTCGCCGCCTGCGGACATGGGTGGTCGCTTCCGCACTGGCGCTATCGTTGCTCGGCTGCCAATCCAAAGGCTCGGTGTCGGACGCGCTCGACCCCGCTGCCATCCAGGTCGCCGACCAGCCGGCTGCTGTCGTTGCCGTGGCAAACGCAAGCCAGGCGACGCAGTCCCTCGGCACGGGACCCACGAAAGTCGCCATGCTGCTGCCGCTGTCCGCTTCCGGATCCGCTGGCGAAAACGGCAGAAAGATGCTCGACGCCGCCAAGCTCGCCATGACGGACCTCGGCAACCCGCTGCTGACGCTTACCGTCGAGGACACAAGGGGAGACGCGGCTTACTCCCAGCAACTGGCGGTAAAGGCCATAACTTCGGGAGCGAAAGTGGTCATCGGTCCGACCGAACTGCCGGCGGCGCAGCATGTCGCGAAACTGTCGGGCTCAAACCGGCCGGTGGTTCTGGCTCTCGCGGACAATTTTGCCGGCGGCCCCGGCGTCTATGCGGTGTGCCTTGGCGAGGCGGACAGCGCCGCGGCAGGCGCCGGCGCAATCGCGGCCGAGGGCGGCAAGAAATTCGTCCTGCTGGTGCCGGCGGGCGCGGGTGCCGATATCGTCGAAAAACGGGTCGCCAACAGCCTCAGCGTGTACGGCGCCGCACTTGCGATCACCATCCCCTATACCAGCGCCGACAGCGCGGCAAAGGCGGTTGCGGACATGGGCTCGCTCGTGGACGCCCCCGACACCGTGATCGTCGCCAGTGGCGACAGCAATCCATCGCCAATCCTGATCGCCCTGAAGGCAAAGGGCATTCCTGGAAAATCAACCTCCGTGGTTGGCACGAACCGCTGGCTGGAGCACCCGACCAGTCCGCTTTTCGAAGGCGCCTATATCGCGACGATCGACCAACATGAATCAGGCCCCATTTCGGAACGTTTCAAGGCAAGCTTCAACTACCAGGCCGACGTCAATGTCGCTTATGCCTATGATATGGTCGCGCTGACCGCGGGCATCGCAAGCGCTGCCGGACCCAACGGTTTCAACAGGCAGGTCTTCGAGAACCCGAATGGCTTTCGCGGATCGACCGGCTTGTTCAGGTTCCGCGCGGATGGATCCAGCGAACGCTCGATGCCGTTTTACCGGATTGAAAAAGGTGCGCTCAAACTGGTTGCCAAATCGACGTCCAGCTTCTAGCGCATTGGGCGCGGGCGGCCCGATGGGAGATCGGAAGAGCACACGTCTGAACTCCNATCGACGTCCAGCTTCTAGCGCATTGGGCGCGGGCGGCCCGATGGGTCATCGGGGGCGCGTCCGCATGACGATCGGGCTCGCTGGCCTCGAACTTCTCGTCGGCATCCTGCTGCTGGTCAAGGCAGCGACCCTGTTCCCCGTCGACCGAAGCCTCACCGACCCAGCCCCTGATGTCGGCGATGACGTCGCGCGACGTCCGGCTCGAACGATCGTCAACTCAGCCCGCAAGATTGCCGAGGATCTCATCGCACCTCCGCAGATCGAGGGATCTGAGATGGAGCGGGTGGAACCTCGTTTGCCGCTTGGCGATCTCGGCCTCGCAACGCGCCCCAAGTCATCGATGCCCAGGGACTGGCGGGAAACACTGCTGTACCATCCAGTGGCTACGTCGTCGGCTGGTTTCGACTCCATGGGGCGGAAACTGTTCATCAGCGGAACCCGGGGCGTCCAGACCGACAGGGTCTGCCTGTTTCACGAGAGCGCGTGGCCTTGCGGACAGCGGGCCTACGCGGCTTTCAGCAACTGGATGCGCGGGCGAGCGCTGAACTGTTTCGTGCCTCCGGTGGTCGACCGCTTCCCTGTCGCGGCGACATGCAAGCTGGGCAAACAGGATGTCGGCGCCTGGCTGGTATCGAATGGCTGGGCGTTGGCCTTGCCGAACGGCATCTATGGCAAGGCCGAAGCAACAGCGAGGGCGGCGGAGATGGGAATCTTCGGCCCACCATAGGCGACAGCACCGGATTCGCCGCAAGGGGGCCGCATCCTCCGTTCAGAACCTTGGCTATCTACCCGACGTGTCAAATTGTATTGTTCTTCGAAACCGAAATCGTAACTTGCCGGTCTTATGCTTGGCGCTCGAACGGAGATCGACGATGAGCAATGCAGCAGCTGATGTCCCGGCCCATCACGAATGGAAGACCATTGCCTGGCTGGCAATTCTTGGAACCGTCGGCAGCCTGTGCGTGTCCCTGATCCTGAACTATCTGCTGTTGTTCAGCGAGACGCTGACGCCTTTCGGGCGCGGCATGATCACCGCAACGCTTTTGCCTGTGGTGATCTGCCTGCCGCTGTTTGTGTTCATAGGCCTGAAACTGGCCGAGATCCGTCGCTATCGGCGGGAACTCAACCGGGCCGCGACCTTCGACACGCTGACCGGTTGCCTGAATGGGAGGGTCTTCACGTCGCTGATCGAGAGACGGGCGATCAGGTCTTCCCCACAAGGCGAGAGATCGGGCGCCTTCCTGGTCATTCATCCTGAACACCTGAACGCCATCAACTTGCGCTTCGGCCTGAACTGGGGCGACGAGGCCTTGCGTCTGATCGCTTCAACCATCCGGTCTTGCGTGCGCTCGCAAGACGTCGTCGGCCGCATAGGCGCCTCCATGTTCGGTGTGTTCCTTCCCGGAACGGATGAGGCCGACGCCAGGACGGTGGGCGAGCGTATCCGTGCCACTGTCTCGCAGGTTTATTTCGCCCCTCAGGGAGCCGAGGAGGTTCTGGCCGTGTCCGTCGGGGGCGTGGTTTTCGAGCAGGACCTGGACTTCGAGGATATGTTCCGGCCGGCCGAAGAGAGCTTGTCGGGCAAAGGCGGTTTTGGACTGTCGCGTATCCAACGCGCTTCAATGTGACGACCCCGCACCATTCCATCCCAATTGGCGGAAAGGGCGTGCCCTGCCCGGCAAACGGGCGGGCACGCCTTGGGATCCTTCGTGATCGCGAGACGGGCTCGTTGCTTTTCAAAGCCGGCTTATGCAATCGTGGCCGTGGACGCCAGCCTGCCACTGACACCAGACATTGGCACCTGACCAATATCTCCGGACCCGACCTCGATGGCTGTGTATCGACGGAATACTGTTGGAGCAGAATGAAATTTTACTCGGCCGCCGAGCGCATTGCCTTTATCGCCACGCTCATTGCGGTCTTGGTGCTCGCGTTGCTGCCGATATCTCGCCTCGACGAATTCGGCATCGACATCGGCTTCCACTACGACAAGGCCAACCACGCGAGCGCCTTCGCGATCCTGGCATTTCTGGGAAGTCTGGGCTGGCCCGGCCGCAAGACGAGGCTGATCATCTTCCTCGCCCTGGTTGGAGCCGCGATCGAAATCCTCCAGGGCACGTCGCTGATAGAGCGTGATTTCGACGTGTTCGACTGGATCGCCGACTGCGTCGGCGTGGCTTGCGGACTGCTGGCGGCAATCTGCGCGAACTGGATTACGCGACGCATGTATTAGCAAATCAACAAGTTGGCGCTGAAGGTGAAGGTCTAGCGCGAACTGCATGATGGCGAGCGGGATCGTCGCGTGCCTGTGCTGAAGATGAGTCTGCTCTATTTCGTCTGGGCCTCGGCCAAACACCATTCCCACAGACGCGATCAGAAAACTAAGCGGTCCGCCGATGACGGCCGGAAGCTTCAACTCGCGATAGCGGTCGGACGCGTCAACTCGCCTCGCGCATCGCCTCTGCCGCCTGCAAATCGACAGAGACAAGCTGGCTGACGCCCTGCTCGGCCATGGTTACGCCGAACAGCCGGTCCATGCGGGCCATGGTGATGGGATTGTGGGTGATGATGACGAAACGCGTCTCGGTGGTCTTGGCCATCTCGTCCATGAGGTTGCAGAAGCGCTCGACATTGTGATCATCGAGCGGCGCATCGACTTCGTCGAGCACGCAGATCGGTGCCGGGTTGGTCAGGAAGACGGCGAAGATCAGCGACATCGCCGTCAGCGCCTGCTCTCCGCCCGACAGCAGCGTCATGGTCTGCGGCTTCTTGCCGGGCGGTCGGGCAAGAATCTCCAGGCCCGCCTCCAGCGGATCCTCGGATTCGATCAGCTGCAATTCCGCCGTGCCGCCACCGAACAGATGCGAGAACAGTCGCTGAAAGTGGCCGTTGACGACATCGAAGGCGGCCAGCAGCCGTACGCGGCCCTCACGATTGAGGCTCTGGATCGCTTGCCTGAGCTTGCGGATCGCTTCGATAATGTCCTCGCGCTCGGAAACGATCGCCTCCAGGCGCTCGGAAAGCTCCCTCTGCTCTTCCTCGGCGCGCAGATTGACGGCGCCGAGCCGCTCGCGCTCGACCTTCAGCCGATCCAACTGGCGCTCGATCTCGGGCATTTCGGGCATCGGATCGTCGGCTTCCAGGCCGGTGTGGCGGATGACCAGATGCGGCGGCGTGTTCAACGTTTCCTGGATGCGCGCCTCGATCTCCAGCCGGCGTTCGTCGGCCGCCGTCAGCCGTTCCTCGGCGCGGGCGCGGGTTTCGCGCGCTTCGGCCAGCGACTGGATGGCTGATGTGGCCGCCTTGTCCAGTTCGGCCTGCCTGTTCTCCGCCTCCTGCAACCGGTCCGCTGCCGCCTTGCGCAAGGTTTCGGCCTCGGTGAGCTGCGACAGCAGCGCACGCCGCTTGGCGTCGATCTCGTCAGGCGCATCGGCCAGCCGTTCGCGCTCGGCCTCGGCCTCTGCCTTACGTTCGGTGAGCGATGCGATCTGCGTCGAGGCGTTTTCGGCGCGCACCAGCCAGTTGCTGCGTTCGGCACCTATGGCATCAAGCCGGCGTGTGCGTGCCTCGGCTTCTCGCCGCAAGCCCTCATGGACGGCGCGCGCATCGGCAAGCGCGGCGCGATCGCGCGAGACATTGGCCGAGGACTGTTCGAGCTGGAATTGCAGGTCGCCGAGATCGGGCGCGTCCTGCAGCAGCATCTTAGCCTCGACGAAAGCCGCTGACGTCTCCTCATGGCTGTCGACGATGCGGGCGCGCGCCTCGTCCAGCGCGGCACGCCGACTCGATAGTTCACCGCCGGCCCTTTCGGCGTCGGCCAGCACATTGCGAGCGGCGTCCAGCCGGTGCTGGGCCTCACGTCCCGCCTGGCGCGTATTGCGTTCGGCTTCGCTTGCCTGGCGGAGCGCCTGCTCGGCTTGCGCTAGCGCTTCCTCGGCCTGGCGCAGCACAAGCGTCGCCTGCACCGCTTCGGCATCGAGTTCGGCAAGCCGGTTCTTCTGTGCCAGCCTTTGTGCCGCGGCGGTCGGTGCATCGGCGCTGGCGGTCAGTCCGTCCCAGCGCCACAGCGCACCCTGGCGGCTGACCAGGCGCTGGCCTGGAGCCAGAAGCCCCTGCAACCGGCGACCGTCAGTGGCCTCGACGATGCCAATCTGCGCAAGACGTCGGGCTAGTTGCGCCGGCGCGCTAACCACGCTGGCAAGGCTCTTGATCCCTTCCGGAAGCGCGGCATCGTCGGGCTGGATTTCGCTTTCGCCCCAATGCGCCGGTGCGCTGCGGTCGAGCGGCACGTCAAGGTCTTCACCAAGGGCGGCCCCCAGCGCCGTCTCGAAGCCACGCTCGACGCTGATCTGCTCCAGCACCGAAGGGAAGAGGTCGCCACTGGCCGCGTTCAGGATCTTGGCCAGCGTGCGCGCTTCGGTCTCGATCCGCGCCAGCTCGGCCTTGGCGTCCTGAAGCGGCGGGCGGGCAGCGCTTTCAGCGCCACGGCCGTCGGTGACCGACTGTTCAGCCTGCTCCACCGCTGCCTCGGACTCCTCCAGCAACGCCATCGCCTGCTCGACCAGAACCTGCTTCTCGGCCGGATCCGGTAAGCCGGCGACCTTGGAGAGGATGTCCGATAATTCGCGGTCGACGTCACCGAGTTGGCGGGAGAACCGGTCACGCCGCTCCGCGGTTTCGCGCAAAGTCCGTTCGATCTGGTGGCGCGAGGCGGCGGCCTCGGCGCGCTCGGCGGTCAGCGCGGCAAGTTTGGCCTCGCTTTGAGCAAGCGTCGAGGCGGCCTGTTCGAACACCGCGCGGGTGGTGGCCTCGCGCTCGGCGGCGCCGGCGTTTTCGGAATTCAGCGCGGCCTCTTCCGCACGCAGGCGCTCGAGAACGTCGGCATTGTCGCGCACCATCCGTTCTTCGCGGGCAATGTCGCCGTCGAGCTGCTGCAGCCGGCGTTCGAGTTCGGCCTGCCGGTTGCGGATACGGCCAGCTTCTTCCTCGATCTGCGACCTGGCGATCGACAGGCGCTGGAAAGCCGCGGCAGCCGCGGCTTCCGCGTCGCGCAGGTCAGGCAAGCGATGGGCGGAGATGCCTTGCTCCTTGGCCGCGTTCATCTGCGTGGCGGCGCGCTCGCCGACGAGCGCCGTGGCCGTAGCCAGCGCCGAACGCGCCTCGCCTTCCTGTGTCTTGGCCAGCGTCCAGCGCAGGTGCAAGAGCGTTGCTTCCGCCTTGCGGATGTCGGCCGACAGGTTCTTGAAGCGCGACGCCTGGCGCGCCTGGCGCTTGAGGCTTTCGATCTGGCTTTCCAGCTCGCCTACGACATCGTCCAGCCGTTCGAGGTTCTGCTCGGCCGCCTTAAGCCGCAGTTCCGCCTCGTGGCGACGGGTGTGCAGGCCGGAAATACCGGCGGCTTCTTCGAGCAAGGCGCGACGGGCCTGCGGCTTGGCCTGGATCAGCTCGCCGATACGGCCTTGCCCGACCATCGAGGGCGAGCGCGCGCCGGTCGACTGGTCGGCGAACAGAAGCTGCACGTCCTTGGCGCGCGCTTCCTTGCCGTTGATGCGGTAGAGCGAGCCCGCCTCGCGCTCGATGCGGCGCGACACCTGCAGTTCGTCGGCATCGTTGAAGGCGGATGGAGCCGAGCGGTCGCTGTTGTCAAGGAAAAGCGTGACTTCGGCGGTGTTGCGGGCGGGACGGGTTCCCGAGCCGGAAAAGATGACGTCGTCCATGCCGGACGCGCGCATGTTCTTGTAGGAGCTTTCGCCCATCACCCAGCGTAGCGCCTCGACCAGGTTCGACTTGCCGCAGCCGTTCGGCCCGACAATGCCGGTCAGGCCGCGTTCGATGACGAACTCGCCGGGTTCGACGAAGGACTTGAAACCAAGGAGGCGGAGGCGCGAAAACTTCATTCGCGCGCCTCATACACCGGTTCGGCAAGAGTGTACCGAGGTTTTGCGACAGGGCGTGGAGCGTGCGAACGGATAAAGAGGCAAGCAGCGCCGGAGCGCTGCCGCTTCAGCACTGAGCCGATGTCAGAGCAGAGGGTCGATGATGGCCGACATTTCCTCAATCGACATCGCCCCTTTGTAGGTCTTACCGTTGATGAAGAAGGTCGGCGTCGAGTCGACCTTGAATTCATTGGCGCCACGCTTCTGGACCGATCTCACATCGTCCAGAAGTTTCTGGTCCGTCAAGCAGGCCTCGAAGGACTCCTGTGTAAAACCGGCAAGCTTGGAAATTTGCAGCAGCGCTTCCTTGGTGTTCGACACGCCGACCCAGTTTGCCTGCTGCCTGAACAGCACGTCGACCATCGGGAAATAGTTATCCTTGGCGCAACGCGCCAGCATGAAACCGGCTTCGGCGCTCGGATCGAATGGGAATTCGCGCAGGATGTAGCGCGCCTTGCCGGTATCGATGTACTTGGTCTTCAAATCCGGAAAGGTGGTCTCGGCGAAATGCGCGCAGTGTGGGCAGGTCATCGAGGCGTATTCGACGATGGTGACCTTGGCATCATCCTTGCCGAGCTGCTTGTCGGGCAGCGCGCCCGGCTTCATCAGTTCGGTCATGTCGACGTTGCCCTGCGCTTCCGGCACCTGGACCGCGGCGGGCGTGGCCGGCTTTGCGGGCGTTGCGGGGTTCGCGGGTTTGACGTCCGCAGCCTTCGCCTCTTCGCCGGAATCACTGCAGGCGGCGAGCAGGGCCACCGCCGGGATCGCGGCCAGCGACGTCAGGACGTTTCTGCGAGAGAAGCTTTGGCCAAACGGGGGACGGCTCATACGAATCACCTGATTAAGGTTGGATTTTGCAATGCAAAGGCACGAAAAGGCGAGAGTTGGCGCGAATTAAGGCATACCTGTCCCCAATCCAATCGCGAAACCTGACAAGGGCGATCACGAATGCGCGAGATTAACGACAAACCTATGACCGTTTCCAGTTAGAACCAAGGGTTGTCTCCATTTGGGCCGACCGGGGCGACTGTAACCATTCCACTTCGCCCGTGGCCAGACGGCCCCGGGATCGTCCCCAGTGTCATTGCAGCCGTCTAGGCTTTCCTTGCGCCCAGAATGGTCGCGCCCAGCCGTTCCAACGAGGCGCGCAGCCCGTCATCCTCTATCAGCCCGACAGTATCGGACAATTTCGCCTTTTCGGCCGCGCTCAACGCCCTGAGGGTGGGTTTGGGCCGGGCTCTTCCCGAGCTTATCGGCTTCTGCACGATCCTGATGCGACCTATCGCCCTGAAACCCAGGAAGGCGTTCACTCGGTTGATGATCTCGCCGGTCTCGTGCTGCAGATGAAGCGCGGCCATGCCTTCGCAGGCGATGACCAGTACGGCCGGCTCGAACGGATCATCCTCGTGCAGGCGGCGCGGCCACNACGTGTGCTCTTCCGATCTCCGAAGCGCCTTTTCCCTGCCATGTGCGTTCTCCAGCACGACCCAGCAGATACCGGCCAGGCCAACGCAAAGATCAATGGCACCAGCAGACCAGACCCGCAAGGCCCATACCAGCAAGGCCCAGACCAGCAAGGCCATCTCGAATGATACGGCGTTGCGCCTGCTCGCCTGGTATGACTCGCATCATCGCGATTTGCCGTGGCGCGTGACACCGCGCGAGCATGCGCGCGGTGTGCGGCCCGACCCCTACCGTATCTGGTTGTCCGAGGTGATGCTGCAGCAGACCACCGTCGAGGCGGTGAAATCGTATTTCCTCGCCTTTATCGAGAAATGGCCCGATGTCGAAGCGCTGGCCGCGGCGCCGACGGAGGATGTAATGAAAGCCTGGGCGGGGCTCGGCTACTACTCCCGCGCCCGCAACCTCAAGGCCTGCGCCGATCTGGTGGCGGCGCGCGGCGGCCGGTTTCCAGACACCGAAACCGGACTTCGAGAATTGCCGGGGATCGGCGCCTATACATCGGCGGCAATAACGGCCATCGCCTTCGACCGCCACGCCGCCGTTGTCGACGGCAATGTCGAACGCGTAATCTCACGGCTGTTTTCGATCACGACGCCGCTCAGCGAAGCCAAGGCCGAGATACGGGTTCATGTCGAGCGCATGGTGCCGGCGACAAGGCCCGGCGACTTCGCCCAGGCCATGATGGATCTCGGCGCCACGATCTGCACGCCGCGCCGGCCGCGCTGCATGCTGTGCCCGTTGCGCGAGGACTGCAGCGCCGTTGTTTCAGGAGATCCCGAGAATTTCCCTGTGCGGCCGCCAAAGGCCGAAAAGCCGTTGCGGCGCGGCGCTGCTTTCGTTGCCATGGGTGACGACGGTGCCATTCTTTTGCGCAAGCGGCCTGAGAAAGGGCTGCTCGGCGGCATGACGGAAGTGCCGACCACCGCCTGGACAGCTCGGGTGGACGGAGCGACCACAGAGGCGGCAGCGCCCTTTCCCGGGGACTGGCGGCGCGCCGGGACAGTCGCGCATGTGTTCACCCATTTCACGCTCGAACTCGAAGTCTTTCGCGCTCACATCGAAGGTGATGCCCCGGCAGGACATTTCTGGTCGCCCGCCCATGAGATTTCAGGCGAGGCGCTGCCCACCGTCATGAAAAAGGCAATCGAGGCTGCGATACCCGGCGCGACGAAAAAACCGTCGCCATTGAGTGCGAAGAGGCCCCATGACTGAAATCCGCCACATCGTGTTCGACATCGGCAAGGTGCTGATCCATTACGATCCGAACATTCCGTTCAGCCGCCTCATTCCCGACGACGAAGAGAGAAAGTGGTTCTTCGACAATATCTGCACGCATGACTGGAACATAGAGCAGGATCGCGGCCGGACGTGGGAAGAGGCCGAAGCGCTGTTGATCGCTGCGCACCCCGAGCACGCCGAAAACATCCGCAATTTCCGCCGCCACTGGCACGAGATGGTTCCGCATGCCTATGACGACAGTGTCGCCATCATGCTCGGCCTGATCGACAGCGGCCACGATGTGACGATGCTGACCAACTTTGCTTCCGACACGCTGGCCGAAGCGCGCGAACGTTTCGATTTTCTCGGCCGTCCGCGCGGCGTCACCATCTCGGGCGAGATCGGCAAGATCAAACCGGATCGTGGCATCTACGATCACCACGTGGCCGCGTTCGGCCTCGACCCGTCGGCGACGCTGTTCATCGACGACAGCCAGAAAAATGTCGACGGCGCCAAGGCCGCGGGCTGGCAAGCGGTGCTGTTCACCGATGCCAGCACGCTTAAAGCAGACCTTGAGCGATTGGGGATCAGGGCGTGATCTCCATCGCTTGCGGCGACCCGTTGAGACTTTGAATCAAAAAATATGAGGCAGGTTGCAGGGCTCAGCCACCTGCCCGTTCCATGCCGAGCCGGGCGATGCGGCGCAGTTCGTCGATGGGGGTAAGCCCGCCGCTGCGCTCATAATGCCAGAAGGTCCATCCGTTGCAGGCGTCCAATCCCTGCACCTCGGCGCCGATCTTGTGGATCGAGCCGGCGCTGTCGCCGATCGCGACGGTCCCATCGGCGCGAACCCTGGCGGCCCAGCGCTTCTTGGCGTCATAGAGCGTGGCGCCGGGCGTCATCAGCCCGGTGTCGATCAGGCTGACGAAGGCGACGCGCGGCTCGGCGCGCTTGCCGGTAAGCACGGTGAGATCCGCTTCGTCGAGTGGCCGCACGGCATCGATGCGCTCATTGGCGGCGTCGATATAGGCCTGCTCGCGCTCGATGCCGACGAAGTGACGACCGAGGCGCTTGGCAACCGCGCCTGTCGTGCCGGAGCCGAAGAACGGGTCGAGCACGACGTCCCCCGGCTTGGTCGAGGCCATCATGATGCGGGCAAGCAGCGCCTCGGGCTTTTGGGTCGGATGCAGCTTGTCGCCATTCTCGTTCTTCAGGCGCTCGCCGCCGGTGCAGATCGGGAACAGCCAGTCGGAGCGCATCTGGATGTCATCGTTCGACGCCTTCAGCGCTTCGTAGTTGAAGGTATAGCCCTTGCCCTTCTGGTCACGCGAAGCCCAGATCATCGTCTCATGCGCGTTCTGGAAGCGGCGGCCACGAAAATTCGGCATCGGATTGGTCTTGCGCCAGACCACGTCGTTGAGAATCCAGAAGCCGAGATCCTGCATCTTGGCGCCGACGCGGAAGATGTTGTGATAGGAGCCAATGACCCAGATGGTGCCGTGGGGCTTCAGCACGCGGCGTGCCGCCAGCAGCCAGGCGCGGGTGAAGGCGTCATAGGCTTCGAAGCTCTCGAACTGGTCCCAGTCGTCGTCGACCGCATCGACCTTGGACTGGTCGGGACGGTGCAGGTCGCCGTCGAGCTGCAGATTGTAGGGCGGATCGGCGAAGATAGTGTCGATCGACTTTTCCGGCAGGCGGTCGAGCGCCGCGACGCAGTCGCCTTTCAGGATCGTGTCCAGCCATTCGGATTGCTGGGGAGCGTGGGAGAGCTCGTCGAGAAGACGCACGGCTGACATTTTGTACACCCAAGGCACGCGTTACTGTTTACTGCCCGTTATGGTTACCGATCAGCGTAAATATTCGGTGAAGCTTTATCGATGCCGTGGAGGAGTTTGCGAAGCCGTGTCCATTGGTGTATGCCGCGCCGCTTGGGCCCTGAGCGGCCATTCCTCCACCCTCCCTCGTCCGGATCACCATGCCCCAGCCAGACCTTGTCATCTTCGATTGCGACGGCGTGCTCGTCGATTCCGAAATCATCGCCGCGCGGGTCGAAGCGGAACTGATAACCCTGGCCGGATACGAAATCTCGGCGGAGGAGATTGCCGAGACCTATGCCGGCCTGACCTTCAAGGACATACTGATACGAATCGAGGAGAAGTCCAAAATCCCGTTCCAGGTGTCGCTGATCGATCGCGCCGAGGAACTGGTCGACCGCAAACTGCGCAGCGACGTGCGCGCCATCGAAGGCGTTCGCGAAGCGGTCGCCTCGGTCACGTCGCAACGCTGCATCTGCTCCAACTCACGTTCGGAGCGGATCGAGTTCATGCTAGAGAAAGTGCATCTGTTGCCGTTCTTCGCCGGCCGCATCTTCTCGGCGATGGAAACGCCGACCGGAAAGACCAAGCCGTCTCCAGACGTGTTCCTACATGCCGCCGAAAAGCTCGACGCCAACCCAGCGAACACCTTCGTCATCGAGGATTCCGTGCACGGCGTCACCGGCGCCAAGGCCGCCGGCATGCGCGTGATCGGTTTTACGGGCGCCAGCCACAGCTATCCCGGCCATGCCGATGCCTTGACAGAGGCCGGCGCCGAGACGGTGATCCGCCGCTGGGCGGAACTGAAGAGCGTCATTGCCGCTCTATCGGAGTGGTCGGCGGATGCCTGAGATGCATGCGTCCGACCGGACGCACGCTAGGTCGACAGCCGCCTAGTTCGTCGCGACCGTCTTCTTCCTGTGGGTCTTCTTCCTCGGCTTGTCGGTCGTGGCCTTCGGCGCGGTTTCGTCGTAACCGGCATAGGCCTGGTAGTCGGCCGCCGTCGGCGCCGGGACGACGACGTTGGTATCGGTGAAGACAAACTGGGTCGCGACCGAGGGATCGGTTACCTGAACCTGATACTGGTGGATCTGCGAATAAAGCACGTCGGTGCCGTGCATGACCGCGGTGCGGATCGGCATGGTGATGGTGCCGGGCGTGAACTTCGGTCCTGGGACGATCTTGCCGGCCACCGCGATCTTCATCGTCAGTTGTCCGTCGGCACGGCTGCAATCGCGGGTCACGTCGCTGATCGACGCCTGATAAATGATCATCGCCGAATCGTCGGGCGGCGTAGCAGCAGCAGCTTCGGCGGCGGCCTGAGCCGCGGCATCCGCAGCGGCATCGCCGGTCTTCTTAAGCTTCGGCTTGGGCTTCTTGACCTCGTTGACATAGGTATTGAAGAAGGCCGTGCCGTCGCGCACCGTCACCCTTGGGCAATAGGCGTTCAGCTGGCTGGCCAACACCTTGGGGTCCTGGGGCGGCGGTGGCGCCGTCGGATCCTTCTTGCCGAAACCGAGGTTCAGGATGCCATTGTCGCCTGATTGGCAGCCCGCGGCGGCAAGCATAAAGCCCGTGAGCGCAAGACCCGCCAAAAAGCGACCACTTGATATACGAAACGCCATGAAACCGCACTTCCCTCTCGCAAAGCTGGTGACGTATATCAACCGCGCGGCAAAAATGCGACTAGAGCCGGTGCAGAAATTAACCACCTTGTGGTGAACGGAAAAACAGGCGGCAAACGGATCTGTGACATGCATTATGTGAGTACCCGCGGCGAAGCGCCCGCGCTTGGATTTTCCGACGCCGTCCTGGCCGGCCTGGCGCGCGATGGCGGGCTCTATGTACCGCGCGAATGGCCGCATTTCTCTCCATCCGAGATTCGAGCCATGCGCGGCCTAGCGTATCCAGACCTCGCAATGCGCGTGCTGACGCCGTTCCTCGGCGGCGAGATCGCCGCGCCGGTCTTCGAGCGCCTGGTCCGCGAAGCCTATGCCACCTTCCGCCATGAGGCCGTCTGCCCGCTGGTGCAGACCGGTGCCAACACTTTTGTCCTCGAACTCTTTCACGGACCGACATTGGCGTTCAAGGACGTGGCGATGCAGTTGCTTGCCCGGCTGATGGACCATGTGCTTGCCGAACGCGACCAGCACGCCACCATCGTCGGCGCCACCTCGGGCGATACCGGTGGCGCGGCCATAGACGCCTTTGCCGGGCGCAGCCGCACCGACATCTTCATCCTTTTTCCGCATGGCCGCGTCTCGCCGGTGCAGCAGCGGCAGATGACGACGTCGAAGGCTGAAAATGTCCATGCGCTGGCGATCGAAGGCAATTTCGACGACTGTCAGGGCCTGCTGAAGGACATGTTCAACGATCACGGCTTCCGCGACCAGGTGTCGCTATCGGGGGTCAATTCGATCAACTGGGCGCGCATCATGGCCCAGATCGTCTATTATTTCTCCTCGGCATTGTCGCTCGGCGCACCGGACAGGCCGGTGTCCTTCACCGTGCCGACCGGCAATTTCGGCGATATCTTCGCCGGCTACGCCGCCAAGAAGATGGGCCTGCCGATCGACCGGCTGGTCATCGCCACCAACGATAACGACATATTGGCACGCACCTTCGCGACCGGCGAATACCGGACCAAAGGGGTCTTTGCGACCACCTCGCCGTCGATGGACATCCAGGTTTCGTCGAACTTCGAACGCCTGCTTTTCGAGGCGTCAAACCGCGACGCCGCAACGGTGCGGCGCTACATGGCCGGCCTCAAACAATCGGGCGCCTTCACCATCGAAGCCGCGGAAATCGCCGGTATGCGAACCGAATTCGACGCCGGCCGCGCCGATACGGACGAGGTCGCCGCCACCATCCGCTCGACGCTGGCAAACAGCAACTACCTGCTCGATCCACATACGGCGGCAGCCATGCATGTGGCGACGGCCAGGGCTGCCGGCGCCGTGCCGATGGTGGTGCTCGGCACCGCCCATCCGGCGAAATTCCCGGCCGCCGTGGAAGCCGCCAGCGGTGTCTCGCCCGCCCTGCCCGCATGGTTAGGGGGATTGATGACATTCGAGGAAAAATACACGGTACTTCCATCCGACCTCAAAATGGTGGAAGATTACGTCAGTCGCCGCGCGCGGGCGGCGCGTTAGGGAGTACGAGCCATATGGGTGTTGAGGTAAGCCGTCTGTCGAACGGCCTGACAGTCGCCACCGAAACCCTTCCAAGTATCGAATCGGTTGCCTTGGGTGCCTGGGTCAAATCGGGTGCCCGCAATGAACGCGAAGACGAGCACGGCATGGCCCATCTGCTCGAGCACATGGCGTTCAAGGGGACGAAGCGGCGAAGCGCCTTCGAGATCGCCTCGGAAATCGAGGACGTCGGCGGCGAGATCAATGCGGCCACCAGCGTCGAGACCACATCCTACTACGCCAGGGTGCTCTCCGACGATATGCCGCTGGCCGTCGATATCCTGTCCGACATCCTGCAGGAGTCCGAATTCGACCCGCAGGAACTTGAGCGCGAGCAGCACGTCATCTTGCAGGAGATCGGCGCCGCGCACGACACGCCCGACGACATCGTCTTCGACCGTTTCACCGAGACGGCCTTTCGCCACCAGACCATCGGCCGCTCGATCCTGGGTACGCCCGAAACGGTAAAATCCTTCACCTCCAAGCAGTTGCACGATTTCATCGAACGCCAGTATGGCGCCGAACGGATGGTGATCGTGGCCGCAGGCGACATCAAGCACGACAAGTTCGTGCGCGAGGTCGAAAACCGGCTCGGCGGTTTCCGCAGCAAGGCCGACAGCACCATTCCACAATACGCGCAATATGTCGGCGGCGACTTCCGCGAGGACCGCGACCTGATGGATGCGCAGATCGTGCTGGGCTTCGAGGGCCGCGCCTACCATGTGCGCGATTTCTACGCCTCGCAGGTGCTGTCTATGATCCTCGGCGGCGGCATGTCATCGCGTCTGTTCCAGGAGGTCCGCGAAAAACGCGGCCTCTGCTACTCGGTTTATGCCTTCCACTGGGGCTTTTCCGATACGGGCATATTCGGCGTTCATGCCGCGACGGGCCAAAGCGATATCGCCAAGCTGGTGCCTGTCATCATCGACGAGTTGCAGAAGGCCGGCGAGAGCATCCTGCAGGAAGAACTCGACCGCGCGCGCGCACAATATCGCGCCGGGCTGATCATGTCGGCCGAGAGCCCGGCCAGCCGCGCCTCGCAGATCGCGCGGCAGCTACTCCTTTTCGGCAGGCCGATCGCGAAGGAAGAGCTGATGGAGCGCCTGGCGGCGCTGACGATCGAGCGCCTGACCGACCTGTCGTCGCGGATGTTCTCGACCAAGCCGACGCTTACCGCTGTCGGGCCCGTGGGTACGCTGGCACCATATGAGGCGATCCTCGATTCGCTTCCGGGCACGCAGACCACGGCCCGCAGGCTCGCCGTCTAAGTCCCAAGCGCCGTGTTCGCGCTCCCTTTCTTTCGCCGTGACCTGCCGGCACTGAAGGGCAACCTCGTCACGCTGCGCGTGCCGCTCACCAATGACTACCGCGAGTGGTCGGCGGTGCGCGGCGAAAGCCGGGCGTTCCTGGAACCGTGGGAGCCGCGCTGGACCCCCGACGAACTCGACCGCACGGCATGGCGCCTGCGCGTCAGCCGCTATCGCGAGGACTACGCACAGGGAAGCGCGATCGCCTTCTTCATCTTCGAGAAATCGAGCGGCAAGCTCGCGGGCGGCATCACGCTCGGCAACATACGCCACGGCGTCTCGCAAAGCGGCCATGTCGGCTACTGGATCGGCGAGCGCTTCGGCGGCCGCGGCCTGATGACAGACGCGGTCAAGGTGGTGGCCCGCTTCGCCTTCGATACACTGAGGTTGCACCGGATCGAAGCCGCCTGTATTCCCGACAATATCAGGTCGATCCGCGTGCTTGAAAAAGCCGGATTCCGGCGCGAAGGACTTCTGCGATCCTATCTCAGGATCAACGGCATCTGGCAGGACCACTACCTCTACGCCCGGATCGCCGACGATCCGCCGGGCGCTGGAACGAAGGACTGATTTTTGACGAATTCCCTGCGAAACGGGCCGCTGTTCGCCTTTCTGCTGGCGACGATGCTGACGCTGTGCGCGGCTTCGTCGGCCTTTGCCGTGGAACCCATCAAGATCGCCCGCGACGATGTCGCGCTCGATCTTTCGCGCGCCGTCGAAATCTACCGCAACCAGGGTGAGAACTTCCAGGTGTCGACCGCGCCCGGGCCGGACGGCATCGTGCGGCGGATCGAGGTCGAAGCCAACGATGCCCGCTCGACCGGCGACTGGGCTGTCTTCGCGCTCGCCAACACCACCGACCAGCAACTCGATCGGCTGATCGTGGCGCCGCACTTCCGGCTGGTCAATTCCGGCATCTTCTGGCCGGATCTGGGTTCTACGCGCATCGCCGCCATCACGCCCAGCGAAGGCTTCGCGCTCGACCGCCAGACCAGCCCCGACGCCGACGTGTTCCGGGTGACGCTGAACCCCGGCACGGTGATCACCTTCATTGCCGAACTCGCCTCGCCGAAGCTGCCGCAGGTCTACCTCTGGGATCCTGAATCCTACAAGGATTCGGTCAATTCCTACACGCTGTTTCGCGGCATCGTCATCGGTATCGCCGGCCTTTTGGCGCTGTTCCTGACCATCCTGTTCGTGGTCAAGGGGACGTCGATGTTCCCGGCGACGGCGGCCCTCGCCTGGGCGGTGCTTGCCTATATCTGTGTCGATTTCGGCTTCCTCAACAAGGTCATCGAGATCTCGCCCGGCAACGAGCAGATGTGGAGAGCCGGCACCGAGGTGGCGCTGGCGGCGACTTTCGTGGTGTTCCTGTTTGCCTATCTCAACCTCAACCGATGGCACGGCCATTTCAGCTATGGCGCCCTGGTCTGGATTCTGGGGCTGCTCTTGATCGCCGGTGTCGCCATCGTCGATCCGGCGGTCGCCGCCGGCATCGCCCGCATCTCGTTCGCCGCGACCGCACTGACCGGGCTGGGCTTGATCATCTTCCTCGGTATTCGTGGTTATGACCGAGCGATCATGCTGGTGCCCAGCTGGGTCATGGTGCTGTTATGGCTATGCGGATCGTGGATGGCGATCACCGGCATGCTCGACAACGACATCGCCCAGCCGGCACTTGGCGGCGGCTTGATCCTGATCATCCTGTTGATCGGCTTCACCGTCATGCAGCACGCCTTTGCTGGCGGTGCGCTGCATCAGGGGCTGTTCTCCGACCTCGAGCGGCAGGCGCTGGCCGTCGCGGGATCGGGCGATACGGTGTGGGACTGGGACGTGCTGCGCGACCGCGTTGTGACCAAACCCGACGTCAGCATCCAGCTCGGCCTCGCCCCCAACAGCCTGGGCGGTGCCGCGCGCAACTGGCTGCCGGTGTTGCATGCCGACGACCGCGACACATTCCGCACGACGCTCGACGTGGTTCTCGAACACCGTCGTGGCCGGGTAGCACAGAATTTCCGCCTGCGCGGCGCCGACGGGCACTATCACTGGTTTGCCCTGCGCGCGCGACCCGTCATCGGTTCGGACGGCGAGGTGATCCGCTGCGTTGGCACCATGGTCGATGTCACCGAACAGAAGAAATCCGAGGAACGGCTGCTGCACGACGCCGTGCACGACAATCTGACCGGCCTGCCGAACCGCGAATTGTTCATGAACCGGCTGGAGGCGATCATTTCGATCGCTCGCACCGAAGAGAAGGTGCGGCCGACCGTCTTCGTCATCGATATCGACCGCTTCAAGCAGGTCAATGACGGGCTCGGCATTTCAGCCGGCGACACCATCCTGCTCACTATAGCGCGCCGCCTGCATCGGCTGTTGAAGCCGAAGGATTCGCTGTCGCGCTTCGCCGGCGACCAGTTTGCCCTGATGCTGCTGTCCGAGCAGGACCCTGCCCGCATCGCCGGGGTGGCCGATGCGATCAAGCATGCGATCAACAATCCGATCACCTTTGCCAAGCGCGAAATCGTGCTGACCGCCTCGATCGGCCTGATTACCTGGACCTCCGCGCAAACCTCGGCCGAGGACATGGTCAAGGACGCCGAGCTCGCCATGCACCAGGCCAAGCGCTTCGGCGGCGACAGGATCGAGCCGTTCCGCCCGGCGTTCCGCACCGTCGGCACCGATCGCCTGCAGTTCGAATCCGATCTGCGGCGCGCCATTGAGCGGCGCGAATTCACCCTGGCCTACCAGCCGATCGTGCGGCTCGAGGATGGCAGCGTCGCCGGCTTCGAGGCCCTGCTGCGCTGGGACCATCCGCGCCGCGGCATGATCCCGCCGGCCGATTTCATCCCGGTCGCGGAAAGCTGCGGGCTGATCGTGCAGCTTGGGCTGTTTGCCATGCAGCAGGCGGCCGAGGATCTGGCAGGATGGCAAAAGCAGATCGGCGACGCGCCGCTGTCGGTGTCGGTCAACCTGTCAAGCCGCCAGCTCATCCGCCGCGACCTGGTCAGCGACGTGCGTTCCGTGATCGCGCGCGCCAATCTGAAGCCCCGCTGCTTCCGGCTCGAACTGACCGAGTCGCTGGTCATGGACAATCCCGAGCAGACGGCCCATGTGCTGACCAAGCTCAAGCAGCTCGGCATCGGCCTGTCGCTGGACGATTTCGGCACCGGCTATTCATCGCTCGCCTATCTGACGCGGTTCCCGTTCGATACCATCAAGATCGACAAGAGCTTCGTCGACGACAGCACGCCAAAACGCACGGTGCTGCTCAAATCCATGGTCAACATGGCGCATGAGCTCGGCCTTTCGGTAGTCGCCGAGGGCATATCAGACGAGCGCGATGCGCTGGAGCTGCGCCAGATGGGATGCGAATATGTCCAGAGCTTCATGTTCGGCGCGCCGATGCCGGGCGACCAGGTGCTGAAGACGCTGAAGGAGCAGTATCCGCTCACGCAGGCCTAATGCATGTCGCCCGGACGTGTCCTCGGTTCCGGACCAACGACATGTGTAAACCAGAAGGTTGCAGCAGGTCGGGCCAATCCTATTGGCCGCGACATGCCGTAGATGCCCATCGCGTCGTGCCGCCGGCCGCTTCCACGCAAGCGACGGAGGGTCTCGACACCTAACGCGTCGCGCACGGACTATTGTTGCGAGAGTCGCAGCGCATTGACCAATGCTGACAGCGCCGCTGGCTGAAGCCGACGACTGGGATAATACAGGAAAAAGCCTGGGATTGACGGCGTCCATTCCTCCAGGACACGGACAAGCCGTCGCTCCGCGATATACTCCGCGACTTGCTCATCATAGGCGAGACCGAGACCAACGCGGCCAGCGCCGCCTCAATCACCAGGTGAGTATCGTCGATTATGAGCGAGCCGCTGGCGTTGATCGTGACCGACTTTCTCGCACGCTCGAACTCCCACCGAGATGGACCGCCTGGAAGACGCAGGGCTATGCACTGGTGATCCTTGAGATCCCTCGATCAACGGATCGCACGTGCGACACGCCGGAAGATTTTCCGCGACGCGGCCGAGGCTGGAACATGGATCGCTGGAGCGCACCTTGGCTGGCCGGGCGTCGGCCGCGTGATGCATGAGGACAAAGCGTACGGCCATGAGCCGGCATAGCGGATAACAAGCGGACAGGCGGTTTCGCCTGTTTGCGCAATTCCAAGCCTGAACAGTTCTCGCGCACCGCCATGGGATGAGATTGCGCTAACGCCGCAGCGTTCCGGCTGCGCCTAACCTAGCGAAGGAGTCCTGGCCGGCAAAGACGAGGCTCAAGCATGTCCGGCGGCGAGGCTGAGATGAGCGAGATCGATGCCGATCGAGGCGAGAATCCGGTCGTATTTGCGTTCGATGTCGGCGTCGAACAGCAATTCCGGCGTCGCCGGGCAGGTCAGCCAGCCATTCTCGGCGATCTCGGTTTCCAACTGACCGGCGCCCCAGCCGGAATAACCGAGCGCCATGAGCGCGCGCCGCGGCCCACGCCCTGACGATATCGCCCGCAGTATGTCGACGGTCGCGGTGAGGCAGATGTCGTCGGAAACGGTGAGCGAGGAATCCACACGGTAGTCGCCCGAATGCAGGACGAAGCCCCGGCTGCGGTCGACAGGCCCGCCATTGCGCACGACGAAATCGCGCGCCTGTGCCGGCAGGCGGATCGCCTCCTGCTCGTTCATGATGCCAAGTTGTACCAGAAGGTCCGGGAACAGCATCTGCTGCGTCTGGTTGATGATCAGGCCCATCGCGCCTTCATCGCTATGGGCGCAGATGTAGATGACCGAGCGCGTGAAACGGTCGTCCTTCATACCAGGCATGGCAATCAGGAACTGATCGTCGAGAAAGCCGCGGCCGGCGGCTGTCTTTTTGTGGCGCAACAAATCCATGCCAGGGAAGGTAACGCGTTTCCCCGGCGCCGAAAAGATGCGCCGTAGCGGATTCGACCAAAGCTCATATTGCGGGTCCGGCCTTGGCTTGCCCGCAAAGGTCACGCAAATATGATATCAGCACGGCCATGAAATCATTGCGCGGCCACGAAGGGACGATCAAATCACCGTCATGCAAAGCTTGAAAATCCTGTTGCTCGGCGCCGCCATTGGATTGGCGGCCGCCCTCCCTGCCAGCGCCTCCTCATCCGCCTGGTACAACAGCGAAGGCGGCAAGGTGCGGCTGGTGACATCAGGCAAGCCGGACGACGCCGGCCGCATCCAGGGTGTTCTCGATATCGCGCTCAAACCCGGCTGGAAGACTTATTGGCGCGACCCGGGCGACGCAGGTGTGCCGCCGCAGCTCGACGTTTCGGCCAGCACCAATATAGCCGATGCGACGCTGTCTTTTCCAGCGCCGCAGCGTCATGACGATGGCTATGGCAAATGGGCCGGTTACAATTATCCGGTTTCCCTGCCGGTGACTTTCACGCTGGCGACGCCGAACCAGCCGGCCGTCATCGATGCCGACATCTTTCTCGGCATTTGTGAATCCATCTGCATTCCCGTGCAGACACGGCTGAGCGTCGACCCCGCTTCCGATCCCGATAATGCCGACGACGCGGCGTTGGTGAAGGCTGGTTTCACCGCACTACCGGCGGCTGCAAAGCCTGACTTCGGCATCAAGGTGCTGTCCGGCGATCACGAGACGCTGGTTGTCGAGGCGAGTTTTCCTGGCGATCCGCAGGCAGCGGATTTCTTCGTTGCCGGCGAGCGCGACTATATGTTCGGAACACCTTCCCGCTCGGAAAAGGACGGCAAGCTGATCTTCACTGTGCCGATCCTCGATCGCCCCTCGACGACGCCGACCGACGGCGGGCTTCACTACACGTTGACGAGTTCGGCGGGNGCGGTCGAAGGGTTGCTGCCTTTCCCTTGAAGCGCGTCGTATTGAAAACGAATCCCATACGATGCGCTGCAAGGTCATCTTCTTGTACGTGTCGTTATCCCAAAACCGCGGCATGTACTGATGCCGCTGCCGCGATAGTTGCAGGAAGCCGCCGAGTTCGCTACGCAAGCACGCGTCTTCCCCCATCCCGAGCGAGGAACTCATGACCATCTCCGTTGGCGACAAGCTGCCCGAGGCGACCTTCAAGACAATGACCGCCGACGGCGCCAAGCCGATCACGTCGGCCGAGATTTTTCCGGGCAAGAAAGTGGTGCTGTTCGGCGTTCCCGGCGCCTTCACGCCGACCTGCAGCAACAACCATCTGCCCGGCTATCTCGAGAACCACAACGCGATCCTGGCGCGCGGCGTCGACACCATCGCCGTCGTTTCGGTCAACGACGTCCACGTCATGGGCGCCTGGGCCCGCTTCACCGGCGGCGAAGGCAAGATCCTGTTCCTCGCCGACGGCAATGGCGATTTCGCCAAGGCGGTCGGTCTTGACGCGGACTACTCCGGTGGCGGCATGGGCCTGCGTTCGAAGCGGTTTTCGATGATCATCGACGACGGCAAGGTCACCGCCCTCAATGTCGAGACCAAACCCGGCGTCGACGAGTCCGGCGCGGCTCATATTCTCGGTCAGCTCTGAACTTCGACGACCAATCACGCGAGGCCGCAATGGCCTCGCCTGACAAATGGCGGCGCTCCAGAATTGCCGGCTTTCGGGGGGATTCTACGATGTCTGACTCTGGCGCGCTATCGCGATCGGCGTCGGTGCGACCGTCCTGATGGATGTGTGGGCCTTTTTCCTGCACAAGGCATTCGGCCAGCCACGCCCGAACTGGGGCCCGGTCGGGCGCTGGGTCTGGCACCTCCGCGACCAGGTGTTTCACGACAATATCGGCGATGCGGCGCCCTACGCGTATGAACAGGCGCTGGGCTGGGCTTTCCATTACTTCGTCGGTATCGTCTACGGCATCATCCTGGTCGTGCTGGCGGGTGCGGGCTGGCTGGTCGCGCCGACCTTCCTGCCGGCCTTCATCCTCGGCATCGTCACGGTCGGCGCCGGCTGGTTCCTGCTGGCGCCGGGCATGGGCGCCGGCTGGGCCGCCTCGAAGCGGCCCAATCCGATGCGGGTCCGGGCGCTCAATCTGGTCTCGCACACGGTGTTCGCGCTCGGGCTTTGGGGCACGGCGCTGCTGATCCGTTAGACAGCTAGCACAGACGGTTCAGATCCCGCCGCCCATCGACCACACGGACGGTTTCAACCCACTCCACCGGGCCATCGTCCGTGTCTGGAATCGTTTCGTGGAGCATTACAAACGGCGCCTCCACCAGCATTCGTGCAGAAGGCCTGCTATCGGGTCGACTGACTCCCATGCGCGGCTGGTCTGCCAGCTGCATGGCCCGCGCTTCTAATCGATCGTAGTAATGATCGGCCCGCCGTATGTTTTCGCCGCCAAATTAGGCGTGGATGGCGGCCGATCGACAGGCTGTCTTGATCGGCGTACCGCAGCCGTACTCATAGCGATCGAAGGCGAAATAGTTGCCGCCGCCGCCCGCCAGCTGATCGGCTTCGCGGCTGATCTGCCTGCCGCTGAGCGACAGCAGAAGGAGCGTGCCGACACCGCCATGGCCGACAAGGGCGATGTTGCAGGCGCCGCCGGCACCGAGCACGGCCTCGACCTCACTCATGATGCGCTGCTGTGCGTCGATGGCCCGCTCCCAGCCACGAATGCTTTCGTGCGGATTGGCGAAGAACCGGTCGGCGACCGCCTCGAACGCCGGAGGCGGCAGGAAACCCGTCGCCGACCGGTCGTTCTCATGCATCCGTTCGCTCACCTGCACCGCAAGGTCGAGGTGCCGCCC
Source organism: Mesorhizobium sp. LNHC229A00 (assembly GCF_000502415.1). Lineage (NCBI taxonomy): Bacteria > Pseudomonadati > Pseudomonadota > Alphaproteobacteria > Hyphomicrobiales > Phyllobacteriaceae > Mesorhizobium > Mesorhizobium sp. LNHC229A00. Next base: position 50,840 of record NZ_AYWQ01000008.1, read on the forward strand.
GAGCACCTCGGCGGTTTCAACTGCCTTGCGTTCGCCCGACGACACCACGCGCCCGATCGATCCAATCCACGGCTGGTTCAGCATTGCATGCGCCCTGGCACGACCGATGTCGGACAGACCCCAATCCGGCACGGGCACGCTGGCGTCGATCTGAACCTGAGGATGGGTGATGTAATAGGCGATCGGCACAACAGAAATTCTCCTGTCGGCCCGCCGGGAATGCCAGAAGCTCAATAGCTCTGGGTCGAACGACGCGCCTTCGAGGCCAGCGGCTGCTTGGCCTGGACATCCGGCTTTGGCGCCGACACCACCGGCCTGAAAGGCCCTTTCTTGAACGGGGCCATGCCTTTCCTTGCCAGTTCGTCGGCGCGCTCGTTCTCGACGTGGCCGGCGTGGCCCTTGACCCAGTTCCAGGTGACCTTGTGGCGCCGGTTGGCCTCGTCCAGCGCCTGCCAGAGTTCACCGTTCTTTACCGGCTTCTTGTCGGCGGTCTTCCAGCCATTCTTCTTCCAGCCATGGATCCATTTGGAAATTCCGTCCATGACGTATTTGCTGTCGGTATGAAGCACGACCGTGCAAGGCTCCTTCAACGCATTCAGCGCCGAAATGGCCGCCAGCAATTCCATGCGGTTGTTGGTGGTTTCGGCCTCGCCGCCGAAGAGTTCCTTGGTGGTGCCGTTGAAGCGCAGGATGGCGCCCCAGCCGCCGGGGCCGGGATTGCCCGAACAGGCGCCATCGGTAAAGATTTCAACCTGCTTGCTCATGACACCCCGTTTTCGGCCAGTCCATATTCCGAAGGAAATCTGATCGCCCGGTGGAACCGCATCCTTCGGATGTATTCGGTCGGGTCGCGTTTCATCACCAGTCCGCCATCTGGGACGGTCAGCCAGTCGTAAAGTCGGGTCAGCATGAAGCGTAGCGCCGAACCGCGCGCCAGCATCGGCAGCGCCGCCTTCTCGTCATGGCTCAGGGGGCGCACGCTTTGATAACCGGCAAGCAGTGCCTTGCCCTTGGTAAGGTTGAAGGAAAAATCCTTCTCGAAACACCAGGCGTTGAGGCAGGTGGCGACATCATAGGCATAGAGATCGTCACAGGCAAAATAGAAATCGATCAGCCCCGAAAGCTTCTCGCCTAGGAAAAAGACATTGTCCGGGAAAAGGTCGGCATGGATGATGCCCTTGGGGAGGCCTTTGGGCCAGTTCTGCTCGAAATCGGCAAAGTCGGCATCGACCTCGGCCGCAAGGCCCGGCTCGACCTCGTCGGCGCGGCCGCGAGATGCATCCCAAAGCTTGCGCCAGCCGTCGAGGGCGAGCGCGTTCGGACGCGTCATCGAAAAATCGGCGCCGGCCAGGTGCAGCGCCGCCAGCGCCTTGCCGACCTCGGCGCAATGCGTTGCGGCCGGTCGCCGCAGCGAAAGTCCTTCGAGGAAGGTGATGATGACGGCCGGCCGGCCGGCCAGCGTGCCGATGACGCTGCCGTCATGCGCGGTCACCGGCAGCGGGCAGGACACGCCCTTGCTGGCGAGATGGCCCATCAGCCCGAGGAAGAACGGCAAATCCGCCTTCTCGACTCGCTTTTCATAGAGCGTCAGGATGTAGGAGCCGCTCGATGTGTGCAGCAGGAAGTTCGAATTCTCGGTGCCTTCGGCGATGCCCTTGTAGGATAGGAGATCGCCGACCGGATAGTGCTTCAGGAAAGCGCCGAGTTCGCCCTCCGCAACGTCGGTGTAGACCGCCATGGCCGTTCACGCGGTCCCGTTGACAAAGGCCATGTCGGCCGGCGTCAGTTCGACATCGCGCAGTACCCGCATGACCGGAAAATCCTCTGTTTCGGTGGCCGTGACGGCCAGGTCGATGGTGACGTCGAAACGCTGGCGGAACGCGTCGATGATCTCATCGACGATGATCTCCGGCGCCGATGCTCCCGCCGACAGGCCAAGCGTCGAAATGGTGCCGATGTCATTCCACGGAATTTCGGCGGCGCGCTGCACGAGAAGCGACATCGAGGCACCTGCCCGTTCCGCAACTTCGACAAGGCGGCGCGAATTCGAGGAATTGGGGGCGCCGACGATCAGATAGAGATCAGCACCGGGCGCCGTGTCCTTGACCGCTTCCTGGCGGTTGGTGGTGGCGTAACAGATCGATTCCGCCGCCGGCGCCTGCAGGTCCGGAAAGCGCTCCTGCAATGCGCGGATGATGCCGGCGGTATCCTCGACCGAGAGCGTGGTCTGGGTGACGAAACCAAGTGCTTTTGGATCGGCGGGCACAAGCCGGGCGGCGTCGGCCTCGGTCTCGATCAGCGTTACCGCGCCTTCCGGTAACTGCCCCATCGTGCCGATCACCTCGGGGTGCCCGGCATGACCGATCAACAGCACATGGCGGCCAAGCCGCTGGTGACGCATCGCCTGCTTGTGGACCTTGGAAACCAGCGGACAGGTTGCGTCGAGATAGAACAGGTTGCGCGCCTGCGCGTCCGCCGGCACGGACTTGGGCACACCGTGCGCGGAGAAGACGACCGGCGACTGCCGATGTTCGGCCGGGATTTCGGAAAGTTCCTCTATGAAAACGGCTCCAAGGCTCTGCAGCCCCTCGACGACATAGCGGTTGTGGACGATCTCGTGGCGGACATAGACCGGGGCGCCATATTTCTTCAGCGCCAGCACGACGATCTGGATGGCACGGTCCACGCCCGCGCAAAAACCGCGCGGCTGGCAGAGCCGGATCGTCAGAGGAGGCTTGGCGATTGTGTGAAGCATCAAATCCTGCCGGTTGGTCAGCGCCGAAATGAGGTGCCTACCCCTACCCTGTCAAGGGTATCGGTGGAAAGGGAGCGTAGCTTGCGTTCATTCCTCTTTCGCGGGCCGGCGAAGCCGGAGGACAAGCACCGCGGCGAGTGCCGCGGCAAGCCCGTACCAGGTGACGGCATATTGCAGATGGCTGTTCGGCAGGTCGATGATGGTGACGCCCCCGATCGGAAGGCCGCCGGGATTTGGCGTCTTGTCGGCATCGATGAAGACCGGCACCAAGTTGAACCCAGCCGGCAGGCCGGCGCTCGCGGCCATGACGTCGCGGTCCTTCCAGTAGAAGATGTTCTTCCCCACATCATTGTCGGGAAGCATCATGGAGGGCTTTGTCGGCAGCGGGTTGCGGGCCAGCCCGGTGACCGCGACCCTGCCTGTTACCTGTCCCTTGGCGCGTGTCGTCGCGTCCTTGAGGTCGTAGGGAACAAAGCCGCGGTTAATCAGGACGAAACGGCCGTCGTCGAGGACCAGCGGCGTATACACATTGAAGCCGGCATCCCCTTCCCAGGTCGCGTAGAAATGCCGCTCGCCGGAATGCAGGAAAGTGCCGGTGACCGTGACCGGGGTGTAGTCGACGTCACCGGTCGAGGCGAATTCCTTCTCGACCTCGGAAAGCGGTCGTGGCGCCGAATGGGTGCGCTGGTCGATGGTCTGTAGCAGGCCTTCCTTCCAGTGCAGGCGCTGGACCTGCCAGGTGCCCAGCGCCAGCAGAATCAAGAACAGCACAAGGCCAAGGACGAACAACAGTGCCGATCGTGGCCGCGAATGGCCGCGATCTTTGAAGGATGCTTCGCTCATTCGCCGCGATCCAGCCGCCCCTCGGCTGCTTTGTTGCTGTATTGCAGGGTGAGCAGAACGCCCTTGATCAACCGAAGCGCCGTCAGACACAGCACCAGTGCCAGTGGGATCCATATCAGCAGATGCAGCCAGAGCGGCGGGCTCAGCGTCACTTCCACCCAGAGCGCCAGACCGACGATGATGAAGCCGATGATCAGGATGACGAACACCGCCGGTCCATCGCCGGCATCGGCGTAGGAATAGTCGAGGCCGCAATTGACACAGCGCTTGCCTACGGTGAGAAAGCCGGAAAACAGCCGCCCCTCGCCGCAACGCGGGCAGCGGCCGTGCAGGCCGGCCGAAATCGGATCGATCGGAGGCCAGATCGCCTTGTCCTCACTCATGCGTAGTGCCGTCATTCATGGCTATTGCTCGATCTCGATCGGCGCCCCATCGGCCACCATCGCCCAGACTTGGTCCATGTCGGACTCCGTAACCCCAATGCAGCCATCGGTCCAGTCGACCAATTGAAGCAGCCAGCCCGACCAGCCGAAGCCGCTTCGCCCGGTCGACGCGCACCAGACCTTCTCAGCGGCAAGAGCCGGAATGCCAATGCGCAAATCGAAGTCAGCCGCATCTTTCATTGATCGGCTGCCCTTGCGCCGAAAAGAAGAAAGGCGGCCACGTCGCCGCGACCGCCTTCCCGAAATCGACATCCAAAAGGCTGGATCAGTGGCCTTCGATCACCGCGCCGACCGATCCCCAGACGTAGATCGAGGCGAACAGGAACAGCCAGACCACGTCAACGAAGTGCCAATACCAGGCGGCCGCCTCGAAGCCGAAATGCTGCTTGGGGGTGAAGTCGCCCTTCATCGCCCTGATCAGGCAGACCAGCAGGAAGATGGTGCCGATGATGACATGGAAGCCATGGAAGCCGGTCGCCATGAAGAAGGTGGCGCCGTAGATGGAATCCTTGAAGCCGAACGGCGCGTGCATGTACTCGTAAGCCTGCACCATGGTGAACAGCATGCCGAGCCCGACGGTCAGCACCAGGCCGTTGATCAGGCCCTTGCGGTCGCCATGGATGAGCGAGTGGTGCGCCCAGGTAACCGTGGTGCCCGACAGCAGCAGGATGATGGTGTTGTAGAGCGGCAAATGGAAGGGATCGAGAACCTCCATGCCCTTCGGCGGCCAGACACCACCGGTAAACGTGTGACGCGCGTAGTTTTGCACCTCACCGGCAAAAAGACTGGCATCGAAATAGGCCCAGAACCAGGCAACGAAGAACATCACCTCCGAGGCGATGAACATGATCATGCCATAGCGCAGGTGCAGCGACACGACGCGCGTATGGTGGCCCTCATGCGCTTCCTTGATCGTGTCCGACCACCAGGCGAACATGGTGTACAGCACGATCACAATGCCGATGAAGAACAGCCACGGATTGGCGATGTTGACGCCGAAGATCGGGAAGGAGCCGCCTTTCAGGTATTCCATGAGGCAGACACCGCCAAAAGCGGTGACAAGCGCCCCGACCGATCCCAGGAAGGGCCACGGGCTCGGGTCGACGAGATGGTAGTCATGGTGTGGTTTTGCGTGCGCGTCTGCCATATCAACCCCCGAGATTTCCTTCGGTATCTGAAACTGTCTTGCTATTGCCCTGGGCCGGCCCGGACGACGCCACCGGCTTGGTCTTCTCGACCGGGAACATCGTATAGGACAGGGTGATCGTCTTCACGTCCTTCAGTTCCGGCACATTCACGATGTCGGGGTCCACATAGAACAGGACCGGCATGTCCAGCGTCTCGCCCGGTTTCAGCGTCGTATCGGTGAAGCAGAAGCATTCGACCTTGTTGAAATACGGGCCCGCCAGTTCCGGCTGCACATTGAAGGTCGCGCGGCCGGTGACGGGGCGATCGAACTTGTTGGTCGCCTGATAATGCGCCTGCACGGTCTGCCCGATCTTCATGGTCATCGAGCGTTGGACCGGCTGGAACTCCCATGGCACGCCGGCGATGTTTGCGTCGAAGCGGACGGTGATCTCGCGGTCGAGCACGCGGCCGGCATATTGCTTCTCGACACGTTGCGTCGTGCCGCCATAGCCGGTCGCCTGGCAAAACATCTTGTAGAGCGGCACGGCGGCATAGGCCATGCCGATCATGCCGGTGAAGAAGGCAAGGCAGACAGCCGCGACAACGCGGTTGCCGGTCTTGCCTACCGTCTTCTTGGACGTCTCGGCGCTCATCACATCGAGCCCGACAAATTGTGGCCGAACTTCACGATTGTCGCGATGTAGAAGATCACGACCAGCACCGCCAGCGCCACGCCGATGGCGATAGAACGGCTGCGCTGGGCCTTCTTCTGGCGATCGGTCAAGGTGACCGTTTCGAGTTCTTTCTCGACCATGGTCATGCCCCACCCATGGCAAGCGCGCGTTCGACGACACTGTCAGCCAGATAGACAGCGAAGATCGCGAAGAGATAGAGCAGCGAATAGGCGAACAGGGCCTTGGCCGGCTTCATGGCGCGGTCATCGTCGGCCATGCCAAGCACTTTCCAGGCATACCAGACGAAACCAGCCCCCAGCAGCAAGGCGGCCACGCCATAGAACGGCGTCGTGTAGCCGAGCAGCCAGGGCAGCACGCCGACCGGAGCCAGCACCAGTGCGTAGGCGAAAATCTGACGGCGGGTCGATGCATGGCCGGCGACGTTGGGCATCATCGGGATGCCGGCGCGGCCATAGTCCTCGGACTTGAACAGCGCGAGCGCCCAGAAATGCGGCGGCGTCCACAGGAAAATGATCAGGAACAGGATGATGCTTTCGAGGCTGACCGACCCGGTCACCGCGGCCCAGCCGATAACCGGTGGGATGGCGCCCGCTGCACCGCCAATGACGATATTCTGCGGCGTCGAGCGTTTCAGCCACATCGTGTAGACCACGGCATAGAAGAAGATGGTGAAGGCCAGCAGCGTCGCCGACAACCAGTTGACCAACACGCCGAGCGTCATCACCGACAGCACCGACAACACCAAGCCGAAGCTCAGCGCCTCGTGCGGCTGGATCCGGCCGGAAGGCACCGGGCGGCTGGCGGTCCTGGTCATCACCGCGTCGATGTCGGCGTCGTACCACATGTTGAGCGCGCCAGAGGCGCCGGCCCCAATCGCAATGGCCAGGATGGCGATCACCGCCAGCAGCGGATTGATGGTCACCGGTGCCGCGACCAGTCCGACAAAGGCGGTGAACACCACCAGCGACATGACGCGCGGCTTCAACAGGGCGAAGAAATCGCCCGCCGTGGCTTCCGACATACGGAAGCCCGCTTCGTCAATGCTGGTTTTGTCGACTAGGGCCATGCGTACTCAAGTCCATCATTCCGTTGGCCAAAACCGCCGGCGGGCCGGCGGTTTCGTATTCGAGCGGGGAGCCGCCTTCACTTGATCTTCGGCAGCTGCTCCCACTGGTGGAACGGCGGCGGCGAAGGCAGCTGCCATTCGAGTGTGGTAGCACCCTCACCCCACGGGTTGGCGCCGGCGATACGCTTTTTCTGGAAGGCTTCGAACACGCCATAGAGGAAGATCACCACACCGACGGCCGAAATATACGAGCCATAGGACGAAACCATGTTCCAGCCCGCAAACGCGTCAGGATAGTCGATGGTGCGGCGCGGCATGCCGGCGAGGCCGAGGAAGTGCTGCGGGAAAAAGACCAGGTTCACCCCGACGAACATGACCCAAAAATGGGTGTTGGCGATGACGGGCGAGTACATGTAGCCGGTCATCTTCGGGAACCAGTAGTACCAGCCGGCGAAGATGGCGAACACCGCGCCCAACGACAGCACGTAGTGGAAGTGGGCAATGACGAAATAGGTGTCATGCAGCGACCGGTCGAGGCCGGCATTGGCCAGCTGGACACCGGTGACTCCACCGATGGTGAACAGGAAGATGAAGCCCAACGCCCACAGCATCGGCGGTTTGAACGAGATCGATCCGCCCCACATGGTTGCGATCCAGGAGAAGATCTTCACGCCTGTCGGCACCGCGATGACCATGGTGGCGAAGACGAAGTAGCGCTGCGTGTCGAGCGACAGGCCGGTCGTATACATATGGTGCGCCCAGACGATGAAGCCGACCGCGCCGATCGCAACCATGGCGTAGGCCATGCCGAGATAGCCGAATACGGGCTTTCTCGAGAAGGTCGAGACAATATGGCTGATGATGCCGAACCCCGGCAAGATCAGGATGTAGACTTCCNATGGTGCGCCCAGACGATGAAGCCGACCGCGCCGATCGCAACCATGGCGTAGGCCATGCCGAGATAGCCGAATACCGGCTTTCTCGAGAAGGTCGAGACAATATGGCTGATGATGCCGAACCCCGGCAAGATCAGGATGTAGACTTCCGGGTGACCGAAGAACCAGAACAGGTGCTGGAAGAGGATCGGGTCACCACCACCGTCAGGCGCGAAGAACGTCGTGCCGAAATTGCGGTCGGTGAGCAGCATGGTGATGCCGCCGGCCAGAACCGGCAGCGACAGCAAGAGCAGGAAGGCGGTGACCAGCACCGACCATGCAAACAGCGGCATCTTGTGCAGGGTCATGCCTGGCGCGCGCATGTTGAAGATGGTGGTGATGAAATTGATGGCACCGAGAATCGAGGACGCGCCGGCGATGTGGATCGACAGGATCGCCAGATCCATGGCCGGTCCGGGCTGGCCCGAAGTCGAAAGCGGCGGATAGAGCGTCCAGCCGCCGCCCACGCCAAAGGCTCCGGGCGCACTCGGCACGAACATCGAGGTGAGCAACAGGATGAAGGCCGGCGGCAGCAGCCAGAACGAGATGTTGTTCATGCGCGGGAATGCCATGTCGGGAGCACCGATCATGATCGGCACCATCCAGTTGGCGAAACCGCCGATCAGGGCCGGCATGACCATGAAGAAGATCATGATCAGCGCGTGCGCAGTGGCAAACGCATTGTACATGCTCTTGCCACCGTCGATCGCGGCATCGCCGTTCATGCCATAGACCATCTGCGCAAGGCCGCTGAAGATCTGGATGCCAGGCTCCTGCAGTTCCATGCGGATAGCGACCGAAAGCGCGCCGCCGATAATGCCGGCCATGATCGCGAAGATCAGATAGAGCGTACCGATATCCTTGTGGTTGGTCGAATAAACCCAGCGCACCCAGCCATGATACGGCTTGTGATCGTGCCCGTCGTGAGCTGCAGCGTCTGCCATGTTCCGCTCCGTTCCCTAAATCTTGCTAACCCGCGGCATCAGTTGCCGGCGGCCGCTACCTTGTTCTGGCCATCGACCTCGGCCATGAGCGTCTTGTTGGCACCAGGCAGGTCGGTCTTGGCCGCGGCCAGCCAGGTCTTGAACTGCGTGTCCGACACAACACGAATGGCGATCGGCATGAAGGCGTGGTCCTTACCGCAGAGCTGCGAGCACTGGCCGTAATAGAGGCCTTCTCTATCCGCCTTGAACCAGGTCTCGTTGGTGCGGCCGGGAATGGCGTCGATCTTGATGCCGAAGGACGGCATGGCAAAGGAATGGATCACGTCGGTCGCGGTGACAAGCACGCGGGTCATCGTGTTGACCGGCACGACCAGTTCGTTGTCGACGGCGAGCAGGCGCGGATAGACGGCGCGATCCTCCTTGCCGGCCTTGGCGCGATCGCCATCCTGAAGGATGGCCGAATTGAAGGCGAGCGTGTTGTCGGTCTGGTATTCGTAATCCCAGTTCCACTGGTTGCCGGTCGCCTTGACGGTCAGCTTGGCCTCTTCCGGTGGCGTATACTGGGCGGTCAGGAGCGTGAACGAGGGGATGGCGAGGCAAAGCAGGATAACGACAGGACCGACAGTCCAGATCACCTCGATCAGCGTGTTGTGGCTGGTCTTGGACGGGGTCGGGTTGGCGCTCGCGCGGAATTTGATGATGCAGTAGATCAGCAGAAACAGCACCAGGACCGTGACCGGGATGATAAACCACATCGTGTAGTTTCCGAACCACTCGATCTGCCGCATCATGTCGGTCGCGGGCGCCTGGAAGCCGGTCTCCCACGGCCTGGGCTGGTCCGCATAAGCGGATCCGCAGGCGAGGAACGTGGCAGCAGCACCGGTGCTCGCTAGGAATTTTCTCATCGCCCTCTTCGTCTCCCAGTCTCTCACCGGCCGTGCCCGCGAGAATAACGAACAATGCCGGGACGGGAATCCCGGACAGTTTCAAGCTGGTTCAAACCATACTCTTTTTCCCTCCGCAAGAAAGGAGCGGTCGAAACCGTGCGGCATTTTTGCGCGCAAGCCGACGTGGCTCTTCCGGGGCAATGGCCGTAGTGGTGAATCGCGTATGTTCGGCGGGGTGCACGCCTTGTGCCGGCGGCACCCGCAAAGCGTCGTAATTCAGGCGAATTTGGCAAGGAAAAGCGCCGCATTGCTTTTTTAGGGACAGTCCGGCCACGGTCTCGTCCTTTACTTGGCATTGGCGCGGCTTAAAGTGCCGTGATTCGCAATGGAGCAGTCATGAACTCTTGGCTTTCGAGACTGAGGCATACGCGACTAGGCCTTTCGAGAACCCTGGCAAACGCCGTGTTTCTCGGGGTCCTTTGCGCGGCCGGTCTGTTCGTCGCCGGCAAGGCCAATGCTGCCCAGCCAAGCGGCACGGTGCGCTCGACGCATGGCGCATGGTCGATCATCTGCGACACGCCGGCCGGCGCCACCTCGGAACAATGCGTGATGATGCAGAACGTCGTCGCCGAGGATCGTCCGGAAATGGGGCTTTCGGTCGTCGTGCTGCGCACCGCCGACAACAAGGCCGAGATCCTGCGCGTGCTGGCGCCGCTCGGCGTGCTGTTGCCGAACGGCCTCGGCCTCAACGTCGACGGCAAGGACATTGGCCGCGCCTACTTCGTGCGCTGCTTCCAGGACGGCTGTTATGCCGAGGTCATTCTCGAAAAGCCGCTGCTCGACACACTGAAGACCGGCACATCGGCGACATTCATCGTTTTCCAGACCCCGGAAGAGGGTATCGGCATTCCCGTCGAGCTCAAGGGTTTCGCCGAAGGCTTCGCCGCTCTGCCCTGATCGCGGCTTCGCGCTGAACCAGGCATGGACGCGGCTTTTGCCGACCCCAGACGCATGCCCTGCAGCGAACGAAGTCATTCGTCGGCGCCGATTCCTCATTGCCGATTGTGCGGGCGCGGCTTCACGCCTACATCGGGGGAAAGCAATCATCCCACGGACGGACGCGCCATGAACAGCCTGATCGGCCAATTCGACATTTCAGACGACCGCATCAAGCAGATCGTCGCTGACACCATCAAGGGCGCCGATGACGGCGAGCTTTTCCTCGAATACAGCGAGAGCGAAGCGCTGATGTTCGACAATGGCAAGCTGAAGACCGCCAATTTCAACACCGACCAGGGGTTTGGCCTGCGGGCCGTCGCCGGCGAGGCCAGCGGCTACGCTCATTCCAGCGACCTGTCCGAGGCGTCGCTGCTGCGCGCGGCCGAAGCTGTCTCGACCGTCAAGGGTGGCTATTCAGGCACGCTTGCCGCAGCCCCCGCCCGTACCAACCGCCATCTCTACGGCGACGAGAACCCGATCCCCTCTCCTTCCTTCGAGGCCAAGGCGAAGCTGCTGCAAGAAATCGATGCCTGGCTGCGCGCCGAGGATCCACGCGTGCGCCAGGTGACGGCCTCGATCGCCGCGTCCTGGCAGCATGTCGAGATCGTTCGTGCCGACGGCCAGATAGTGCGCGATATCAGGCCGATGGTCCGCGTCAACGTCTCGGTCGTCGTCGGCGACGGCGACCGCCAGGAAAGCGGCTCCTACGGCATGGGCGGGCGCAAGGCATTCGGCGAATTCCTGATCGAGGATAGTTGGAGGCACGCCGCCAGGGAGGCGCTCCGGCAAGCGGTGGTCAACCTGGAGGCAATCCCGGCCCCGGCAGGCACTTTCGACATCGTGCTATCCAATGGCTGGCCGGGCGTGATGCTGCACGAAGCCGTCGGCCATGGTCTTGAAGGCGATTTCAACCGCAAGAAAACGTCGGCGTTCGCCGGCCTGATGGGGCAGCAGGTGGCCGCCAAGGGGGTGACGGTCGTCGACGACGGCACCATCCCAGAGCGGCGCGGCTCGCTCACCGTCGACGACGAAGGCACGCCTTCGGCCCGCAACGTCTTGATCGACGACGGCAAACTGGTCGGCTACATGCAGGACCGGCAGAATGCCCGGCTGATGGGCATGAAAGCCACCGGCAATGGCCGGCGAGAAGGCTATGCGCACCAGCCGATGCCGCGCATGACCAACACTTACATGACCTCAGGCGACATGGAGCCGGACGAAATCATCGCCTCAGTCAAGAACGGCATCTACGCCGTCTCCTTCGGCGGTGGCCAGGTCGACATAACGTCGGGCAAATTCGTGTTCGGCTGCACCGAGGCCTACATGATCGAGAACGGCAAGGTGACGCAGCCGATCAAAGGCGCAATGCTGATCGGCAACGGGCCTGATGCCATGCACCGCGTATCGATGGTCGGCAACGACATGAAGCTCGACAATGGCATCGGCATGTGCGGCAAGGCCGGCCAGGGCGTACCCGTCGGCGTCGGCCAGCCGCATCTCAGGATGAACCAGATGACGGTCGGCGGCACGCGGGTTTGAATGACAACCTGATCGAGGCGGCCGGTTACGTCTTGCTGGTGGACCGCCTCGACGTCGAATAGAGGATTAGGAAGCCGACGACACCACCAATCGCATATTTGATCCAGGCATTCAGATAATCGACTGCGCCGTTCTGGCTGGAGACGTACAGCGCCGCGCCGACAAAGGTCATGACCGCGATGCCAAGAGCATAGGACGGCACCAATCCTATGCGGGCGATCTTTCTCAAAAGCCAAGCGACCAGCGCTCCGGTGAGCGCCATAATCAAAGCCGCACCCAATATCTCGGCCACAAACCCCGGTGAAATCATCTTTTTCACTCCCTTTTCCCGCTGCGGAATGTGCCTGTTTCGCCAAGCGAATTCAATGGTGCCGATTGGACATCGTTTGCAGCCTTCGAACGCACGGTTTCAGACACGGGCCGACACCTAGCGGCTTGAATTTTGCTGGCCGCTTCAATATCTTACCTTTGTCTTACGAAGGGAGTATCCTATGGCCGCTTCTGAAAAGCTCATAACCACCGTCTCGACCAAGGGACAGGTCATCCTGCCCAGCGCGATCCGGAAACGCAGGGAATGGGTAGCCGGCACACGCCTTGTGGTCGAGGAGACCGCTGAGGGTGTCCTTCTAAAGCGGACGCCGGTTTTCACCGAGACGCGGCCTGAGGACGTGTTTGCGTCCTTGCCGTACAGCGGCAAGCCGAAGACGCTGGAAGAAATGGATGCAGGCGTGCTCGCCGAGGCACGGCGACGCCATGCTCGCGATTGATACTAATCTTGTCGTTCGTTATCTAACGGGCGACCATCCCGAGCAATCCTCGCGCGCCCGACGGCTGATCGATGGGGGAAGGGTTTTCGTCGCCACCACCGTGATTTTGGAGGTCGAGTGGGTGCTGCGCAGTGCCTACGGCTATATGCCTCCCGAAATCGCCCGGACACTAAGGGCGTTCGGCGGGCTTACCACGGTAGAAATCGAGGATGCGGTGATCGTTGCGGCGGCACTCGATCTGGCTGAAAGGGGAATGGATTTCGCCGACGCGCTGCATCTGGGAAAGTCCACCCACTGCGACGGCTTCGTGACCTTCGACCGAAAGCTCATCCAGGTCGCGCAAACCGCTGGACATGACAACGTCCTAGAGGCCTGACGGTGGTACGCTGCCCGCCATAGGCTCGATTCCTCTTGCAGATGCCGTTCGTACGAATCCTTGCCGTCGGAGATACGCTGAACGCCAGGCGCCCTACCGCTTTCTCCTCGGCTTCTCCAGCAAGGCGACCGCTTCGACATGTGGCGACCACAGGAACTGATCGATTGGCGTCACGCTGTTCAGGGTATAGCCGCCGTCGATGAGAATGCGCAGGTCGCGGGCCAGCGTCACCGGGTTGCAAGACACCGCGGCAATGTACGGAACGTCCGAGCGGGCGATCTGCTTCGACTGGTCTTCGGCGCCGGCGCGCGGCGGATCGAAGACAAGGCCGTCGAAGGCGTTCAACTCCTTAAAGGTCAGTGGCCTGCGAAACAGGTCGCGTCGTTCGCCCGTCACCCGCTTGAGGCCGGTCGCGAAACGTGATCCCCGGTCGAGCGCCGAAAGCGCGGCCGCATCGCCTTCGACCGCATGGACTTCCGATCTCGCCGCTAACCGCAAGGCAAAGCTGCCGCAACCGGCAAAGAGATCGGCGACCTTTTTTGCACGCTTTAGATGTCCGCCGACAATCTCGGCCATGGTCCGTTCCGCGGCCTCCGTCGCCTGCAGAAAGGCGCCGGGCGGCACGGCGACCGCAACACTGCCGAACATGACCACGGGCTTCCTTGGCTCGATGACGATCTCGTCATCGATGGACAGCCTGGCAAAGCCTTGCGCAATGACGAAGTTGGAGGCGATATGGCGTTGGTGTTCGCCGAGCTTGCCTGACTCGTGCACCGCGATGTCTAGGCCGGAACCCGTAACGGTGACCGCCATCCGGAACGATTTGGTGGTGGCGCATATCAATTCGGCCAGCGCCCTCAGCTGGCCGAGTGCCGCGACGATCTCGGGCAGTGAGATCGGGCATTCGGATATGGAGATGATCTCGGGCGACAGATGACGATTGAAGCCGAGCAGCATGCCTGTGTCCGTGCGCCGGGCGGCAAGCACGACGCGGCGGCGCGACTGCGGCGCGCAGGTGACCAGTTCGCCGGTCTCGCACTCGATGCCCTTGCCCTTCAATGCATGCACCACCTTTTCGCGTTTCCATCGGCGATAGGCTCCGATCTCGAAATGCTGGAGGGCACAGCCGCCGCATTCGGTGAAATGGCGGCAGGCGGGTTCGACGCGCAGCGGAGAGGCTTCCAGCACTGCCATCAGCGTGGCGCGATCCCGCTCGCGCGCGGCGGTGACGATCTCGCCCGGCAGCGTGAAGGGAATGAACAGATCGCCGCTCTCGGTTTCGGCGATGCCGTCGCCCTGCGATCCGAGCTTTCGTATTGTGAAGCGTACGCTCATCGATCCTTGATCCCACCGAGCAGGAATTCGCGATTGCCGTCGCCACCTTCGATCGGCGACAGATGCAGGCCAAGCGAGCGCCAGCCGGGAACGGCATCCAGCCAATCCTGCAGCAAGCCCGCGACACGGGCGGCATCGAAGGGATCCTTCAACAAACCGCCCTTGCCGATCGCCTCGCGACCGGCCTCGAATTGCGGCTTGACCAGAAAGATCGCACCGGCGCCGGGCTTGGCAATCGCGAGTGCCGGCGGAAGCGCCAGTTTCAATGAGATGAAACTGACGTCGGAAACGATGAAATCCGGATTGCGGCCGGCAAGATCGGCAGCGGTGAGATCGCGCGCGTTCAGGCCCTCGATCACTGTCACGCGCGGATCACCACCGACATCAGGATGCATCTGGCCATGCCCGACATCGATTGCCGTGACATGGGACGCGCCGCGTTCGAGCAGCACCTGGGTGAAACCGCCGGTCGAGGCGCCGATGTCGAGGGCCTCGCGACCGGCCGGGTCGAGGCTGAAATGGTCGAGTCCGGCGATCAGCTTGAGCGCGCCGCGCGAGACATAGGCTTGCGCCGGATCGTCGATGGCAACAACGCATTGCGGCGAAACGTTCTGGCCGGCCTTGCGGGCCATGGCGCCGTCGACCAGCACCGTGCCGCGCTCCACCGCGTCGCGAGCGCGCGAGCGGCTGGCAAACAGCCCGCGCTGGACGAGCAGGTCGTCGAGCCGCTGGCGTGTGCTGGCTGGCAGAGGCGAGTTCATCGGCCTTCTCTGACGAAAGCCCGCGGTGAAGGCAAGGACATTAGATGGACCGAAGTGCTCCTACGGGAGCGGCTGGTGCATCGAACCAGGCCGCGGCTTGCGCCCATCATGCCGGGTCCGGCAGAATATTGGTCACAAAGAGTCCACTGTTTGTCGCAACTCGAAGGAGAACGAATGCTGACGGGAACCTGCCACTGTGGCGCCGCCCACTGGACGCTGGAGGGCGACCCCGGCCCGGTGACGGCCTGCAACTGCACGCTTTGCCGCCGCTATGGCACGCTCTGGGCCTATGATTATGTCGACGAACGCATTCGCGTTTCGGGGCCGACGGCTAGCTATACGCGCGCCGGAAAGGAAGACCCCTCGCTCGAGATCCTGTTCTGCCCGCGTTGCGCATGCGTGCTCGGCTGGCGCGGACTGCGCGCCAGCGCCTCGGGTCGAAGACGCATGGCCGTCAATGTCCGGCTGGCGCCCCCCGAGGCCGTCGCCGATCTGCCGATCGACCATTTCGATGGCCTCGACACGTACGATGACCTGCCGCGCGACGGCCGCTGCGTACGCGACATGTGGTTTTAGAAGATGGTTCGGGGTGCCTGGCGCTCGATGGCTGGAGACAATCCGTCGTCTCGACCCCCTGAAGCCTGCTCACGCGCATGCTCTGTCGCAACAGGCGAAGGATCCGGCGACACCACAAGC
Organism: Mesorhizobium sp. LNHC229A00; assembly: GCF_000502415.1. Lineage (NCBI taxonomy): Bacteria > Pseudomonadati > Pseudomonadota > Alphaproteobacteria > Hyphomicrobiales > Phyllobacteriaceae > Mesorhizobium > Mesorhizobium sp. LNHC229A00. The sequence goes on from NZ_AYWQ01000008.1 coordinate 67,009, forward strand.
TGCGGAATTTGCTTGTAGGAAAAGCCACCGCGGATATCGCCCATCTTGCTGGCGACAATGCCTACCGCCGCCTTTTCGAGATTGCGGTCGTAGGGCGTTTCGGCAGCAGCCGGTACGACCATCACCGCCAAGGCCGCGCCGCACAGAAGCATCTTCATTCTCGCTGTCTCCCTGCCTGCCTGTGATCTAGCAGGGCGGCGTTGAAAAACGGCCAAGGGACAGGGTAAGCAAAACGCCAAACGGCAGCGTTAACAACGCATTACGAAATCGAACCGGCAAACTGATTCAAGCTGTTGAGGTTTTGATTCAAGCGCGCTGGGCACGGACCGTATGACCGAGCGCGGTGAACACGGTGCGCACGATTCCGGCGACGTCGAGACCAGCATCGGCATACATCTTTTCTGGCTTGGCGTGGTCGGTGAAGGCATCGGGCAGCACCAGCGGGCGTACCTTCAGGCCGCTTTCGAGCAGTCCTTCATGGGCGAGGAATTGCAGCACATGGCTGGCGAAGCCGCCAATGGCGCCCTCCTCCACCGTTACCAGAACCTCATGGGAGCGGGCCAGCCGCCGGATCAGATCCTGGTCGAGCGGCTTGGCGAAACGGGCATCGGCGACCGTGGTGGAAAGCCCGGCCGCGCCGAGTTCCTCGGCTGCGGCAACGCAATCCTGCAGCCTTGTGCCGAAGGACAGGAGGGCAACCTTGCTGCCTTCCCGGACGATGCGGCCTTTGCCGATCTCCAGAACCGAGCCGCGCTCGGGCATTTCGACGCCGACGCCGTTGCCGCGCGGATAGCGGAAGGCGATCGGCCCGTCGTCGTAGCTGGCGGCGGTGCGAACCATGTGACGCAATTCCGCCTCGTCGGCCGCGGCCATTACGACAAAGCCCGGCAGGCTTGCCAGGAAGGTGGTATCGAACGCGCCGCAATGGGTGGCACCGTCGGCGCCGACAAAGCCAGCGCGATCGATGGGGAAACGCACCGGCAGTTTCTGGATCGCGACGTCATGGACGACCTGATCATAGGCACGCTGCAGGAAGGTCGAATAGATCGCCGCGAAGGGCTTGTAGCCTTCCGTTGCCAGGCCGGCGGCGAAGGTCACCGCATGCTGTTCGGCAATGCCGACGTCGAAAGTCCTTGACGGAAACACCTCGCCGAACAGGTCGAGGCCGGTGCCGCTCGGCATGGCGGCGGTGACGGCGACGATGCGGTCGTCCTCGCGGCCCTCCTGGATCAGGCTTTCTGCAAACACCTTGGTGTAGGCCGGTGCATTGGCCGGCGCCTTGGCCTGTGCGCCGGTGATGACGTCGAATTTGTTGACGCCATGATACTTGTCGGCGGCCGCTTCCGCCGGCGCGTAGCCCTTGCCCTTCTGGGTGACGACATGGATCAGCACCGGACCCTTGCCGTTGTCACGGACATTTTTCAGAACCGGGATGAGATGCTCCAGATTGTGACCGTCAATCGGGCCGATGTGATAGAAGCCGAGTTCCTCGAACAAGGTGCCGCCGGTGACGTAACCGCGCGCATGCTCGACCGCGCGGGTGATGGCTCGATCGGCCCGCTTGCCGAGATAGGAGGTCAGCTTCTTGCCGAAGTCGCGCAGGCCGACATAGGCCTTGCCGGAAGCCAGGCGCGCCAGATAGGCGCTCATGGCGCCGGTTGGCGGGGCGATCGACATATCATTGTCGTTGAGGATGACGATGAGGCGCGCATCGAGCGCGCCGGCATTGTTCATCGCCTCATAAGCCATGCCAGCCGACATGGCGCCGTCGCCGATGACGGAAATGACATTGTTGCGGCCGCCTGAGAGGTCGCGGGCGGCGGCCATGCCGAGGCCGGCCGATATCGATGTCGAGGAATGGGCGGCGCCGAACGGGTCATATTCGCTCTCGGCTCGGCGGGTGAAGCCCGACAAACCGCCTTCCTGGCGCAAGGTGCGGATGCGGTCGCGACGGCCGGTCAGGATCTTGTGCGGATAGGCCTGGTGGCCGACATCCCAGATCAGCCGGTCATCGGGTGTGTTGAAGACATAATGCAGTGCCACCGTCAGTTCGACCACGCCAAGGCCGGCACCGAGATGGCCGCCGGTGCGGGAAACGGCATCGACCAGTTCGGCGCGAAGCTCAAATGCCAGTTGTGGCAAGTCGCTCTCGGCCAGCCTGCGCAGATCGGCCGGGACGCGAACCCTATCGAGAAGCGGCGTATGCGGCGTTGCGTTCACGTTGGGCCCAGACTTTCTGTTCATCTGCGGGATAGGCCGCCGGCAGGCGAAAGTAAATGCGTGTCGCTGACGCGGACGCTCAACCCTTCGATCCGCTCAACCTTCCGGCAGCGGGATGAATTCTTTCTCATCACCAGGAACGATATCGAAGCGGCCGGTCTTCCATTCCTGCTTGGCCTGCTCGATGCGCTCCTTGGACGAGGAAACGAAATTCCACCAGATGTAGCGCTTTGAGCCAAGCGAGGCGCCGCCGAACAGCATGAAATGCGCCCCGGTCGATGACGATATGACGATCTCGTCGCCGGGCCGGAACACCAGCAGCCGTTCCGCCGGAAAGACATCACCCGAAATCGAGACCTCGCCCTCCAGCGTGTAGATGGCGCGCTCCTCGGCATCGGCCGAGATTTTGACGCTGGCGCCGGGCGCCACCAGCAAATCTGCATAGAGTGTTTCGGTATCGGCCCGCACCGGAGACCGCAAGCCCTGGAACTCACCGATGACGACGCGGCCGCTGACGCCTTCGGCGTCGATTTCGGGAAGCCGCAGCGCCGCGGTGTTCTCGAACACCGGTGCCACCTCTTCCTTGCCGTCCGGCAGAGCCAACCAGGTCTGCAGGCCGGAGATCGACATCGGCGCGCCGCGCAATTCCTGCGGCGTGCGCTCGGAGTGGACGATGCCGCGACCAGCCGTCATCAGGTTCACGTCGCCGGGCTCGATGACCATCTCGGTGCCCAGCGAATCGCGATGCCTGATCTTGCCGTCGAACAGATAGGTCACGGTCGACAGGCCGATATGCGGGTGCGGACGGACATCGAGCGCCTGGCCGGCGCGCATGATCGCGGGACCCATTCGATCGAAGAAGATGAACGGCCCGACCAGGCGCCGTTTGGCGGTCGGCAAGGCGCGACGCACCTCGAAAGCGCCAATGTCCTTGGCGTTGGGGATGACCATCAGCTCGATCTGGTCGCTGGCGAAGGCATCGCCGGCCTCAGGGTCTTTGCCGGGGAAGAAGCTCATGAACTCTCCTCGTCAGCGGTCAGCGGGCGCGTGGGCATATCAGGCGAACCGGATCGCCGCTTTTGCTTTTAATTTGGCCGCCACCTCTTCGCGATTGCGCGGATGCTGGTGGGTTTCGAGGGAATCGAGCAATTCGCGTGCGGATGCGGCGATGGCTTCGACCGCATGATCGAACGCATGCTGGTTCTTGGCAGAAGGCCGCGTCGTGCCGCTCAGCTTCCCGACAAACTGCAGTGCCGCGTCACGGACTTCGTCGTTAGTTGCCGGCGGATCAAAATTGAACAGGGTCTTGATGTTTCTGCACATCGCTTCCGTATCTCCTCTTGTCCGTTTCAATCGGGACGAACTGTATCCTCAATGATGATCGTGTCCAAAAATCGGTAAGGCTGCTCCGGACTCAGTCCGCGTCGAGCGGCTCGGTTCCAACCGGCTTGCCGTCGCGCGACAGCCTGATCTTCTCGACCTTGTCCTCGGCGGCCTTCAGCAGCCGGTCGCAATGGACCTTCAGCGCCTCGCCCCGCTCGTAAATCCGGATAGACTGGTCGAGCGGCACGTCGCCCCGCTCCAGATCATCGACGATCTTCTCCAGTGCGTCGAGCGCCTGTTCAAAGCTCATCGCCTTGACGTCTTCGTTGATCTCACCGGTCATCATTCATCCTTTCATCAGTCGCCCGACATGGGCGGCGACCGAAAATGCCAATCCCTGCAGATCGTAGCCGCCCTCGAGCAGGCTGACGAGCCGGTTGCCGCCGTGGATTGCGGCGCGCTGCATCAGCTGGCCGGTCGCCCAGTCGAAATCGTCCTCGGTCAGATTGATTTCCGCCAGCGGGTCGCGATGGTGCGCATCGAAGCCGGCCGAAATGACAATCAGATCCGGCGCGAAATTGTCGAGTGCCGGCAGCACGCGCGACAGGAACGCATCACGAAACACCTCGCTGCCGGTCCGAGGCGCCAGCGGCGCATTGACGATGTTGCCGGCGCCGGTTTCACTCTTCGCGCCCGTGCCGGGATAAAGGGGCATCTGGTGCGTCGAGCAATAAAGCACCGAGGGATCGTCCCAAAAAATATCCTGCGTGCCATTGCCGTGATGCACGTCCCAGTCGACGACGGCGACGCGCTCGGCGCCGTGCTTCTTCTGCGCGTAGCGGGCCGCGATTGCCGCCGTGTTGAAGAAGCAGAAGCCCATGGCAGTGGTCTTTTCGGCATGGTGGCCGGGCGGACGGGCGGCGACGAAGACGTTGTCGGCGCGGCCCGCAAAGACGTCGTCGACGGCGGCATTGGCGGCACCGATCGCCGTAATCACCGCCTGCCAGCTTTTCGGGCTGGCGGTGGTGTCTGCGTCGATGCGGGCAATGCCTTCGTCGGGGATGGCGGCGCGGACACGCGCGACGAAATCGGCGGGATGCGCGTAGAGGATGGTCGCTTCGTCGCCTTGCGGTGCCTCGACGCGGTCAAGCGCGGCAAAAGCTTCGTCGTCGAGCACGCGCTCGATGGCGCGCAGGCGGTCGGGCCGCTCGGGGTGACCGGGCGGGGTGATGTGTTCGAGAAAGATCGGGTGCGTGTAAAGACGGGTGGCCATGCCCCTATCTAGTGCCCCGGCGCCGTGATGGCCATGCGTTGCGGCTTGATCGCTGGGGAAAATCGAACCTGCGTCCATTCATGTCGCTGCGGGCATTGGCGTCGTCGGCCCTTCGGAGTAAGACTGCCGCTACTGCCTGGTGCCTGCCGGTCTGTTTGTTTTAGCCGCATTCCGCGACGCCAAGTGTTTGCACTTGGCTACAAATGCCCTGGCGGGAGAATCGGGAACACGGTTGAACTCCGTGGCGTGCCCAACGCTGTGAGGGGGACCGCGCCGGTAGATGCCACTGTCGATGACGGGAAGGCACCGGACGCGGGTTGATCCCGAGCCAGAAGACCGGCCTGGCAGGCATCGTCATCCGCATGGTCAGGCGGATGGCATCGATTGCAATCGCAAGGGGACACGCGATGCGGGAAGCCATGACCGCTCAAATGGGCGATGGATTTGACCAGAGTGCGCGCGACGCGGTTTACCGTGCCATGTTTACGCGGCGCGACGTCCGCAGCCATTTTACATCGGAGGCGATCGACGACGAGGTGCTGGCGCGGCTGCTGCTTGCCGCCCACCACGCGCCATCGGTCGGCTTCATGCAACCCTGGAACTTCATCGTCATCCGCGATGCCGCGCGGCGGGCGGAGGTGCGCGACCTGTTCCTGGCCGCGCGAGAACGGGAACTGCCTGAAATAGAGGCAGAACGGCAGGCGCTCTACCGCAAGCTCAAGCTCGAAGGCATTTGCGAAAGCGCGCTAAACATCTGCATCACCTGCGACCGCGAGCGCTCGAAAGGCTCGCCGTTGGGGCGGTGGCACAATCCGGAGATGGATCTCTACAGCACGGTCTGCGCGGTGCAGAATTTCTGGCTGGCCGCGCGTGCCGAGGGCGTTGGGGTCGGCTGGGTCAGCATCATCGAGGCGCAAGCGCTGAAAAGCCTGCTGGCGATTCCCGATCACGTGACGCCGATCGCCTATCTCTGCGTCGGCCGCGTTTCCGAGTTCGCACCGAAGCCGGACCTCGAAACGCATGGCTGGGGCCGGCGGCTGCCGCTGCCCGAGCTGATCATGAGCGAGACTTTTCGCGGGCAAGGCGAAGCGCCGCTCAAATCAGCAGTGGCGCGCCTCGGCACCGTCGCCGGTGCGCCCGCGAGCCCGGCCGATCAGCTCGTCGCGCCGGCCGTGCCCCAGCGCGAACCGCCGAAAGTGGAGAGCGCCTTGTCCTTGAGTTCCCTGAACTTCGACGAAGCTTCGGCCAGCCTGGCGTCCCAGGCGGCATCGGGGACCTGACCCTCGATGGTCTTGAAATAGACCTGCATCAGGCAGGCAATGGCGAAGGGCTCGATGAAGGCCGCCTTGAAAGCCCAGGCAAAGACGATTGCCAGCACGAAAGCCCAGCCGGCGAGCTGCCCGGGCATGATGTAAAGAATAGCGGCTGCCGGAGCGAGCATCAGCAGGAAAATCACGAACGACACGGCCCACATGATGACCGCCAGCCAGACGGCGTTCTTGACCATGGTCTTACCGTTCTGGGCGTAGAGCACGACGCCTTGGCGCGCGGTTTCGAACGGCGAGGACGAATTGATGCGGATGTTGTAGCCAAGAATGATCTCGTCGACATAGGTCAGCGACAGGCGAATCACAGTGTTGAGGAACGAAACCAGTCCGCTCAGGCCAGGAATAGGCAGGAAGGCCGCGATGCCGCCGAGCAGGCCGGTGATGCCGCGGATGGCGCCCTTGACCAATTGGTCGACAACAAAAAGGATGTTGGCCTCGGCAAAACGCTCGGTCACGATCTCTTTTGCGTAGGCGATCTGGTTCTGGCCGTCGGGAACATCATGGCCGTCGATCAGATGCACCATGACGGCTATATGGCCCGCTTTGACGACGTAGAGGATGTATTCGCGGATCCAGTAGACGGCGATCGAGACGATGCCGAAACCGACCACGCCGCCCCACATCGCAAAAGACAATGGTCCGTCGGGATCGGTGGAAATATGGCCGACGCCATAGCCGACGGATGCGCCGGTGCCGGTTGCCATGATGTAGGCCAGCGTGATGCCGAAATAGACGATCATGCGAAAGACAATGAAAGGCCAGGTCCGCATCATGATGGACACCGACCTGCCGATATCGAAATCCCACATGCCCGAATCTCCCCTCAGAGATGGCTGCAGAGGATGCGCTCAAACCGGCTATTGTCAATTGCAGGTGGTGGCGGGACTGCCATGGAGGTTCATCTTGAAAGCGCTTCCGGCTTTTTCAGCAGGCCTTCGAGCAGTTGCTTGAACGCGGCCACCACCATTTTCGAGGTCCCTTCGGGATCTGGCGAATTGGCGATCCGCTGCGCAGCCTGGCTGCTCGCCCCATTGATCAGCCGCGCTGCCGACTCCGGATCGACGCCGGGGACGACCACCCCCTCCCCTTGCAGCGCGGTCAGATGATCGGTCATTGAACCGACGCAGGCGTTGGCATTCGACCACTGTGCCGGATCGCCCAGCACAGCCGGACCATCCCGGAACATGATGCGCTGGATTTCCGGCTCCAGCGCCATTTCGATATAGGTGGTGCATTCGTCGACGAAATGCTGCCAGCGGGTCGGCGCCCGCGACGCGACCTCATTCACCCGGGCCGCCATTTCCGCGTCGATTTCGGCGATAACCGCCTCAAGCAGCCCCTTCTTGTCGCCGAAGTGATGATAAAGGGCGCCGCGCGTCAGCCCGGCCGACGCGGTGAAATCATCCATCGACGCTTCGGCATAGCCGATGGTGCCGAAAGCCTGGCGCGCCGCGGCAATCAGCTTGGCGCGTGTCTCGGCGATCATCTCCTTGCGCGGTCGATGCATGCTTCTGGCCTTATCTACATACGCGTCGTATGCCAATTGACATACGCGGCGTATGCTTTATTTAACACTTATACGTCTCGTATGTAATTCTGGAATCGCCCCTTGTCGAGGAACAGAACCATGCAAAACCCCTATTCGGAAATCTTTCGCGCTCCCGGAGCCAGGGGCTTTGCCGCCGCCGGCTTCATGGCGCGCCTGCCGATCGCCATGGCGCCAATCGGCATCGTGGCGATGCTGTCGCAGACGCGTGGCGAATACTGGCTGGCGGGCGCGGTTTCGGCGACTTTCGCCTTGGCCAATGCCTTCCTGGCGCCGCAAATATCGAGGTTGGTCGACCGCCTCGGCCAGACACGGGTTGTCGTACCCACCACCATTATCTCCGTGCTCGCTTTCGCGGCCCTGATCGCATCGGCCAATCAGGACTGGCCGGTATGGACGCTGTTCGCGTCGGCGCTGCTGGCCGCGGCAATGCCAAGCATGCCGGCCATGGTGCGGGCGCGCTGGACCGAGATTTTCCGGGGCCGGCCCGAGATGAACACCGCCTTCGCCTTCGAGTCGGCGGCGGACGAACTGGTCTATATCGCCGGCGCATCGCTNCCGAGATGAACACCGCCTTCGCCTTCGAGTCGGCGGCGGACGAACTGGTCTATATCGCCGGCGCATCGCTGTCGGTGGGCCTCAGCGCCGCGCTGTTCCCGGAAGCGGGCGTGCTCGTCAGCACGCTGTTCCTCGCCTTGGGCTCGACAGCTTTCATCCTGCAGCGTTCGACCGAGCCGCAAGTGCGGCCGGTGGACCATGGCTCCAGCGGCTCGGCAATCCGCCTGGGGCCGGTTCAAATCATCACCTTCGCCATGATCTTCATCGGCGCGACCTTCGCGACGACGGAGGTGAGCACGGTGGCGATCACCAAGGAACTCGGCCAGCCGGGCACTGCCAGTCTCGTCATCGGCGTCTATGCGCTGGGCTCCTTCGTGCTCGGCATCATCATCGGTGCGCTCCACCTGAAAGCACCGCTGCAGCGCCAGCTCGCCATCGCGGTTGCCTTGGTAGGGCTCGGCACACTGCTGCCGCTTACCGCCAGCACCGTGCCAGCGCTCGCGCTGACTGTCTTCATCAGCGGCGTGGCGATCTCGCCGACCTTCATCACCGCCTTCAGCCTGATCGAACGGCATGTTCCTGAAACGATGCTGACCGAAGGCATCACCTGGGTGACGACAGGCATCGGCATCGGCATGGCGCTGGGTTCGTTCGCCGCCGGCGCGGTGGTGGATGCATTCGGCGCCCAGAACGGGTTCTGGGTTTCGGTGACGTCAGGTGCTATCGCACTGATCACTGTGCTGCTCGGCCAGCGCAGCCTCGCCACCCACGAATGCGAGTTGGAAGGATGCGAGGCGGCAATCCCGGCCGAATGACAGGGCAGGGTTTGTCGAGCTCAGATGATCTCGGTCTTGGCGATGTGAATGCCAAAACCCTCGAGGCCGACATAGTGGCGTTCGCGTGAGGCAATCAGATTGATCGAGGAAATGCCAAGGTCCTTCAGGATCTGGGCCCCGAGACCGATCTCGCGCCATTCGCTCTCGCGCCGGCGCGCCTCTTCATGGTCCTCGCGGTCGCCTGGCGCCGGCCGGTTGCGCTCCTGATGGGCGACGCCGACCGAGCCTTCCCTGAGATAAACGATGACGCCGCGCTTGCGTTCACCCATCGCCTTCATGATGCCGTCGAGCCGGTGGCTGGTGCCGAACACGTCGGTCACCACATCCTCCGAATGCAGCCGCACCGGCACCTCCTCGCCGTCGCGGATGTCGCCGAAGACGATGGCGACGTGATGCATCGTGTCCCAGGGCAGCGTNGTAGGTGAAGACCTGCGCCTTGCCACCCAGCGTCTCGATGTCGGAGCAGGCGACGCGCTCGACCAGCGTTTCCTTGCGTTGCCGGTAAGCGATGAGGTCGGCGACCGATACCTGCTTGAGGCCATGCTCCTCGGCGAAGGCCGCGACCTGCGGGCCGCGCTTGACGGTGCCATCATCGTTGACCAGTTCCGAGATCACGCCGATCGGCGGCAGGCCGGCGAGCTTGCACAAATCGACCGCCGCCTCGGTATGACCCGAGCGCATCAAGACGCCGCCCTCGCGCGCGATGAGCGGGAAGATGTGGCCAGGGCGGACAAAATCGGAGGCGCCGACATTGCCGTTGGCGAGGTTGCGCACGGTCAGCGTGCGGTCGTCGGCCGAAATGCCTGTCGTCGTGCCATGCTTGAAGTCGACGCTGACTGTAAAGGCGGTGGTATGGGCCGAATCATTGTCGGCCACCATCGGCGCGAGGTTCAGCCGCTTGGCCTCCTCGCGCGGCATCGGCGTGCAGACGATGCCCGACGTGTTGCGGACGATGAAGGCCATCTTCTCCGGCGTGCAATGGACGGCCGCGACGATCAGGTCGCCCTCGTTCTCGCGCCCGTCATCGTCCATGACGACGACGATCTCGCCACGTTCGAAGGCCCGAATGGCTTCCACGATCTTCTTCTGGTCGTAAGGCATAAAGCGCTCGTTTCACTCGATGGAACAGGGAGTAAGGGAGTAAGGCAGTAGGGGAATAGCGAAAAGAAAAAGAACGACGCGTCGGCGGACCGGGCAGCTTACTCCCTACTCACCTACCTGTCTGTCCTCGATGCCGCAGATAGTGGTCGGCAATGGCACAGGCGACCATGGCCTCGCCGATCGGCACGGCTCGGATGCCGACGCAGGGGTCATGGCGACCCTTCGTCATCACTTCGACATCCCTGCCGTCCTTGTCGATCGATTTGCGCGGCGTCAGGATCGACGAAGTCGGCTTCACGGCAAAACGGGCGACGATCGCCTGGCCGGTCGAGATGCCGCCCAGGATGCCGCCGGCGTTGTTGGACAGGAACACCGGCTTGCCATCATTGCCCATGCGCATCTCGTCTGCATTCCGTTCGCCGGTGATGCGGGCGGCCTCGAAACCATTGCCGATCTCGACACCCTTGACGGCGTTGATCGACATCAGGCCGGAGGCGATGTCCTGGTCGAGCTTGGCGTAGATCGGCGCGCCGAGGCCGGCAGGCACACCGTCGGCGACGATCTCGATCACCGCGCCGACCGAGGAACCGGCCTTGCGGATGCCGTCGAGATACTGCGTAAAAACAGGAACCGAAGCCGGGTCAGGCGTGAAGAACGGGTTCTCGGCATCGCCGATGAAATTCCAGTTCCAGTTCGCGCGGTCGATGGACTTTTCGCCCATCGACACGAGCGCGCCGCGCACCACCATGCCCGGCACCACTTTGCGGGCGAGCGCGCCGGCAGCGACCCTGGCAGCGGTCTCGCGCGCCGAGGAGCGGCCGCCGCCGCGATAGTCGCGTATGCCGTATTTGACGTCGTAGGTGTAGTCGGCATGGCCCGGCCGGAACTGGCGGGCGATCTCTCCATAGTCCTTCGAGCGTTGATCGACATTCTCGATCAGCATCGACACGGGCGTGCCGGTGGTGATCATCGTCGCGCCGTCCTCGTCGAGGACGAAGCCTGAAAGGATCTTCACTTCGTCCGGCTCGCGACGCTGCGTGACGAAGCGCGACTGGCCCGGGCGGCGCTTGTCGAGTTCGGCCTGGATTTCATCGCGCGTGAAACGGACGCCCGGCGGACAACCATCGACCACGCAGCCGAGTGCCGCGCCATGGCTCTCGCCCCAGGTGGTGACGCGAAAAAGATGGCCGAACGTGTTGTGAGACATGGAAAGTGCCCTGCCCGGCATCGAAACCGGCTGAAGCCAGCCTTCTATTGGCGTTTTCCACGGTGGTCAAACTGTGATCCGACGGATTTAGTTTTGACACATTCGGTTGGTTTCTGCTCTCCTCCATTCGCCGTTGAGGATCCGCCGCCACCCAGGCCGGCGCAATGACCAAAGAGGACGATGATGCGTACCCTGATTGGCGCTGTTGCCGCCACGCTGCTGCTCTCCACCGCCGCCTTTGCCGGGCAGACCGAAGGCCTGATCAAGAAGGTCGACAAGGACGCGCTGACGCTGACGCTGGACGACGGCAAATCCTACAAGCTGAACGCCGAAACCGATCTCGATGCGCTGAAGCCGGGGATGGACATCGTCATTGCTTATGATGTGACCGATGGCGAAAACGTCGTCACCGACATGCAGNCGCTGAAGCCGGGGATGGACATCGTCATTGCTTATGATGTGACCGATGGCGAAAACGTCGTCACCGACATGCAGTTGCCGGGTGACAGCGACACGAACTAGGAGTTGGCGTCACCGGGCGTCCTAAAGCCACTCCAGGCTCCTGCCCTCAAGCTTTAGCACGCGATCCTGCGGTATCTCCAGGTTCGCGGCCTCGTCCTCGGCCATATCAAGCACGAAGCGAAACAGCGTGCGCATGACACCCCCGTGCGTCACGCAAATCGTCTGCCCCCGAAGCTCATCGAACCATGGCTTCACCCGTTCGAGCAGCATCTGGTAACTCTCCGCGCCTTCACCTGGCGGCTGAAAATTCCACTTGTCCAGTGCGCGGGATCGGCTCGCTCCGGGCGACTGCCTCTCAAGCTCGGCGAAGGTAAAACTCTGCCAATCGCCGAAATTGACTTCAATCAGTCTGATATCGGTTCGATAGGCGAGCGGATCGAGCCTCATGGCGGCGCGGATGCGTTCCATTGTTTCGCGCGTGCGTCTCATCGGACTGGCGACGAAGTCGAATTCCTGGGGAGCACCGACGAGTGCGGCCAGCCGACGCCCATTTGCGCTCGCCTGCTCGCGGCCAAGAGCATTGAGATCGGTATCGGCCTGGCCTTGAAGCCGGAACTCGGCGTTCCACGCGGTCTGGCCGTGGCGCACGATATAAACCAGCGGGTACATCAGCTCTTCCGGAGATCGGGCCAGTGCCTGGACGGAGGAAAGGCGGGGAGACCTAATCCTTGACTGTCGAAATATCCGGCGCGTCGACCGCTTTCATGCCGACGACGTGGTAGCCGGAATCGACATGGTGCACTTCGCCGGTGACGCCACGCGACAGGTCGGACAGGAAATAGACGCCGGAATCGCCGACCTCTTCCTGCGTGACCGTCTGCTTCAGTGGCGAATTGTATTCGTTCCACTTCAGGATGTAGCGGAAGTCGCCGATGCCGGAGGCGGCAAGCGTCTTGATCGGGCCGGCCGAAATGGCGTTGACACGGATCTTCTTGGCGCCAAGGTCGACGGCGAGATAACGCACGCTGGCCTCCAGTGCCGCCTTGGCGACGCCCATGACGTTATAGTGCGGCATGACCTTCTCGGCGCCGTAATAGGTCAGCGTCAGCAGCGAACCGCCCTCGGTCATCAGCGCTTCGGCGCGCTTGGCGATGGTGGTGAAGGAATAGACCGAAATGTCCATGGTGCGCAGGAAATTGTCGCGCGTCGTCTCGACATAGCGGCCGGTCAGCTCGTCCTTATCGGAAAAGGCGATGGCGTGCACGAGGAAGTCGAGCTTGCCCCAATGACTGGCGACATTGGCGAAGACCTGGTCCAGGCTCGCCGGATCGGTTACGTCGCAATGGCCGGCGACAAAGGCGCCCAGTTCCGCCGCCAGCGGCTCGACGCGCTTCTTGAAGGCTTCGCCCTGATAGGTCAGTGCTATCTCGGCGCCGTGATCGACGCAGGCTTTGGCAATGCCATAAGCGATCGACCTGTTGTTGGCGACGCCAAGAATCAGGCCGCGCTTGCCGGCCATCAGGCCCTGTCCACCCGCCATATGCGTGTTCTCCGCAAGATATCTGCTTTGTGGAGTGCCTATCGCACAGGCACACAGGCCCTTCAAGCGTTCAAACCGGACAGTTCGGGGGACAAAAGCTCTCGATCAGCCTTTTTGGCCGCGCAACAGCGATTCCAGCGCGCTATCGCCGCCTTCCGGCAGCATGATGCGCACATGGGCATAGAGATCGCCATGGCCGCCGGCTTTCTCCGGCAAGCCCCTGCCCTTGAGCCGCAGGACCTTGTCCGAGCTCGACCAGGCGGGAACGTTGACCGCGAGCCTGCCGGTCGGCGTCTCGACCGGCACCTTGGCGCCCAGCACCGCATCGACCAGCGAAACCGGCAGGTCGGCGTGCAGGTCACGGCCTTCGATACGGTAACGAGGATGGCGGCGGATATGGATCTTGACCAGTGCGTCGCCGGGTTGGCCCGGTCCCTGCTCGCCCTGGCCTTTCAGCCGGATGGTCTGGCCATCCTCGACATAGGCCGGCAGCTTGACCGCAACCTTGCGGCCATCCGGGAACATCGCCGTCACCTTCTCGGCATTGGCCGCTTCCTCGATGGTGACGTCGAGCGTGACGTTCAGGTCGGCTGCTGTCGCCGCCTGGCGGCGGTCGCCCGCGCCTGGCCCGCGCGCGCCTGAAAAGGCATCGCCGAAGATCTGGCTGAAGATATCGCTGTTGCCGTCGAACGGATCGCCGCCCGGACGGCCCGAGCGGAACTCGAATCGCGAGCCTCCTGCGCCCTGTTGCTGGCGGCGGAACCCGGCAAAGGGGTCGCCACCGCCCGCGGCACCTTCAAAACCCTGGAAACGCGGCTTGCCGTCGGCGTCGATCTCGCCGCGATCGAAAGCCGCACGGTTCTTCTCGTCGCCGATGACCTCATAGGCCTGATTGGCCGCCGCAAAACGGTCCTTCGCCTTGGGATCATTCGGATTCTGGTCCGGATGATGCTTCTTGGCGAGTTTCCGGTACGCCGATTTTATGTCCTTGGCCGATGCGTTCTTTGCAACGCCCAGCACCTCATAGGGGTCGCGCATGCTTCCTGCCCTGGAAATGAGTTGAGTCCATACTTGCCCCCTATATGCGCTCGCATAGGAAGAAATTCCAGTAGCGGACCTTCATATCGACGGCGGAAAATCAGAGTGCCTTGAAGCCCTGCATGCGCCAGCCGCCGGCACTGGCAAGACAGAGTTCACCCTGGAACATGGCAACGCCGTCAAAGCTTTCGCGCGAAGCCTTGAAGCGGCGGCAGGTCTGGCCCCCGTCCTTCAATTCCGCCAGTTCTGTGATGGAGCCGCGCGAGCCGGTGCCGGTGTTCGCCCACGGCACCGCCTGGCCGCCGAGTTGCTCGATATCGGCGGACGATACCGCATTGCCGATCGTCGTCTGGTCGGAGTCGCGATCCGAGTCAGCCGGCTTGAGCGAAGCCGATGTGCTGCTGGTCAGCATCGAGCGGTCGACTTCGGCCTTCTGCAGGCTGAAGCCACCTGCCCCGCAGGCCGCGAGCGGCAGGGCGACTGCCACGATCGCCACTTTCGTGCTGGCTGAAGCGATAACGCCCCATTGCCTGCTGTCAAAAGCTTGCGCGATACGCGACAATCGGCAACCTCCCTGGTCTCGTGACAATTTGAGAAAAACTATGAGTGACACAGAGTTAACAAGCAGTGACTTTACCGAGGCGGCCGAGCCGTTTCGCCTCTTTGCCGCATGGTTGGACGACGCTGTCAAAAGCGAAATCAACGATGCCAATGGCGTGGCATTGGCGACCGTCGATGCCGAGGGCATGCCGGACGTAAGGATGGTGCTGCTCAAGGGGTTCGATGAAAGCGGCTTTGTGTTCTACACGAATTTCGAGAGCGCCAAGGGCCAGGAGATTCTTGGCAGCATGAAGGCGGCGATGTGTTTCCATTGGAAATCGCTGCGCCGCCAGGTGCGCATTCGCGGTCCGGTGGAGCTCGTTAGCGATGCCGAAGCCGACAGCTATTACGCGACGCGGCCACGCGGCAGCCGCATCGGCGCCTGGGCATCGAAGCAATCGCGGCCGTTGGAAAGCCGCTTCGCGCTGGAAAAGGCGGTCGCCGAATACACGGCGCGTTATGCCATCGGCGACATCCCGCGACCGAAACATTGGTCGGGCTTCCGGATCGTGCCGAAGACGATCGAATTCTGGCACGACCGGCCGTTCCGGCTGCATGACCGCGTCGTCTTTTCACGAAACGCGGCAGGCGGTTGGGACAAGGCCAGGCTCTATCCCTGAAAAAAACCTTCAGCCCTTTTTCCTGGTCATGAATGCCGTCAGGGCCGCGCGCGCCTCGTCGGATTTCAGCCGCTCGCGAAAATGCTCGCTCTCTATCTCGATGCGGGCAACCAGATCGTCGCGTGAGCCACGCATCAG
Organism: Mesorhizobium sp. LNHC229A00; assembly: GCF_000502415.1. Lineage (NCBI taxonomy): Bacteria > Pseudomonadati > Pseudomonadota > Alphaproteobacteria > Hyphomicrobiales > Phyllobacteriaceae > Mesorhizobium > Mesorhizobium sp. LNHC229A00. The sequence continues at coordinate 82,799 of NZ_AYWQ01000008.1, forward strand.
GTCGCGCGCGATCTTGAGCGCTTCCGGTGGCTTGGCCGCGATCTGGCCGGCCGCTGCAAGCACCGAAGCCTCCAGCCCACCTTCCTCGACCACCTCGTAGATCAGCCCGGCGGCCTTCGCGCGCTCGGCCGAAAAGCCCTCACCGAGACCGAGCAGGGCGAAAGCACCTTGCTGGCCCAGGATGCGGGGTGCCAAAAGGCTCGATCCTGCCTCGGGCACGAGGCCGAGATCGACGAAGGGGGTCCGAAACACGGTGCGCGGCGTGGCGAAAGTCAGGTCGCAGTGGAGGTTGATCGTGGTGCCGATGCCGACCGCGATGCCGTCGACGCCGGAGACGATGGGCTTTTCGACCCCGGCCAGGGCGATCAGGAAATCCCAGACTTCGGTGCCGCCATCGCCACCGGTGGCCACGACCATGAAATCGGCAAGGTCGTTGCCGGAGGAAAAGGCGCCCGGCACGCCGAGAAAGACATGAACGCGGACCGCCGGATCGGTGTCGCCTTCGGCAAGGGCCGCCGACATTTTCGCATACATGGCACGCGTCAGCGCGTTCTTCTTGTCCGGCCGGTTCATGCGGATGATCTGGATGGCGCCCTGGCGCTCGACGAGGATGTGGTCTGTCACGGTGTTTTCCTTGTGAAGGTCAGGCGGAAATCAGTGCCTCGGCGGCAGCAGCCAGGCTGCCGGCGCCATCGATGACGCGCCCCTTCAAAGCACTGGCTTCGCCAAGCAGGTTCTCGGCGAAGAAGCGGCAAAGGGCGATGCGGCCCTGGTCGGCAAGAGCGGCCCGCGCCAGATAGGCGCCGCCGGCGGCAAGCGAGATCAGCCGGAGATACGGCGTCGCACCGGCCAGCGCCTCCTCCGTCCGGCCCTCGGCCGACAATTTCAGCAGGAAACGCGTCNTCGGAGAGCGCCTGATCGAGAGCGTCGGCGGCGCGGCCAAAACCGTCGAGGGTCGACGTTCGCACAGCATTGGCGATACCAGCCAGTTCGTCGATGTAGCCATGCACATGCTCACCGCCGCCGAGCGGCAGTTTTCGGGTCACCAGATCGATCGCCTGGATGCCGTTGGTGCCCTCATAGATCGGCGCGATGCGCGCGTCGCGATAGTACGCGGCCGCACCCGTTTCCTCGATGAAGCCCATGCCGCCATGCACCTGGACGCCAAGCGAGGCGACTTCCACGCCGACATCGGTCGAAAACGCCTTGGCGAGCGGAGTCAGCAAATTAGCACGGTCGCGCCAATGCGCCGCCTGGTCGCCAGACGACGCACGCGCCATGTCGATAGCGTGGGCACAGGAATAGCTGATCGCCCGCGCGATCTGGGTCAGCGCTTTCATGGTCAGGAGATTGCGCTGCACGTCCGGGTGATGGACGATCGGCGCCATGCCGGCGCCAAAATAATCGCTCGCCTTGCCCTGGCGGCGCTCATTGGCATAGGCAATCGACTTCTGGGTCGCGGCTTCCGCGACCGCCACGCCCTGCATCCCAACGGCGAGGCGGGCATTGTTCATCATGGTGAACATGCAGGCGAGGCCTTTGTTCTCCTCGCCGATCAACCAGCCGATGGCGCCAGGCCTGGTGCCTTGAAAACCGTCGCCATAGATCATGGTGCAGGTCGGCGAGGCATGGATNGGCGAGGCCCTTGTTCTCCTCGCCGATCAGCCAGCCGATGGCGCCCGGCTTGGCGCCCTGGAAGCCATCACCATAGATCATGGTGCAGGTCGGCGAGGCATGGATGCCGAGCTTGTGCTCGAGGCCGGAACAGAAGACGTCGTTGCGCGCGCCGAGCGAGCCATCGTCCCCGACCAGGAATTTCGGCACCAGGAACAGCGAGATGCCACGCGTCCCGGCCGGCGCATCGGGAAGCCGCGCCAGCACCAGATGAATGATGTTGTCGGTGAAATCGTGCTCGCCATAGGTGATGAATATCTTCTGGCCGAAGAGGCGGTAGGTGCCGTCGCCGGCGGGCTCGNGTGAAATCGTGCTCGCCATAGGTGATGAATATCTTCTGGCCGAAGAGGCGGTAGGTGCCGTCGCCGGCGGGCTCGGCGCGGGCGCGCAGGGCGGCAAGGTCCGATCCGGCCTGCGGCTCGGTCAGGTTCATCGTGCCCATCCATTCGCCGGAGACGAGCTTTGCAAGATATGTCGCCTTGAGCTCCTCGGAGGCGTGCTTGTCGAGCGCTTCGACCGCGCCCATGGTCAGCGTCGGGCCGATGCCGAACGCCATGGCGGCGGAGTTCCACATTTCGAGTGCGGCGACACCAAGCATGGTCGGCAGCGCCTGGCCGCCATACTCTTCCGGCCCGGAAAGCGCATTCCAGCCACCGTCGATCCAGCGGCGATAGAGCTCCTTCCAACCCGGCGGGGTGGTGACCGCGGCATCCCTGAGCACGGCGCCATGCTCGTCGCCGATTTTATAAAGGGGGGCCACCTCCTCGGAAGCGAAACGGCCCGCCTCGCCAAGGACGGCGTCGACCAGATCCTCGCTGAGGTCTCCGAACGCCCCCTTATCGATGGCGGATTTCATGCCGGCCACATGCTTCAGCGTAAACGCGATATCCTCGACCGGTGCCCGATACATGCCGCTCGATCCTCCCTTAATGCATCGGCCTCGCCGACCCTAGAGCCAGCGCCGCCGCAAAACCACCCGCCTTTGGCGGTCTCCCATCGTCTTTTTACGTAAACGTCAAACTTTGTCACGCTGATTTTGCAATCAGCGAGGCTGTATTAAATTCGACAGACGCCGGACAAATCGACCGGCGACCGAAAACCAGCGACCGGAACAATCCCATCCTTGCCAGACCTGACGCCTATCGCTGCATCGAATGCGGCTTGCCCTATCGGGCAACGGGGTTTTCCTATTATCACGACGACCTGGGAAACGGTGCTGCCTATTGGTCGGATCGTGGCATATTGTGTTCGCCGCAATGTTCGCTCGCCCACCACCGCAAGCGCGCCGCCGAAGGCACGCTGCGGCAAGAGCCCGCGCCGGATCCGTTCGAATTTCAACCATTCAGCCAGCGCTGACTTCACCGCGGCCTCAGCATCGGGAAGCATTTCTTAACCATACCGGCTCACCATCGGTGTTTGGTCAGCGGGGATTCCCTGTTTGAAAACGCCGGCGCATCCTCTTCGCCGCTCAGCGATCGCTCTTGCGGCGATGATGGTGCTGATATCAGCGGCAAAGGCCTCGGATTTTTCCGAGCCGTGGAAGAACGCCGACCGCGCGCTGGTGGTCGACGCCTACGAATACAATTCCATCGACTGGGCGCGGCTTGCCACCGACAAGCGCATCACCGCCTTCATCAACAAGGCGTCCGACGGCATGCCGCCGCCTTATTTCTGCTTCGGCGGCGACACCGAGGTGAAGCTCTGCAAGGCATTGTGGAAGCGCCATGCGGTGACGCGCGAACTGTTTCAGACGCGCCGGGTCGTGGCCAAAGCACTCGGCATGAAATGGGGTGCCTATCATCTCGCCCGCCCCGGCAATCCGGTCGAGCAGGCTAATAATTTCCTCGATTTCGCCGATCCCGCGCCGGACGATCTGATGGCTCTCGATATCGAGGGCATCGATGCGTCGCAATGGATGTCGCTCGACGATGCCGAGGAGTTCGTGCGCCAGGTGCATCGGCGCATCGGTCGTTTCCCGGTGCTCTACACCAACGGCAAGACGGCGCAATACATCGCCGACAACCGCTACAAGTATCGGCTGCTGTCGCGGCTGCCGCTTTGGTACGCACGCTACAAGCCTGATATCGACGTGCATTTTCCGATGGGTAACTGGCAGGGCTATGCGCTCTGGCAATTCTCGGCACAAGCCAATTGCGGCCGCTTCCGTTGCCCCTACAGGGTGGCCGGCACGCCTGACAATATCGACGTCAACGTCGCGCCGACGGATGCCACCACGCTGCGCCAGCAATGGCCCTTTGGCGGGCTGATCGACGTGCCATCCGACTATCTTGCCAGCGTACCGGTGCCGCTCTCGCGCGAAGCCGCGCTCGCCGGCAAGGCCACCCTCATCTATGCGGATGTGGCAACACCGCCGACATTCGAGGAAATGGTCGCGGTGCTCGGTTCGCGTTGGTCAAAATTTCGTGACGGGTTCCGCATGCCAGTCGTGAAGACGGTACCGCGACGGCCGGAGTTCGGCATTGTGCAATATGTCGCCTGGAAGCGAACCGAACAGCGCTCCCCAGAACAACTCGACGCCGCCTTTGCCGCGGCCGACCCGCTCAGCACCGCTTCGACAACCCTCGACCGAGGTCAGCGGTAGCCGCCATCCGGTCAGAGCTTCAGCCGGCCTGTTCGTGCGCCAGGGCCTGCCAGCCTATGTCGCGGCGGCAGAACCCGTCCGGCCAGTCGATGCGGTCGAGCGCGGCATAGGCCCGCGCCTGCGCCTCTCCGACCGTGGCGCCGGTCGCCGTGACGTTGAGCACACGGCCGCCATTGGCGACCAGCGCGCCGCCATTGATTGCGGTGCCGGCATGGAAAATCTGGACGCCTTCACCGGCGGCGGCGTCGACGCCGCGGATGACGGAGCCTTTCTCCGGTGTGCCGGGATAGCCCCTGGCCGCCATCACAACGGTCAGCGCCGCCTCGTCGCGCCAGCGTACCGACATATGCGCGAGCTGGCCATCGGTCGCGGCATTGAGCAGCACCAGCAGATCATCCCTGAGCCGCATCACCAGCACCTGGCATTCGGGATCGCCGAAGCGGGTGTTGTATTCGATCAGCTTCGGCCCGCTTTCCGTAATCATCAGTCCGGCGAACAGAATGCCGGCGAAAGGCGCGCCAAGCTCGGCCATGCCGCGCATCGTCGGCTCGATGATCTCGCGCATGGTGCGCTCGATCATGTCAGGCGTCATTACCGGGGCCGGCGAATAGGCGCCCATGCCGCCGGTGTTGGGACCGACGTCGCCGTCACCGACGCGCTTGTGGTCCTGCGCGGTGCCGAAGGGAAGCGCCGTGGTGCCGTCGCAGAGACAGAAGAAACTCGCCTCCTCGCCGGTCATGAATTCCTCGATCACCACCTCCGCGCCGGCGGCGCCGAAGGACCCGTCGAAGCAGGACGCGAGGGCCGCCTGTGCCTCCTCCATCGTCATGGCGACGGTGACACCCTTGCCGGCTGCGAGCCCGTCGGCCTTGATGACGATCGGCGCGCCTGTCTTCTCGACATAGGCCTTGGCCGAGGCCAGGTCGCCGAACCGGCCATAGGCGGCGGTCGGAATGTTGTACCGGGCGCAGAGGTCCTTGGTGAAGCCCTTCGAGCCTTCGAGCCGCGCGGCGGCCTTCGAAGGCCCGAAGACGCGGATGTTTTCGGCGCGCAGATCATCGGTGATGCCGGCGACGAGCGGGCCTTCCGGGCCGACCACGACGAGATCGATTTTTGTCTCCCGGCAGAAGGCAACGACCGCGGCGTGATCGGTGATATCAAGCTTAATCAGTTCGGCCTCGCTGCCGATGCCCGGATTGCCGGGGGTCGCGTAGAGCTTCGTCAGCAGCGGCGAAGCGGCGATCTTCCAGGCCAGCGCATGTTCGCGGCCGCCGGAGCCGAGAAGAAGAACGTTCATGGCCACCTCTTGATGCCGCCTATCCTATAGAGAGAACAACCCGCTATTGCTCTCTGGGCGACGGGTCAAGGCATCAGGGAGGATTGCGCACGGGAACGTTATCCCTGTCGAATAGGGGGCGCCGGCCACCGCCGCCCCTATTCCGGCGCTGGTTCAGCCCTGAAAGACCACCGGAAACCAATCCTCGCGCAACTTCTGTCCCGGCTGCATGCCATGGCCGGGATAGGGCGGCGAGGTGCGGCCCGGTCGCTCGACATAATGGGCATCATCGCCGACCCAGCGCAGCGACAACGCCCGGCGCCGGGCCGCGGTCATATTGCCGCGCGCGCCGTGTGCCGTCCTGAAGTCGAACAGGATGGCGTCACCCGGCTCCATCTCCCATTCGATAACTTTCATCGACGGATCGATGTCGGGATCGGGCACCGGGCGGTAATCGCCCTCGGCGGCGTAAAAATTGCCATCGTCCAGCCAGCGTACCGGCAGGATCATCTTGTCCCATTTGTGCGAGCCGGCGATCAGGCGCAGCGTCGCTTCCTTCACCGGATCGATGGGGATCCAGAAGCTCACCGTCTGCTGGCCGTCGACGAAATAATAGGGGATGTCCTGGTGCCACGGCGTCGGCTTCTGCGTACCGGGCTCCTTTACCAGGACATGGTCGTGGAAGAACTGCGCGGTGCGCGACTGCATCACCGCAGCCGCCAGTCGCGCCGCCGGAGAATTGCGCACGACATCGACGAATTCAGGGATGCGTTCCCAGTTGCAGTAGTCGTCGAAGAAGCTGCCCTTGCCGCCAGCGATGTCGGACGCGGTGGCGCTGCGGCTCCGCATGTTGCGCTCGATGCCGGCGGCAATCGCGTCGACCCAGCCCTTGAAGGCTCCGCGGATACAGACCGCACCGTCACGCTGATAGTCGGCAATTGTCCGCGCATCGATGATTTCGGAGTCGATTGGCTGTGCGGCGGTTTGGGGAGCCATGGTGTCCTCCTCTCAGGATCGAGGGCACTATCGCAATCTCCTCTCATTCAGTAAAATAATAACTTCTCATCTGACACATAGGTTCTGGCTATGAGCCTTACCCTCACGCAACTCCGCTATCTCATCGCCGTCGCACGCCATGGCAGCGTCACCGGCGCGGCGCGGGCGATCAACATTTCACAGCCGTCGATTTCAGTGGCCATCGACGCCATCGAAAGGGATTTCGGCCAGAAGCTGTTCGTACGCCAGCGGGGAAGCGGCGTCTCGCTGACCTCCTTTGGCCGTGTCGCGGTAGCGAAGGCAAAGCAGGTTCTTGCCGAGACCGACGAACTGATGAGCCTGGGTTCGGGCAATTCAGCCATCGGTGGCGAGCTGGTGCTCGGCTGCTTCGAGGATCTGGCGCCCTATTTCGCGCCGGGCCTCATCCGCGCCTTCTCCGAACGCCATCCAGCGGTCGCGGTCGTCGTCCGTGACGAGACGTTCGAGACGCTCGGGCGACGCCTGGCGGACGCCGCCGTCGATCTCGGCCTCAGCTACGATCTCGGCCTGCCGTCGCATTTCGCCCGCATCCTGTTGCACGAGCTTCGGCCGCATGCGCTGCTGCCGGCGGGCCATGCACTGGCGGGCCGCCCGGAGGTCAGCCTGGCGGATCTGGCCGGCTATCCGCTGATCACGACCGACCAGCCGCATAGCTGGCAGCATATGCTCGACCTGTTCCGCGGCCGTGGCCTGTCGCCGGTGGCCGACATGCGCACAAGTTCGTTCGAACTCCAGCGCAGCATGGTGGCCAACGGCTTCGGCGTCGCGGTCAGCTATACTCGCCCGCATGGCGACTACAGCTATGACGGCTTGCGCCTCGTCTGCAAACCGCTGTCGGATCCGCTGCCCATGCAGCGCATCATTCTCACCCACGACACGCATCAGCGCGTGTCGAATGCGGCGCTGGCTTTCATCGCGGTGGCGAAAGTCTGGTTTTCCACACGCGACATCTTCGTGTCGTGACCGTTGGCCGCCGCCGCTCCTCCGCTTGCCGCTCCTCCGCTTGCCGCTTGACGGTTTCCGCCGCTGCTGCCACTCCATGCCAATGGAACCTGTCCAGTCGAAAGCGGCCCAGGGTCGCGTCGCCGATGCGCCGAACCGCCATTGGGTCTATCGCGTGCTGCCGCGCGCCATCTGGCCCTATGCGCAGCTGGCGCGGTGGGACAGGCCGATCGGCTGGCAGTTGCTTTTGTGGCCATGCTGGTGGTCGGCCGCACTGGCGGCGAGCGCCTATCCGCGCCCAGGCGACCCGCTGCTCTCGCTACTGCCGGCGCCCTTGTACCTTGTGCTCTTCCTGATTGGAGCCATCGCCATGCGTGGCGCCGGGTGCAGCTATAACGACATTGTCGACCAGGACATCGATAGCCAGGTCGAACGCACCCGCTCACGCCCGCTGCCGTCCGGCCAGACCACGCGCCGGCGGGCTTGGCTGTTTCTTGTCCTGCAGGCCCTGGTCGGCCTGGCGGTTCTCTTACAGTTCAACAGCTTTGCCATTCTGCTCGGCGTCTGTTCGCTGGGGATCGTCGCCGTCTATCCATTCATGAAGCGGATAAGCAACTGGCCGCAACTGTTTCTAGGCCTCGCCTTTTCCTGGGGCGCGCTGATGGGGTGGGCGGTCGAGTTCGGTGATCTCGATGGACCCGCCATCATGCTCTATATCGGTTCGATCCTGTGGGTGATCGGCTACGACACGATCTATGCCCACCAGGACAAGGAAGACGACGCCATTGTCGGCGTGCGTTCGACCGCGCGGCTGTTCGGCGACAACACCAAGACATGGCTCGCAGGCCTTTATGGCGGTACGCTGATCTGCTTCGCCATCGCCTTCGCCTCGGCGCAGGCGCCGGTGGTGGCACTGGCGGGATTGATCGCCGCCGGCGCCCACATGGCCCGGCAGATCGCGGTTCTGGATATCGACGATCCAGACCAGTGCCTGCGGCTGTTTCGGTCGAATAACCAGGTCGGCTGGCTAATCTTCCTCGGCCTGATCGGCGGCGCATTGTGGGTGGCGCTGAAGCCGCTGGTGTAGTCTTCCTTCTCCCCGTCTCTATACGGGGAGAAGAAGGCTAGTCTCTGGAAATGATCTCCTCGCCGCCGATCACCAGCCTGAGACCGAGGTCACCGGCTCTGCGGCGGGCAAGGAAACGGGGGCGGCGCATATTGGAAACGCGGCCCTTGCGGCGCCCCTGCGGCGGCAGCGTCTTGATCGCGGCGCCCAGCGATTCTTCCAGGGTGCGGGCGACGCCATCGGATTCGATGAGCAGCATCGGCAGACGGTAGGCGTCGGCCCAGGCGCGCCAGTCGGCGGCGACGTCTTCGAGATCGTCGGCCACCAGCAGCGGCACCGACAGCATCGGATCGTTGTGCAGGAGTTCCAGGGTCACCGTGACATTGCCTTCCGGATCCTCCATCGCACGGGCGGCGACGCCGCGAAATGCATTGGCGGGCAGCACGATGATCGCCGGCAGCCCGCTCATCTCGAGCAGGCGGCGGATCACGGCGCCGCGCTGGTCGATCGTGAAGGTTACGTCGCCATAATCGTCGCGTGTGGCATAGCTCACCACCTGCGGCAGGCGGAATGGGTCGAGACGCATGTTGCGTCCCGCCCAGACTGGCTTCAGTCCAGTGTTCACGTTCATAGAGCGCCTTCCTGTCTGTCTCCTGAGAGCCGGTGTCCGGTTCTCTCCGGGCCAGTTTTCCCGGCCTCGTTATGGGGAAACAGTAGCGCCGGCTCCTTACCGCCGCGCTTAAGAAAGTCGGTTAAATTTTGCTGATCTCAGGGATGGTTATCGGAATGCCACCAGCAACAAGATGCTGAAAGGATCAGATAACCTTACCAGGATTCATGATGCCGGCCGGATCGAAGGCAGCCTTGACCCGGCGCATCAGATCAATGGCCATGGGCGGCGCGGTGGCGATCAGTTCGTCGCGCTTCAACTGACCGATGCCGTGCTCGGCCGAGATCGAACCGTGCAGGCTGCGCACCACGTCATGCACGGCCTTGTTCATGGCATGGTAGAGCGCCAGGAACGCTTCGTCGTCGCCGTCGACGGGCCGTGAAATGTTATAATGGAGATTGCCGTCTCCCATATGGCCGAAGCAGACCACGCGGGCACCGGCGCTCACTGACGCCACCGCGCCGGCGGCCTCCACGATGAAGCGCGGTATCGATGCGATCGGCACTGAAATGTCGTGCTTGATCGAAGCGCCTTCCGGCTTCTGTGCCTCGGGCAACAGCTCGCGAAAATCCCAGAAGGCATCGCCCTGCCCGAGGCTGGCGGCGATGACCGCATCGCCCACGAATTCCTGCTCGAGACCCGCCGAAAGCACATCCTCGATCAGCGCCCGAGAATCCTCCGCTGAGCGGCCGGACGACATCTGCATCAGCACGTACCAGGGCCAGTCTCCGGCCAGCGGCCGCACGACGCCCTGGGCGTGCGCAAGGGTAAAGTCATACGGGCGCTTGCCGATCAGTTCGAAGGCCGTGAGTGCGGCTCCGGCGCGGTCCATGGCCAGGCTGAACAGGGAAAGGGCGGCGTCGGGCGACGATAGGCCGACGAAGGCGACATCCCTTCCCTTCGGCTTCGGGAACAGTTTGAGCACGGCGGCGGTGATGACACCGAGCGTGCCTTCGGCGCCGACGAACAGGTTCTTCAGGTCGTAGCCGGTGTTGTCCTTCTTCAGTTTGCGCAAATCATCGAACACCTCGCCGGTCGGCAGCACCACCTCGACGCCGAGGCACAGTTCGCGCGCATTGCCATAGGCCAGCACGCCGGTGCCGCCGGCATTGGACGACAGGTTGCCGCCGATCTGGCAGGAGCCTTGCGCGGCGAGCGACAGCGGAAACAGCCGGTCGGCGGCATCGGCCGCTTCCTGCAAGGTCTGCAGGATGACACCGGCCTCGACCGTGACCGTATTGGACAGTACATCGATCTCGCGGATGCGGTTCAGTCGCGACAGCGACAGGACGATCTCGCGGCCGGATCTGTCCGGCACCTGCGCGCCGACCAGCCCGGTGTTGCCGCTTTGCGGCACGATCGGCGTTCCGGTCTCTGTCGCCAGCCGCATGATCCGGCTGACCTCGTCGACGCTGCCCGGCCGCAGCACCAGGGACGTCGCGCCATGCCAGAGGCCGCGCCGCTCGATCAGATAAGGCGCGATATCCTGCTGGTCGCGCAGCGCATATTTGTCGCCGACGATCGCCGCGAAACGATCGACGAGAGCGGGATCGAGTGTCTTTGCGGTTTCGGTCATCTGGGAAAACTACGTTGTGGGCCGCGCGTTGTCACGAGGAGCGGCGGCACGGGAGAGCCGGTCGTTGATGGCCTCGCCGAGCCCGTCAAAGGGAATTGGCTCGACGGCGATAATCCGCGCGCCGCTGCGATCGAGATCCTGCATGTAGGCAAAGAGATTGCTTGCCGCTTCACGCAGGTCAGCTGACAGGGAGAGGTTGAGGAAAGCGGTTGCGCCGCGCCAGCCTTCCGCGCGCTGGTCGCCGAAGGCAAGCAACGCTTCTCCTTCACCAACCGTGCCGGCATTGAGCCGAACAGCCGCGCCCGGTGCGTAGTGCGAGGCAAGCATGCCCGGCGCCTCGATGCCGGCAATGCCGCCGCGCTGCAGCTCCATGCGGATGGCCGCCTCGATCTCGTCGGCGGCAATGCCGCCGGGCCGAAGCAGGCGCAATCTTTCGCCTTCGGCCTTGACGATGGTCGATTCCAGGCCGACCGGCGTGGCGCCGCCATCGACCACCAGTTTGATGCGCGCGCCTAAATCCGCAGCCACCGCTTGCGCTGTCGTCGCGCTGATCTTGCCGGATGAGTTGGCGCTGGGCGCGGCAAGCGGTCGGCCAAGCCTGGCGATCAGGTCGCCGCCAAAACCCCTCGGCATGCGCACGGCGATCGTGTCGAGCCCGGCCGTGACCAGCGGATGAATGCCATTGCCGGGGCGCTGCGGCAGCACCAGCGTCAGCGGACCCGGCCAGAAGGCAAGCGCGAGCTTCCTAGACAGCGGATCGAACGAGGCGATGCGCTCGGCCATCGCCATGTCGGCGACATGGGCGATCAGCGGATTGAAACGCGGCCGCCCCTTGGCTTCGAAAATGCGCGCCACGCCAATGCCGTTGGTGGCATCGCCGGCCAGCCCGTAGACGGTTTCCGTCGGGATGGCGACGACATCGCCGCCCAGGAGCAGCGCCAACGCCGGTTCCATCGCTTCGCCGACGGCAAGTATCTCAGCCACTCTCGTCACCTCGCGGATGCCGGCTGCGTAATACGACGGGGCCGCCGGGGCAAGCGGGCATCGGCAATTCACCAATCCCTAAAATGCTATCTTTCCACGAAAGCCGGCATCAATCGCCAAGTACTATCATGCGGCTTCTGGGCAACGGGGAGCTATGTCGGTGTCTGTTCGTATTTGGGGAGCGCTTGCCATCACTCTGGCCTCAATGGGTGGCGGGGCTCAGGCCTCGTCGCTGGTCTTTCCCGGTGCGCCGGCCTCGACACCCTCCATCCTTGCGCTGAAGGCGGCCGACGGCAAGGCGAGCGACGTTGTGTCCGTCATTGCGCTTGGCGAGCCTGACGTCACCTACGAGAAAGTCGCGGCAATCCCGGACAAGACCGAGGCGACGCACTCCTTCGCGCAGAGCCCGATGATCATCAGGGGTGGCGTCGTCGGCGGCGCTTTCTCGACACCCGTGCAGGCCAAAGCGCCGGCCGCGGCAACGGCCCCAGCCACCCCAACCGCCCCTGCGACGGCGACAGCCTCGGCAGCCCCCGCGCCGGCAGCGCACGGGAAAGCAGCGGCACCGGCGGCAGCCGTGCAGCCACCGCCAGCCCACCAGCCTGCTTCGGGAGCCGGCAAGGTCAAATAGCGATCTCGCCAACCGGGCGGGCAAAATGCTCGGCGGCTTGACGGCGGTCTGGCGCCCTGCGCACGATTGTCCGGCGAATTTCGTCTAGAGTATCTCGCTGGCGGCTCTGCGCCTCAATTTCACCAAGCGGCTCCGGCGGACGCAATTGCATTGTTCAAGGCAAAGGGGGTTGCTCATGAAAAATTCGAAGACCGTTACGGTGGCTGGGTTTCTGCTGGCGTCATTGCTTGGGGGCGTGGCCCAAGCGGAGGACATGCTGGGATCCTATGTCGCGCGCATTTCCGATCGCGATCACCAGGCGAGCGACGGCTATGCGCTAAATGGGGCCGCGCAGATGGTGCGGCAGGACCGCGCCAACTGGCACAAATTCCATCGCCGCGACGGCGACGACGAGAGCGACGCCTGGTTCAGGACCAACGACCAGCGCGCCGACCTGCAGCGCATGTTGGAGCGCCCCGGCGCGATGAGTTCCTCGACCAAGCGCGCCATCGTCAATGGCGAGCCGCTGATCCAGGTCGACGTCTATGAAAACAGCGTGCGCGTCAGCATTCTGGAAAACTGATTAAATCAATTTGGGGAAGACGGCGGAAGGGCGGCGCGAAAGCGCCGCCCTCGAGAACCTGTTACCTGAAAAATCAGGCTGCTTCTTCCTTGTCGTCGTCGTCGTCTTCGGACTCGCCGTCGTCGGATTCTTCTTCAGCGTCATCGCCTTCGGCCTTCACGGTATCATCGGCGTCGTCTTCGTCAGACTCTTCGCCGTCTTCGTCGTCGCCTTCCTCGTCATCGCCATCTCCATCTTCGTCAGACAGATCAGCGGCCTCGACCGTGGTGGCAGCAGCGGCATGATCGAGGGCGGTTTCGGAAGCGAATTCAAGCGGCTCGGCAGGAGCCGAGGTTTCTTCTGTCACTTCGATTTCGTGATCGGAATTCATGGAAGCCTCCGTTGGGGTAGGGAACACGCCCCTTTTGCCACGGAGAGATCATCGTCATATGACTGTAAGCCGGCTCGAGGGGCCGGCCGGAACATATTTTCCAGCGGCCCGCGGCCCCTTTATCCCGGCATGATCTTGTCCGAAAATCGGTGCCGACTTTTCGGCAAAGTGCTTCTTAACCAGCGATTTTCGAGAAATCCGCGACCTGACCGGTAGCCGTGCGAATGCGCGCGAGCAGCGCCAGTCGGTTGGCACGCACGGACAGGTCCTCATCATTCACGAGAACATGCTCAAAGAATGAATCAACGGGTTCACGCAGCACGCTAAGCGCCAGCATGGCAGCCGAAAAGTCTTGGTTTTGAATCGCTTCGCCGGCTTGCTTCTCGGCCTGATTCACCGCGGCAAACAGCGACTTCTCCGCATCTTGCCGGAACAACGCCGGCTCAACGGCTTCGGCGACCGCCGTTTTCTTCTTCTCCTCGGCCGCCAGAATGTTGGCAGCACGCTTGGTGCCGGCGAGCAGGTTTTTGCCGTCCTCGGTGTCAAGGAAAGAGCCAAGCGCCTCGACGCGGCGCACGATCTGCAGGAGGTCGTCGGACTGAGACGTGATCACCGCGTCGATGAGGTCATGGCGCGCGCCCTGGTCGCGGAGGTAGACTTTCAGGCGGTCGTGGAAGAAGGCGAGGAGGTCTCGATCCACGGACTTCCCGTCGCCGACTTGCCCGCCCCCGTGCGCATGGTCGCCGCCTGACTCGGCTTGCTCCCTGGCTTGCCTTTTATCAATCTGGTCAACAGTGGTCTTTCGATGGTTGGCCATGGTGGAAAGAAGCGATAGCCGCGTTCCATTCTCCAGAGCCAGCCTCACCATCCCAAGCGCGGCTCTGCGCAATGCGTAGGGGTCCTTCGACCCAGTCGGCTTTTCATCGATGATCCAGAAACCAACCAGCGTATCAAGCTTGTCGGCGAGCGCCACGGCGACCGACACTGGATCGCTCGGCACATAATCGGACGGCCCTTGCGGCTTGTAGTGCTCCTCGACGGCCGCGGCCACGGATGGATGCTCGCCCTGCAGCAGCGCATATTTGCGGCCCATCGCGCCCTGCAATTCGGGAAACTCGCCGACGACTTCAGTGGTGAGATCGGCCTTGGCGAGAACCGCCGCACGGCCCGCGAGCGTGGGGTCCGCGCCAACGACCGCCGCCAATTCCTCCGCCAATCGCTTGATGCGCTCCACCCGCTCGCCCTGCGTGCCAAGCTTGGCGTGGAAGGTCACATTGAGATGGTCGAGGCGGGCCATGCGCTGGTCTAGCGGCTTCTTCAGATCGAGGCCGAATTTTTCGGCGGATGCCCGGAGCTGGTCGAGATCGGGCAGGTCGCCCTGGTCGGTCGTCCAGAAATAAAGCGCGTCGGACAGGCGGGCGCGCACCACCTTGCCGTTGCCGTGGGCGATCTCCTTGCCGCCGTCCTTCGCCTCGATGTTGGCGGTGAGGATGAAGCGGTTGGAGAGCGCCTCGCTTTCCCCCTGCGGCCGCGTGACAAAGCATTTCTGGTTGGCGCGGATCGTCAGGCGGATCACCTCGGCTGGAATGGCAAGGAAAGCCTCTTCGAACTCGCCCATCAGCACGACGGGCCATTCGACCAGCCCCGACACTTCCTCAAGCAAGCCCTCGTCCTCGACCAGGTCGAGCCCGTTGGCGAAGGCGAGGTTGCGGGCGTCGGCGAGGATGATCTCCTTGCGACGGTCGGCGTCGAGCACGACCTTGCCCGCCTCGAGCTTGCCCACGTAATCGTCGAAGCGGCGCACGGTGATTTCGCCGGGCGCGAGGAAACGGTGGCCGTAGGTGATGTTGCCCGAACGGATGCCGTCGATCTCGAAATCGACCACCACCGGCTCCTCGGTCTCGGGGCCGAAGGTGCATAGAATCGATTGCAGCGGCCGCACCCAGCGCAGCGAGCCCGGCTTGGCCGAGGCTGGTCCCCAGCGCATCGATTTCGGCCACGGAAAATTCCGAATGATGTCAGGCACCAGTCCGGCGATGATCTCTTCGGCCGCCCTGCCCGGCTTGGAAATATGGGCGACGTAGAAGTCGCCTTTCTTCGGGTCGGAATGGACGTGCGCCTCGGCGATCGAAGACAGGCCGGCCTTGCGCAGGAAGCCTTGGACGGCCTGTTCTGGCGCCGATGTCGACGGCCCCTTGATATCCTCGTGAATGTCTTTCGAGCGTGCGTTGAGTCCGCGTATATCCAGCGTCAGGCGCCGCGGCGTCCAATACTCACGCGCGGCCTCATAGGTGAGACCCGCCTCGACCAGACCGTCGGTCAGCATCTTCTTCAAATCACCCGCCGCCTTGCGCTGCATGCGGGCAGGAATTTCCTCGGAACGAAGTTCAAGAAGCAGGTCAGGCATCGGGGTCAGCTCATGCGGGAGAGTGGTCCGCGCGGGGCATAGCAACTCGGCTGGCCGCTGTCACCCTTTCCATAAATTTCAATAGGCCTGTCGGGACGAGCCGAACCCGCCCGTCCTTGGATCAAAGATTTTCATGAACCGAAGGCTGCGCTGAAGCGACCCACGCTCAGGCAGGGGACTATTGGCTGAACGACGATGAAAACGGCATCCAGACTTCTTCAGATCCTTGCGCTCAGCGCCTGCTTCACCGCGCAGGCCCACGGCGCCTTCTCGATGCCGGGCGTGCGGCAGGCGCTAAGGACAATGGCTGGTCCGAGCGGCCAGATCCTGCCGCCGATCAGTGCTTCCCTCGAAATGATCGAGGACGCTTGAGGCTCAGGCCGCCAACCCACCCGCCTGCGTCTTCAAGAACGCCTCGCCGCAGGCCTTCGCCAAATTGCGCACCCGCAGGATGTAGCTCTGGCGCTCGGTGACGGAGATCACGCCACGCGCGTCCAGCAAATTGAAGACATGGCTGGCCTTGATGCACTGGTCATAGGCCGGGAAGACCATCTTGTGCATCGGCAGATTGTCGTTCGACGCCGGCGCGCCGGCCTCGAGCAGCGCCTTGCACTCGGCCTCGGCGTCCTCGAAATGCCTGAGCAGCATCGCCGTGTTGGCGTATTCGAAATTGTGGCGCGAATATTCCTGCTCGGCCTGCAGGAAAACATCGCCATAGGTTACCTTGTCGGCGCCCTCGCGGCCGTTGAAGTTGAGTTCGTAGACATTGTCGACGCCCTGCACATACATGGCCAAGCGCTCCAGGCCGTAGGTGAGTTCACCCGCCACCGGCGCGCATTCGATGCCGCAGACCTGTTGGAAATAGGTAAACTGCGAGACTTCCATGCCGTCGCACCAGCATTCCCAGCCAAGGCCCCAGGCGCCCAACGTCGGGCTTTCCCAGTCGTCCTCGACGAAGCGTATGTCGTGCAACAGAGGATCGACGCCGATCGTCGCAAGCGAGCCGAGATAAAGCTCCTGCAGGTTCGGTGGATTGGGCTTCAGGATCACCTGGTACTGGTAGTAGTGCTGCAGCCGGTTGGGATTCTCGCCATAGCGGCCGTCCTTGGGACGGCGCGAAGGCTGGACGTAGGCGGCGTTCCAGACCTTGGGCCCTAGCGCGCGCAACGTCGTCGCCGGGTGAAAAGTGCCGGCGCCGACCTCCATGTCATAAGGCTGGAGAATGACGCAGCCATATGCCGCCCAGTAATTGTGCAAAGTGAGGATCAGCCCCTGGAACGAGCGGCTGGGATGCATATGGGCTGGGATTTCAATCGTCACGGTGGCCTCGGCGACACAGGCTAGCTTGCGGCCACGTCCTAGAGACACGGCGGCGAAGCGTCAAGCAAGCGCGTCCGATGTGGCCCGCCGTGAGCATGCCGGGCGATGTTGAGGATTTTGCGAGCGACTGGCCCATTGCCCGCCGCCACGGTCCGCGATCCAATTCGACGAAGCGTCCGCTCCAAGCACAGCAGGTTCAGCCATGTCCAGCCCGATCAGCATCCGCCCCCTCACGCCCCTGGATTTCGACCGATGGCTGCCGCTGTGGGACGGCTACAACGCGTTCTACGGTCGTTCGGGCGAGACGGCGCTGGCAAGCGAGATCACCGCAATGACGTGGTCGCGCTTCTTCGACGCCTACGAGCCTGTCCATGCGCTGGTCGCGGAAAACGAAGGCGAGTTGCTTGGCCTCGTCCACTACCTGTTCCACCGCAGCACGACGGCGATCGCCCCGAACTGCTATCTGCAGGATCTTTTCACCAACGAATCGTCGCGCGGCAAAGGCGTCGGTCGTGCGCTGATCGAAGGCGTCTACGAGCGCGCCCAGGCGGCCGGTTCCGGCCGAGTATACTGGCTAACGCATGAAACCAATCACACGGCGATGAAGCTTTATGACAAGGTCGGCGAACGCTCTGGCTTCGTCGTCTATCGAAAGATGTTCTGAGCGCGTCGGCAGGCGTTTTAAGCGGACGGATATCAAACGAAAACGGGGCTCCGAGAGCCCCGTTCGCATTCCAAAAAGGCGGTTTCACCCCTTCGGGGCGGGAACCGGCTCCGGCTTGACCTTTGGGGTTTCCTGCGCCGTGTTGGACTCGATCGGCGGCAGGCCCTTCATCAGCTTCTGCTGCAGGGTGGCCAGCACGTCCGGATCAGGCTTCAAGTCGCGGGCCTGGTTCCACTGGAAGGTGGCTTCCAGCTTGCGACCGACGCGCCAGTAGGCGTCGCCGAGATGGTCGTTCAGAACCGGATCTTCCGGCTTCAGCGAGACAGCGCGTTCCATCTCGCGCACCGCGTCATCGAACCGGCCGAGGCGGAAATAAGCCCAACCCAGGGAATCGACGATATAGCCGTCGCTCGGCCTGAGATCGACGGCCTTCTGGATCATCTCCAGGCCTTCCTTCAGGTTGGTGTTCATGTCGACCCAGGAATAGCCGAGATAGTTCAGCACCTGCGGCTGGTCTGGCTGCAATTCCAGCGCCTTGCGGAAATTCGGCTCGGCCTTCGGCCATTCCTTCAGCCGTTCATAGGCGATGCCGCGCTGATAGAAGATGTTCCAGTTGGCGGCGGTCGGTGTCTTCAGCACCTCGACGGCCTTGTCGTAGAGATTGGCGGCGGAGCGGAAATCGTCCTTCGAGGAGTAGACACCGCCGAGCGCCAGATAGGCGCGCATGTCGTTGGGATGAGCTTCGACAAAGGCCTTCAGATGCGTGATCGCCTCGTCATGGCGGTCGAGATCGGCAAGGTTGAGGCCAAGCTGCAGGTCCGAAATCTCCTTCAGCGGCGAAGAGTCGGGGATGCGCCGATAGAGCGCGATGGCGCCTTCCCCGTTCTTCAGCTGTTCGGCTACGGCGGCGAGTTGCACGAGGGCAGCGTCGCTGTCGGGCTTCAGGGCCAAGGCATATTGCAAATAGAGGCGCACGAATGGCTCGCCGCCGCCACGGTTGAGCGCGGTGGCAAGATCGAGCAGGATCTCGGAAGCACCGTCGGACGGACCGGACACGAAGGGCGCGATCTTGTCGCCCTTGCTGATCCTGTCGCGCAAGGCGACGATTTCCAGCTTGCCCGGCGAGAACGCCTCGGCCTGGTCGAGAACCGACATCGCTTTGGCCTTGTCGCCCTTGCGGGCCAGAAACGAGGCATAGGCCTGCGCATTGCGCATCCAGGTTTCAGGCGCCGCACCGCCGGCGGTGGTGTCCTGCATCGTCGCGGCATAAATAGCCTCGGCCTTTTCAGGCATACCAGACGCATCGGCGATCAAGGCGCGGTGGAAGGATTTGAACAGGCCGAACCAGTCCGGCCCCTGCAGCTTGTCGATCGAAGCCATCGCTTCGCTGGCCTGGCCGGCACCTTGTTCGGCCCAGCCGGACATGACGCCGGAGATCAGCCGGTCGAGATCGGATTCCAGCGACAGCTTGAGCCAGTACTGCGCCTTGGTGAAATCCTTCTTGTGGAAGGTATCGACCGCAAGCGCCAAGCGCGAGAAGCGCTCGACATCCGGCACTTCCTTGAGCTTGTCGGCATAGACCAGCGATTCATCGAAGCGGCCTTGAGCGATCAGCGACAGCATCAAGCTCTGCTGCAGGGCTGTGTCACCAGGATTGAAGGCCAGGGCCTGCTTGTAATAGGCGATGGCGCTGTCGAGGTCGTTGTCGCCCTCGGCGATCCTGGCAGCCAGATAGGCGCCCGAAAATGACGAGATCTTGACCGGTTCGGTGGATTGCTTGGCATAGGCCGGCAATGCGGAAATCGCCACGCCCGTCACAATTGCCAGCCTTGTCAGCCAGCGCGCACGTCCTTGCTGCATCATATCCCTTTCAGCCAGGCGCCATCTCCGCGTCAGCGGATCGACCCAGACTCGATCTTTCCGGGCAAAGCATGGCCTTTTTGGGGTCGCGCTTCAATCCGCCTGAAATTCACAATCGGGTCACCCGATTAACAAACCATGGCTAAATGGGACGGTTTTGCGCGTCAACAGGCCGCTGCAGCCGCGTATCGCGATAGCCGCCGCTTGCCACCGCGCCGCACAGCACGCTCCAGTCGCAGCCGCCGCAGGCGTTGCGCACGTGGCCGGCCGAAAACGCCTGCCGCAGCCGTATCAGGATGGGCGCATCGAGATCGAGGCGTGCGCCGTCCCGGATCGGCCGAGACAGCAGCGCTTCCACGTCTTCCGCGGCCTGCCGGTCCCGCTCGGCCGCGCCCTCTCGCAGGCAGTGCGGTTCCGGCTCATAAAGCAACGGTGCGCAGATGTCGTCCGGGCCGGAGACGAGGACGATGTCCTCGCCCCGGCTCAGACGCTCCGCGATCCCGTCATAATTGGCGGTGAAAACGGGGCTGTAGCCCTTGCCCACATAGGTGAGCAGGCAAAGGAGATGGTGGGCGCGCAACCTGATCGTCACGGCTTGGGCAAGTTCATNCGTTCCAGCCGCGCTCGGCCATCCAGCCGACCAGCGCGCCGGTGACAGGAAAGGCAAAGAGATAGCCACCCGTCGGGCCGACGAAATGCTGAATGCCGGCAGCACCGCCGGCCAGGACCGGAAAGCCGACAGCACCTTCGACCAGCCATGCGGCAATCGTCACCGCGCCAAGCCGCCAGCCATAGAGCGCACCGATCATCGTCACGGCGAAGGTCTGCATGGTCACCGGAACCGGTACCATCGGCACCTCGATGTAGGAGGACAGCGCCAGGAACAGCGTGCCGAGCACGACGGCGCCGGCCTGCCAGCCGAGCGATCGCTGCTGCAGGCGCAGCGGGCTGAAGGACGGTCTGGCGGACGAGAATGCGAGGTTGGTCATAAGCTTCCCTTCGGTCGATCCAAGTTATAGATAATTTTTGCTTTCGATCTATTATCGAATCCACATTTCTTGGGTGATAGCAAGCCTGGGCTTGGAAAAAGGCACCTTAACCCACGATGGCGAAAGCTTCGCGCGTGGCGCCGGAGGCTGTCCTGACCGGCTTGCGGCCAATCCATTGGACATGCCGTCCCAATGTTGCCGCGGCCGATTCGGTATTTCCCCGCCGCAAGGCGGTGAGGATCGCCCGGTGGTCCTGGTCGGTGCGCGTCTCCCACTCCGAGCGCCAGGCCGCGAACAGGAAGCGCGCGCTTGCCGCGTGCAGGTCGTCTATGGTGGCAAGCAGACGCGGCATGCCGCAGGGCGCCAGGATCAGCCGGTGAAAGGCGCGATTGGCCTCCTCCCACGACCTGACGTCACGGGATTTGTCGCCGGCCTTTGTCGCCTCCTCGGCCTGGTCCAGAATGGCCGAGGTCAGATGCGGCGCGGCGTGGCGCAGTGCCAGCACTTCGAGTGCGGCCCGCATTTCGGCGACCTCCTTGACCTCGCCCAGATCGAAGGCCGCGACACGCACGCCACGGCGCGGCTCGCTGACGGCAAGGCCCTGCGCCTCGAGGCGGCGAAAGGCCTCGCGCACGGGAACGTGGCTGGTGTTGAATTCCTCGGCGACATGATCCTGCCGCAACCTCGCCCCCGGCTCGATCGCGCCGGAGATGATGCGGTCCGCCAACGCCTTGCCGATGCGCACCGCTATGGTGTCGTCCGTGCCTTTTGCCATGGTTTATAGATAATTTGCGGTGGTGCGGCTTGTCGAGACGGCAGGGCGGATTCACAGGCGTCTTTTTACTGACGGCCCCTTAGGAACCTTCAGGCGCTCAGTTCACCCGGCTGATGCAGAAATCGATGACGTCGATCAGCGCCGATTTCTGCGACGTCTCTTCAAGCGGCGCCAAGGCGTCGCGGGCGATTTCGCCGAAATGGCGGGCGCGCCCTATCGTATCGGCAATGGCGCCGTGGCGGGTCATGAGGCCGATCGCCTTTTCCAGCCCGGCGTCGTCGGTGACGTTGTCCTCGATGGCGCGCTTCCAGAAGGTGCGTTCGGCCTTGCTGCCGCGCCGGTAGGCGAGGATGACCGGCAAGGTCACCTTGCCCTCGCGGAAATCGTCGCCGACATTCTTGCCGAGATCCTTGCTGGTGCCGCCATAGTCCAGCGCATCATCGATCAGCTGGAAGGCAAGGCCGAGATTCATGCCGTAGGAACGCAGCGCCGCACGGTCGTTGCGGGTCGCCTGGGCGATGACCGGGCCAACCTCGGCGGCGGCCGAAAACAACGCGGCGGTCTTGGCCTTGATGACGGCAAAATGCTCGTCCTCGGTGGTTTCGAGGTTCTTGGCGGCGGCCAGCTGCATGACTTCGCCCTCGGCGATGATCGAGGCTGCACTAGACAGGATGTCGAGCGCTTCGAGCGAGCCGACATCGACCATCATGCGGAAGGCCTGGCCAAGCAGGAAGTCGCCGACCAGCACGCTGGCCTGGTTGCCCCAGATCATGCGGGCGGTCTTCTTGCCGCGCCGCATGCCGCTTTCATCGACCACGTCGTCATGCAGAAGCGTGGCCGTATGCATGAATTCGACCGAAGTGGCGAGCTTGACGTGGCCCTCGCCGGCATAGCCGAACATCTGCGCCGCAGCTAGCGTCAGCATTGGCCTGAGCCGCTTGCCGCCGGACGAGATCAGGTGGTTGGCGACCTCGGGGATCATCTCGACGTCGGAGCCGGCCTTGGACAGGATCAGCTCGTTGACACGTCCCATATCGGCAGCAGTCAGATCGATGAGATCCTTGATGGAGGCGGGCTCCCGCTTCCCGTTTTCGATGTTGAGAACGACACCCACGACAATCACTCCCGTCTTGGTATAACGCGTGCGACGGCACCCTTAGTCCCGACAAGACTCTAGGGCCGCTGGCACGGCCACGGCAAGTGGCGAATTGGCGCGGCGGCGACAGCGTGTCAACGCCGGGAAATGCGGGAATGCGGCCGCACGTTTACATGCACGCCGCAACCTGCGAGTTTCTTGCGATGATAGAGCTCATCCGCACCAACGACGCCGTCATCATCTCCTTTGTCGAATCGCTGATGCGCGATGCCGGGATCGGCTGCTTCGTGGCCGACCAGAACATGAGCGTGCTCGACGGCTCGCTTGGTATCCTGCCGCGACGCGTCATGGTCGATGCCGACCAGGCCGACGCCGCGCGCCGCATCCTGACCGATGCCGGCATCGCCAACGAGATCCGGGGGAAATAATGTCGGCCGCGCCAGCCGCCCTTGTCCCGGATACGCCGGCTCATACGGTCGATGCGTTCCACCGCGGCCGGTTCTGGCTCGTGCAGCCCAAGCATGGCGGCCATCGCGCCGGGATGGATGCAATGATGCTGGCCGCATCCGTACCATCCTCGTTTGGCGGACGGCTCGCCGATTTCGGGGCCGGCGCCGGTGCTGCCGGTCTTGCGGTGCTGTCGCGCTGTCCGGGTGCCCAGGCTGTGCTGGTCGAACGCGCGCCTGAGATGGCGTCTTTCGCGGCAGCCACGCTTGCCCATCCGGGCAATGCGCACCTCAGCGATCGCGCTGCCGTGCTCGTCGCCGATGTCACCGTGTCGGGCCGCGCACGGGCCGCCACCGGCCTTGCCGACAATGATTTCGACTTCGTCATCATGAACCCGCCTTTCAACGCCGCACGGGACCGCGCCACTCCCGAGCCGCTAAGAAAGGAAGCGCACGTCATGGAGGATGGGCTGTTCGAAAGCTGGATCCGCAGTGCGGCGGCGGTTGTCAGGCCGCGCGGCGGGCTTGCCGTCATCGCCCGGCCCGAACAGCTCGGCGCCATTCTCGACGCGATTTCAGGCCGCTTCGGCGAAGCCGAGATGCTCGCCGTGCACCCTCGCCCGGACGCGGCCGCAATCCGCATTATCGTGCGGGCGGCCCTTGGGGCACGAGGAAAGCTCGCCATCCGTCCGCCCCTGATGCTTCACGCGCGATCGGGCAACGGCCCCGACGAGCGCAGCGAAATGATCACCAACGGGCTCGCCTCGCTGTTCGGAGACTGAACTGTTGCCTGGCCCGCACATTGCCGTTGGCCGGGAACTCCCTACATGCCTGCAACCATCGCCGGAGACCACGCCATCGTGAAACGTCTTTTCAACCGCCTGCTGCCGAAGTCCTGGCGCTCCACCGTCGTTACGGTTCCGGTCATCCGACTGCACGGCACCATCATGGCCGGCGGGGGGCAGTTCCGGCCGAGCCTGTCGCTTGCTTCCACCGCCGGACTGATCGAAAAGGCGTTTTCCTTCGAGGCGCCGGCGGTCGCGATCTCGATCAATTCGCCGGGCGGCTCGCCGGTGCAGTCGCGGCTGATTTTCAAGCGCATCCGCGACCTTGCGGTCGAGAAGAATAAAAAGGTCCTGGTCTTCGTCGAGGATGTCGCGGCGTCCGGCGGCTACATGATCGCGGTCGCAGGCGATGAGATCTTCGCCGATCCCTCCTCCATCGTCGGCTCAATCGGCGTGGTATCGGCTTCCTTCGGCTTCCCGGAACTGATGAAGAAGATCGGCGTTGAGCGCCGTGTCCACACCGCCGGCCAGAACAAGGCGGTGCTCGATCCATTCAAGCCCGAGAAGAAGGAAGACGTCGAGCGGCTCAAGGTGCTGCAGCTCGAAGTGCACGAGACCTTCATCGATCTGGTCAAGGAGCGCCGCGGTACGAAGCTGGCGGACGATCCGGATCTGTTCACCGGGCTGTTCTGGACCGGCAAGCGAGGCCTGGAGCTCGGCCTCGTCGATGCGCTGGGCGACATGCGCACGGTGCTGAAGACCCGCTTCGGGCCGAAGACCCAGCTCAGGCTGGTGGCGGCGCCGCGCGGTTTGTTCGGCCGCTTCGGCCTGTTCGGCTCGAGCAAGGGCTTTTCGGCGCCCGATATCGCCGCGGCTGCCGCCAGCGGCGTCATCGATGCGGCGGAAGAGCGCGCATCGTGGGCGCGCTTCGGGCTTTGAAAAAGCCATGAAAGCGTCTAGCATGGTTGCCCGAAAGACCCGACCGGCCGGTCTTACCGGCCCATTGTGGTAGGAGCTTGAGATGCCGCAGATCATTTTCTTCGCCGTCGTCGGCGTCGCCGCCTATTTCGGCTACCGCACCTTCGTGCGCGAGGCTGAACGCGTGACGGCCAAGGTGCGGCGTACCGAAAAACAGGCGGCCAACGGCGCGATGGGAACGCTGGTCAAGGATCCGCGGACCGGCGAATACCGGCTGGCCAAGGACTGACCCTCATTTTACTCGCAATCGAGACTGCGGAATCCGGTCAGCGTGTCCGGACATGGGCCGCACCCGCCAAGATAAACCTAGCTTTGCACGTCACTGGCAGGCGCGCCGATGGCTATCATCTCATCGACAGCCTGGCTGTGTTCACGCGCTTTGGCGACAGGATCGAGATCGCGCCGGCCGACGCCGATGAGTTCAGCGTGTCCGCACGCTTTGCGGCGGACGTGCCGCTCGATGGCGGCAATCTGGTGCTGAAGGCTCGCGACGCCTTGCGGCAGGCCGCCGGCGTTCGGAGCACGCCGCCCGTATGCATCAGGCTCGAAAAGAACCTTCCGGTCGCATCCGGCGTGGGCGGAGGTTCGAGCGATGCGGCAGCCGTGCTGCGCGGGCTGACCGAGAGCTGGGGGCTAGAGCTCGATAGCGTTGAGCTGGCGCGGATCGGCCTTTCGCTCGGCGCCGATGTGCCGATGTGCCTGGCGGCAAAGCCGCTGATCGCGCGCGGCATCGGCGAGGAACTGTCGATAGTGCCGGATTTTTCGGCACTGGGTCTCGTGCTGGTCAATCCGGGCGTTCCGGTCTCGACGTCGGAAATCTTCGCCGCGCTTTCCCATCGCGATAGTGAGCCGCTGCCGCCGCTGCCGCGCAGTATCGATTTTCACAGCCTGCGCAACTGGCTGGAAATCACCCGCAACGATCTCGAGCAGCCAGCCCTTGCGATGCAGCCCGCCATAGGCAGGGCGCTTTCATGGCTTGATAAGGCCGGATCGGGCTTTTCACGAATGTCCGGATCGGGTGGGACGTGCTTCGGCCTGTTCGAGACCGGCAATGTCGCCAAGCGCGCGGCGGCCGAGATCCGCAGCCGCCAGCCCGACTGGTTCGTCGCGGCAACGCGCAGCATGGCGTCGGAGGCTGGGCGAGATGGCCAGAATTGACGAGAGCCGTGCCTTCATTCCGGTGCGCATCGCGGTGCTGACTGTTTCCGACACACGCAGCCTTGCCGACGACAAATCCGGCCAGACACTGGTCGATCGCATCACCAAGGCCGGCCACATCCTGGCCACCCGCGATATCGTCACCGACGACCGCGAAAGAATCCGCGACACCGTTCTGGCATGGTCGCGGGACAAGGCCATCGACGTCGTGATCACCACTGGCGGAACCGGTTTTACCGGACGCGATGTGACGCCCGAGGCGCTGGAGCCGATCTTCGAAAAGCGCATGGACGGCTTTTCGGAAGTGTTCCACCGCATTTCCTATGACAAGATCGGCACCTCGACGATCCAGAGCCGGGCGACCGGCGGTGTCGTCAACGCCACCTTCGTCTTTGTGCTGCCGGGCTCGCCCGGCGCCTGCAAGGACGCCTGGGACGGCATCCTCGAGCCACAGCTCGACTACCGGCACATGCCCTGTAACTTCGTCGAGATCATGCCGCGCCTGGACGAACATCTGCGGCGCGGCAAATCGGCCCCGTAAAAGCCTCCAGCACCTCCTGCATCACCGCGCGGATCACTTCGTGCAGCCCATCCGGGTTCGAAAGCAGAATGTCTTTGACGGCAGCGATGGCGGATTTACCTTCGGTCTTGGTGATGGTGCGTTCCTTCGCGGGAATCAGGTGACGTTGAACATCACCAGCCTGCCATGACCGCCCTCTCTCAGCGAATTTGCAGAACTCTCAGCACACTACCGTTTTTTCCGACGGCCCGGCATGCGGACTATTCTATTCGCAATGGTCGTGCTGCTGTTCATGGGTAGCGGCTTTTGTCCGGCGGCCGAACTGGTGATCGCGGGCGCCGGCGATTGACCAAGAGCCACACCGACCCGGTCGGTGTGGCTGGCTTGCGGGCACTGGGCAATTGAGCGCCCAGGGTAAAGCGAGGGAGCGACTATGAAGAAGATTTACCAGAAGCCTGTTTGGAATAAGCGCGAACGTCTTTCCGCCTCGACGGCCGGGCCGACCTCCTCACTATCCCCATCGAAAGCTTAGAGGCCCGCTGGCTCACGCGCGGGCGTCTGCTTTTTTAAGGGGACATCAGGCGTTGCCCGCCTTGATCCTCGTCAGGTGCTCTCTTGCTTCGCTGACACGGCGCTGGGCGACTCTCATCGTGTCGCAGAGGGCAAGATCGATGCCCACGCCATAGCGCTTATCCATTATCCGCTCGAGACGTTTCAGTTCGGATTCAGCTTGGCTCACACCTAGCCTGGCCTTAGCTAGTTCCAGTTCGAAATGCACATCCATTGTGTCGGGTCCGTCGTAGCCCTTCCATTAGGAAATACTTATTTTCCGCTTTGGTTCCTTGCCAGCTCGCGAGTTCAAAGAAGGCGCCGGAGACACGCGCCAGCGGCCTTAGCCCCCACTGTGTCGTTCCAGCACACGCGCTCTGGCAGCAGTCTTGCATGCTCATTTCATCTGGGAGAAGATGAAATGGCTCTATCCAAGCAGTTGCTCGACCAAAACCTAACCTTTCAGTGTCCAAGCTGCAAAACCCCACTGGTCAGGAAAGGCTCCTGGGTCAAGTCCGTAACGACTTTCACCTGTAAGCGATGCGGTCAAAGGGTACGGCTGTCTTACAGCGAGAAGCTTGAGATTTTCAGGTTGGCTGCCGGGCCGTGCGGCACCGGAACCTAACGTCGCGTTGTCTTCTTTGCTCGTGCGTTTGAACGACGCCGCTCGGCCACGATGTTCCGGAACTATTTTAGCTTTAACTAATTGAACCGCGATGAGAGAACAAATCGCGGGGAGCTCGGATGCCGCAGTATCGGGTCGAGGTCATGGCCGCCGGATCGGCTATGTCATCGAGCATAGTCACAGCACCGTTGCCTTTCAAAGCGGCGGAAGCACATGCTGGCAAGCCTGTCACATTCAGGCGCCAGGAAGAAAACTGGCTACGTGTCACGGAGTTGAAGGGCGAGAAGCGGACCTTCGCTTACGTTGTCCGGATGAGGGCCACATGAGCACGCGTGGCATCAACTTCCTTGACCAATGGATCGCGAACAACGTCCCTGAGACCGCACCCGCGGATGTAATCTCCGTTGACGAACTCACGCACAAGCTCATCGCCGATGCAAAGGCAGTCGGCATCAAGCGGGGGAGATCGACGACGAAGTCGACAGCCTCTATCGCACCATCCTTGATGCCATAGTGCATTTCCAACCCGGTTTGACGGGATAGGAGAGTCGTTGACGCTTCTTGTGCTTCAGGACTCTTTGACGGCTTCCGGCTTCAGCGGCTCGTGATCAGGCACTTCATGCCACGTGACCTGTCTCCCCTAGGCCTGTCCGGTTAGCATCTGCTTCTTGAGGAGGAACCGGGCGAGGTTGTTGATGTTCCGCGGCGCCACCTTCCTGGGCAGATGCGCCAGGAGGTCTTCCGATTTGACGTCGTTGCGGAACCGCTCCGCCCAATCTTCGGTGAGATCGTCCCGCTGCAGCCGTAAATTCGTTTCGAACTCTCCGTCCGGCATTTCAACCGACAACTGCCGGGCCACCGACGCAACGTACGGCCGAGGATCGTCCAACAGATCCTCATAAAAAAAGTGATCGTATGCCAGATCGGCCAGCCGCAGGTAAGCTTCCCAGAAGGCATAGCTCTGCTCGATCAGGAAATAGGCCTGGCAGATGCCAGCGAAGTCGTATCGCGGAACCAGATCGGCGCCGTCCATCGTGCTTTTCCAACACCCCGACGCCTTTGCCCGGCAATAGGAAATCGCTTGGCGAAGGCGGTCCCGCCGCTCCAGCAGGACCAAGCCCATGGAATGGCGCCGGCTGCATTCAGCGAGGAAGTCAGCTCCATATCTGGCCTGCGACCAGTGAAGATGTCGTGGAAACAGTTTCACGGCGAACGTGCCGTTTGCGGTTGCGCCGCGATCGATCACGGCGGACATCAGGTCATCGAAGGATTTCGGCTTGCACCCCAGATTGGCCGTGTCGAGCCACTCGGCCGACTTGCCCAACAGTCCCGTGCTGTTCGTTAGACTGCCAAGCCATTCGGAGCCGCTGCGGGCTTCGGTCAGTATCGCGACGCCCTTCATGCGTGCCGCTTCTCCACGGCTCGCATGATCTTGATTGCAGAATGCCGTTCTTCTTGATGGTCCCTCGGCATGGTCAAAGCTCCGCTTAAACAGGTTTAAACGGACAAAGGCTTATATGGTTCCGCCGATTCGGCGGCAGCAAGGCAAAAGTGCGAGTTTCCTGCACTTGAAGAGCCCGAACACAGGTGCCGGCCACCTGTGGTGGCCGGCCTATGCGTCAGCACGAAGCGATTATAGCCCAATGCGGAGCCAGACGCGCTCGCGCCAGCAGCGGGTGCGACGGCGGCCATGGCGCCAGTAGCTGCGGCAAACTCGTCTCCAGCCGCGGCGACGCCCGTGGCGACGACGCCAGTAGCCATCGTGGCCATGATGGCGGCGAAAATGCCAGTCGCGATGCGAGACCTGCTCCACCTCGACCGCGTCATCCCCTTCGAAGACAGCCGGATCCGGCTTGTCCAGTTCATCGAGAATTCCGTTTCCCTGGGGAACACCGGCTACCGCGGGGCCGGGTCCGGCCACGCTCGCAAACGCCACTGCCCCCGCGACGCCAAGCATTCCAGTAAGAAACAACCGACGTTCCATAAAAACCTCCCGAGTTGTTGATCTTCGACACCTCGTTCCCTCGCCCGCAACGGGCTCCAGCGCGCATGCCGAACGGCTTGAACGTGCGGCAGCGGTTCTCGTTCCATCACCCCACTTCGCGCAGGATGAAATCATGCAGCATCTTGGCGGCCGGCGACAGGACGCGATTCCTGACGGTGATCAGGCTGTAGGGTCTGACCTCGATGTCGAATTCGGTTTGGACGACATCGATGGCGCCGGCAAGCCCGTCCGGGTTCTGGATGAACTTCGCCACTTGCACCGAGACCGGCGCGATGGCATCGGATTGCGCGACCATGACAAGTGTGAGCAGCAGTGAACTGGTGTTCAAGATCCGGTCCGGCAGCGCGATGTTGCGGTTCAGGAAGTTGCTCTCCATCGCCTGACGCAAGGGCGAACCGCCCGACTGGAAGACCCAGTCATAGGCAGCGGTGTCTTCCAGCCGCACCACATTGCCTCCGGCGAGCGGGTGGCCGCGGCGCACGATCAGGCAGGCCTTCTCGACGCCGATCACACGGGATTCGAACAGTCGTGGATTGAGGTCGTCGGGAATGCGGGCGATGATGAAGTCGTGGCGCGAGGCGATCAGCTCGCGGGCGAGCACGTTCGACGTCTCGACCTGCATGGTGATCTCGATGCGCGGGTAGATGCGGCGGATTTCACGGATCGCCGGCACCGCCAATTCGATCGCCGGCGCGGTCACGGCGCCGAGGAACACCGAACCGCCCTTGCCGGCCTTGAGCTCGGCAATCTCGCGGTCGGCTTCGAGCATCTCGAGCAGGATCGAGCGGGCGCGCCTGGCAAGCGCCTGGCCATAGGGAGTGAGGGTCACCCCGCGCGGCAGCCGTTCGCACAGCTTCACGTCGAGCACCGCCTCCATCTCGGCGATCATGCGCGAAGCGGCCGGCTGGGAGATGTTCATGACCTGGGCCGCGGCGCTCACCCGTCCGTGATCGTCGAGGGCGGCGATCATGCGCATGTGGCGCAAGCTCAAGCCACTGCGCAGGAGTGTCTCCCCGTCTCCCGGGAGCTTCTCGTAACTTACTGGAATCGCATCGGGATCGCGCAATGCCGCCATGATCTCCCAGCTTTCTCGCCGATTGCTTTCCGGATGCTAGATCATACCGATTTCGGTATAGCAACCACCAAAGATCGCATTTGACAGTTATGGCAAAGGGACCCACCCTTCGCGCGTTCCGAGGCGCACGGGTCGGTGGCGATCAAAATCGTATCGATTGAACCGCGTCGCGGAGCCGATTGGGAGGATACCGGAGATCGATAATGCCGACAGCGGCGCGTTTGCGCTCCTGTCTGGCTGCGCGGCCCGCGAAGCCCCGAGGTGTCGCGTCCATCAACCAGGGAGAGTAATGTGAAGATTATCAAGACGCTGGCCGCCGTGGCGGCCCTTGGCATCGCTGCCATGACCTATCAGGCGCACGCGGCCGACAAGGGTCTTGTCGGCGTGCTGATGCCGACCAAGACCTCGCAACGCTGGATCAATGACGGCGACGCCGTCAAATCCCAGCTCGAGGCGCTCGGCTACACTGTCGACCTGCAATACGCGCAGGACGACATCCCCAACCAGCTCAGCCAGCTGGAAAACGAAATCACCAAGGGTCCGAAGGCGCTGATCATCGCCTCCATCGATGGCACCACCCTTTCGGATGCGCTGCAGAAGGCGAACGACGCGGGCGTCGTCGTCGTCGCTTATGACCGCCTGATCAAGAAGACCAAGAATGTCGACTATTACACCACCTTCGACAATTTCGGCGTCGGCGTGATCCAGGCGAATTCCCTGGTCAAGGGTCTCAAGGAGCGTTTCCCGAACACCAAGCCGTGGAACGTCGAACTGTTCGGCGGCTCGCCCGACGACAACAACGCCTTCTTCTTCTACAATGGCGCGATCTCCGTCTTGCAGCCGCTGATCGACGACGGCTCGATCAAGATCAAGTCCGGCCAGACCGGCATGGACAAGGTCGGCACGCTGCGCTGGCTCGCCGCCACCGCCCAGGCGCGCATGGACAACCTTCTCTCGGCCAACTACTCGGACGGCAGCCGCGTCGATGGCGTTCTGTCGCCCTATGACGGCCTGTCGCGCGGCATCACCGCCTCGCTGCGCGCTGTCGGTTACGGCACCGACGCACAGCCCTGGCCAATCGTGACCGGTCAGGACGCCGAGACCGCCTCGGTCAAGCTGATCATCTCGGGCGAGCAGTACTCGACCGTGTTCAAGGATACCCGCGAACTGGCCAAGGCCACGGTGCAGCTGGTCGACAAGGTGCTCTCCGGCGGCAAGCCGGAAGGCCTCGACGAAAAGACCTACAACAACGACGTCAAGGTGGTTCCCTCGATCCTGCTGACCCCGCATGAGGTCGACAAGTCGAACTACCAGGCCCTGGTCGTCGACTCCGGCTACATCAAGGCCGAAGACCTGAAGTAATCCCGGTTACAAAGACAGGGGTCCTGCGCGACGCAGGGCCCCTTTTCGTTCACAAGCGGCCCCGGTATTGTTTCTACCGGCCTAGAGCCATTCCCGGAAAAGTTCGCACGGTTTTCCGTCAGGAATTGCCTAAAAATAGAAAGTGTAGGAGGAGCTTGCCCTCATGACCTCGACGATTTTGGAGATGCGCGACATCACCAAGAGGTTCCCCGGCGTGAAGGCGCTGTCGAACGTCAACCTCCGCGTCGAGGAAGGCGAAATCCATGCCGTGGTAGGCGAGAACGGCGCTGGAAAATCGACACTGATGAAGGTGCTTTCGGGCGTCTATCCCTCCGGCACCTATGATGGCCAGATCATCTTTCAGGGCCAGGAATGCCAGTTCAAAGGCATCCATGACAGCGAACACAAGGGCATCGTCATCATCCACCAGGAGCTTGCGCTGGTGCCGATGCTGTCGATCGCCGAAAACATTTTCCTCGGCAACGAGCACGCCAGATACGGCGTCATCGACTGGGACGCCAACGAGGCGCGCACGTCCGAGCTTTTGAAAAAAGTCGGGCTCAAGGAAGACCCCAAGACGCTGATCACCCATATCGGCGTCGGCAAGCAGCAGCTGGTCGAGATCGCCAAGGCGCTCAGCAAGGAAGTGAAGCTGCTGATCCTCGACGAGCCGACAGCATCGCTCAGCGAAAAGGACAGCCAGGCGCTGCTCGATCTTTTGCTCGAGTTCAAGCGGCAGGGCATGACCTCGATCCTGATCTCCCACAAGCTCAACGAGGTGAACCGCGTCGCCGACAAGGTGACGGTGATCCGCGACGGGCGCACGATCGAGACATTGCCGAGGAAGGATATCAGCGAGGACCGCATCATCACCTCGATGGTCGGCCGATCCCTCGATGATCGCTACCCGCCGCGCGAACCTAGCATCGGCGACGTCATTTTCGAGGTCAAGGACTGGTCGGTCTACCACCCGATCCATGCCGAACGGCAAGTGATCAAGAGCATCGACCTGAAGGTGCGCAAGGGCGAAGTTGTCGGCATTGCGGGACTGATGGGCGCCGGTCGCACCGAATTCGCCATGAGCCTGTTCGGCCGCTCCTATGGCCGGCGCATCAGCGGTGAGGTGCTGCTCAACGGCAAGCCCGTGGACCTTTCCACAGTGGGCAAGGCCGTGCAGAACGGCATCGCCTATGTCACCGAGGACCGCAAGACCTATGGGCTGAACCTCATCGACCATATCAAGCACAATGTGACGCTGGCCAACCTCGCCGGCGTTTCCAGTGGCGGCGTCATCGACGATATGCGCGAAATGAGCGTCGCCAACGACTATCGCAAGAAGACCAATATCCGCGCCTCCAGCGTCTATCAGCTGACCGGCAATCTCTCGGGCGGCAACCAGCAGAAGGTGGTGCTGTCGAAATGGCTGTTCGCCGACCCGGAAGTTCTGATCCTCGACGAGCCGACGCGCGGTATCGACGTCGGCGCCAAGTACGAAATCTATACAATCATCGCCCGCCTCGCCGCCGAGGGCAAAGCGATCATCGTCATCTCGTCTGAAATGCCGGAACTCCTCGGCATCACCGACAGAATCTATGTCATGAACGAAGGGCGCATCGTCGGCGAGATGGCGGCAAATGACGCCAGCCAGGAAAAAATCATGCGCGCCATTGTTCGCGGAGAAGGAAAAGCATCATGAGCACAGACAGCGCTCCCGCACCGCAAAGCGGCACCGCCGAGGACGTCAAGCAGGGTCCTCGCGTCGCCGTCTCGGCGCTGACGACGAACCTGCGCGAATACGGCCTGATCATCGCGCTGATCGTCATCATGCTGTTCTTCCAGTACACGACGTCGGGAACGCTGTTCAAACCGGTCAACCTCAGCAACCTGGTGCAGCAGAACTCGTTCATCATCGTGATGGCGCTCGGCATGCTGCTGGTCATCGTCGCCGGCTATATCGATCTCAGCGTGGGATCGGTCGCCGGCTTCATCGGCGCCCTTGCCGCCATGATGATGGTCATCTGGCCGCTCGGCATGTTCAGCAATCCGCTCGTTGTCTCGATCGTCTGCCTCATCGTCGGCGGGTTGATCGGTGGCGCGCAAGGGTACTGGATCGCCTATCACCGCATACCAAGCTTCATCGTGACGCTCGCCGGCATGCTGATCTTCCGCGGCATCTGCCAGGCGCTGCTTGGCGGCGGCTCCTCGGTCGGCCCGCTTCCCGACAGTTTCAAGGCGCTGAGTTCCGGTTTCATTCCCGACGTCATCGGTCCGCTGACCCTGATCCCGCCGACGGTGAACGCGGCCGGCAAAACCGTTTTGGGCAGTGGCCTGACGCTTCACATGACGACAATCGTGCTGGGCCTGATCGCGGTGCTCGCCTACGCCTATTTCGGCTTCAGGACGCGACGCAAGCGCGAACTCCACGGTTACGAGGCCGAGCCTTTCACCCTGTTCGTCATCAAGACGCTGGTCGGCAGCGCGCTGGCGCTCTTCCTGATCTTCCAGTTCGCGACCTATCGGGGCCTGCCGATCGTGCTCCTGGTGATGGGCGTACTGATCTCGCTGTTCGTCTTCGTCACCAAGCGCATGACCATCGGCCGCCGCATCTACGCCATGGGAGGCAACGCCAAGGCGGCGCAACTGTCGGGCATCAACACCGAGCGGCTGACGCTCTGGGTGTTCGTCAATATGGGCGTTCTGTCGGCGCTCGGCGGGCTGATCATCGCCGCACGTCTCGGCCAGGCCGTGCCGGCCGCGGGCCTCGGCAGCGAACTCGACGTGATCGCGGCCGTCTTCATCGGCGGCGCCTCGGCGATGGGCGGCGTCGGCCAGGTCATCGGCGCGGTGGTCGGCGGCTTCATCATGGGCGTGATGAACAACGGCATGTCCATCATGGGCGTCAATGTCGACTGGCAGCAGGTGGTCAAGGGCCTGGTGCTGCTCGGGGCCGTCATCTTCGACGTCTACAACAAGAACAAGGCTTGAGGGCGGGGCGAGGACTAGGAGGCATACGGGTTCTAGATCGCGAAGCTGCCGGCAGCCCGTCGGCACCAAGAAGTCCGGGGAAGGACCAGGCTCGCGAATGCAATCCGGACGAAGCGTTTCAAACCGTGGCGCGTTTCCGCGCCGCGCCGGTCAGGATTTGCCCATTGGCAGCCGGATACAGATAAATGAGAGGACTGATCATGCTGATCTCGCAGATTCTCGACGACGCCGAGACGATCCGTGTCGTTGCCCGTAGCGGAGGGAAGACCCGGATCATTAACGGGGCGCGCAGCGTCTATTCGCTGGCGATGGAGGCCGCCCGCACCGGCGTCGGCCTGGCCGCTCTGATCGAACGCAAGGGGCTT
Organism: Mesorhizobium sp. LNHC229A00; assembly: GCF_000502415.1. Classification (NCBI taxonomy): domain Bacteria; kingdom Pseudomonadati; phylum Pseudomonadota; class Alphaproteobacteria; order Hyphomicrobiales; family Phyllobacteriaceae; genus Mesorhizobium; species Mesorhizobium sp. LNHC229A00. The sequence goes on from NZ_AYWQ01000008.1 coordinate 118,151, forward strand.
GGCGAGACGATCGATCTCGACGCCGCCTACAAGAGGGGGCGCCTGCTATCGCCGATCAATCACCCCGACCCGGCGCACCTGCACCTGACCGGCACCGGGCTGACGCATCTGGGGTCGGCCGCGACGCGCGATTCCATGCACAAGAAGCTCAGCACCGACGGCGAGGAGCAACTTACCGATTCCATGAAGATGTTCCGCATGGGACTGGAAGGCGGCAAGCCCGCGAAAGGCCAGGTCGGCGTGCAGCCGGAATGGTTCTACAAGGGCAACGGCACCATGGCGGTCGCGCCTGGCGCGGCGCTCATGTCGCCGGCCTTTGCCAGGGATGCCGGCGAGGAACCCGAGGTCGCTGGGATCTATGTCATCGGCGATGACGGGGCGCCCTTCCGCGTTGGCTTCACCTTGTCGAACGAATTCTCGGACCATGTGACCGAGCGCGTGAACTATCTCTTCCTCGCCCACTCCAAGCTGCGCAATGCCTCCTTCGGCCCGGAGATCCTGATCGGAGACCTGCCTTCGGACATCCGCGGCACGTCGCGCATCCTGCGCGACGGCAAGGCTTTGTGGGAAAAGCCCTTCCTGTCGGGTGAAACGAACATGTCCCACACCATCGCCAATCTCGAACACCACCACTTCAAATATTCGGCCTTCCGCCAGCCTGGCGACGTGCATGTGCATATGTTCGGCACCGCGACGCTATCCTTCGCCGACGGTATCAAGACGGAGGCCGGCGACGTGTTCGAGATCGAGGCTGGGGATTTCGGACTGCCGCTGCGCAACCCGCTCGAGATCGAGAAGCCGGTGAAGGTGTCGGTAAAGGCGCTTTGAAGCCATGAGCGGGTGATTTCCCATCGTGGGGATGGCCGGCAAGCCAGAGCGGGGCGCTCTCCCGCTGATCTAGCAATAGGTTCCAGTCACGCCGTCGCAATCCTTCGCGCCCCCTCTGCCCTGCCGGGCATCTCTCCCACAACAAGGACCCACAAGAGGGAGATCGGCAGCTTCGACCTCATCGCACGGAGCGGAAATGCTTCGACAGCTTCAGGCCCTGCGCCTGGTAGTTCGAGCCGAGATCGGTGCCGTAGAGCGCCTGTGGTCGCTTCAGCATGTGCTCGTAGACCAGCCGGCCGACGATCTGGCCGTGGTCGAGGATGAACGGCACTTCGTGGCTGCGCACTTCGAGCACCGCCCGGCTGCCGGTGCCGCCGGCCGCCGAATGGCCGAAACCCGGATCGAAAAAGCCGGCATAATGGACACGAAACTCGCCGACCAGCGGATCGAACGGCGTCATCTCGGCGGCGTAGAGCGGCGGCACATGCACCGCTTCCTGGCTGACGAGGATGTAGAACTCGTCCGGATCGAGCACCAGTTCGCCGGCGCGGCTCTTGTGGATCGGTTCCCAGAAGTCGAGGACGTCCTGCGCGGCGCGCTTGTCGACATCGACGAGGCCGGTGTGGTGCTTGCCGCGATAGCCGACCAACCCATCCTTGTCGCCATTGAGGTCGATCGACAGCGCGATGCCGCCGCCGGAAATGTTTGGCGGCTCCGTGGCGACCAGCATCTCGGCACGATGCAGGTCATGCAACTCGGCTTCCGAGAGCAGCGCGTTGCCGGTGCGAAAGCGTATCTGGGACAGGCGCGAACCCGTGCGCGCGATGATCGGAAAGGTGCGCGGGCTGACCTCGAGATAGAGCGGACCGTTGTAGCCGGCGGCGATCTTATCGAACTCGTGGCCCCGATCGGTCATGACGCGGGTGAAGATGTCGAGCCGCCCGGTCGAGCTCTTCGGATTGGCCGAGGCCGAAATGTCAGCCGGCAGGACCAGACTTTCGAGCAGCGGCACAATATAGACGCAGCCGGTTTCGAGGACCGCGCCTTCGGTCAGGCTGATCTCGTGCAGTTGCAGCCGATCGAGCTTTTCCGACACCTTGTGGTTGGGACCGGGCAGGAACGAGGCGCGAACCCGCCAGGCCTTTTCGCCCAATCTGAGATCAAGGCTCGCCGGCTGGATCTGGTCGGCATCGAGTGCACGCTGCGACTTCAGCGCGCCGGACCGGAACAGCGCCGAAATGTCCTGATCGGGAAGAATGCCTGTCTGCCGCAAAGTCTGGCTCCGCCCCAAGACTGGTCTCTTTGGTTGCAGGTTCTTGTTTGTTGCAGGTTCTTGCCGCAAAACCGCCGGGCACTTTTGCGGAACCTGCCTTGGTACAAACGTCTTAATGAAGCCGGCAATTGACGCAAGCGTGGCGCGGGTCTAAAGGGTCGTTATCCCGTGGTGATTTGGCCGGTCGGCTTGCAGCCACGTTAAACAAGTCGCTAAAGGACCGTCGGGCCGCAAGGCCGTATGGACCGGTTGCGACTTTCGCGGCCGGTTTTTTTGTGTCTGGAACAAAGCGATGAGCACCAAGAAGCGCAACTGGAAACCTCAGACGGCACTCGTGCATGGCGGAACCCTGCGTTCCGGCTTCGGCGAAACCTCCGAGGCGATGTACCTGACCCAGGGTTATGTCTATCAGACGGCGCAGGCCGCCGAAGCCCGCTTCAAGGGCGAAGAGCCTGGTTTCATCTATTCGCGCTACGCCAACCCGACCGTCGACATGTTCGAAAAGCGCATGTGCGCGCTTGAAGGCGCCGAAGACGCGCGCGCCACGGCGTCGGGCATGGCGGCGGTGACGGCTGCCCTTCTGTGCAGCGTCAAGGCCGGCGACCACATCGTGGCGGCGCGCGCGCTGTTCGGCTCCTGTCGCTGGGTGGTCGAGACACTGGCGCCGCGCTATGGCATCGAGGCGACCTTGGTCGACGGCACCGAGATCGCCAATTGGGAAAAGGCGGTCAGGCCGAACACCAAGCTGTTCTTCCTGGAGAGCCCGACCAACCCGACGCTCGAGGTCGTCGACATCGCCGCCGTCGCCTCGCTTGCCAATTCGATCGGCGCGCGGCTGGTCGTCGACAATGTCTTCGCCACGCCCCTACAGCAGAAGCCATTGCAGCTTGGTGCGCACATCGTCGTCTACTCGGCCACCAAGCATATTGACGGCCAGGGCCGCTGCCTGGGCGGCGTCATCCTGTCGGACAAGAAGTGGATCGACGAGAACCTGCACGACTATTTCCGCCACACCGGCCCCAGCCTGTCGCCGTTCAACGCCTGGACCTTGCTGAAGGGCCTCGAGACCTTGCCGCTGCGCGTGCGCCAGCAGACCGAGAGCGCCGGCAAGATCGCCGACTTCCTGGCCGAGCAGCCGCAGATCGCCCGCGTCATCTATCCCGGCCGCGCCGACCACCCGCAGGCCGATATCGTCAAGAAGCAGATGTCGGGTGGCTCGACGCTGATCTGCCTCGACGTCAAGGGCGGCAAGCCGGCGGCCTTCGCCCTGCAGAACGCCCTCGACATCGTGCTGATCTCGAACAATCTGGGCGATGCCAAGAGCCTGATCACCCACCCGGCGACGACCACCCATAAGAATTTGAACGACGAGGCCCGCGCCGAACTCGGCATCGGGCCCGGTACGCTCAGGCTGTCGGTCGGCCTGGAGGATACGGACGATCTGCTGGAAGATATCGCGCAAGCATTGAAGGCCGCCAAATAGGTTTCGTCCAGGCAGCGTCGTCAGCAGCAATCAGGCGCTCGACGGCGTCTCCTCCAGCTCCGCCGTCTTGGTCCGGATGGTCATGGCGTTGCCGCGCCAGTCGACGGCGCCGCCGAGCCAGCCGCGCGCCCAGATGGCCGGGAGCATGACGTCCCGCGCGACCGTCGCCGCGATCATGCGCGTCGAGACGTGCCAACCCTTGGCCAGGGCCAGAGCGCATTCCGGAAGATAGAACGCCGCCAGCACGGCAATCGCGGTCGCCCAGAGGCTGACGCCGGCGCTCCCCGCCGCAACCAGCGCAAGAACCAGCGGGACCGCCGCACCAGTCAGGATCTCGGGCGCGAAGAACAGCGGGAAGGTGACGCGGCGCAGGCGCGCCCAGCGGGCCTGGCGCGACCAGATCTCGCGAAACGTGCGCTGGCCGAGCGGCTGCTCGAAGGGCGCCGCAACGAGGTTGACACGCAGGCCGAGGCCGTTCACCAGCTTGGTCGCGGCGGCGTCCTCGGCGATCTCGGCGGCCAGCGCGCGGATGCCGCCATTGGCGTCCAGCATCGGCTTGTTCCACAGCATGCTCTTGCCCTGCGCGAAGCCGAGGCCGAGCGCCTCGCCGGCATACTGCCAGCGGGCCTGCAATGTGTTCAGGAAGGCGCATTCGACGTCGGCCCAGAAACCATCTGGCCTGGAGCCGATCGGCGTCGAGCAGACAAGGCCGGTACCGTGCCGCCACGCCGCCATCATGTGCTCGACGTAGTCCCTAGGCATCAGAACGTTGGAATCGGCAAGAATGACCCAGTCGTGGCGCGCCGCTTCCCAGCCTTTCACGCAATTGTTGAGCTTGGGATTGGCGCTGACACGGTCGTCGCCGATCAACAGCCGGGCCGGCACCTGCGGAAACCGGGCAATCGCCCTGTTTATCAGTTTGACCACCGGGTCGTCGGCATGGGCGACGCAGAAGATCAGTTCGTAGCGTGGCCAGTCGAGCGCGAAGGCGCGTTCCAGCGTCTCACGTGTGAAGGGCTCGACGCCGCGCGACGGGACGAGAATCGACACCGCCGGCGATCTGCCCGCCGGCGGGGCGATCGTGGCGCGCCGTTTCAGCTGTGAAGCGGCAAGCAGGATGCTGGCAGCGTTTGAGAGGATGAGTGCGGTCGAAAGCGAGGCGGATATGAGAGTGAGTTCCATCGAGATCTGGTCACTCCGGAAGTCGGCCCGCGTCGCGGCCGTTTTCAACAGTTCGACAGAGGGCCGAGTCGCCCGGTTCGCGCACACCACCATTGTCGTGTGTCACTTAAATGACATTCTTTGCCGGCACCTGCGTTTCAATCCCAGGCGCGACAAGACGCGCACGTTGACCTGCTCACCGCGAGCGTCGAAAGTCGTCGGATTGTTTTGGAGCCGCTCATGTACCGCGCCGTGACGCGCAACATCGAAGTGCAGGTCAGGCCGTTCTATCTGGAGGATCGTTCGGATCCCCAGGAGAACCGCTACGTCTGGGGCTATCAGATAACGATCGACAACCAGTCTGACGAGTTCGTGCAGCTTCTGTCGCGCTATTGGCATATCACCGATGGTGCCGGCCGGGTCGAGGAGGTGCGCGGGCCGGGCGTTGTCGGCGACCAGCCGGAACTCAATCCCGGCGACAGCTATCAGTACACGTCCGGCTGCCCGCTCTCGACACCCTCCGGGATCATGGTCGGACGCTACACGATGCGCAACAAGCGCGGCGAGACGTTCGACATCGCCATCCCAGCCTTCTCGCTCGATCTGCCGGGGACAAGGCGCACGGTGAACTGAGGGCCGACGGTCACGCTGCCCTCAGCCGCCCTTCGGGCACCTTCTCCCCGCGGAACGGGGAGAAGGAAAGGCTTTACTGAGCCGCAAACTCGGCTGGGTCGAAGTCGTACTGCGTCGAGCAGAATTCGCACGCGACATGGATGCCGCCATCCTCGGTGCTGTCCTTGATCTCCTGCGCGGAGAAGCCCTCGAGGATGCCACGGATCTTGTCGCGGGAGCATGAGCACTGGTCGGCGACGGGAACGCCGCCGAAGACGCGCACGCCATGCTCATGGAAGAGGCGATAAAGCAGCCGCTCGGCGCCGATGGTCGGGTCGATCAATTCGGTCGGCTCGATGGTGCCTAGCAACGCCAGGAGTTCCTGCCAGGAATTATCGGCCGGATCGTGGACTTGCTCGCGCGGATCGCCGTCCCCACCCGGCAGGTCCGGAATGCGCATGCGCTCGGGCGATTGCGGCAGGAACTGCGCCAGGATGCCGCCGGCGCGCCATTGCTCGCGCGCGCCGCCGACACCGGGCGTCAGCAGCTTGGCGACCGAGAGCCTGATATCGGTCGGGATCTGTTCCGACTGACGGAAATAGGTGCGTGCCGCATCTTCCAGCGTTTCGCCATCGAGCTGGACGATGCCTTGATAACGCTGCGTATGAGCGCCCTGGTCGATGGTCAGCGCCAGCACGCCGCTGCCAAGCAGCGTCTGCTGGGACGTCTCACCTGCGGCGACCAGTGCTTCGAGCCGATCCGCATCGAAGCGTGCGTAGGCGCGCAGTGCCGAGGGCGTGGAAAAGTCCGCGACCAGCATGTCGACAGGCCCGTCGGTACGGGTCTGCAGGATGAACTTGCCTTCGAATTTAAGCGAGGTGCCGAGCAGAACGGTCAGCACACAGGCTTCCGCCAGCAGGCGGGCGACCGGCTCGGGATAATCGTGGCGGCCAAGGATGGCGTCGAGCATCGGCCCAAGCTGGACCGTGCGGCCGCGCACGTCGAGCGGACCGACCTCGAAGGGAACGACGTGATCGTCGCCGGCATACCCGAACTCGCCGAGTTTGGGATGATGTTCAGTCACTTGATGGCTTTCCAACATGACAAAGCTCCAGGGCGCGGCCATGCGGCCCTGGTGGGCACATGCGTCCAAACGCGCTTGATTTGCGTGATGCGGCGCAGATAGGCATCGCGCCGCCGCAGATCAAGCGCCTGGGCATTTCGGGCGCCCAAGACACTTCAAGCACCAAGACGCTCTAAGCACCCAAACACTCTAAGCACCGAGGCACCAGGCAAGCACCGCCTTCTGGGCATGGAGCCGGTTCTCGGCCTCGTCGAAGACCACCGAATGCGGCCCGTCGATGACCTCGTCGGTTACTTCCTCGCCGCGATGGGCCGGCAGGCAGTGCATGAACAATGCATCCGGCTTGGCCTTGGCCATCAGCGCCGCGTTGACCTGATAGGGCGAGAAGACATTGTGGCCGCGAGCACGGTGTTCCTGTCCCATCGACACCCAGCAGTCGGTGACGATGCAGTCGGCCTGGTCGACGGCTTCCTCGGGCGAGCGGGTGAAATAGAGCTGGCCGCCATGCGCCTTTGACCAGTCGATATGCTTCTGCGCCGGTTCGCTGCCTTCGGGCACGGCGACGTTGAGATTGAAGCGGAACCGTGCCGAGGCCTCAAGCAGTGAGTGCAGCACATTGTTGCCGTCGCCGGTCCAGGCAATCGTCTTGCCGGCAACCGGACCGCGATGCTCCTCGAAGGTCATGATGTCGGCCATCAGCTGGCACGGGTGGGTGTCGTCGGTCAGGCCGTTGATCACCGGAACGGTGGCATTCTCGGTCAGTTCCAGCAGCCGCTCATGCGAGGTGGTGCGGATCATGATCGCATCGACGTAGCGCGACAGCACCTTGGCGGTGTCGGCGATGGTTTCGGAGCGGCCGAGCTGCATCTCGGTGCCGGTCAGCATGATGGTCTCGCCGCCGAGCTGGCGCATGCCGACGTCGAAAGAAACGCGCGTGCGCGTCGACGGCTTGTCGAAGATCATGGCCAGCACCTTGCCTTCGAGCGGCTTGGTCCGCTCGCCGGCCTTGAGACGCGCCTTTCGCGTTACCGCATCATCCAGCATGAAGCGCAAATCGCCTTCGGAAACGGTGGAAAGATCGGTGAAATGGCGAACTGACATCAGGAATGGTTCCGGATTACTTCGCGGCGGCGGAGGCGATCGCCTCCGACAGGCCCTTGGCGCCGGCGCGGATGCGGTTGAGCGCTTCGTGAATCTCGGCGTCGGTGACGGTGAGCGGTGGCAGCAGGCGAATGACGTTGTCGCCGGCCGGAACGGCCAGCAAATGCTGGTCGCGCAGCGCCATGTTTACCTTGCCGTTGGGCATCGCGCATTTAAGGCCGAGCATCAGCCCGGTGCCCCGGATATCCTCGACAATTTCTGGGAATTCGTCGGCTATCGAGGCTAGCCCCTGCTTCATCAGCAGCGCCTTGCGCTGGACATCCTCCAGAAAGCCGTCTTCCAGAACGACGTCGAGCACGGCGTTGCCGACCGCCATTGCCAGCGGATTGCCGCCGAATGTGGTGCCGTGCACGCCGGCGGTCATGCCGACGGCGGCCTCGTCGGTGGCAAGGCAGGCGCCCATCGGGAAGCCGCCACCGATGCCCTTGGCGATCGCCATGATGTCGGGCGTCACCGCAGACCACTCATGCGCGAACAGCTTGCCGGTACGGCCAATGCCGCATTGGACCTCATCGTATATCAATAACAGGCCGTGCCGTTCGCAGAGCTGCCGCAGCCGCTTGAGCGACTGTGTCGGTACTGGGCGGATACCGCCCTCGCCTTGCACCGGCTCGATCAGGATCGCGGCGGTCTCGGGCGTGATCGCCTTCTCGGCGGCATCGATGTCGTCGAAGCCAACCTGGTCGAAGCCTTCGACCTTGGGTCCGAAGCCTTCGAGATATTTGTACTGGCCGCCTGCCGCGATGGTCGCCAGCGTGCGGCCATGGAAGGCGCCTTCGAAGGTGATGATGCGGAAGCGCTCGGGATTTCCCTTGACGAAGTGGTATCGCCGCGCCGTCTTGATCGCGCATTCCAGCGCCTCGGCGCCGGAATTGGTGAAGAACACCTTGTCGGCGAAGGTGGCATCAGCCAGCCGCTCGCCAAGCCTGCTCTGCCCCGGGATCTCATAGAGATTGGAGACGTGCCAGAGTTTCGCCGCCTGCTCGGTGAGGGCCGCGACAAGGTGCGGATGGCCATGGCCAAGTGAATTGACCGCGATGCCGCCGGCGAAATCGAGATATCGCTCGCCCTTGTCCGTAACCAGCCAAGTGCCTTCCCCATGGTCGAAGGCCAGGGGTGCGCGAGCAAAGGTCTCGTAAAGCGCCGAACCGCTCATTATATGCGTCTCCGGTACCGGAAAATCAAAAAAGCCGCCAAAGCGGCGGCCTTCTGCGGCTTATCGTGTTTTTCGGCCATGAAGTCAACGAAAACGTCGCCTAGTGGCGCGCGGCAAGCCCTCCGACGCAACGCCGGCTCATGAACGACCGGGCAAGTTGGGGAAAACCGAAAAAACCGATTCGTGTTGCACTTGGGACTCTTGTCACCGAGTCAGCGCATAGAGTAGTTGTAGTCGAGAAATAACTAGATTTCGTGCGGCGGACCTAATCACCAGATATATGTGGTGTCTGTCCCAGCAGTGGTGCTGGGTCGGGAATGGATTCTGATTGCCGCACGCTTACGAGGAGCGCGGTCATGAACTGGACTGACGAGCGGGTAGAACTCTTGAGAAAACTGTGGTCGGAGGGTCTGAGCGCAAGCCAGATTGCTGCGCAGCTTGGAGGAGTCAGCCGCAATGCCGTCATCGGCAAGGTGCACCGGCTGAAGCTGTCGGGTCGCGGTCGCGCAACGGCGACGCCGGCGCGCCAGAAGAAGGTGACGCAGGGATCGACCGTCCAGAAATCGGTGGCGCGCGCCGCAAGCACGGCACGCCACGTCACGACTTCGATCGGCGCGACGGCCCTTCAGACGCAATTCGACGCCGAACCGGTGGCGCGGCACTACATCCGTCCGGTCGAGAACGTCGTGGTGCCGATCTCACGGCATTTGCAGCTCGTCGAACTGACCGAGCGCACCTGCAAATGGCCGAATGGCGATCCCCTTTCGGAGGACTTCAACTTCTGCGGCAACGAAGCCGCTGAAACCGGTCCCTACTGTAAATACCATGCCCGCGTGGCGTTCCAGCCGGCGGCGGAGCGGCGGCGGAACCGATAAGCGGAGTGAGGAGTGAGTGGTGCGGAAATAACCGCTCCCACTACTGACTACTGACTACTGACTTCCTCACAGCCAGCCGTTCTTCCTGAAGCGCCAATACAGGAAGCAGCAGATCAGCGCGATGGTGGCCAGCACCATCGGGTAGCCATATTCCATCTTCAGCTCCGGCATGTCGGTAAAGTTCATGCCGTAGATGCCGGCGAATGCGGTAGGCACGGCTAGGATGGCCGCCCATGAGGCGAGTTTCTTGGAGATCGCCGTTTCCTGGCTTTGACCGACCAGAAGACTGGCCTCGAAGGCAAAGGCCAGCACCTCGCGCAGACTGTCGATCTTCTCCTGGACAGTACGGATGTGGTCCGTCACGTCGCGGAACAGCGGGTGCATGGCCGAATGGATCTGCGGCAGGTCGGCGCTGGTCAGCCGGCGACAGACTTCCACCAGGGGCAATGCCGCGTTCCGCAGGCGCAGGAGGTCGCGGCGCAGCATGTAAAGGCGTTCGATGTCGGGGCCGGTCATCGGCTTCAGCAGGACCTTGTCCTCGATTGCCTCGACTTCGTCCTCGATCTGCTCGAGCACGGGCATGTAATTGTCGACGATGAAGTCGAGAATGGCATAGAGGACGAAATCCTCCCCCTTGGCCAGCGAGTGCGGGCAGCTTTCCCAGTGCTGCCGCACGACGGCATAGGATGTCGAAGGACCGTGCCTGACGCTGACGATGTAGCCTGAGCCGACAAACAGATGTGTCTCGCCGAAGGTGACGCGCCCGTCGATCAGCTGCGCCGTGCGGGCGACGATGAAAAGCGCATCGCCATATTGCTCGATCTTTGGCCGCTGGTGCGGATGCTCGGCATCCTCGATCGCCAACTCATGCAGATGAAACTGCGCCTTGACGCGCAGCAGAAGTTCGCGGTCGGGTTCAAGCAGCCCGATCCAGACGACATGTCCCGATTTCTTGGCCCATTCGCCGGCTTCCTCGATCGGAATATCGGCGATGCGGCGCCCGGCGGTATAGACGCCGCAGGCGATGATGCCTGATGTCGGCGGCGAGGATTTGAACTCTCGGACATATTCCATCGCAGCCTCCCGAAAGCGTTGCCTTCCCTGGGGAACCGGCAAGCTTATCTCGGGATAGTCTAGCGCAATATGATCAAGCGTTCGAGGGGATGTGCGTTCACTTCACCGGCAGCGCCTCGGGGAGGCCGATCTTGTCGGTCTTGTCGCCTTTGGGCCGGTCGGCGGGCATCTGGTCGCCGGTGACGATATAGTAGATGGTCTCGGCGATGTTGGTGGCGTGATCGCCGATCCGCTCGATATTCTTGGCGCAGAACAGCAGATGCGTACAGGGCGTGATGTTGCGCGGATCTTCCATCATGTAGGTCAGCAATTCGCGAAACAGCGAGGTGTACATGGCATCGATCTGGTCGTCACGGTCGCGCACGAAGCCGATCTTGTCGACCGAGCGCGACGCATAGACGTCGAGCACTTCCTTCAGCTGGGTCAGTGCCAAATTGGCCAGAGCCTCCAGGCCGCGAAACAGGCTGGTCGGCTGCCGGCCGTCGGTAACGGCAACCACCCGCTTGGCGACGTTCTTGCCGAGGTCGCCGACGCGCTCGAGGTCGGCCGAAATGCGGATGGCGCCGACGATCTCGCGCAGGTCCGTCGCCATCGGCTGACGCCTGGCGATGATGATGATCGCCTTGTCGTCGATCTCACGCTGTCCCTCGTCCAGGACGGCGTCGTCTCGGATGACCTTCTGGGCCAGCCCCGGATCGGCATTGACCAGGGCGGCGACCGCCTGCTCGACCATGCGCTCGGCATGGCCACCCATCGCGGCGATGCGCTTCGAAAGATATTTCAGTTCCTCGTCATAGGCGCTGACAATGTGAACGGACTGCATGGATGAAATGCCTTCCCACGGGATCTTGTCTTTGAGTCGTTTCCTCGAATCCCCGCTGATACGCTAGCGGGATGACAGAAAAAAGAAACGGCCCCGTGGAAAACTAGGGCAGTATCAGTGTGCCGGCAAATGGACCGAGAAGGCGGCGCCCTTGCCGACCTCGGACCTGATCGTCAGCCTGGCGTTGTGACGCGTCAGGATGTGCTTGACGATCGACAGGCCAAGCCCCGTGCCCTTCTGGGTCCGGCTGGTCTCGACATCGATACGATAGAAGCGCTCGGTGATGCGCGGGATGTGTTCCTCGGGGATGCCGGGACCAAAGTCCCTGATCGTGACGTCGATGCCAGGTTCGGGACCATCATCGCCGCGCGCGATCGACACCAGGACACGGCCGCCCGACTGGCCGTATTTGCAGGCATTTTCCAAAAGGTTCTCGAACACTTGGAACAGCTCGTCGCGATCGCCTGGCACATCGAGCGGCCCCTTGGCGAAATCGCGCTCGATGACGATATTGTTTTCGCGGGCGAGCGGGCCGAGCGAATCGATGACGCTGTCGACGGTCTGGCGCAGATCGACTTCGGTTCCCGGCTGCAGATAGGGTTTCATCTCCAGCCGTGACAGCGACAGGAGATCGTCGATCAGGCGCGCCATGCGGCCGGTCTGGTTCTGCATGATCTGGAGGAACTGCTCGCGCGCCGCCGGATCGTTGCGGGCCGGTCCGCGCAGCGTTTCGATGAAGCCCGCGATCGAGGCTAGCGGGGTGCGCAATTCGTGACTGGCATTGGCGATGAAGTCGGCGCGCATGCGGTCGATACGCCGCGCCTCGCTCTGGTCCTTGAAAACCAGCACATAAAGATCGGTGCCATGCCCGACCGAGGATGCGCTGACCCGGTAGGCCCGTTCGACAGGCAGTTTCTCGGTGTAGTCGACGACATCCGAGGCGACGGTGCCCGACAGCACACTGTCCAGCAGTGCCTGCATTTCAGGCGCCCGGAATTTCAGCGGCAGCGATATGCCGGGCGCGATGCCGCCAAAGGCTGCAAAGGCGGCGGCGTTGGCGTGGACGATGGTGGCGGCGTGGTCGAAGATGATGAGCGGATCGGCGACCGCAGCCGCCAGATATTCGCCGGACAGGCGCTGCAAGCCAACCGCCTCGATCACCGCGGCATGCCCCGCGGAATGGCGGGCACTGGTGACCGGCAATATTGCCGCGGCCGGCAGCAGGAGTAGCGCCGGTACCAGCACGTAGGCGGAAATGCCGGCGAAGCCAAAGGCGATCAGAACCGCCACGACACCGGCCGCAAGCAGCCAGCGGCTGTGCCACAGCCGAGCGGCCACAGCTTGCCCCGTGCCTTTCTGCTCTGCGCCCAGCTCGGTCATTCGCGCGCCCAGCCTCCACCGGTCACACGGCGGCGAAAACTTCCGCTGGACCGCAAATCAAAAGTACTACAGCCTCCTTTGCGCGTCCAAACGAGGCGCGGCGCTGCAGTGGCTCCCAATAGCATGAGTCCAGACACTTAGAAGGGTTCGTCTGCATGAAAAAAGCCAAGGACAATTCGGTAACGCCAAGCGCAGGCCCGCTGAAAATCAGGATCGGCGGCAAGGAACGGGAGTTCGATATCGAGAATCCCGAGCTTCCGGACTGGGTCGAGGAGAACAAGCTGACCGCGGGCGGATATCCTTACGACAAGAAGATGAAGAGCGAGGAGTATGACGAGACGCTCGAGAAATTGCAGATCGAGCTCGTCAAGGCGCAGGCATGGCTGCAGGCGACCGGCAAGCGGATGATGGCGCTGTTCGAGGGTCGTGACGCTGCCGGCAAGGGCGGCACGATATTCGTGCTGCGCCAGTATCTCAACCCACGCACGGCGCGCAACGTTGCGCTGACCAAGCCAACCCCGACGGAACTGGGGCAATGGTACTACCAGCGCTATGCCGACCATTTCCCGACAGCGGGCGAATTCGTCACCTTCGACCGCTCCTGGTACAACCGTGCCGGCGTCGAGCCGGTGATGGGTTTTTGCACCCCCGAACAGCACGAGAAGTTTCTCGACGAGACGCCGCATTTCGAACGCATGATCGTCAATGACGGCATCTATTTCTTCAAATTCTGGCTAAACATCGGCCGGGAGACGCAGCTCGAACGCTTTCACGATCGCCGCTACAGCCCCCTGAAGAGCTGGAAGTTCTCGCCGATCGACATTGCCGGCATCACCAAGTGGGACGATTACACCAAGGCGCGCGACACCATGTTCGAGCGCACCCACAAGGAGTTCGCGCCATGGATCATCGTGCGGGCCAACGACAAGCGCCGCGCGCGGCTGGCGGTGATGCGCCGCATCCTCCTGTCGCTGCCCTATGAGGGGCGCGATCTCGACGTTATCGGCAAGGAAGATAAGAAGATCATCGGCGAAGGGCCGTCATTCCTGGGCAAGGAAAGTTGATACCTGCTGTGCCGCGTGATCGTCCGCGCGGCACAGCATTCCGGGCGATGGCTCAGGCAGCCAGCCTGGCGATCCGCTGCAACCGTCGCAACGTGGCGTCGTCCTGCAGCGCCTGCTGGAACAGCGATATCTCCTCATCAATGCGCTCACATAGGGCGGCGGTGTTCCCCTTGAGTAGGCCGCGTGTCTGCAGCAAAGCGGCAACCGGCTTCTTTGCCAACTGCCTGGCTCGGCCAAGCGCCGCTTCCTCGACGCTGCCTTCCGCGACGATCTCGGCGACGAGGCCGAGCGCCCTGGCGTCTTCGGCACAAAGCGTGTCGCCGAGACAGAAGAAGCGGAAAGCACCGGCATAACCGAGCTTCTGCGGCGCCAGGATGCTGGTTGCCGCGTCCGGCACCAGGCCGAAATCGACGAACGGCACCCGGAACGTGCTTTTTTCAGACGCGATCACCATGTCGCAATGGAACAGGATGGTGCAGCCGACGCCGACGGCATCGCCGTCGACACAGGCCAGGATCGGCTTTGGAAACGTCGCTAGCATGCGGAACATGTCGGTGACGGCGGCGATCAGCTTCTGGTGCTTGGCGGCATCCAGGAATTCGGAAAAGTCACCGCCAAGGCAGAAGCAGCCCGCTAGGCCGCGCAGCACGACGACCCGCACCTGGTCATTCTCGGCGGCTTCATGGAACGTCCTGGCAAGGCTCTCATAGGCCCTCCGGTCGAGCACCGGCCGGCCGTCATTCGACGACACGGTGACGATCAGCGTGTGGCCGCGCAGTTCTGGTTGCGGATGCGCGTTCATGACGCCCTCCTTTGACCGAACATGTCGGGATATCCCCTGGCCAGGACGGGTGCATGATGATTGCGGCGCGAACGCACCACGTCCAGCGTGTGCTCGTTGAAGGTGAGCAGCGTCGCCACGACCTGTTGGCTGCCATAGGTGCGCTGATAGCCGAGCGGCGTCGCCAGGAAGTGCAGTTGCAATGCGCGCAGCACCCACATCGGCTCGAACTCGATGATCACCTTGTCGACGCCGCGCTTCAGACCCCACTCGACGAAACCGGCTATCAATTCCGTGCCGACGGTCGAGACGCCGCGCCGGCCGTCGCGATAACCCGGAGCCACCGCATAGCGGGTCAACTCCCAGATGTTGGGACCCGCCGGCGGCGTTCCTTCGGAGAGATCGGTCAACACCTCGGTCAACAAATGCGGCCGTGTGGTCGGCAACATCCTCTGATAGCCCGCGACTTCATTGCCCCTGATGACGATCTGATGCACCGCCTCCTCATGATCGAACTGGTCGACCTCAAATCCGTCGGGGCGCCGAAGGTCCTCCCACCCCATCTCCTCGACGAATATCCGGTAGCGCAGCCGATGGACGGCCTCCCAAAGGTCGGGACGTTCCATCAATTCTTGGGTCGTAAGACAAAAAAGCATTCCGTAGTCTCCTGTGATTCAGGGGAAGATACGGCCGTGCTTTGATGCGAAAATTGCGTGATCACGTAGGCGAGAAGTTCTAGGCCTGCACGGCCGACCTAGCTAATGTAGCCGCGCCTTATCGCCTCGGCGACTGCCTGGACCCGGTTGACGGCACCGAGTTTGCTTTTGGCGTTAAGAAGATGTTTCTCCGACGTGTGCTCGGAGATGCCGAGGATTTGGGAAATCTCCCATTCGGACTTGCCGACGGCAGCCCATTGCAGGCATTCGCGTTCGCGCGGCGTCAGCTCGATGTGGTCGATCGTCGTGGTCGCCATGGTGTGGAGTTGCATGGCGCGGCCGACGGCATAGGTCGAGACCAGGGAGACCAGGCCGAACTCGGCCGCCGACAGTTCCACGGCCTCGCCCCCCAGCGACACCATGACGATTTCGCCGTCGAGCGTGATCAAGGGAAAGGCCAGCCCGTCGCGCAACTTGAAGGCGCCGGCATCGCCCATTACTTCGCCGCTGCTCTTGTCGATGCGGATGCCCTGGGCGGCTTCCCGCCACTGGAACGGCGCTTGCAGCTGTTTCATGTGACTGACGACGGGATCGTGATCGACATAGTTGCGCGTCACGTAGCGCTCGAGCCATTCGACCGGCCAGTCGCAGAGCAGCACATGCTGCTTCTGCTGGCCCGTCGGTGTGCCCGGCTGCGGAACGGTTCCGGCCATCAGCGCGGTCAGGCCGAACTCCGATGTTACGCCCAACAGTTTCTCGCAGACCGCGGCCGCCGTTCCGGCGTGCTGCAGTTGGTCTATGTATTCCAGCGTTCGATCGAACTGACCCATCGCAACATCAACCCCATGTTGCCTCATGCATTAAGTCCATGGTCCGCGCCTTCCCGGCACTTCGCCACCGACCACGGATTGCAAAGCGCCCGCTTCCGGTTGTGGTTCTCGACCCTGGTATTCCCACCAGGGCAGCCACCGCTGTTTGCAAACCGGCCGAACCATATCCTGAAATCGAAGCGTTGAAATCAAAAAGCATTGTGCCCGTACCGTTTTCGTACCAAAACCGGCACGAGCACGGGTGCGGCGGAGTTCTATCGTGGCGTTCCAATGGAGGTCCCATGTCCTGGCAGCGGCGCTCATCGCCGCATTGTCATGGGTTTCCGGCGCGGGCGCGGCGGAGCCGCAGGTGCCGGTGTTGTGGGATGCCAAGGAGCGGCTTCCCAAGCCGGACCTTGCGGCGCTGCCGCGGCTGCGGTTCCTGACGACCACGGATTTTCCGCCCTTCAATTTTCTCGACGGCGCGGGGAAGCTGTCCGGTTTCCATATCGACCTGGCCCGCGCTATCTGCGTGGAACTCGGCATCGTCGACAAATGTCAGATCCAGGCCTTGCCCTGGGTGGAGCTTCAAGGCGCCCTTGAGAGGGGCGAAGGAGAAGCTGTTATCGCCGGCATTGCCCCAACGCCACAGTCGCGCCAGACATACGCCTTCTCGCGCGCTTACCTGCAGTTCCCGGCGCGCTTCATCACTCCGAAGAACAAGGCGCTGGCGGAACCGCTCTTCGACAAATTGCACGGCAAGCGCGTCGGCGTGATATCGGGCTCGGCCCATGAACGCATGCTGCGCGACTATTTCGGCACGGTCCAGGTCGTCCCCTTCGACAAGCCGGAAGACCTATTTGGCAACCTCAAGGCCGGCAAGATCGACGCGGCCTTCGGCGATGGCATGCGCTTCGCCTTCTGGCTCGGCGGCTCCGATGCCGCCGGCTGCTGCCGCTTTGCCGGCGGCCCCTACCTGGCGCCCGAATATCTGGGCACCGGCATGGCCATCGCCACGCGAGCGGACAATCCGGCGCTGGCCGCGGCCCTCGACTACGCTCTGCAAGAGATTTCGATGAAAGGCACCTTTGCCGAATTCTACCTGCGTTATTTCCCGGTCAGTTTCTTCTGATCCGGCCCGGTCAGTTTCTTCTGATCCGGTCCGGTCAGTTTCTTCTGATCCGGTTCCGGTCAGCTTTTCTGATCCGGCCGTAACCTCGTCAGGTCAGAGTTCGCAGCCTTGCCTTGGCCGCACGGCCGATGGCCGCCACGGTCAGCGTGTCGAGATCGAGCTTACGACGGATCAACTGCAGCACCCGCACTTCCTCCAGCCGCATCTCCAGATCGACGGCGGCCACTTCGAAAGCCGCGGCATAGGCAGTGTCGCGCAACCGGTCCGGCAGCGCCTCCGAGACCTGGGTCAGGACACCTTCGAGCCCACCCTTCTCATGCAGCATCGTCTGGCAGGCCTGCGCCACGGCAACCAGCCGGTCTTGCTTGAAATCCTCAAACACCGGCCACGAGCGGACAACCTCGCCGATCCTGGCCAGTTCGACATCGGTCATGTCCCGGTCGGAGGCCGAAGTGATGACCATCAGATAGATCAGGGCTTCGTGCGGGGTGGGCGAAAGCATTCTTTACTCCTTGAACGGGGCCCCGAACGTAGGAAGGGGAGCCTGAGGCGGCAAGGAAAAAGCGCCCGACGCGTTGACGCTCCGGCCACGCACGCCTAGAGACCGGTTGAAAATGCACTTTTGCGGCTATTGCCGGGATACAATCTGGAAAACTGTGACATGGCGGGATCAAACATCATCGATCTCAATCCCGAACTGCTGACGGCCGCGGCCGAGAGCAAGGCATGGCCGTTCGAGGAAGCCAAAAAGATCATCGAGCGCTACAAGGGCGCCGACTTCCCCGAAACGATCCTGTTCGAGACCGGCTATGGACCGTCGGGCCTGCCGCATATCGGCACGTTCGGCGAAGTGGCCCGCACCTCGATGGTGCGCCATGCGTTCCGCGTGCTGACGCAGGACAAGGTCGCAACCAAGCTGCTGTGCTTTTCCGACGACATGGACGGCATGCGCAAGATACCCGACAGCGTGCCGGATCGCGCAGCGATCGAGCCATATCTGCACAAGCCACTGTCATCGGTGCCTAACCCCTTCGGCGGCGACTATGCGAGCTTCGCCGACCATAACAATGCGATGCTCTGCCGCTTCCTCGACACGTTCGGCTTCGATTACGAATTCGCCAGCGCGACGCAGTACTACAAGTCAGGCCGTTTCGACGCGATGCTGTTGCGCGCCGCCGAACGCTACGACCAGATCATGGCGGTCATGCTGCCGACGCTCGGACCTGAGCGGCAGGCGACCTACAGCCCCTTCCTGCCGATCTCGCCAAAGAGTGGGCGCGTGCTTTACGTTCCCATGAAGCAAGTCGACGCCAAGGCCGGCACCATCACCTTCGACGATGATGGCACCGAAACCACGCTGCCGGTCACCGGCGGCCGCGTGAAGCTGCAGTGGAAGCCGGATTTCGGCATGCGCTGGGCGGCACTCGGCGTCGATTTCGAGATGTTCGGCAAGGACCATCAGACCAATGCAGTGGTCTATGACCGCATCTGCAACATACTGGGCGGGCGGGCGCCGGAGCATTTCGTCTACGAACTGTTCCTCGATGAGAATGGCCAGAAGATCTCCAAGTCGAAAGGCAACGGCCTGACCATTGACGAATGGCTGACCTATGCACCGACCGAGAGCCTGGGGCTCTACATGTACCAGCGCCCGCGGCAGGCCAAGAAACTCTATTTCGACGTCATCCCGCGGGCCGTGGACGAATATTACACCTTCCTCGCCGCCTATCCCCGCCAGGAGTGGAAGGAGCGGCTGGGTAATCCGGTCTGGCATATGCATGACGGCAACCCGCCCGCCGTCGACATGCCGGTGCCGTTCTCGTTGCTGCTCAACCTTGTCAGCGCCTCCAATGCGCAGAACAAGGATGTGCTGTGGGGTTTCATCTCGCGCCATGTCGCGGGCGTGACTCCGGCGACCCATCCCGAGCTCGACCGGCTGACGGGCTATGCGATCCGCTATTTCGACGATTTCGTGAGGCCGTCGAAAACCTTTCGCCCGGCCGACGAGGTCGAGCGCGAAGCGCTGGTGGGCCTGGAAAAGGCACTTGGCGACTTGCCGGCGGGCGCCAGCAGCGAAGCGATCCAGAACGCTTCGCTCAACGTGGCGCGCAAGATCGAACGCTACCAGGATCATTCCAAGCAAAGTCCGGAAGGTGGCCCGGGTGTTTCAGGCGCCTTCTTCCAGATGATCTACCAGGTGCTGATCGGCCAGGAGCGTGGCCCTCGCTTCGGTTCGTTTGCCGCGCTCTATGGCGTCGCGGAGACCCGCTCGCTCATTCAGAAGGCGCTGGCTGGTCAGCTGGCTTGAGGACGCCGCCGTCCTCCTCCAGGATCGAACCCGGCGCCTGGGGCGCCGGGGCGGGTGCGGCCGGCACCGCCGAGATGCCGGCAAGATTCGGCCCCGACGCGAAAATGCCTTTCTTGGCGCTTTGTGCCTTGTCACCGGCCTCGACATAGGGCCCGTCCTTGGCGGCACGCGCCCAGCCGTTCTCGACCAGCCATTGCCCGACATCATGCTTGCCGATCCGGCACTCCGCCGCGACCCGATCGCGTCCGCCTTCAGGCGGCACCGTGCAAACCACCGCACGGCCGCGCAGGAAGGCACGGAATGCCGTACGCGCGCGGATACCGCACGGCCAGGATTTGCCGTCGGTGGTGCAGGTCTCGTCCTGCCTGACGACGTCGATGCCGGAGATCGCGACCGAATAGCCCTTCGCCTCGATCAGGCCGGCGGCCGGAGCGACCGGCTGGAACAGCTTTGTGCCGTTCCAGTCGTCGGGCATTTTCGGCGCGGGCGGCACGGCGAGCGCCAGCTTGCTCAACGGCGCACGGGGCTCGACCCGCTCGAGGTCGCCGGTGGGCAGTTCCGGCGGCGCGACCACGTCCGGGTCGATCGCCCGCGAATGCACCGCCGGCTTTGGCGGTTGCGCGGGTGCTCGAATTGCTGAGGTGGACGGTTCCTCGGGCGTCGCATTCCTATCTGCCTCAGCGGTAGTGTCGGCGCTGGGATCGATCTGATCCACCGCAACAGTGCTTTCGCTGCCTTTCAACGTGCGCCCGCCGGCAACGACCAGCGCCGCCATCGCCGGGACCATCAAAACCGCCAGGACAAGATGAGGAAGTCGCACCCGTCGCACCTATTGGCTTGCCCAGACGATCCGCGCCACCCACTCGACCTCGCGCATGGGGATGTCGCGGTCCGGATGCTCCGGATTGAGCGAGACCAGCGCGATCGACTTGACTGTCTGGCGCTCGAGCACCTTGGCCATCACCTCGCCCGATGTGGTCTTGACGACGACGCGATCACCCTTGCGGGTGGCCGCACCCGGCTCGACGATGAGGACGTCGCCGTTGCGGTAGAGCGGCAGCATGGAATCGCCCTGGACCTGCAGCGCATAGGAACTTTCGGTCGATTGCGCGGGCAATTCGACGAGATCCCAGCCCTGCCCCGCCGGAAAGCCGGCATCGTCGAAGAAGCCGCCAGCGCCGGCCTGGGCAAAGCCTAGCAGCGGCACCGCGCGCCGGCTGGCGGGCGATGCGCCACGGCCTTCGATCAGCCCGGTGAATTCGTCCAGCGAAGCGCCCGTCGCCTCGATGATCTTGGCCAGCGATTCGGTCGAAGGCCAGCGCGGCCGGCCGTCGGACGAGAGGCGTTTCGATTTGTTGAAGGCGGTTGAATCAAGTCCCGCGCGCCTTGCCAGACCCGAAGCCGAAAGCGAATAGCGCTCGGCAAGAGCATCGATGGCAGCCCAGACTCGGTCGTGCGAGAGCATGACGTGCTCTCCTTCGAAACAGGAAAAAATGCCTCTTCCTGTCTAACGCGCAACCGCTGCGTTGTCCACCAGCGCGGCCGATGGATCACGAACAAAACGGTGTGCCGCAACGACGGCACAGTGTCATGGCCGAAGCCGCTATCCGGCTAATGCCGCCATCGCCCTCGGGAGGCCTTTCTTGAGCTCGTCGACGTTCATCACAGGGATCAGCTCGACGGTGGCATTGAAAGCGAAGAAGAACCGCTCGGCGACATAGGGCATGTCCGAACTGTCCTTTACCTCCAGGAAAAGGTAGGCCGTCCGCCAACCACCCTCAGCTGTAAAATAGGTGGCCTCCGGCTTGAGATCGGACAAGGTTTGCTCGATGACCTTGCCCATGCTGCCGTCCTTGATCGCCTTGTTGCCTTCCTCGGCCGGGATGGAAACTCTCAGCATCATACGCATGATGATTACTCCTCCGCCAACATCATGTTAGCGATACCTAATGTACCAGCCCGCGCTTGGTTTGGGAAAGTCGATCGGGTTGATCAGCCGGACGATTTGGCCAGGCCGCGCAGTCCCTGGTGCGACGTCATGAAAATGCGTTCCGCCTCGGTCGGTGGCCGCGGGTTCACCGCACGGCCAAGTGCGGCGACAACCGCGTCAATGTCGAGGAAGCGGCGCGCCTTGCGGTCGTAGACACCGGCCGTGGTCATGACCAGGGCGGCGGTCTCGCCATTGTCGAGGACGAAGCGGTGCTTGCCGATGACCTGGGTGCCTTCCCATGTCTCGATCGAGGACACCACTTCGAAGCGGCGCCACAGCCGGATCTCGCGGGCGTAGACGGCCTGCAGCCCGCCCATCATCGGCGCCCAGCCATTATTCCTCGCCAGCGTGATGAGGCCGGCGCGGACAAACAGGTCGACGCGGCCAAGGTCGGCCAGCATCATGTAGCGCGCATTGTTGAGATGGGCGTTGAAGTCGATGTCGGTCGGCAGGCAGCGAAAGGCCAGCCGACCTTCACCGCCCATCATGTAAGGGCCACGGCCTCGCGCCGTGGCCAGCATGCGCGTCATGCGCGCCCAGACATACATGACGCTCTGTCAGGCTGCCTGCTTCACATCGCCCTTGGCATAGGGATCGAAGCGTTCGTAGAAGGTCTCACCTTTCTCGGCCATGTCGAGGAGCAGCTTGGGCGCCTTGAACTCGGCGCCATACTTCTTCTGCAGCGCCCTGGCGATCTTGACGAATTGTTTGGCGCCGATGCCGTCGATATAGGACAGCGCGCCGCCGGTGTAGGGCGCGAAGCCGAAGGCCAGGATCGAGCCGACATCGGCCTCGCGTGGATCGGTGACGATGCCCTCTTCCATCACGCGCGCCGCTTCGAGCGCGATGGTGACCAGCAGGCGCTGCTGCAGCTCCTCATAGTCGACCTTCTCGGCCGCGAGCTGCGGATAAAGGTCCTTGAGGCCGGGCCACAGCTTCTTCTTGGCCGGCTTGGCCGGGTAGTCGTAAAAACCCTTGCCATTCTTGCGGCCGAAACGGCCATGATCGTCGACCATGGTGTTGATCAGCGCCATCTGCCTGGGGTCGACGGCCTTTTCGCCGAGATCCCTGATGGTCTGCTTCATGATCTTCTGGGCAAGGTCGATGGCCGTCTCATCGGTCAGCGCCAAGGGACCGACCGGCATGCCGGCGGCCTTGGCCGCATTCTCGATCATCGGCGCGGGCACGCCTTCGATCAGCATCTTGTAGGCTTCCGACATGTAGCGCAGCACGCAGCGATTGACGTAGAAGCCGCGCGTGTCGTTGACGACGATCGGGGTCTTCTTGATGGCCCGCACGAAGTCGATCGCGGTGGCAAGGGCCTTGTCGCCGGTTTTCTTGCCAAGGATGATCTCGACCAGCATCATCTTGTCGACCGGCGAGAAGAAGTGGATACCGATGAAATTCTTCGGCCGCGCCGAATTCCTGGCGAGGCCGGTGATCGGAATGGTCGAGGTGTTCGAGGCGAAGATCGCCGACGATTTCAACACGGCTTCCGCCTGTTCGGTAGCGGCCTTCTTGACGGCGGAATCCTCGAACACGGCTTCCACAACGAGATCACAGCCGGCGAGGTCGGCATAGTCTGCCGTCGGCGTGATCAGAGACAAGAGCTTGTCCTTGTCCTCGGGCTTGGCACGACCCTTCTTGACCTGATCCGAGATCAGGCCATCGGAATGCGCCTTGCCCTTTGCGGCCGCCTCCATGTCCCGGTCGAGCAGCACCACCGGAATGCCGGCCTTGGCGGTGACATAGGCGATGCCCGCGCCCATGAAGCCAGCGCCAAGGATGCCGATCTTCTTGAACTTGGTGTCCGGCACGCCGGCCGGGCGGCGTGCGCCCTTGTTCAGTTCCTGCAGCGACACGAACAGCGAGCGGATCATCGCCGCCGCTTCCTTGGTCTGCATGATCTCGGTGAAATAGCGCTGCTCGATCCTGAGCGCCGTGTCGAAGGGCACCAGAAGGCCCTCATAGACGCATTTCAGGATCGCCGCGGCGGCGGGGTAATTGCCATGGGTCTCGCGGCGCAGGATGGCGATGGCCGGCGGCCACAGATTGGCGCCCGCCGCCGAATAGATTGGGCCGCCGGGCAGCTTGAAACCTTTCTCGTCCCACGGCGCCACCGGCTTGAGGCCGTTCCTGATCATTGCCTTGCCGGTCTCGACCAGCTTGGCGGGTTCGGCGATCTCATGGATCAGGCCCATCGCCTTCGCCTTCTGCGGCGACAGGGTCTGGCCGGAGGTCAGCATTTGCAATGCCTGCTGCTGGTCGGTCAGCCTCGGCACACGCTGGGTGCCACCGGCACCGGGGAAGATGCCGATCTTCACCTCGGGCAGTGCCATCCTGACCTTGTCGGAGTCGGCCGCGACGCGGCCATGGCAGGCGAGCGACATTTCGAAGGCGCCGCCCATGCAGGTGCCGTTGATCGCCGAGACCCATGGCTTGCCGCAGGTCTCCAGCTTGCGGAACAGGCCGGTCATGATGCCGGCGTTGTCGAACAGCGCCTTGGTCGCTTTTTCGACATCCTTGGCCTTGTCCGTGGCGAAGGTGGTCAGCATCTTCTGCAAGAGGGTGATGTCGGCGCCGCCGGAGAAGGTGTCCTTGCCGGAGGTGATCACCGCGCCCTTGATGGCGGCGTCGCCGGCCACGTTGTCGACGATGGCATTCAACTCGCGCATCACCTCTTCGGTGAAGACGTTCATCGAGCGGTCCGGGCTGTTCCAGGTGACCAACGCGATGCCATCGGCGTCGATGTCGAGGGTGAAATTGGTGTAGCTCATCGTTCTCTCCCCGTCAGACGCGTTCGATGATGGTTGCGGTACCCATGCCGGCGCCGATGCACAGGGTGACCAGCGCGGTGGTCAAGTCACGACGCTCGAGTTCGTCCAGCACCGTGCCAAGGATCATCGCGCCGGTGGCGCCGAGTGGATGGCCCATGGCGATGGCACCGCCATTGACATTGATTTTGTCGTGCGGGATCTCGAAGGCCTGCATGTAGCGCAGCACCACCGAGGCGAAGGCCTCGTTGAGCTCGAACAGGTCGATGTCCGACAGCTTCATCTTTGCGCGCTTCAACAGTTTCTCGGTGACGTCGACCGGGCCGGTCAGCATCAGCACCGGCTCGGAGCCGATGTTGGCGAAGGTGCGGATGCGCGCGCGCGGCTTGAGACCCATCGCCTTGCCGGCCTTCTTCGAGCCGAGCAGCACGGCCGCCGCGCCATCGACGATGCCGGACGAGTTGCCGGCGTGGTGGACGTGGTTGACCTCCTCGACCTCCGGATGCTTCTGCACCGCCACCGCGTCGAAGCCGCCCATTTCACCGGGCATGACGAAGGACGGGTTGAGCGAGGCAAGCGACTGCATGTCGGTCGATGGCCGCATATGCTCGTCATGGTCGAGAATGGTGAGACCATTCTGGTCCTTGATCGGGATGACCGAGTTCTTGAAGCGGCCATCGGCCCAGGATTTCGCGGCGCGCTTCTGGCTCTCGACCGCGTAAGCGTCGACGTCGTCGCGCGAGAAGCCGTATTTGGTGGCGATCAGGTCGGCCGAAATGCCTTGCGGCACGAACCAGCCGGGCAGGCCTACCGAAGGATCCATGAACCAGGCGCCGCCGGACATGCCCATGCCGACGCGCGACATGGATTCGACGCCGCCGGCAATGACGATTTCATCGGCGCCTTGCGCGATCTTGGCGGCGCCGAAATTGATGGCGTCCAAGCCGGAGGCGCAGAAGCGCGAGATCTGCATGCCAGGTGCCTTGGTGTCGTAGCCGGCCTCGAAGGCTGCGGCGCGCGGTATGACGGAACCCGCCTCGCCGACCGGGTCGACGCAGCCGAAGATGATGTCGTCGACGTTTGCAGTGTCCAGCCCGTTGCGGTCGCGCAGGGCCTCGAGCGTCCTGGCGGCGAGCCGCACCGCCGGCACTTCGTGCAGCGATCCGTCCTTCTTGCCCTTGCCGCGCGGCGTACGCACGGCGTCATAGACATAAGCTTCGGTCATTTTCATGCTCCCTGGGTTCGCTGAAAAGCTGCTCAGAGCGAGCGTCCGATCAGCAATTTCATGATCTCGTTGGTGCCGCCATAGATGCGCTGGACGCGGGCGTCGCGGAACATGCGGGCGATCGGATATTCATTCATGTAGCCATAGCCGCCGTGCAATTGAAGGCATTCGTCGACGACTTTGCCCTGGAGGTCGGAGAGCCAGTACTTGGCCATCGAGGCGGTCACCGGATCGAGGCCGCCATTGATGTGGCGAGTGACGCAGTCATTGTAGAAGACGCGGCCGACGGTGGCCTCGGTCTTCAACTCGGCCAGTTTGAACTGTGTGTTCTGGAAATCGATGATCGCCTTGCCGAAGGCCTTGCGCTCCTTGACGTAGTCGATGGTCAGCGCCAGCGCCCGTTCGATCATGGCGATCGCCCCGGTGCCGATCTGCAGACGCTCCTGCGGCAATTGCTGCATCAACTGGACGAACCCCTGTCCCTCTTCATGGCCGAGCAGGTTGGAGGTCGGCACACGGACGTCGTTGAAGAACAACTCCGACGTGTCGTTGGCCTTCAGCCCGATCTTGTCGAGGTTTCGGCCGCGTTCGAACCCCTCGACCTCCTCGGTCTCGATGACCATCAGCGAGGTGCCCTTGGCGCCCTTCTCCGGATCGGTCTTGGTGACGACGATGATGAAGTTCGCCAGCTGGCCGTTGGTGATGAAGGTCTTGGAGCCGTTGATCTTGTACTGGTTGCCATCCTTCTCGGCACGGGTCTTGACACCCTGCAGGTCGGAACCGGCGCCGGGCTCGGTCATGGCAATGGCGCCTATCAGTTCGCCGGTGGCGAGCCTGGGCAACCATTTCTTCTTCTGCTCTTCCGAACCGTAATGGAGGATGTAGGGGGCGACGATCGAATTGTGCAGGCCGATGCCGAAACCGTCGACGCCGACATGACCGATCGCCTCGATGATGGCGCTCTCATGCGCGAAGGTGCCGCCGGAGCCGCCATATTCCTCCGGCATGGACGCGCAGAGCAGGCCGGCGGAACCAGCCTTGAGCCAGCTTTCGCGGTCGACCATCTCGTTCTTCTCGAACTCGTCGTAGCGCGGCGCTATCTCCTCCGACATGAAGCGGGTCGCCATGTCGTAGAGCATGCCGACCTCGTCGGCCGCCCAGGCTGGTTTCGGCAAAGAGAGCACTTCGGCGGGATTTGTCGCCACGATTTCCTCCGCGTATCGACAGACAGAAAGGCTAGCGAGACGGAGTTTAGAACGCTTCCGCCGGCAGGGCCATCAGCGCATCGGCACCACTCGAAATACGGGCGAGGTGCGCCGAGGTCTCCGGCATGATCCGCTCCATGAAGAAGCGCGCCGTCACCACCTTGTTATCGTAGAAAGATTGGGAGCCGTTGGCATCCGTCCTGCCCTGTGCCGCCTTGGCCATCCGCGCCCACATGTAGCCCAGCGCGACGAGGCCGAAGAGATGCATGTAGTCGGTCGAGGCCGCACCGGCATTATCGGGCCTGGCCATGCCATTCTGCAGCAGCCACATGGTCGCCGCCTGTAAATCGTTGAGGCCCTTCTTCAGACCCTTGGTGAAGGGCGCCATCTTTTCGTCCGCGCGGTTTTCCTCGCAGAATTCGCCGACCTCCTTGAAGAAGGCCTGGATGGCGCGGCCGCCGTTCAGACCGAGCTTGCGGCCGACGAGGTCGAGCGCCTGAATGCCGTTGGCGCCTTCATAGATCATGGCGATGCGGGCATCGCGCACGAACTGGCTCATGCCGTGCTCTTCGATATAGCCGTGACCGCCGAACACCTGCTGCGCCATGACGGCGTGGTCGAAGCCCTTGTCGGTCAGCACGCCCTTGACCACCGGCGTCATCAGGCCGGTGTAGTCGTCGGCCGCCTGGCGGTCCTTGTCGTCGGCGGAGCGGTGCGCGATATCGGACTTGATCGCCGTCCACAGCGCCAGCGCGCGGCCGGCCTCGTTGAACGCCTTCATGGTCATCAGCGAGCGGCGAATGTCGGGATGAACGATGATCGGGTCGGCCTTCTTGTCCGGCGCCTTCGGGCCTGACAGCGAGCGACCCTGCAACCGGTCCTTGGCATAGGCGGCGGCATTCTGGTAGGCGATCTCCGACAGCGAGAGGCCCTGAAGGCCGACGCCGAGGCGGGCCTCGTTCATCATCGTGAACATCGCCTTGAGGCCGCCATTGGCCTCCCCCAGCAGCGTGCCTTCGGCCTCATCATAATTCATGACACAGGTCGAGTTGCCGTGGATGCCCATCTTCTCCTCGATCGAGCCGCAGGAGACGGTGTTTCTCGTCCCCGGATTGCCCGAAGCGTCGAGCTTCAGCTTGGGCACGATGAACAGCGAAATGCCCTTGACGCCCTCCGGCGCGCCTTCGATGCGGGCCAGCACCAGATGGACAATGTTGTCCGACATGTCGTGCTCACCGGCCGAGATGAAGATTTTCTGGCCTGAAATCCTGTAGGTGCCGTCGCCGTTCGGCACCGCCTTGGTGCGCAGCAGGCCAAGATCGGTGCCGCAATGCGGCTCGGTCAGGTTCATGGTGCCGGTCCAGCTGCCCTCGACCATCCTGGGCAGCCAGGTCGCCTTCTGCTCGTCGGTGCCGTGGGTGATGATGGCGGCGATCGCGCCCTGCGTCAGGCCCGGATACATCATCAGCGACATGTTGGCCGACACCATGTATTCAGCCACCGCCGTGTGCACGGCATAGGGCAGGCCCTGGCCGCCGAACTCGACGGGGGCCGCCAGGCCCATCCAGCCGCCTTCGCGATACTGGTCGAAGGCTTCCTTGAAGCCCCTGGGCGTGGTCACCGAGCCGTCGTCGTGGCGCACGCAGCCCTCCATGTCGCCGACACGGTTCAGCGGATGCATGACATTCTCGGCGAGCTTGGCCCCTTCGGCGAGAATTGCCTCGAGCACGTCAGGCGTCGCGTCGGCGAATCCGGGAAGGTTCGAATAGCGCTGATAACCGAGCACCTCGTTGAGCACGAACAGCGTGTCCTGGACCGGGGCCCTGTAGATCGGCATGCTTTTCCTCCACCATGCGGATTGACCCCGAAATCAAGCCGGGCGCGGCAAGCGGGCCAATGTCGAAGCCGCAATAGCAAATATTGACGTTTGCGTAAACGTCAATGTTTCCGGCGCGGCGAGATTTCTGTCGCCACGAGCGTAGTGAGCTTGGCGCAACTGCAATGCGCAAGCCAGCGCGAAGCAGGCAGGCCAGACAGCGAAAGCCGCGCGGCATGGCCACGCGGCTTTATGGTGAAGGGTCCGACAGTATCGGAGGGCGGCTTAGCTCGCGACGCTCGCTTGCGGCGCCGAACGCTCGGCCAGCATCTGACGCACCGCCGACATCGAGCCGCCGAGCTCATTGATGGCGTCGTCGATCAGCGCCCGCTGCTTCTGCAGGCGAGCGAGCTGCTTTTCCGACTTGTCCAGCGCCAGCCGCAACTGCTTGGTGTTGGAACCGGTCGGATCATAGAGGTCCATCATCTGCTTGACGTCGCGCAACGAGAACCCAACCTTGCGGCCGAGCAGGATCAGCTTCAGCCTGGCCTTGTCGCGGCGCGTATAGAGACGGGTCGAACCGTCGCGCTGGGGATTGAGCAGGCCCTTGTCTTCATAGAAACGCAACGTGCGCAGCGTCACGCCGTACTTCTTGGCCATCTCGCCGATGCGGGAGAGATCCTCGCCGGCTTCAACGGTTGCATTATTGGTATTGGCCGCGGTCTCGCCGGCCGAGATAAGCTTCATGGTCACTGGCTTCCCCGTCTGGTGGCGTCGCGGTCCCGGACCATGCGTCGCCTGACTGGAAGCGGGGGCGTGCTTCCGGCCGTGGTTTCTACAAACAAATCGTAAACAGCGCAGTTGATGCGCCATTTACGTTTACGTCAATTCTATACCGGTAGCCGCCTCATGACGCAAGGGCGTTCTGAGAACGGTGCTTTATGCCGCACCGGAAGTCGCGTCAGCCAACTTCCTTGCAACTTCTTAAGCTTGGTTAACGCGTTGTTTACCACGTTGGGCGAAATGTGCGCGTGTCGGCTACCCGTGGTTATCCTGTATCGAATTTTCACGGTTTTCGGAGCGCGGGGAAACCCGGGAAGCTTGTCTTCCACCGTGGCATGAAAGCGCGGTCGCCTCGTTCCGGCAGGGACTTGGGGAGCTGGCCGCAAGCCGGCCAATCTGAAAGACGGACGCACCGATGAACAGCAAGCGGTCCTACCTCGATACACTCAATGCCGGCAGGCAGCGCAAGCCGCAGACCACGCTCGAGCAGCTGAACCGCTCGCTGGAGACGCTGGAACAGCGCCTGGGGCAGACGCGCGAGGACGCGACGGCACGACCCGCTCCTCGCCAATATGGCGCCGAACCGCGTTACCCCGCCTCCGACCCGCGCTATCCCGCCACGCAGCCGACGGCCCAGCAGCGCTGGTACGAGGATCCGCAGCCGGCACCGCGTGCACACAACCCGACGCCCTCGCCTGCACCCTTCGACCAGAATTATCAGGCGATCGCGCGTGACATCGACCGCGTGCGCGGCCAGGAAGACAGCGTCGCCATGGTCGGCAAGATCGCCGGCGAACTGCGCGGCATGCGCGAGGAACTGCGTCACCAGGTGACTTCAGGGTTGCAGCGCGAATTCGACGCGCTGCGCAAGGACATCGACCGCGCCTTCCAGTCGAACGCCAAGTCCGGGACATCGGGCAAGGGCAGCGCCGAACTCGGCGTGGAATTCGAGCGGCTCTCCGGCGCCATCAAATCGCTGTCGGAGAAGAGCGACGACAGGAGCGTCAACCTGCTGCGACTGGAACTCGAACAGGTCAAGGCCGCGCTCGACACGCTGGCGCGCGAGGAGAGCGTGCAGAAGGTCGACCGCCGCTGGGACGAGTTCGACCGCCGCTGGACGGCCTTCGAGGACCGCGTCGACGCCGACCAGCGCAAACGCTCCGACGACCCCGCCCTTGCCGCCTTGACCGACCGGCTGGAGCAGATCAGCAACGCCGTCAACAACCTGCCGGAATCGCTGTCCCTGCGATCGCTGGAGGAGAAGGTCCGCACGCTGGCCGGGGCGGTCGACCATTTCGCCAGCCAGCAGGAAAATCGCGGCGGCGGCACGCTGGCCATGATCGACGAGCGGCTGGACGAGATTTCCCGCGCCATCGTCGCCTCCACAGTCGCCGCACAGGCGAATTCAGTCGACCACGAAGCCATCGAACGCATCGAGAAGCGGATCGACTCGCTCGCCCAGCAGATCGAGGAAGTAGCGCAGGACCGTCCCGCAAATGTCGTGATCGACCGGCTGAACACGCTGTCGAGCCGGGTCGACGACCTCGCCGGCCGCGCCAACCTGCCCGAGCAGGCGATGGAACGGCTCGCCAAGCAGATCGCGCTGATCGCCGACAAGATTGATCAAGCGCCGGCCATGCCCGACGCCGACTACATCTTCCATGGGCTGGAGCAGCGCTTCGACGTGCTATCGGGCATGATGGAGCGGCGCCAGGGCGACGCCATCGAACAGGGCAACATGCTGTTTCGCGATCTCGAGCGCCGGCTGGACGAGGTTGCCGACCGGCTGGACCAGCGCAGCATGCCGCAGGTCGACAGCGCCGGCATCATGGACGCCATCGACGCTCGCTTCACCGCACTGGCCAAGCGCATGGAGACACGCGCTCCCGATCCCGCCGGCGAGGCGGCGATCCGGGGCCTGGAAAGCCGGCTCGAGGATATTTCAAGCCGGCTGGACGCTTCGGCGGCCCAGGTAGCCGGCATCGATCCGGCGCTGATCCGCAGCCTGGAGGCGCAGGTCGCCGGCCTGTCGGCGCATCTTTCCAAGCCCAGCACGCCGCTGCCGGACTTCGAGGACATCAGCCCGCGCCTCGACGAAATCGAAAAAGCGCTGGCCGGGACCCGCGATTCCATCCTGGGCGCGGCACGTGAGGCGGCCGAGAACGCGGTGCGCTCGCTGGCCGGAACGAGCACCAATACGGCCGCGGTATCCGGCCTCGCCCAGGATCTGAAGACCCTGGAGACGCTGACGCGGCGTTCCGACGAGCGCAATTCGCGGACCTTCGAGGCAATTCACGACACATTGCTCAAGATCGTCGACAGGCTGGGCTCGCTGGAAACCAGCGACCCGTCCGAAGCGGTAAGCGAACTCTTGGACGCGGCCTCGATCGAACCGAGCGGCTGGCGTGGCGTGCAGCGGCCCAAGATGGCCGTGAACGCACCATCCATGACCATGGACGAGCCGCTGCCGCTGACCGGCGACATGGCCGATCTGGACGCGCGTGCCGCGGCCATATTCCGCACCGAGCCCGGCGAGCCCGCACTGCACGTTGGAACGGGCACGCGTTCGCCGGCGGAAGCCGCCGCCGCCGCCGCGATGGCCGCACTTGGCTCCGACACCACCGCCGGAAATGACCAGCCCGCAGGCCGCAAGTCGATGTTCGGCGGACTGGCGCGGGCGTTCAAGGGCAAGAAGGCGGCGGATGTTCCGCCGCTGGCCGGCTCGGCGCCGAGCGCCGACATCCCGAGTGTCGATCTCGACGAGCCGCTCGACCCGAAAGTCGCCAACCGTCCGCTGGAGCCCGGCTCCGGCGCGCCTGACCTCAATGCCATCATGAAGCGCGTGCGTGACGAGCGCGGACAACCGGCAAAGCTCGGCGACAGCGACGCGGCGAAATCGGATTTCATCGCCGCCGCCCGGCGCGCTGCGCAGGCGGCCGCGGCCGAGGCCGACGCCCTGAAGCGCCAGTCGACTATGAAAGGCCCGGTCAAGGCGCTCAGGATAGGCGACCTGCTCAAGGCGCGGCGCAAGCCGATCCTGATGGCAGCGGCAGCGATCATGCTGGCGCTTGCCGGCCTGCAGCTCGGCAAGGCGTTCCTTTCGGATCCCGCCCAGGTGGCAAGCAACGACGCATCCCCGATCGTCGGCCCGCAGCCGGTTCAGACGGCATCTCTCGATACCGCCAGCCAGCCGAAGGTCGAAGTTCAGCCGACGGCGATGGACAGCGCGCCGGCCCGTCCGGCCAGGCAGGCCGAACAATCCGCGCCGGCAAGCGAGGACGATATGGCGGCGCGGACCGTCATGGCCATGCCGTCTGATACGAACGCGACGCCGGATACAGCGCCCACGGCCGAGCCCGCTTCGCCGGTCGGATCGAGCATGGCTTCCGGCCCGAGCGCAGC
This sequence comes from Mesorhizobium sp. LNHC229A00, assembly GCF_000502415.1. Lineage (NCBI taxonomy): Bacteria > Pseudomonadati > Pseudomonadota > Alphaproteobacteria > Hyphomicrobiales > Phyllobacteriaceae > Mesorhizobium > Mesorhizobium sp. LNHC229A00. The sequence goes on from NZ_AYWQ01000008.1 coordinate 151,006, forward strand.
CGCTCCCGACGCGATGGCTTCGGCCGCACAGGCGGCGATTGCTCCGATGACCGCTGCCCCCGGCATGACGGATCCGGCACCGGCCGCCGGCACTACGCAGGCGACGGATGCCGATCTCCAAGCGGCCCCTGCCGCGCCAGGGGCGACCGCGGCGACGACCAACGACATGACCGGCGCCGTTGCGCCCATGGACAAGCCGGCGGCGACAGCCGCGACCAAGTTCGACATTCCGTCCGATGCCGGCCCGGCCGCCTTGCGTGACGCCGCTGCCGGTGGCGACGCCAAGGCGCTGTTCGAGGTCGGCTCACGCTACGCCGAGTCGCGCGGCGTCAAGGAAGACATGCCGGCTGCCGCCAAATGGTATGAGAAATCGGCGGAACTCGGCTTCGCGCCGGCCGAATACCGCATCGGCAATTTTTACGAAAAGGGCATCGGCGTCGCGCGCGACATCAAGAAGTCGAAGACCTGGTACCAGCTCGCCGCCGCGCAGGGCAACGCCAGCGCCATGCACAATCTGGCGGTGCTGTTCGCCATGGCCGCCGACGGTGCAACCGACAATGAATCGGCCGCGCACTGGTTCCAGGCGGCCGCCGACCTCGGCGTCAAGGACAGCCAGTTCAATCTTGGCATCCTCGCCGCCAAGGGCGTCGGCATGAAGCAGAACCTGGAGGAATCCTACAAATGGTTCGCGCTCGTCGCCAAGACCGGCGACAAGGATGCCGCGGCCAAGCGCGACGAGATCGCCAACGCGCTGCGGCCCGAGCAGCTCGAGCGGGCGCGCGCCGCGACCGAACTGTGGAAGGCCAAGCCGCTCAACGCGGCGGCCAATTCGGTGGACATTCCTGAATCCTGGCAGGAAGGCACGCCGCAGACGACCGCCGGCATCGACATGGAGAAGGCGGTCAAGAACATCCAGCTCATCCTCAACAAGAACGGATATGACGCCGGCGGCGCCGACGGGGTGATGGGCGGGAAGACCAAGAACGCGATCATCGCTTTCCAGACCGACAACAAGCTGCCGGCGACGGGCACGGTCGACGAGAAGCTGGTCAAGGCATTGCTGGCGCGCAAATAACGGCAGAAGCGTCGTTTCCACGACGCCCTTGCCTTACATTTGCCTGTTAACTGATTGAGTTGTTTTTTGTTTCGGCGCGGTGGCGGGGTTTGATCCCGCTGCCGCGTCGGCGCAAGAGAAAATTGGCTTTTCGATGCGATAGTGCCCGCAGCGGCTTTATTCGCCGACAGGCAAACTGATCGAGACAGACGGGTGGGCATCTATCTCCCGATCGCGGAAATTTCCGTCAACGTCTTCGTGCTGCTGGCCATGGGCGCCGCGGTGGGCTTCCTGTCGGGCATGTTCGGGGTGGGCGGCGGCTTCCTGATCACGCCGCTCTTGATCTTCTACAACATCCCGCCGGCGATCGCGGTCGCCACCGGCGCCAACCAGGTCATCGCTTCTTCCGTCTCCGGCGTGTTGTCGCACATGAAGCGAGGGACGCTCGACTTCAAGCTCGGCAGCGTGCTTCTGGCCGGCGGCGTCGTCGGCTCAACCGGCGGCATCTATGTGTTCGGCTTCCTGCGCAGGCTCGGCCAGCTCGACCTGTTCATCTCGCTGCTCTACGTGGTGCTGCTCGGCACCGTCGGCGGGCTGATGCTGGTCGAGAGCATCAACGCCCTTCGCGCCACGCGCAGCGGCGCGGCGCCGGTGCTGAAGAAATCCGGCCAGCACAACTGGATCCATCGCTTGCCGCTGAAGATGCGCTTCCGCGCGTCGAAACTGTTCGTCAGCGTCATCCCGGTGCTCGGGCTTGGCGCGGGCATCGGCTTCCTGTCGTCGATCATGGGTGTCGGCGGCGGCTTCATCATGGTGCCGGCGCTGATCTATCTCTTGAAAGTGCCGACCAATGTCGTCATCGGCACCTCGCTGTTCCAGATCATTTTCACCTCCGCCTATACGACGCTGGTTCACGCCACCACAAACCAGACCGTCGATGTGATGCTGGCCTTCCTGTTGATGGCCGGCGGCGTGGCCGGGGCGCAATATGGCGCCAAGGCCGGCCAGCGGCTGCGCGGCGAGCAATTGAGAGCGCTCCTGGCGCTGCTGGTGCTGGCGGTGGCGATCCGGCTTGCCACCGATCTGTTCGCCACGCCGCCCAACCTTTATTCGCTGTCCGGCGTGGGCCTCAACTGATGAATGGCCTGAAGGCGCTCGTAGCCGTCGCTCTCCTGTCCCTGACCGCCGCCGCGCCGGCGAAGGCGCAGACGCCGCCGACCGAAGGCATCCAGATCGGCCTTTCCACCGACGCGGTGTCGATCACCGCCGGTTTTTCCGGCGCCGACCTGACCATCTTCGGTTCGCTGGAAAATCCCGACCCGCTGGTCGCACGCCAGGGCCGTTACGATGTTATCGTCGTGCTCGAAGGGCCACCAAGACCGGTGGTCGTACGCCGCAAGGACCGGGTGCTGGGGGTTTGGGTCAATTTGGATTCCGAGACCTTCGAGAACGTGCCGGTGTCCTATTCGGTCGCGACGACGCGGCCGCTGCAGGACATCACCGAACCCAACAGCTACAAGCAGCTGTCGCTCGGCGCCTCCAACCTCTATATGCAGCCCGCCGAAGCCGGTGACAGCCCGGCGACGATCGAGGAATTCACGGCCGCGTTGCGCGAGCGCAAGGCCGCCGCCGGCCTCTACAGCGAGAATGTCGGCGGCGTGCAATTCCTATCGCAGAACCTGTTTCGCGCTACCGTCAGGCTGGCGCCTGATGTCTCGGTCGGCACGCACAAAGCGCGCGCATTCCTGTTCAAGAGCGGCCTGTTCGTCAAGGAGAGTTCGGCACAGGTCGAAATCCGCAAATCGGGCTTCGAACAATCGATCTTCCGCGTCGCCCACGACTACTCGTTCCTCTACGGCGTGTTCGCCGTATCGCTGGCCATGGTGACGGGCTGGCTCGGCCGGCTGGTGTTCCGCAAGGATTGATGCCGCGGGAAAAGAGGGGTTCCCCTTTTCAACGCCATGCGATAAACCGCCGCCTCCCAGCCAAGGGCAAACACGCACATACCATTCGCCAGGAGCGGTCCGGCCATCCGGATGACAGCGCGACGCGTCGCCGCTGATTTGCCGCCGCGAAACAATGACAGGAGGCTGCGATGCATCAGGCATTCGGCGGCATTGACTTCGGCACGTCCAATTCCACGGTGGGCGTCATCCGGAACGGCAAGGCGCGGCTGGTCCTGCTGGAGGGCGAGCAGCCCACTTTGCCAAGTGCCGTGTTCTTCAATTTCGAGGACGGCCATACTTATTTCGGCCGCCGCGCGATCGGCGACTATACCGACAGCATCGAAGGCCGCCTGATGCGCTCATTGAAGAGCGTGCTCGGCAGTTCGCTCGCCCACGAGAAGACGCGGATCAAGGCACGCCAGATCGGCTTCATCGACATCATCGGCCTGTTCATCGGTCATCTGAGAACGCGGCTGGAAGAGGACGCCCACGGCGTCGTGGAGAGCGTGGTGCTCGGCCGCCCGGTGCAGTTCGTCGATGACGACGCGCAAGCCGACGCTGAGGCGCAAGGCGAACTCGAGAAGGCTGCCCGTGCCCAAGGCTTCAAGCATATCGCTTTCCAGTTCGAGCCGATCGCGGCGGCGCTCGATTACGAGCAGAAAGTGACACGCGAGGAACTGGCGCTGATCATCGACATGGGCGGCGGCACGTCCGACTTCTCGATCGTGCGGGTCTCGCCGGGGCGCGCGCGATCGACCGATCGCAAGGACGACATCCTGGCCAGCCGCGGCATCCATATCGGCGGCACCGATTTCGACCGGCTGCTGAGCATCGCCCATGTCATGCCACAGCTCGGGTACCTGTCGCCGACCAAGGACGGCAAGCGCAATCTGCCGGCCAGCTACTTCATCGATCTCGCCACATGGCAGCGCATCAATTTGGTCTATACCGCCAAGGCGATGACGCATCTGCGCCAGATCCGCTACGAGGCCGTGCGCGCCGACCTGGTCGACCGCTTCATCCATATCGTCGAGCACCGCTACGGGCACGCGCTGGCGGCGCTGGTCGAGAAAGCCAAGATAGAGCTGACCGACATGTCATCGGCGGAAGTGGCGGTGAAGCTGCCGGGCGCGGCGTTCGCCGCCGGGATCACGCGCGACGGACTGGAGGCCACGATCGCTCGGGACATCGAGCGGGTTACCGAAACGGTGGCGCGGACCATCCGCGACGCCGGGGTCAAGCCCTCCGACATCACCGCGGTGTTCCTGACCGGCGGATCGACGGCGATCCCGCTGGCAAGGCGGGAAATCCTGTCGCTGGTGCCGCGGGCTTCCGTCATAGAAGGCGATATGTTCGGATCGGTCGGGCTCGGCCTGGCGCTCGATGCGCAGCGGAAGTTCGGCTGAACCTAGCCCAACGTGGACCCGTTCGCCTCCGCGGCCAGATGCGCCTTCAGCGCCATCTGGGCCAGGCTTGCCTGACGGTCGCGATGGGTGATCATGGCGAAGTCGCGCTTCGGCAATTCGATCGGCACGGCTCTCAGGCTCCCCTCGGCGACCGCGCGCCCGACGACCAGCTCCGAAATGATGGTCGCGCCGGCACCCGCCTCGACAGCCTGGCGGACCGCCTCGTTGCTGGGCAGCACCAGGAATATCCGGAGGTCGGCAAGCGAAATCCCCTCGCGGCGCGCCAGATCCTCCAGCACCTCACGCGTGCCGGAGCCGCCCTCACGGATGATCCAGCGGAGGCCGGTGATGTCGGGGCGGCCCGGCGCCATTTCGGCGATCTCTGGATGGGAGCTGGCAACGACCAGCATCAGCCGGTCGGTATCGACCTTGACGCGGCGCAATAAGTCGGACTCGGTGCGCCCTTCGACCAGGCCGAGATCGGCGGTTCCATCCAGCACGCTGGCCTCGACCTGCCTTGTGTTGCCGATGGTGACGCTAAGCCTGACAGCCGGATAGGCCTCGTGGAAAGAGGCCAGCCGGCGCGGCAGCCAGTAGCTGGCGATGGTCAGGCTGGCGGCGATGGAGAGGCTGCCGGCGACCGTTTGCGAAACATGTTCCAGGACATCGCGCGCGGCGGCGGCCCGCTCCAGCACGGCCTTGGCCTCCGGCAGGAACCGATGACCGGTCTGAGCCAGCTCGATGTTGCGGCCGACGCGGTTAAACAAATGGACGCCATGCTGCTCTTCCAAAGCGCGAATGGCCGCCGACGCGGCCGACTGGGAAATGCCCAGGAGCTCCGCCGCCTTGGTCATATGGCCGCGCTCCGCGACGGCGACGAAAATGCGCAACTGCTCCAGGGTCATGCCTGCATTAAGAACCAATATCGATCGAATTTACAAGAACAACTGATTAGACGGATCGATAGCTTTATTCTACTTTTCCGGTGGAAGTTAGAAAAAATTAGCCTGCAGGTCGCAAAGAGCAACATGATCGGGCGGTTCAGATCCCTGCTTGCGCATTGGAGCCGCAATATAAGGCGACGGCTGGCCGGCGACCGCTACCATCCCGAAGAACATTATATGCGCGGCCCCGGGCCGAAGACGCGAGCCAAATCCGCTGGCCGCGCGAGCACCACGGGATTATGATGCACGGACCGCCGCGCGGCGCCAATTCAGCCCCCTCGCAACGCCCGCTTGCCGACACGCGGGCGCCTGATGAAGGCGACGGTGTCGACACCTCGCCTGATGTTTCCGACAGGATCGCCAAGACGACCTGCTACATGTGCGCCTGCCGCTGCGGCATCGATGTGCACATCAAGGACGGCACGGTCCGTTACATCAACGGCAACAAGGACCATCCGGTCAATCGCGGCGTAATCTGCGGCAAGGGCAGTTCCGGCATCATGCAGCACTACAGCCCGGCCAGGCTGAAGAAGCCATTGCTGCGCACCGGGCCGCGCGGCTCGGGTGAGTTCCGCGAGATCGAGTGGGAGGAGGCCTTCTCGATCGCCACCGAGCGGCTGTCGAACATCCGCCGGACCGATCCTAAAGAACTCGCTTTCTTCACAGGCCGTGACCAATCACAATCTCTTACAGGCTGGTGGGCGAGCCAGTTCGGCACGGCGAACTTCGCCGCCCATGGCGGCTTCTGTTCGGTGAACATGGCGGCGGGAGGCCTTTACACGATCGGCGGCTCGTTCTGGGAGTTCGGCGAGCCCGATTGGGACAGCACGAAATACTTCATGCTGTTCGGCGTTGCCGAGGACCATGATTCCAATCCGATCAAGATCGGACTGGGCAAGCTCAAGGCGCGCGGCGCCAAGGTGGTGTCGATCAATCCATGCCGGACCGGCTACAATGCGATCGCCGACGACTGGATCGGCATCCGGCCCGGCACCGACGGCCTGTTCGTGTTCGCGCTGATCCACGAACTCTTGAAAGCCGGCCGCGTCGATCTCGATTATCTGCTCCGCTACACCAACGCGCATGTCCTGGTTGTCCAGGAGCCGGGCGCGGCCGATGACGGGCTGTTCATGCGCGACAGCGACGGCAATCCGCTGGCATGGGACAGAGTGGCGAAGACCTCCGTCAACGCAGCCGATTCAAATGCAAAGCCGGCACTGACCGGCAGCTTCACGGTCGACGGGCGCAGGTGCCGTCCCGTGTTCCAGCTGATCGCAGACCGCTACATGGACGTCAGCTATTCGCCCGATGCGGTCGCGGAGCGTTGCGGCATCGCCGCCGGAACGATCCGCCGGATCGCCGCCGAACTGGCCCACGTCGCCTTCGAGCAGGCGATCGAACTGCCGGTGGCATGGACCGACTGGGCCGGGCGCCGGCATGATACGATCAAGGGACGGCCCGTTTCGATGCATGCCATGCGCGGCATCTCGGCCCATTCCAATGGCTTTCACACCTGTCGCGCCATCCACCTGCTGCAGGTTCTGCTGGGCACGGTAGACGTGCCGGGCGGCTTCCGCTTCAAGCCGCCCTACCCCAGGTCGGCGCCGCCCGGCCCAAAGCCCTGCGGCAAGGATGTCAGGCCGATGACGCCGCTCGACGGCATGCCGCTCGGTTTCGTCTGTGGACCCGACGATCTGCTGGTCGACGAAGCGGGTACGCCGCTGCGCATCGACAAGGCCTATTCGTGGGATTCGCCGCTTGCGGCGCATGGGCTGATGCACACAGTCATCCGTAACGCCTGGGCCGGTGATCCCTACCCGATCGACACGCTGATGATGTACATGTCGAACATGGCCTGGAATTCCTCGATGAACACCGTCGAGAGCATGGCCATGCTCACCGACCATGATGAAGCGGGCAACTACAAGATCCCCTTCATCATCTATTCCGATGCCTACTACTCCGAGACCGTGCCGTTCGCGGACCTGGTCCTGCCCGACACCACCTATCTCGAGCGTCATGACTGCATCAGCCTGCTTGACCGGCCGATCAGCCATGCCGACGGGCCGGGCGACGCCATTCGCCATCCGGTCGTCGAGCCCGACCGCGACGTCAGGCCCTTCCAGTCGGTGCTGATCGAACTCGGCGCGCGGCTTGGCCTGCCCGGCTTCGTCGATGACGACGGCTCGCCGAAGTACCGCGACTATGCCGACTACATCGTCAATCATGAACGCACGCCCGGCATCGGCCCGCTCGCAGGTTGGCGCGGCAAGGACGAAAGCTCGATCGGCAAGGGCGACGTCAACCCCAACCAGTTGCAACGCTACATCGACAATGGCGGGTTCTGGCACCACGATTTCACTGAGGACCAGCGCTACTACAAGATGGCCAACCGCTCCTATCTCGACTTCGCGGTGCAACTGGGCTTCATCCCCAACGCCGAGCCGATCGTCTTCCAGCTCTATTCCGAACCGATGCAGCGTTTTCGGCTGGCCGCGCGTGGTCATGGCCGGGTGGTGCCGCCCGCAAGCGAACGCAAGCGCGTCGAGACCTACATGGACCCGCTGCCGTTCTGGTACATGCCGTTCGAGGAAGCGTCCGTCGACCAGGAAAAATACCCGCTGCACGCGCTGACGCAGCGGCCCATGCACATGTACCATTCCTGGGGTTCGCAAAACGCGTGGTTGCGGCAGATCACCAGCCAGAACCGGCTGTTCGTGCATCACCGGACCGCGGCTGGCCTTGCCCTTGCCGACGACGACTGGGTCTGGATCGAAAGCATCAACGGCAAAGTGAAAGGGCAGATCAAGCTGGTCGACGGCGTGAACGAAAGCACAGTGTGGACCTGGAACGCGATCGGCAAGCGACGCGGCAGCTGGGGGCTGAAAGACGATGCCGCCGAAAGCAATCGCGGCTTCCTGCTCAATCACATCATCGGAGACCAGACCTTGGCCGACGCGCAGGGCAAGCGTTATTCGAATTCCGATCCGGTCACGGGACAGGCGGCGTGGTTCGATCTGCGCGTGCGCATCGTCAAATGCGCGGCGGAGGAGGCCGGCTTCACCGAACCGCAATTCGAGCGTTTTCAACAGCCGCCGCATTTCGAACCCTCGCCAGACAAGCTCACTTTCGGCGCCGAGTTTCGGCAGGCAAGAGAGGCGGCCGAATGACCTGTCTTCCAAGTCCGGGCGGCAAGAAGCTTGGCCTCGTCATCGACCTCGACACCTGTGTCGGCTGCCAGGCCTGCGTCACCGCCTGCAAGGAGTGGAACACAGGCGGCCACATGGCGCCGCTGACCGACATCGATCCCTATGGGGGCCATGTCGATGGGGTCTGGTTCAACCGCGTGCACAGTTACGAGCACATCACCGAGATGGGTGGGCGCACGGTCAACTTCCCGCGCTCCTGCCTGCATTGCGAGACGCCGGCCTGCGTCACCGTCTGCCCGACCGGCGCGTCCTACAAGCGCGCCTCCGACGGCATCGTGCTGATCGACGAGGACAAGTGCATCGGCTGCAAATTGTGCAGCTGGGCCTGCCCTTACGGCGCGCGCGAATTCGATGGCGATGTCGGCGTGATGAAGAAATGCACGCTCTGCGTCGACCGCATCTATAACGACAATCTGGCCGAGGGGGATCGCGTACCGGCCTGCGTCGCCGCCTGCCCGACCAGCGCCCGGCATTTCGGCGACCTCGGCGATCCCCAATCCCCCGTTTCGCAACTGGTGGCGGAGCGCGGCGGTGTCGACCTGATGCCGGAACTCGGCTATCACCCGACCAACAAATACCTGCCGCCGCGCGCTCACACGCAGCGTGCCGCATCGGTGCCCGCTCCCGCGCTGGAGCCGCTGCGGGCCGAGGGCGGTTTCCTTGGCTGGGTCGACCGCATGCTTTCGAACTAGCCCATGCATCCCGCCTTCTCCGTCGTCTTCTTCACCGCCGCCACCGGTGCCGGCTACGGCCTGCTGGCATTGCTCGGCGTGCTTGCCCCATCTGGTGTGATCCCGGCCGATTTCTGGCTGGGGCTCATTGGCCTCGGCTTGGCGCTTGGCCTGATCGCCGCCGGCCTGTTGTCATCGACCGGTCATCTCGGCAGGCCCGAACGTGCCTGGCGGGCGTTCTCGCAGTGGCGCAGCTCATGGCTGTCACGCGAAGGCGTCGCCTCGGTCGCCACCTTCATTCCCGCAGGCCTTTTCGGCGTGGGCTGGATCTTCCTTGGCCGCCTCGACGGCTGGGTGGCGGTCGCGGGGGTCCTGGCCGCCTTCGGCGCCATAGCCACGGTCTGCATGACCGGCATGATCTATGCCTCGCTGAAACCCATCGCCCAGTGGCACAGCCCCTACACCTTGCCCGGCTATCTCATCTTCTCGGCGATGAGCGGCAGCGTGCTTCTGAACGTTGTGATGCAAGGATTTGCTCTCGGCTCGAAAATGCTTCTGGCGGCTTCCGCGCTGCTCATTTTGCTCGGCTGGGGCTGGAAGCTGGCGACGTGGCGCTACAATGACCGGCTGGAAATCCCGACGACCGCCAACACGGCGACCGGGCTCTCCGGCGGCATGGTGCAATCCCTGGAATGGCCGCATACCGAGGAGAACTACCTGCTCAAGGAAATGGGTTTTCGCATCGCGCGCAAGCACAGCGCAAAGCTGCGCCGGATCACGCAGGCGCTGGCCTTCGGTTTGCCCATCCTGTTGCTGCTTGCCGCCTTCGCCTTGCCGTGGCCGATCGCGGCGGCGCTCTCGGCGCTGGCCACGATCGCCCAGTTCGCCGGCATGCTGGTCGAACGCTGGCTGTTCTTCGCCGAAGCGAAGCACACGGTCATGCTCTACTACGGGCGATAGATCTCAGCCTGGCCGCAGCATCGAGTGCGAGATGGCGAAGATGCGCTCGGTGCCGAGCATATAAGCCATCAGCGACTCCAGCCGGAACAGCCCGGCATAGGCGCGGTCGAGCACGTTGAGCGAACCGGTATAGGCGCCGAAGGCCGGCATGATCATGCGGCCGCCATCACCGGCAAAGCAGCGCCTGCGCACCGAACGGCCTTGTTGCACGATGCGGGCGCAGGGGTGCAGATGACCCGATATTTCGCCCTCGATCCTCACCTTCGATGGCTCATGCCGGAACAGCAGCGAGCCTATGGCTAGTTCCCGCACGGTCTCGCCAGGCAGATCCGCCGGCGCTTCGGGGTCGTGATTGCCGGTGACCCAGAACCAGTCGCGGCCCGCCATCAGCGCTTCCAGCCGTTCGCGGAAGCTCGAATGCATGCGTGCGGCGCCGCCGCCGTCATGGAAGGAGTCACCCAGGCTGATGACGATCGACGGCTGGTAGTCTGATGTGACCGCCTGCAGCCTGAGCAGGGTCGCGCCAGTGTCGTAGGGCGGGATGAGCGCGCCGCGCCTTGCCAGGGACGACCCCTTCTCCAGATGCAGGTCCGATACTGTCAGCAGCTTGAGCTCGGGGAAATACAGCACGCCGCGCGGATCGCAGACCGCGCGCTCGCCCGCGATGCCGACGAGATCGGCCTCGGCGATCAGCGATGTGCGCGCCAGCGAGAAATTCATTCATCAACCATCCCAGGCCCCATGGCCTCTTCAACCAGTGTCGCCGCGTCCATCAGCAGCGTTTCATCGGCCTCGCCGTTCACCGGCATCTTGCCGATTTCGAGCATGATCGGCACGGCAAGCGGCGATATCTGCTCGAGCGCCTTATGCATGATTCGACCCTGGANTGCCGATTTCGAGCATGATCGGCACGGCAAGCGGCGATATCTGCTCGAGCGCCTTATGCATGATTCGACCCTGGATGCGCGAGAGCATGTCCGCAAGTCTGCTGACATCGAGCAGGCCGGTCGCCGCGTCGGCACGCGTCGCCTGAAGCAGGATGTGGTCCGGCTCATGGCTGCGCAGCACATCGTAGATCAGGTCGGTCGACACGGTGACCTGGCGACCGCTCTTCTCCTGGCCGGGGTGGCGTTTTTCGATCAGCCCCGAGATCAGCGCGCAGTTGCGGAAAGTGCGCTTGAGAAGCCAGCTATCGGCCAGCCAGGCTTCGAGATCGTCGCCCAGCATGTCCTGGTCGAACAGCGCGCCCAGTGAAGGTTTCCTGGCTTTGAACATCGCGCCCATGTCGCCCAGCGACCATATGGCCAAGGCATAATCAGTGGCGACAAAGCCGAGCGGCCTGACGCCCGCCCTGTCGAGGCGCCGGGTGAGCAGCATGCCAAGCGTCTGGTGCGCCAGCCTGCCCTCAAAGGGATAGGCGACCAGGTAATGGCGGTTGCCGCGCGGAAAGGTCTCGATCAGCAAATCGTCGCGCTTGGGCAGCATGGACTTGTCCGACTGGAACCGCAGCCAGTCGGCCACCTGCTCCGGCAGCTTCGTCCAGCGCCGCGGATCGTCCAGCATGATGCGGACCTGCTCTGCGAGGTAGGTCGAGAGCGGGAATTTGCCGCCGCCATAATAGGGTACCTTGGCGTCGCTGCCGGGCGCGTTCGACACGAAGCACTCATTCTCGCGGATGCCCTCGAAACGCAGCACCTTGCCGGCGAACATGAAAGTATCGCCATGCGTCAAGGTCTCGAGAAACGCCTCCTCGATCTTGCCGAGCACGCGGCCGCCGTGCGACGCCGCGCCTTTGCTGCCGGCCTTGACGTAACGAACGTTGAGCGCGGGCACCTCGATGATGGTGCCGACATTGAGCCTGTATTGCTGGGCGACGCGCGGATTGGAGACCCGCCACAGCCCGTCCTTGTTGAGGCGGATGCGGGCATAGCGCTCATAGTTCTTCAGTGCGTAGCCACCGGTGGCGACGAAATCGATGACACGGTCGAAGGTCGGCCGATCGAGGCCGGCATAGGGTGCCGCCGTCCGTACCTCCTCGTACAGGTCACCGGCGCGGAACGGTGCGCCGCAGGCGCAGCCGAGCACATGCTGGGCCAGCACGTCGAGCCCGCCATTGACCAGTGGCGGCGTATCCTGCGCGCCGAGATAATTGGCGTCGAGTGCGGCCCGGCACTCCAGAACCTCGAAACGATTTGCGGGGATCAGGATCGCCTTGGACGGCTCATCCATGCGGTGGTTGGCACGACCGATGCGCTGTGCCAACCGGCTGGCGCCCTTCGGAGCACCGACATGCACGACCAGGTCGACATCGCCCCAGTCGATGCCGAGATCGAGCGTCGATGTGGCGACGATGGCGCGCAGAGCGTTCTCGCCCATTGCCTTCTCGACGCGCCGGCGCTGGGCGACGTCGAGCGAGCCATGATGCAGGGCGATCGGCAATGTGTCCTCGTTGACGCGCCACAACTCCTGGAACAGCAGCTCCGCCTGGCTGCGTGTGTTGACGAACAGCAAGGTCGTCTTGTGGCGCTTGATCTCGCGGTAGATTTCCGGCGTGGCGTAGCGAGCCGAGTGCCCCGCCCAGGGCACGCGTTCCTCGGAATCGAGGATCGAGATTTCGGGCTTGGCACCACCGGTCACAGTGATCAATTCCGCCATCTCACCCGGTGGGTTCTGGCTGACCAGCCAGCGCCGCAATTCGTCCGGCTCGGCCACCGTCGCCGACAGGCCGATCGTCTGCAGGCTTGGGACGAAGCTGCGCAACCGCGCCAGGCCGAGCGCCAAAAGATGGCCGCGTTTCGACGTCACCAGCGAATGCAACTCGTCGAGCACGACATAGCGCAGATCCTCGAAGAAGCGTCTCGCGTCGCCTGCCGCGATCAGCAGCGCCAGTTGCTCCGGCGTGGTGAGCAGAATGTCGGGCGGCGCAAGCTTCTGGCGCTGGCGCTTGTGGGCGGGGGTGTCGCCGGTGCGCGTTTCGATGGTGACTGGCAGGCCGATCTCCTCGACCGGCTTGCCGAGATTGCGCTCGATGTCGACGGCCAGTGCCTTCAACGGCGAGATGTACAGCGTGTGGATGCCGCGCCGCGCCTGGCCTGGTTTTCGCCTTGGCCTGACGGCCAGTTCGGTCAGCGACGGCAGAAAGCCGGCCAGCGTCTTGCCGGCGCCGGTCGGCGCGATAAGCAGTACCGATTGCCCCGCTTGGGCCTTCGCCAGGAGTTCGATCTGATGGGCGCGCGGCGACCAGCCTTTCTCGCCGAACCATTTTAGAAATGGCTCGGGCAGGACGACTGCGGCATTCTGGTCGGCGAGGCGCGGCTCAACTGTCACGTGCCAGAGGTAGCGCGGCGACAGGCAATCGCCAAGCAGAATCGGAACAAAAGGGGATCGAAAACCCTTACGGGCGCCGGAACCCTGTCGGCCCACCATAGAGATAACCGATGCGGGCGATTGCTTCCTTCAGTCCTTCACGCGACACAAGCATGGTGTGGCCATTGGCGTGGATCATGGTTTCGGCGTCGGTCATGATGGCGACATGCCCTTTCCAGAACACCAGGTCACCACGTCGCAGCCCCGAAAAATCAGGGCCCGGTTCGAGCGGCTCGCCGATGCTTACCGCCTGCATGTCGGAATCGCGCAGCACATCCCTGCCCGCCATGCGCATGGCCAGTTGCACCAGGCCTGAGCAATCGATGCCGAAGCCGGAAACACCGCCCCATAGATAGGGCGTGCCCAGAAACATCTCGGCCACGGACACATAGTCGCCGGCCCCTTCGCCGATCGGCTGCAGATGGCCAGCGATCACGGCATCACCGGAGGGCAGCAGTGCATAATGCGTGCCCCGTGTTTCAGCGGCACCCGTCACGGTTACGGTCGATCCCATGGACAATTGTCCGGCAATCGGAAAGCGCAGGTCCGGACCGGGATAGAGGAACGTGCGTGGCACCGAAACGATATGAGTAGACGCATGGTCACGCCTGCCCAGCATGGCATCGGCGACATAGCCGACATAGCCATCGCGTTCGCCCTGGACCCAAGCCCAGCCTTCGGTTTGCTCGAAAACGAGAACATCGTCGCCGAAAAGGAACTGCGTGTTGATGCCAGCGTCGGGCCGCGGCCCCTTGCGCAGATCGGCCACCGAGGCGGCAATGCGCGCCGGTCGGCCGGCGACGAAACGGTCGGCTGTCACCTCGCCTTTCAGCCGCGCATCGGCAAGGTCGGAGCGGAAGGCGTGGAGGCGGGCGTCCCTGGCAGTCAAATCGTCAAATCCGGTCAAATGGAAATCGGTTACATCGGCAGTTCGTGGGCCTTGGCGATGATACCATCTCCGAAGCGCTCGACAAAGAGCGCGCCTTCGACGGTGCGCTTGATCAGGACGTTGCGCTTGTCGAGTTCGTCGCGATGGCGCGACACCAGCTTCAGCGCGCCCATCGTGTCGAGCGCGCGGGTGATCACCGGCTTGGTGACATTGAGGCGGGCGGCAAGCCCGCGCACGGTGTGCGGCGGCGGATCGAGGTAGATGGTGAACAGGATCGCCGTCTGACGCATGGTGAGATCAGGCGCGTCCTCGCGCACCTGCGACAGCATCACTTGCTGCCACAGTCGCAGGGCCTGGCTCGGGCGCATCGCAATCGACATCGCGCCAGCATGACGGCAAATTGTTTCGGTTCCGTTTCAGTCCTCGAAATTGCCGACTTCTGCTTGCGGCAATCAGCCATAGCGCGTCGAGATGATCCGCTCCAGCGTCCGGATCCCCTGCGCCTCGCCACCGGCCGGGCCATGCGGGCGATCGGCGGGGTTCCAGGCGAAGATGTCGAAATGCGCCCAGCTTGCCGTCTTCTCGACGAAGCGCTTTAGGAACAGCGCCGCGGTGATCGAGCCGGCGAAACCATCTGATGTGACATTGTTGATATCGGCTATCTTCGACGACAGTTTCGAGTCGTAAGGCCGCCATAACGGCATGCGCCACAGCGGGTCCTCGACCGCCAGCGACGCCGCCGCCAGCTCGGAGGCAAGCGCCTCGTCATCGGTGTAGAAGGGCGCCAGGTCGGGGCCAAGCGCGACGCGGGCGGCGCCGGTCAGCGTCGCCACGTCGATGAGAAGTTGCGGCTCCTCGTCATCGGCCAGCGCCAGTGCGTCTCCCAGCACCAGCCTACCCTCGGCGTCCGTGTTGCCGATCTCGACAGTGATGCCCTTGCGGCTCGCCAGCACGTCGCCCGGGCGGAAAGCGTTGCCGGCGATCGAATTCTCGACCGCGGGGATCAGCACGCGCAGCCGCACGTTGAGCCCGGCGGCCATGATCATCGAGGCCAGGCCCAGCACGTTGGCGGCGCCACCCATGTCCTTCTTCATCAAC
Organism: Mesorhizobium sp. LNHC229A00; assembly: GCF_000502415.1. Classification (NCBI taxonomy): domain Bacteria; kingdom Pseudomonadati; phylum Pseudomonadota; class Alphaproteobacteria; order Hyphomicrobiales; family Phyllobacteriaceae; genus Mesorhizobium; species Mesorhizobium sp. LNHC229A00. Next base: position 166,549 of record NZ_AYWQ01000008.1, read on the forward strand.
AGCATGCCTGACGATGGCTTGATGTCGAGGCCGCCCGTGTCGAAGCAGACGCCCTTGCCGACCAGCGTCACCTTCGGCGCACCCTGCTGCCCCCACGTCATGTCGATCAGACGCGGCGCATCGGACGAAGCGCGGCCGACGGCATGGATCATCGGGAAGTTCTGTGCGAGCAGATCATCGCCCTTGATGACGGAGACTTCGGCCTTGTGAACCCCAGCCACGGTCCGCACCGCCTTCTCCAGATCGTCCGGCCCCATGTCGTTGGTCGGTGTGTTGACCAGGTCGCGCGTCAGGAAAACACCGTCGGCGATACGGCGAACGCGCCGCGCATCGACGCCGGCGGGCAATTCGAAGCGCAGCGCCTTGCCCGGTTTCTTGCCGTAGCGGGCAAAGACATAACCGCCGAGCACGATTGCAAGAGCCGCCAATTCCGGCTCCGCAGGCTTGGAGGCAAAATGCCAATCGCCCTCCGGCAAGGTTTTCGCCAGCGCACCGACGGCAAGCGCGCCGTCGCCGTCACCGAGACCGAACATGGCGCCGCCGAGCGCTCCGTTCTCGCCCGGCAGGATCAGCGTCCTGCCGGCCTCGCCGGAAAAGCCGTTTGCCTTGGCCCAAGCGACAATAGACGGCGACAGACCGGCCGTCTCCAGCCCGTCCCTGGCGATCAGATGGATCGGCAGCGGGTTCTTCAGCTTGCTCTCGACCAGTTCAACGGACATCAGATGTTTCTCCTGCCGAGTTTGCGAGTCGGCGCGTCTTAACCCTCCGTTAGGGTTAACAGAATATTTCTGCTGGAGGGAAGATGGCCACGCAATGGCCACGCATGAATGGAGGCCCAGGTGCCGATGCCGACCAACCGCACGATAGACCTCCGGGGAAAACGGCTCATTACCACGGCATTCATGCTGGCGCTCGCGGCGGGCGTTGCCGGTTGCGCGACCGACAAACTGACCACAGGCTCGATCGGACGCACCAGCGGCAAGCCGCTGGAAACGATGTCGGCGGGAGAATTGCACAATGCCACGGCCGCACTTGGCCAATCTTACGCGAGGAACCCCAACGACAAGCGGATAGCGACCAACTTCGCGGCGGCGCTGCAGATGGACGGCGATGCCGACCAGTCGCTCGCCGTGATGCGCAAGCTGGCGATCGCCTACCCCAAGGACCGCGAAGTTCTCGCAGCCTATGGCAAGGCATTGGCGGCCAATGGCCAGTTCGAGGCAGCGCTCGACGCCGTGCGCCGCGCACAAACGCCGGAATACCCCGACTGGAGGCTGGTGTCGGCGGAGGCGGCCATCCTCGATCAGGTCGGCCAGAAGGACGAAGCGCGCCAACTCTACCGCAAGGCCCTCGAACTCAAGCCGAAGGAGCCATCGATCCTTTCCAATCTCGGCATGTCCTATGTGCTGGAAGGGGATCTGCGCACGGCCGAGACCTATATGCGCTCTGCCGCCCAGCAGCCGAATGCCGACAGCCGGGTGCGTCAGAACCTGGCGCTCGTTGTCGGGCTGCAGGGTCGCTTCGACGAAGCCGAGAAGATCGCCTCGCAAGAACTTTCCCCCGAACAGGCACAGGCCAACGTCGCCTATCTCAGGCAGATGCTGGCTCAGCAGAACGCCTGGAGCCAGCTTAAGGATCAGGACAAGGCGAAACCGGCGAAAGCCGCCACCAACTGATCGCCGCGCGCGGCGCCCGATCGCGCCAAACGAAAGAGCCGCGCGGCACTTTCCGCGCGGCTCTTTCGCTTGGATTGTGCGGATTCGCCTATTGGGTGCCGTTGCTTTGCGACTGGCCGAAGATGCCGCGCTGGCTGACCTGGATGCCGGCAGGGCCCAGGATGATGGCGAACAGCACCGGCAGGAAGAACAGGATCATCGGCACGGTGAGCTTGGGCGGCAGCGCGGCGGCCTTCTTCTCGGCCGCGTTCATGCGCATGTCTCGGCTTTCCGCGGCAAGCACGCGCAGCGCGTGCGCCACCGGTGTGCCGTAGCGCTCGGCCTGGACGAGCGCCTGCGACACGGACCTGACCGATTCCAGCCCCGTGCGACTTGCCAGGTTCTCGTAAGCCTGCTTGCGCTCCTGCAGATAGGAGAGTTCGGCGTTGGTCAGGATAAATTCTTCCGCCAGGGCCACCGATTGCGCGCCGATCTCGTCGGCAACCTTGCGCAGCGCGGCTTCCACCGACATGCCGGATTCCACGCAGATCAGCATCAGGTCGAGCGCATCCGGCCACGCCAGCTGGATCGACTGCTTGCGCTTGGTCGCGCGGTTGTTGACGTAGAGGACCGGCGCATAGAAGCCGCCATAGGCGACGAGAATGCAGACGAAAAGCCGGATCACCAATGGCTTGTCGGGCAACCCTCCGAGCACGAAAATATATAACAGACCCAGCGCGAAACCGACAAAAGGAAGCACCAGACGGAAGAACAAAAATCGCGTTAGCGGATTTTGCCCGCGAAAGCCGGCGACCTTGAGCTTTTGCAAAGTGGACTCGTCGGCCAATGCACGGCGCAGATCGAGCCGGTCGACAATGTTGCGCATACCGACCGACTGCTGCTCGCGCAGGCCCTTGCGGCGGCGATCGGCCTCGTTCGCAAGCCGCGCGCGCTGCTTGGCGCGAAGCTCGTCACGCTCCAGCGCGACCGACTTCATGCGGGCCTTCAGCTGGTTTCCGCCAAGCGCCGGCAGCAGCGTAAAAACGGTTGCGAACACGGCGACAGCGACCAGCATTGCAATCAGGAGGCTGGGATCCGTCAGTGATTTGATGACTTGTTCTGTCATGGGACGGCCCTAGACTTCAAAATTCATCATCTTGCGCATCACGAAGATGCCGATCGACATCCAGACGGCGGAAACACCGAGGATCAGATGGCCGACGCTGGTCGTGAACAGCGGCATCAGGTAGTTGGGACTGGAGAGATAGACGAGAAAGGCAACGATGAAAGGCAAGGCGCCGATGATGGCGGCGGACGCTTTCGCCTCCATCGACAGGGCCGCGACCTTGGCCTTCATCTTCTTGCGGTCGCGCAAAACGCGCGAAAGATTGCCTAACGCTTCGGAGAGATTGCCACCGGCTTGCGACTGGATCTGGATGACGATGCCGAAGAAGCTCGCCTCGGTGCATGGCATGGTTTCGGGCATGCGCAAGGTGGCGTCGGGGATCGACAGGCCCATCTGCTGCGAATCGACGATGCGGCGAAACTCGGTCTTGACCGGTTCAGGGGATTCGTTGGCGATCAGGCGGATGGCATCGTTCAGCGGCAGGCCGGACTTGACCGCCCGCACGATGACGTCGAGCGCGTTTGGAAATTCGTTGAGGAATGACTTGACGCGCCGGCTACGACGAAAAGAAACGAACCAACGCGGCAGGCCAAGCGCTCCGGCGAGCAGCACACCTGGCAAGACAATCATCGGCGCACCGGCCACGAACGCGACCACCGTCAGCGCGAGGCCGCAGATGGCCGAATAGATATAGAAACGTTCGATCGACACCTTCATCCCAGCCTGGCGAAGCTGCGCTTTCAGCGGCGGCTTCTTGACGGCGATGTCCTTGGATTTCTGCTTTTCGTCGAGATCCTTCAGTGAATCCTGCACCGATTTGCGGCGCTTGGCAGCGTCGGCCGCCCGGTCGCGGGTGGCCTTGACGACGGAACGGTCCGTCTCGGCGGCCTTGATCGTTTCCAGCCGCCTGCCGGCCTGTTTCTCATTGCTGATCTGGTTGAACAGAAATACATAGGCGACCGCGCCGGCGCTGAAGCCGGCGAGTACGACAAACGCCAGTACGGTGCCGTCAATTCCAAACATCGACCAGAACCTTCACGCCTGTGAGTGCGTCAGTCAGCACGTTTCTCCATGGCCTCGAGCGCTATTGCGAGGCGCTGCTCTTCGCCGTAGTAGCGCGCGCGTTCCCAGAAATGCGGGCGGCCGATGCCGGTCGACACGTGTTCTCCCAGCAGTCTGCCGTTGGCGTCCTCGCCCTTGATGTTGTAGAGGACGATATCCTGGGTGATGACCACGTCGCCTTCCATTCCGATCACTTCGGTAATATGGGTAATGCGGCGCGACCCGTCGCGCAGGCGTGCCGCCTGGATGATCACGTCGATGGAGCCGACGACGATTTCACGCACGGTTTTCTGCGGCAGCGAATAGCCGCCCATGGCGATCATGGATTCGATACGGTTCAGGCATTCGCGCGGGCTGTTGGAGTGGATCGTGCCCATCGAGCCGTCATGGCCCGTGTTCATCGCCTGAAGCAGGTCGAAGACCTCGGGTCCGCGCACTTCGCCGACGATGATGCGTTCAGGCCGCATGCGCAGGCAATTCTTGACCAGGTCGCGCATCGTCACCTCGCCCTCGCCCTCGAGATTGGGCGGACGCGTTTCCAGGCGCACGACATGCGGCTGCTGCAGCTGTAGTTCGGCCGAGTCCTCACAGGTGATGACGCGCTCGTCGCGGTCGATGTAGTTGGTCAGGCAGTTGAGCAATGTCGTCTTGCCGGAGCCGGTGCCGCCCGAGATGACGATGTTGCAGCGGACACGGCCGATGATCTTGAGAACTTCTGCCCCTTGCGGAGAGATGGCGCCGAACTTGACCAGCTGATCGAGCGTTAGCTTGTCCTTCTTGAATTTGCGGATGGTGAGCGCGGTGCCATCGATGGCCAGCGGCGGCGCGATGACGTTGACGCGCGACCCGTCGGGGAGACGAGCGTCGCAGATCGGGCTGGATTCGTCGACGCGGCGGCCGACCTGGCTGACGATGCGCTGGCAGATATTGAGAAGCTGCTGGTTATCGCGAAATCGAATGCCCGTCTGCTCGACCTTGCCGTTTACTTCGATGTAGACGTTCTTGGACCCGTTGACCATGATGTCGGCGATGTCGTCGCGCGCCAGCAACGGCTCGAGCGGCCCGTAGCCAAGCACGTCATTGCAGATGTCTTCGAGCAGTTCTTCCTGCTCGGCGATGGACATCGCGAAGTTCTTGATCGCGATGATGTCGTTGACGATGTCGCGGATTTCCTCGCGCGCGCTTTCCGGGTCGAGCTTGGCGAGTTGCGACAGGTCAATCGTATCGATGAGAGCCGAGAACACCTGGCTCTTTGTGTCATAATAGGTTTCGCTCTTTTCGCGGCCCTTCCTCGGTTCCGGCGCCATGGATGGCGCTTCGACCGCGCGCCTGGCCGGCGGCGCGACAGGTGCGCTCGGCTGAGGCGGGGCCGCGGGCCGTGCAAGAACCGCGGTGTCGGCCGAAACCGCGGCGGCCGGCGCAACCGTAGCCGGTGCCGGCTGGCGAAATTCCGGAGTGAACCGGTTGCCGTCGTCGTTGCCTCTTTTACCGAACATGACCGACTACCGACCCCATTGCGTCACTTCTTGTTGCGCGACAGCTTGCCGAGCAGACTGCCCAGGCCAGCTTTCTTCTTCGCCCGGATTTCGCTGCGGCCCGTCAGCACATGAGCAATCTCGTTGATCGTGGCCACAACCGGGTTCTTGGCATCCATCTCGCCCAGCATCCGCCCGTTGTTTGCGGCATTGCCGAACAGCAGGGGATCAAAGCCGATGACCGACATCGGTGTCAGGCCGAGCGGTTCGACGAAATCGGATGCCGAGATCTCCGGCCGCTTTGGCACGCCGGCCTGATTGATGATCAATTTCGGCGGCGGGTCGTTCGGACGAAGCCGTTTCAACATGTCGACCAGGTTCTTTGTGTTGCGCAGATTGGCCAGTTCCGGCGTCGCCGTGATGACGATCTCGTCAGCCTTGACCAGCGTGTTCTTGGCCCATCCCGTCCAGACATGGGGAACGTCGAGCACAAGCAGCGGCACGCTGCGCTGCGCGGTATCGACAAGCTGCGCGAAGGCATCGGGATCGAAGTCGTAGACGCGGTCCAGCGTCGAGGGCGCCGCAAGCAGCGACAGGTGCTCGGCGCATTGGGTCAACAGCCGGTCGAGATAGACTTCGTCTATGCGCTCGGGCGAGAACACCGCCTCGGCGATGCCCTGGGCCGGATCCTGGTCGAAATTGATGTTGGCGGTGCCGAAGGCGAGATCGAGGTCGGCGACAACGACCTCGGATTTGAACAGCGACGACATTGCCCAGGCGACGTTGTGGGCGATCGTGGAAGAGCCGACGCCGCCCTTGGCGCCGACGAAAGCGACCGTGCGGCCAAGCGGTTCGGCATCCGGATCGACGAAGATCGACGACACGACGCTGACGATGTCGGCCATCGACACCGGCGCGATGACATATTCGGAGATGCCGGAACGGATGAGTTCGCGATAAAGACCGACATCATTGTAGTGACCGATCACCACCACTTTCGAGGATGGATCGCAGTATTCCGAGAGTTGGGCGAGCTGCTCCAGCAATTGCTTGGGTTCGCTGCGCGATTCCAGCAGGATCAGGTTGGGCGTCGGCGCCGACTGGTAGAATTCAATCGCCGTGGCGACGCCGCCCATATGGACCTTGAGATGCGCCTTGGTCATGCGACGGTCCTCGCCGGCGCGCTGGACCGGATTGGCAACCCCCTCGGTCTCGCAGAATGCCTGGATCGAAATGCGCGGAACCGGCCGCAACGCCTGCATCGCAGCGACGTCCTGCGGCGAGGTATCGCCGCCCTCGACGGTGGCGTCATAGGCAAGGCTGCTCATGGTCATGCTCTTTCCGTGGCCTGTTCCTGGCGTCGCTTCTTTCCGAGGGCGGCTTAGTAAGTCACTTCCGAGTTGCCGAGGAATTCATCCGAAATGCCTCTGTCTTGGTAGACGCCGATGGCTTTGCTGCGATTTGCCGCATCAATGGTGGTAGACTTGCGCGGCCCGAGAAGATCGGCCGGATTGGCCATTTGGGCGGCAAGATTGTTCTGATAGGAGCAGCCGAAATCGGCGTAGTGCTTGTTTTCCGACGTTTCCGCCAGGTCATCGGGCCAACGTCCGCATTTGTCGGTCTGTGCCCTCACCGCGATGTAGGATACGCGAACCGGGGCTGAGGCCTCGCTCGATCCGGCCTGATAGGAGACCACGACGATCCGGTTGCGCTTGACACCGGCGGCGACCGCGAGCCGGGCGAAATCGCGACCGGCCGCCGTGGCGGCAAGCTCATTGGCGGATCCGCTTGGAACCTGGATCGTCAATGACGGAGCGGCAGACTTGTCGTAACCGTCGAGGAACCCCAGAAGCGTGTCCCGCTGCGAGCCGGTCATGCCACGGTCGCCGGCGCCGACGGGAAGGTCGATCTTCTGGTTCTTCTCCGCGATGACGATCGGATGATTGGTGCGATAGTCGTCGGGGATGGCGCCCACGGTAATGCTGTCGCGGTGGGCGCAACCGGCCAGCAGAGCCGTCAACGCTGCCGCGAGGATCGGAAGGGCCTGCAGGCCTGTTCGAGAACGGCCGGAGCGCATCGCCATGGTCTTTGCCTTCAATGCTGACTGAGACATGTCCGCTTTCCCGTTCACTTGTAGATGAAGCCGACAACGCCGTGATAGCGGCCGTTGGGCCTGTCGGTCCGCATGGTGCCGTAGACGCGATTGACACGCCCAAGGAACATGCCGGCCCCGTCGCTTGGAGGGTTGAAATTGTCGTCCGGCTTGGCGAGTTCATTGCGCGCCACCGGCTTCACCAGATAGGGCGTGATGATGATGACGAGCTCTGTCTCGTTGCGCACGAAATCCCTGCTGCGGAAGAGCGCGCCGAGCACTGGAATCTTTGTCAGTCCAGGCAAGCCGTTGACGGCTTGCCTGACATCGTCGCGAACAAGGCCGGCGATCATCATGGAGCCGCCGGAGGGCAGTTCCACCGTCGTATCGGCAAGACGCTTGCGCAGAGACAGGACATTCGTGCCGGGACTTGTCACACCCGACGAGAGCGAAACGGACCCTTCGGTGGTCGGCTCGGAAACCGACGTTCTGACTTTCAGGCTGATCCGGCCGGGAGACAGCACCACAGGCTGGAACTCCAGGCCGATGCCATATTCGATCTTCTCGATGCTATAGTTCTTCAGGCCAGTCTGGTTGTCGGTCGATACGTTCGCTGTGACGCCGCTCACCATGTTGTATTCACCGCCGACCTTGAAGGTCGCCTTCTCGCCGGATACCGCAGTCAAGGTGGGCTCGGCCAAGGTCTTCATGACCCCGGACTGCTCCATGGCATTGACATAGGCTTGCAACCCCGAGGCGCCTATATTGAAGCCAGAATTCGACAGCTGCTTGCCGAGTCCGGTGAAATTATCGCTAATCGCTCCATAGCTGATGCCGTTGCTGCCGCCACTGCCGACCATATTGACGCCGAGCTGCTTCATCACGGAGCGGCTGACTTCGGCCACCGTCACCTTCAGCGTGACCTGGTCGTCACCAATGATCTGCAAGAGATTGACGATTTGGCTGACGCGGCGCTGCTGGTCCGGGTTGTTGATGTCGACGCCGCTCTGGGCCGAGCCGCCGGCAGCGGTTTGCGAATATTGTCCCGTCGTCGCTTCACCGCCTGACACAAACATATTCGCCAGCTGTTCGGCACGCTTGGCATCCAATGGGGTATCCACGGTGCCGGTCAGGATGACGTTGTCGTTAAGCAGTTCCACCTTCACGGTCGAGGTCGGAAGGAAGCGCTTGATATAATCTTCCAGACCGGCGACGTCACGCTCGATGGCAAGGTCGAGGCTGGCGATCTGTTCGCCGTTCGGTCCAAAGACGAAGATGTTGGTTTCGCCGACCGACTTGCCAAATAGATAGATACGCCTTGCGGTGCGGGTCACAGCGTCGGCAACGGAGGGGTTGGCGACAAGAATGTCATAAGCATCGCTCGGCAGGTCTATGACCACCGACTTGTTGAGGCCAAGCTTGACGCGCTGGGTGGCTGTCGTGGCCGACACCTGCGTGCTCTTCGCCTCGACGCCCCGCACATTCGCTCCGACGAGCAGCAGGCCGAATGCCATGGCTACGATTGCCGGCAGTTTAGCGCTTAGCCTCATTTCCTTGCCCCTACCTCGGAGACTTCGCCCGACTTGATCAGCCTCACCGTTCCCCTGCGACCATTGCCGGAAACGAGATAGTCGGCCTCGTCCACATTCTTTTCCTGGGTGTCCGTGATCGCCCGCAACGCCAGCGTCAGGCGATCCGCCATCTGTTGGGCGACGGTGATGATCTCCGCCTGTTTGGGCGTCAGCTCCAGCGTGGCGGTCTGGCCTACCCTGGTCTTCTTTCCTTCCTCGTCTTCCTGGATGGTCTGATCGATTGCCAGGACGCGTATATTCTTCAGGATGGTCTCGGTGCTGAAGCCTGCCCCGGTGTTGGCATCGGCCCTGCGGGTCATGATGACATCGACGAAATCGTTTGGAAGAATGAAGCCGCCGGCCGAGGTGTCGGCCGATATGGTCGTGGCGACCGCCCGCATGCCGGAAGGCAGGATGGACGACATGAAGCTTTGCCCCTCGCCGATCAACTTGGAGCGCCGGACGGGCTCGCCCGCATACATCGGCACACGGGCAATCGACCCTTTCAGCTTCTCCAGGGCGTCGGGAGCGGTGGCCTTGGTGATGAAATTCGGGTTGATGCCGTCAGCGGGCCAGGATTGCCAGGCGATGCTGTTCTGGAGCGCGTTGCCCATCGCGACATCGCCCGAAAGCACGAGCACGTCCTGCAGGGATACCGCCGGGGCTTGGGGGCCAGAATCGACTACGATCTGAGGCGGCGGAGCGACCATGTTTTTCGCGACATAACCAGCACCGCCCGCCGCGGCCACCGCCACGCTCAGAATAATCAATCGGGATGCTGGCATCTGTCCGAACCCTCGCCATTGGCAAACCACCTAGCCAAGCCGGACTTTGCAGCGGCAATCGTCAAAACAAGGTTAATGCAATGCTTACGATCGTGATTAATTTAACGTTTACATAAATTGGATGAATCGCGCCGAGATGCGCGGAAATGCTGGGCCGCCGCTCCGCAAAGGCGGCTTGTAAGGAATGCCAGCCGACGAAAATTTGATAAATTCAGTTCGCCAGCCTTGCCAGCGCCCATACCATCAAGGGGGAATCCGGAAAGGTCAGCAGTCCGCCCAGGCCGAGTGCGATCCCGTAGGGAACACCGGCCGACTCTTCGGCGAAATGACGCAGGAATGGATTGCGGCCGGTGAAAACCGCCAGCGTCGACTTCCGGTAAAGCAGGATCGCGATTGTCAGAAGGCCGCCGATGAATGTCGAGACGACTAGATATTCAACGAGATGCACGTTGAGCCCCATCCACACGGCCGTGGCGGCCAGCAGTTTGGCGTCGCCGCCGCCCATGCCACCCAAGGCGAACAGGCCGAACGTCACGGCTAGGACGATGGCGCCAGCCGAGAAATGTCCGCCATAGGCTGCCCAGTCCATGCCCGTCAGCGGCGCCACCAGCGCGAAGACGACGACAAGCAATACTGGCACGCGATTGGCGATCGTCATCGACAGCATATCGGAGATCGCTGCAAACAGCATGCAGAAGGGGAAGACGACGAAAATCAGGGCTTCAAGCATCGGCGCTGTGCCTATTGTCCGGGTCAACGGGGTTTTAGTCTAGGCATGTTCCGTTAATGATTTATGAGGCCAAGAGCGAAGAGCGGACCGCCACTGACGGCAGGACAGAACAAGGGCCGCCACATGGCGGCCCTTGTTCAGAAGATCTAAGCGACCAGCAATACGGCAGATCAGGTGCCGGTGGTATTCAGGGTCGTTCCGATAGCAGCGAACTTGGCATTGATAGCATTGCCGAGCGCACCGGCGCCGGTGATGATGGCGAGCGCGATGAGAGCGGCGATCAGACCATATTCGATGGCGGTCGCGCCGGATTCGTCCTTCACGAAACGTGCGATGAGATTAGACATTCGAGAGCTCCTACTCCACGTGTTACAGCACTTCCGTCAACTTCTGTGATGGTTGATCGGATGCTGCAAATCTAGGGAGAAGCTCTTTCGATCGGCTTAATAAACAGCCTTACCGATTCCTTTCCCCACCAGAACATCTTGCGTGGTTAACTCCACACTAAGCGCTGACTAATGTTGTGTTTTGCGGCTCGACGCCGCAAACGGCAAGGGCTTGGGCAGGCTTGCGACGCGTGCACGAGTTTGGTGATGCGCTCGTCCATGCCGACCGCCACATCCGAGCGCAACAAGTCAACTTAACCGTTGGTTCACCAATCTCGTTCATGTTCCGTTGAACAGTCCGCCTGCGTGGAGCGCCTTGATGGCCGTGCCGAGATCGTCGATTCTGATTGCCGTGCTCCTTGCCGCCGCCAGCTTGACCGCGCCCGCCAGGGCCGGCGCCGGGATCGAGGTCACCATGAACCAGGCCAAGATCGTGAAATTGTCGCGCCCCGCCGATACGATCGTCGTGGGCAACCCGGCAATCGCCGACGCCTCCGTCCAGGATGCCTCGACGATCGTGCTCACCGGGAAGGGTTTCGGTGTCACCAATCTCGTCGTTCTTGACCCAGAGGGCAGCCCGATCGTCGACGCACAGGTCACCGTGGTCCGCCAGGCGGCCACGTCGGTTCGCATTTACCGGCGCGCGGAGGTCCAGACCATGTCGTGCACGCCCTATTGCGAAAGCTCCTACAAGAGTGACGCGGAGAAATCGTCCGAAGCCGAGATGAGCGTCACCAAATAAGCCGTGCGGGGGCCACGCCAGCGCCCAGGTTACTGCCTGGTTAAAATGCCTGCGCCGAGTTTAACGATCATTCAAACCGGACCTCAATTGGTTTGCACTAATACACCTGTCAGCACCGTCAGGATGGCAGGAACATCGCATGAGCAAGGAATTCGGCTCGACAGATCAACGCAAGATCGAGCGCGCCAGGCCTTTCCACCGCTTCGTGCGCGACCGGCGCGGCGCCACGGCGCTGGAGTTCGCGCTGCTTGCAATGCCGTTCGCGCTTCTCGTCTTCGCCATCCTCGAAAGCTGCATCTCATTTGCCAGCCAGGAGGTGATGGCCAACATTACCGACGATGTCGCGCGCCGGCTGCGCACCGGCCAGTTGAGGGCCGCCGACGTCGCCGGAGACAATTTGAAGAACATGATCTGCGGCAAGCTGGAAATCATCGTCTCGCAGGATTGCCCCAATCAGTTGAGCGTCGATCTTCGCCAATACACAGCATTCGCGGACGCGGCACAGGCCGGCTTCAGGATCCAGGGCGGTAACATCCAGCTGACGAATAGCGGCGCCGATGTGCCCTTTGCCGTCACGGCGGGTGCGGCGGAGTCAAAGAACATGCTGCGGGTCTTCTACAAATGGCCCATCATGACCAACCTGATGGCGCAGTCGATGGGCGGCAACAAAACCCTGCATTTCGCTTCGGTGACCTGGCAGAATGAGCCGTTCGACAATTGAGACCATCAGCGAAGCAACAACTTAAAAAAGGGCAGTGAATATGATGCGTGCGGGGGCACATCAGGGAATTGCTGGGCTCTGGGGCAAATCAATCCAGTTCTGGTCCAATCGTCGTGGCGTCGCGGCGGTCGAGTTCGCGCTTATCGCGCCTGTCCTGCTGGTCATGTATTTCATGACCATGGAGGCTTCGCAGGCCATTGAGACGAGCAAGAAGGTCAGCCGTGTCGGCAGCATGGTCGCCGATCTCGTCACACAACAGCCGACCATCGCCAAAGTGGACCTCGATGCCATCATGAAGATCGGCATTTTGACCCTTCAACCCTATAGCCGCTCCGTGCCGGATATCACCATCACGGCCATACAGGTCACCACCGATCCCACACCGAAGGTGCTGGTGGTGTGGTCGCGCAAGGTGATCAACGGTGTGAATGGCGTCGGAGCGACCGCCGGCACCGCAACCACGGTTCCGGCAAGCCTCAGGGTCCCCGGGACGTTCCTCGTCCGCGTGGAAAGCAATCTGGGCTATTTGCCGATTATCAACTGGCAGCCGGACACCACTCAGAAGCTTGGATTGACCCCATCTCTCACTACGAAGATCCCGATGGGCGAAACCTATTTTCTGCGTCCCCGCAGAAGCGTCACGATCCCTTGCAGCGACTGCTGAAGGACTTTATTGCCGGCCATCCACCGACACCATCCGCACGATTGCCTCCGCCGCCGAATAGTCCTTCGGAACCACGGCCATGAAGCCGCCGGCATGCTTCGGCTCCAGAAGATCGTAGACATCCGGCGTCGTCGATTTGAGATTGGTGAGGAACACCGTCAGCCGACGCTTGGCTTCCGGATCGAGGTCGCCGCGCACCGCATGGGGACCGTATCTCAGCAGACCCGACGTCCACACGACCTGAAGAGCCGACGCCGAAAGGCCTGATGATTCGAGCCTTGCCTGGGTGCCCCCGGGCGGTCGCGGCTGACCGTCGGCCGCTGCCTTCACCCAACCGAACATGGCGTCGGCCTCGCCGTCGACAAGCATGGTTTCAGCCGCCGATGGCGACGGGGCATGGACAAGGAATGGTGCGCCCTCGGCGATCCTGACGTGTTCGGCGGCCAAGCCCGCCAGCGGCAAAAGCGAACCGCCGACGCTGTCCGGCGGCGGCATGGCGATCCGGCGGGTCTCCATGTCAGCCAAGCCGGGCAATTTGCCGTCCCTGGTCAGCAGTACCGAGCGAATGCCGGCCGCACCGTCTGAATCGACCGGAGCCACGAGCGGCTCAATGCATTCGCAGCGTTGCAGCGCCGTGGCGTAGGCGATCGCTGAATAGATGGCGTATTCGATCCGCGCATTGGCCTGTGCCTCGATCAGTGCCGCGTAATCGCGGGCAACGACGAATTCCACCTTCATGCCGAGCGCATCGGTAAAGGCTTGCGTCAGCACGGCCAGCCCCGGAACGGTATTGCCGGCGCCGGGTTCGGCGACGATACCGATGCGAAATGTGCTGATATCGTCGCGCCAGTCCGCCCACGCCGGTCCACCGCAGAACGCACCGTTCACAGCCATGAGGGCAGTCCATGTCTTGAGCGCACCCTTCATGACGGGACCGCCTTGCCTCTTGTTTCGTCCATGGGCGCCCAACTGGTCGCGACACCTGATCTTTGTGCCTGTATTGCCGTTTGGTTTCCGAATTGCCAAGGCCGCCGCGGAACCCTATGTCTTGAGGTCCACACTGGCAACAAATGACCCGATGGCGCGTGCATTCCTCTTTGTCCTGGATTCCTTCGGCATCGGCGGCGCGGCCGACGCAGAACGCTATGGCGACGCCGGTGCAAACACGCTGGCGCACATCGCCGAAGCTTGCGCGGAAGGGCGCGCCGATCGCGAAGGGCTTCGTCAGGGACCACTGTTCGTCCCCCATATGGCATCGCTGGGACTTGGCAAGGCGGCCGAGACGGCGACAGGACTGGGTTTTACCCATTTCGGGACGGACCTGCTCGCCAATGCCTTCCATGGCGCGGCGCAGGAGATTTCGAGCGGCAAGGACACGCCTTCCGGCCACTGGGAGATCGCAGGCCTGCCAGTGCGCTTCGACTGGGGTTATTTCCCGGATACGGTTCCCGCCTTTCCGGCCGATCTGACCGAGGCGATCATCCGCGAGGGCAAGGTTTCAGGCATCCTCGGCAATTGCCATGCGCCAGGCACCGAGATCATCGAGCGGTTCGGCGAGGAACATATCCGCACGGGCAAGCCGATCTGCTACACGTCGGTCGATTCCGTCCTGCAGATCGCCGCTCATGAGGCCCATTTCGGCCTCGAGCGGCTCTATGAGTTGTGCCAGGTGGTGCGCCGGCTGGTTGACCCGCTGAGGATCGGACGGGTGATCGCGCGCCCCTTCGTCGGCGAGACATCAGCCACCTTCGAACGAACCTACAACCGCCACGACTACGCCGTGCCGCCGCCCGAACCGACATTGCTCGACCGGCTGACGGCGCGCGGCAGCCGCGTCATCGCCGTTGGCAAGATCGGCGACATCTTCGCCCATCGCGGGGTTTCACAAGTGCGCAAGGCGGCAGGCAACATGGCCATGTTCGACCAGGCGCTGGGCGCCATGGACGAGGCCGGCGACGGTGACCTCGTGTTCGCCAATTTCGTCGATTTCGACACCGAATTCGGCCATCGCCGCGATGTCGCCGGTTATGCCGCCGCACTCGAGGCCTTCGACCGGCGTTTGCCGGAGGCATTTGCGAAGCTGAAGCCGGGCGACCTTCTCATCCTGACCGCCGACCACGGCAACGATCCGACCTGGCGCGGCACCGATCATACGCGCGAACGCATTCCGGTCATCGGCACTGGACCCGGCCTCAAAGGCGGCGACATAGGGCTGAGGGCGACATTCGCCGATATCGGCGAGACGGTTGCCCAACATCTGCGGCTGGCGCGCGGCCGTAACGGCACGTCCTTCCACGCCACGATTGGCGGCCATGCCTGAATTGCCCGAAGTCGAGACGGTCCGGCGCGGCCTGCAGCCGGTCCTGGAAGGTGCCCATCTGGCCAGGGTCGAGATGAGACGACCCGATCTGCGCTTCCCCTTTCCCGAACGGTTCTCGGAGCGGCTGACGGGCAGGACGGTCACGGCGCTTGGCCGGCGCGCCAAATATCTGACCATGCATATGCAGGGCGGTCCGGTTCTGATCTGCCACCTCGGCATGTCGGGCTCCTTTCGCATCGAGACCGGCGACGACGACGAGACACCGGGCGTGTTCCATCATGAGCGTTCCAAGAGCGCGGCGCACGATCATGTCGTGTTCCATGTCGTTTCCGCGGCCGGCGCGCGCTCCCGGGTGATCTTCAACGACCCGCGCCGCTTCGGTTTCATGCTGTTTGCGGAAGAGCCGCCGGAGACGCATCCGATGCTGGACGGACTGGGTGTCGAGCCCACCGGCAATGCGCTGGACGGCGTTCTGCTTGCCTCGCTGCTGAAAGGCCGCAGAGCGCCGCTCAAGGCAGCGCTTCTCGACCAGAGGCTGATCGCCGGCTTAGGAAATATATACGTCTCGGAGGCGCTCTGGCGCGCACGCCTGTCACCCCTGCGCGAGGCAGGCACCATCGCCAAGCCAGGCAAGAAGGCCAGGGAACAAAGCGAATGCCTCGCCGAGGCAATCCGTTCGGTCATCGCGGACGCCATCGCTGCCGGCGGGTCTTCACTGCGGGACTATATGCACACCGATGGGTCGCTGGGCTATTTCCAGCATTCCTTCGCCGTCTACGACCGCGAGGGTGAGCCTTGCCTCAAGCCCGGCTGCAGCGGCCAGGTCGAACGCATCGTGCAGAGCGGGCGCTCGACCTTCTATTGCCGGACCTGTCAGAGGTAAGCTAGACCGCCGTCGAGCAAGGAGAAGCAAGCCCATGGACCATGAAACGATCATAATCGAGACGCGTGGCAAGGTCGGGCTGATCACGCTGAACCGGCCAAAGGCGCTCAATGCGTTGAATTCCCAGATCCTTGCTGAACTCGTCTCGGCCGTGAACGGTTTCTGCGCCGATCCTGGCATCGGCGCCATGGTTGTTACCGGTTCCGACAAGGCCTTCGCCGCCGGTGCCGACATCAAGGAAATGCAGGCGATCTCCTACGCGGATGCCTACAGCCAGGACTTCTTCGCTGGCTGGGAAGAGTTCACGCGGGCACGAAAGCCGATCATCGCGGCGGTGGCCGGCTATGCCCTGGGAGGCGGCTGCGAACTCGCCATGATGTGCGACTTCATCATTGCCGCCGATACAGCCAAATTCGGCCAGCCCGAGATCACGCTCGGTGTCATTCCCGGCATGGGCGGGTCGCAACGCCTGACCCGGTTCGTCGGCAAATCGAAAGCAATGGACATGTGCCTGACAGGACGGATGATGGATGCCGCCGAGGCCGAACGTTCGGGCCTGGTGTCGCGGGTCGTTCCGGCCGCCGAACTGGTCGAAGAGGCCGTCAAGGCGGCGGCCAAAATCGCGGATTTCTCGCTGCCATCGGTGATGATGGCCAAGGAAGCGGTGAACCGCGCGTATGAGACGACGCTTGCCGAGGGATTGCGCTTCGAACGCCGCCTGTTCCACTCGCTTTTCGCGCTCGAAGACCAGAAGGAAGGGATGGCGGCGTTCGCCGAAAAACGGAAGCCGAATTTCACCAACCGGTAGGGCGTGGCGGGCCAGCGTCCGAAACCCGTGGCATCGGCAAAAAGAACGCCAGTCGGCGTTGACGCGCCGGAAAAGCTGAACTATAAGCCGCACCAACCGAGGCGGCCCCGTGGCTGCCCGTTTGTTTTTTGCGCCCTGCGGCACGCCGCGTGCGCCGACCAGATCAGAAGAGAGGCATCATGGCCAACACATCCTCGGCCAAAAAGGCAACGCGCAAGATCGCCCGCCGCGCAGCGATCAACAAGAACCGCCGCTCGCGCGTCCGCACCTACGTCCGCCAGGTCGAGGAGGCACTCGCCTCCGGCGACAAGGCGGCCGCACAGGCCGCCTTCAAGGCAGCCGAGCCGGAATTGATGCGCGCCGCGACCAAGGGCGTGATGCACAAGAACACAGCGTCTCGCAAGGTGTCGCGCCTCGCCCAGCGCCTCAAGGTGCTGTCGGCCTGATATCGACTTTTCAGGAGATCTTCTTCGAACCCGGCCGATCGCGCCGGGTTTTTTCGTTTGCCGGCAAGTACTTAAAAAGAATAACCGCAGACAGCCCCAAGTTCAGGTTCCCGAGTTCGAAATGGTTTGCCGGCACATACATGCCCGCTGATGATCGGCGCGCTTCAAAAGGGCGGACCGAGAAAACTCCGCCCCGCACAAATAGCTGTTTGTTCCCAAGCAGTTAGCGACAGTCATCCACAGCTTGTCCACAGCGCGCCGAAGGGTCAGGAGGACAACTGGCTGTCAAGTGAATTATTTCAGAAAATTTCGCGCCGGCCCGGCTTTTTCATATTCGTCGGAAAAGGGTTTGAATCCCAATGGCTTTGTCAAAATATGCCGCCGCGGCATGGCGCTCCAACCCGCCCGAGGTAACCAGATTCCTTAAAAATCCGTTAGACGTGGCCTTGCCCTATCCACAGCGATTTCGGTAATGTCGATCTATCGAACGGGGCGGGCCTCTGGCCCTTAACCCAGCCTTACGCGGCCAGCTTAAATTGGCGGGATTTGCGACGTGGATCAAGTCCGCGAACGGGTATGGTTTGCTCTTTTTCGATACGGTAGGGGACTGGCGTAACTAGACACATGGCAGGTAGGACGGCGCGCCGGCGCTCTTTCGCCGGACGGTGTTGTATTGCCCTGACATACCCAACGCGGACTGGCTTCCATGGGCCGGCACCGGTTCCCGCCGGATGGTGGGCGACGCTCATTGCCGGCGGCGGCAATGGCATCGTAGCGAAGACACGGTCGCCGGAAAAGGATGCAGGAGGCGCATCCCCAGCGAAAAACAGGTACAGAAAGGCAAGGAACTCGATCATGCAGAGCGGCATCGAAAGGGAGCTTACGGGCGACCTCCCATTTCCTGGAACTTTGATCGGAGCAAACGAGATGGCGGTCTCCAGCGACGCGGAACAGAAGTTCGACCGGGTCAAGGCCCAGTTGAAGGCGCGCCTGGGAACCGAAGTCTATTCCAGCTGGTTTGGACGCATGAAGGTCGCGGAAGCGTCCAAGGGCATTGTCCGCATCTCCGTGCCCACCGCCTTCCTGCGCTCGTGGATCAACGGCCACTATCATGATCTCATTTCAGAGCTGTGGAAGCACGAGGATCCCGAGCTTCTCAAGATCGAAATCGTCGTGCGCACCGCAACCCGTCAGGGGCGCGGCCAGCCCGAACCGGAATTGGCGCCGGCCCGCAAGATGACGCGGCAGACGCAGACGGCGCTGGCCGCCGGCACCGTCAGTCCAGGTAGGGTGGAGCGGTCTCCGATGCCGCGTCCGGGCGTGCCGGTCGAGAGCGAGTTCCGCCACAATGTTCTGGGATCACCGCTTGATCCGCGTTACACGTTCGGCTCCTTCATCGAGGGACCGTCGAACCGGGTCGCCTTCGCCGCCGCCAAGGCCGTGGCGGAATCGCAGTCGAGCGCGGTACGCTTCAATCCGCTTTTCCTGCATGCCACCGTCGGGCTCGGCAAGACTCACCTGCTGCAGGCCATCGCGGCGGAATCGCTGAAGCAGAACCCGAAGTCACGCGTGGTCTACCTCACCGCGGAGTATTTCATGTGGCGCTTCGCCACGGCGATCCGCGACAACAACGCACTGACGCTCAAGGAGCAGTTGCGCGACATCGATCTCTTGATCATCGACGACATGCAATTCCTGCAGGGCAAATCGATCCAGCATGAATTCTGTCATCTGATCAACATGCTGCTCGACAGCGCCAAGCAGGTCGTCGTTGCCGCCGACCGTCCACCGTCGGAGCTGGAATCCCTCGAACCGCGGGTCCGTTCGCGTCTCAATGGCGGCGTCGCCCTCGAAATGTCGGCGCCCGATTTCGCCATGCGGCTCGGCATGCTCAAACTGCGTCTGGCCACGGCCAGGATCGACGATGCATCGCTGGGCATTTCCGAAGAGATCCTCAACCACGTTGCCCGGACCGTGACCGGCAGCGGACGTGAACTGGAGGGCGCCTTCAACCAGCTCCTGTTTCGCCAGTCGTTCGAGCCGCAGATCACCATCGATCGCATCGACGAGATCCTCGGCCACATCTATCGCACGGGCGAGCCGAAGCGGGTCCGCATCGAGGACATCCAGCGCATCGTGGCGCGCCACTACAACGTCTCGAAGACGGAATTGCTGTCCAATCGGCGCACGCGCACCATCGTCAAGCCGCGACAGGTCGCCATGTATCTGTCGAAGGTGATGACGCCGCGCTCGCTGCCGGAAATCGGAAGGCGCTTCGGTGGCCGCGATCACACGACGGTGCTGCACGCCGTGCGCAAGATCGAGGACCTTTCCGGCAATGACAACACGCTGGCGCAGGAACTGGAATTGCTGAGAAGGCTGATCAACGACCAGGCCTGACCGGTCAGAAACCGCCCGCTTGCGGGGTTGGCCAGCTTTATCCCCAGAAAGCCCGCGCAACCGGCCCGAACCGGTGGCGCGGGCTTGCGTTCACTGGCTTTTTCCTGTCAGTTTGCGTAGATTCTGAAGCCTGTTCAGAGCTTTCGCGGGGCGCCGGCAGCCGGAGACCCGTTCATTCATTCAAGCGAGCCTGTTTCGTCATGCGTGTTATTCTGGAACGATCAAATCTCCTGAAGTCGCTCAACCACGTGCACCGCGTGGTCGAACGGCGCAACACCATACCGATCCTGTCGAACGTGTTGCTCAGCGCGGACGGCGCCAGCCTCGAAATGAAGGCCACCGACCTCGACCTGGAGGTGACGGAAGCGACGCCCGCCAAGGTCGAGCGCGGCGGGGCGACGACGGTCCCCGCGCACCTGCTCTATGACATCGTGCGAAAGCTCTCGGACGGTGCCGAGGTAATGCTGAAGACAGACGAGGACGGCAACGCCATGACGGTGACGTCGGGCCGCTCGAGCTTCCGCCTGCAGTGCCTGCCGCAATCCGACTTTCCCGAGCTTTCGGCCGGATCCTTCTCGCACATCTTCCGCCTCGATGCGGTGGCGCTGAAGGGTCTGATCGAGAAGACGCAGTTCGCCATCTCCACCGAGGAGACGCGCTACTATCTTAACGGCATCTACCTGCACACGCATGAGGTCGGCGGCAAGCTGAAGCTGCGCTCGGTGGCAACCGACGGCCATCGCCTGGCGCGCGCCGAGATCGACGCGCCGGCTGGCTCCGAGGGCATGCCGGGCATCATCATTCCGCGCAAAACAGTGAGCGAGCTGCAGAAACTGGTCGACGATCCGGATGTCGCCGTGACCACCGAGTTGTCCGACACCAAAATCCGCTTCACCATCGGCAGCGTCGTCCTCACCTCGAAGCTGATCGACGGCACCTTCCCGGACTATCAGCGGGTCATTCCGACCGGCAACGACAAGAAGCTGATCCTCGACCGCCAAAGCTTCGCCGCCGCGGTCGACCGGGTCTCGACCATCTCTTCCGAACGCGGCCGGGCGGTGAAGCTCTCGATCAGCGAAGGCCAGGTGACGCTTGCGGTCAACAATCCGGATTCAGGCAGCGCCACGGAAGAACTGGCGGCCAACTATTCGGCCGACCCGATCGAGATCGGCTTCAACGCCAAATACCTGCTCGATGTCGCCGCGCAATTGACCGGCACGGAGGCCAAATTCATGTTGGCCGATGCCGGTTCGCCGACGCTGATCCACGACATGGCCGACGAGACCGCGCTTTACGTGCTGATGCCGATGCGGGTATAGCCGGCGCGGCGTCGCTGGCAATACGACTAGGCCTTGGTTGCGGCGACTTCTAAAGGCGGATAGCGGTTGCCGGCACAAACCCACATAAGTAAGCTCACGCTTACCAATTTTCGCAACTATGCGACCCTTGCGATAGATGTCGCGCCGGGCGCCGTGGTCTTTTCCGGCGACAATGGTGCCGGCAAGACCAATCTCCTCGAAGCGATCTCCTTTTTGACACCGGGACGCGGCTTGCGCCGCGCAGCCTACGGGGATGTGGCCCGTGAGGGTGGCGATGGCGGTTTTGCCCTGCATGCACGGCTCGACGGACCTGAAGGCGAGGTCGAGATCGGCACAGGCATTTCCGGAGGCGACACCGCGGAGAGCGGCAGGCGGGTGCGTATAAATGGAGCCGCGGCGCGGGCCGAGGACATGCTGGAATGGCTGCGTGTGGTGTGGCTGACGCCGGCGATGGATTCGCTGTTCACCGGGCCGGCAGCGGATCGCCGGCGCTTCCTCGACCGGCTGGTTCTGGCGATCGATCCCGGCCATGGCCAGCGCGCACTCGATTACGAGAAGGCGATGCGAGGCCGTAACCGCTTGCTGACGGAAGGCTCGCGGGATGCCAGCTGGTTCGAGGCGATAGAGACGCAGATGGCCGAGACCGGCGTGGCGATAGCGGCCGCGCGCTCCGAGTTGGTGCGCCTGCTGGTGGCCATGATCGACCGGCTGCCCGACACCGGACCGTTTCCGCAGGCCGATATCGGCCTTTCGGGTGAGTTGGAGGCCGAGATTGCCGGTGCACCGGCGGTCGATGTCGAGGAGCGGTTCCGACGGGCGCTTGCCGATGGCCGCGACCGGGACCGCGCCGCCGGACGCACCCTCGAGGGTCCGCACCGCTCGGACCTCATGGTCCGGCACCGGCCCAAGGCAATGCCGGCCGAACTCTGCTCGACCGGCGAACAGAAGGCGTTGCTGGTCGGTATCGTGCTGTCGCATGCCCGGCTGACCGGCGAAATGTCCGTCCTGACGCCGATCCTGCTGCTCGACGAGATCGCGGCGCATCTTGATGGCGGCCGCCGCGCGGCATTGTTCTCGATCCTGGAAGACCTGAACTGCCAGGCCTTCATGACGGGCACCGATGCGGCGCTGTTTTCCAGCCTGCATGGCCGCGCGCAGTTCCTGACGGTCGACCATGGCACGGTTGGGCCAACCGAAGACCCCTGACAAGGTTTTTCGACCGCTATATGGTCCTGATATGACTACCGCGCTCACCGCCGACGAGATCGAACGCTATGCCCGCCACATCGTGCTGCCCGAGGTCGGCGGCGCTGGCCAGCAGAAGCTCAAGCAGGCTCGGGTGCTGGTGATCGGCGCTGGCGGGCTCGGGGCGCCGGTGCTTGAATATCTCGCCGCGGCCGGTGTCGGCACGCTCGGCATTGTCGACGACGACACTGTTTCGCTCTCCAACCTACAACGGCAGGTCATTCACGGCACCGATACGGTCGGCATGCTGAAAACCCAGAGTGCAGGGGCTGCGATCGCCCGCATCAATCCCAACACATCGGTCGAAACGCACACGTTTCGACTCACCGCGGAAAACGCCCCTGCCCTCGTCGCCAAGTACGATATCGTCGTCGACGGGTCCGACAATTTCGAGACGCGTTACGTGGTTGCCGATGCCTGCGCCAGCGAAGGGAAGCCGCTGGTGCATGCGGCCGTCGGACGTTTCGATGGCTCGGTCACCGTGTTGAAGCCGTTCGAGGACGGCAGGGACGGCAAGCCGAACCCGAGCTATCGGGATCTGTTTCCCGAAGCCCCGCCGCCGGGCATGGTGCCGTCCTGTGCGGAGGCCGGAGTGCTCGGCGCGCTGACCGGGGTCGTCGGCACGCTGCAGGCGATGGAGGCGATCAAGCTGATCACCGGCATAGGCGAGCCGCTGATTGGCCGGCTGCTGCTTTACGATGCGCTCGCCGCCCGCTTCGAGACGATCCGCTACAAGAGACGCTGATCTTGGAACGGCCCCATGTTTCAATCATGCAAATCCCCGCCGATTTCGGCCGCTGGGGTGATGTGCTTGCCTTGATCATGCATGCTTTCGCCCTCATGGACGGCGTCATCGACCCGCCATCGTCGGCTCACCTGCTCACAGTCGAAGCACTGCGCGCCAAGGCCCTGCGGGAGACAGGCTTTGTGGCGCTCGACGGCGACAGGATCGTGGGCTGCGTTTTTGCTCTTGAAAGGGTCGAGGGTCTTTATGTCGGCAAGCTCGCCGTCGCCCCGGACCGCCAGGGGCAAGGCATTGGCCGGCGGCTGATGCAAGCGGCCGAAGATCTGGCCCGCAGCCGCGGCAAGGCCGACATCGAACTGGAGACGAGGATCGAGTTGACTGCAAATCATGCCGCCTTTGCCCGGCTCGGCTTTCACGAAACCGAACGGACGGCGCATCAGGGCTATGACAGGCCGACGTCCATCACCATGCGCAAGACCATTTCGTAAGCTTCGGTTTATGAGAGCCGGCGCCTGGAAGGTTTTCAGGTCCTGAGCGGCAGCACGCGGTCCGGCGGGCGATGGCCATCGACGAAGGCGCGGATATTGATGATGACCTTCTCGCCCATGTCGATGCGGCCCTCGAGCGTGGCCGAGCCCATATGCGGCAGAAGCACGACCTTGTTCCTGGCGGCGAGCTTCAAGAGCTTGCCGTTCAGGGCCGGTTCGTGCTCGTAAACGTCCAGGCCGGCGCCGGCGATCTTGCCGTCCTGGATCAGTTTGACCAGCGCTTCTTCGTCGATGATGTCGCCGCGGGCAGTGTTGACGATATAGGCGGTGGGCTGCAGCAACGCCAGCCGCCGCGCCGACAGAAGATGAAAGGTGGCGGGTGTCGAGGGACAATTGACCGAGATGATGTCCATGCGGGCCAGCATCTGGTCGAGACTCTCCCAATAGGTCGCCTCCAGCCCATCCTCGACCGCCGGCAGCACACGATGCCGGTTGTGATAGTGAATGGACAGGCCGAAAGCCTTGGCTCGCCTGGCAACGGCGGTGCCGATGCGGCCCATGCCGACAATGCCGAGCCGCTTGCCCCAGATGCGCCGGCCAAGCATCCAGGTCGGCGACCAGCCGGCCCATTTCTTGTCGCCCGTGAGCACATTGGCGCCTTCCGCCAGCCGGCGCGGCACCGCCAGCATCAGCGCCATGGTCATGTCGGCGGTATCTTCGGTGAGCACGTTGGGCGTGTTGGTGACGGTGATGCCCCTCTTGGCCGCCGCCGCCACATCGATCTTGTCGACGCCGTTGCCGAAATTGGCGATCAGCTTGAGATTGTCGCCGGCCTGGGCAATCAGTGCGGCGTCGATCTGGTCGGTCACGGTCGGCACCAGCACGTCGGCTTCCTTGACCGCGGCGACCAGTTCCGGCTGCGTCATCGGCCTGTCCTCGACATTCAGCCTCGCGTCGAACAGCTCGCGCATGCGGGTCTCGACCGGGTCGGGCAGCTTTCGCGTGATGACCACGAGAGGCTTCTTTTTGCCTACCATTGTTTCCCTCGTTGAGACCTCTTTAACCAAGACAGGCGAAACTGAAAGCCGGTCGCGGTAGCCGATTTACCCATGTAACAAGCGGTGCCGCCGAAGACAAAGAAAAAGGGGTGCCGCAGCCATCGGGCCGGTGCCGAAAGGAACGAAAGTGTCTGGTTTCGCGTCGCTTCGCCTGGCCCTCAGCGCAGCATTTCTCGGCGCTCTTCTCTATACTCCGCTTGCCGACGCGCAAAGCGCGGCCGCTCCCGCCCAGGGCGCCATCACGCTCGGACCGAGCGGCCTGCCGCTGCCGCGATTCGTCAGCCTGAAATCCGGCCGCGTCAACTCGCGTGTCGGTCCCGGCGCCAACTATTCGGTCGACTGGATGTATATGAAGGCTGGCCTGCCCATGGAAATCATCCAGGAGTTCGATACGTGGCGGCGCGTGCGCGACGCCGACGGCTCGGAAGGATGGATCAACCAGTCGCTGCTTTCGGGCCGGCGTACCGCAATCGTCGCTCCCTGGCAACGCGGCAAGGGCGGCCAGATCAACCTTCTCAAGAGCCCCGAAAAGGATGCCAGGGTGGTGGCGATCGTAGAACCCGGCGTCATGGGCACGATCAAAGCCTGCGACGGCCAGTGGTGCGAGATGACGTTCGACGGCCACACCGGCTGGCTCGCCCAGTCGGTCGTCTGGGGCGCTTATCCGGGCGAGCGGGTCAAGGACTGAACGTCTCGCTTTTGCGCCCGATACGGCCGAGATGGGTATCCTGAAATCCTGTTGACAGCTTCAAGCCGTAGCCCAACGCGCGGTCGATCGCGATGTGGGCAATCCAGATCAGTGCTATGGCGCTGCCGACCGCACTGCCGGCGAGGTGCCCGGCAAGCAACAGGAGCACCGGCACGATCAGAATGTGCAAGGCGTTGTAGGCAATGGCGCCGACGCGCGAGCCGCCGAGATAACCCAGCATCGACAGGTCCGGCGCCAGGATGAGCAACGCGAAGAGCCACCAGGAAGCGCCTGTCGCGCCATAGAAGACGATTGCGGCAGCCGCCGCGACGGCCCATTCGAGCCGGACTGTCCAATCGAGAGATTTCATCTCAGACCGATTATCCGGGCCGGACCGATTGTTCCGCCCTTGCCGATCATTCCCGACGCTTGGGACGCAGCCTCACCACGATATCGACATTGGCGATCTCCATGCCTTCGGGCGGCTCCGGCAGGTTGGTGACGGTTACCGGGCCGTTGGCGATGTCGAAAATCCTGTTTTCGCCTTCGATGTAGAAATGGTGGTGGTCGGAGGTGTTGGTGTCGAAGTAGGTCTTGGAACCCTCGACGGCGAGAATGCGCAGCAGTCCCGCCTGGGTAAACTGGTGAAGCGCGTTGTAGACGGTGGCCAGCGATACCGGCACGCCGGCGGCCTGCGCCTCCTCATGTAGTTCCTCAGCCGACAAATGGCGGTCGCCCTTGGCGAAAAGCAGGTCGGCCAGCGCAATGCGCTGACGGGTCGGCCTCAGGCCGGCTTCACGTACCCGCTTGTCCACAGCGACATTTTCCTTCCGGCAGCCCCGGTCCATCTGGTCTTCCAAGCTCGCAGTCCCGCTTCAAGACACGCCCAGAATGGCAAAAAAATGAATATCTGCCGGAACCGGACCCCTGTTGACATATATTCTGTCGCCCGAATGCGATCAATAGCGCGCATTGACCCGGGCAGACTGGCGGGTTAAGCGCAAACGCCGGTTTCCGGCCAGAAACAGATTGTGTTAGGACACCAACGACAAGGGCGCGCTACCGCCCGGACGATATGGGGACGAAATTGATGGCGGGTTCGAAATCCAGCTACGACTACGAAGAATTGCTGGCCTGCGCTCGCGGCGAGCTGTTCGGACAGGGCAATGCCCAGTTGCCCTACCCGCCGATGCTGATGTTCGACCGTATCACCGAGGTCAGCGAGACCGGCGGCGCCTTCGAAAAGGGCTTCATTCGCGCGGAATTCGATATCAAGCCCGACCTGTGGTTCTTTGCCTGCCATTTCATCGGCAATCCGATCATGCCGGGCTGTCTCGGCCTTGACGCGCTGTGGCAATTGACCGGCTTCTATCTGGGCTGGCTTGGCGAACCCGGCAAGGGAATGGCGCTGTCAACCGGAGAGGTCAAGTTCAAGGGCATGGTCACGCCATCGGTCAAGAAGGTCGAGTATGGCGTTGATTTCAAGCGTGTGATGCGCGGCCGGCTGGTGCTCGGCATCGCCGATGGCTGGATGAAGGCGGATGGCGAGCCCATATATGCGGCGACGGACCTGAAGGTGGGTCTGTCCAAGCAGTCGGCGGTCGCTTGACCGCAGCCCTGGCCCGCCCATTGGCCAGCATCCCTGGAAGGAGTTGCGAATGAGACGTGTCGTAGTCACAGGCCTCGGCATCGTGTCGTCGATCGGCAACAATGCCAACGAGGTGCAGACCTCGCTGCATGACGCCAGATCCGGCATCAGCTTTTCCGATTCCTTTGCCGAACATGGCTTCCGGTGCCAGGTCTGGGGCGCGCCGACGCTCGACCCCTCGGCGATGATCGATCGCCGCGCGATGCGATTCCTGAGCCAGGGCGCGGCCTGGAATCACGTCGCCATGGACCAGGCGATCGCGGATGCCGGCCTCGACGAGAGCGACATCACCAACGAGCGCACCGGCATCGTCATGGGTTCGGGCGGTCCCTCCACCCGCACCATCGTCGAGGCGGCCGAAACCACGCTCAAGAACGGCAGCCCCAAGCGCATCGGTCCCTTCGCGGTGCCGAAGGCGATGTCGTCGACGGCCTCGGCAACCTTGGCCACATGGTTCAAGATCCATGGCGTCAACTATTCGATCTCCTCGGCCTGCTCGACCTCGGCGCATTGCATCGGCAATGGCTACGAGCTGATCCAGTGGGGCAAGCAGGACATGGTCTTTGCCGGCGGCCACGAGGATCTCGACTGGACGATGTCGGACCTGTTCGACGCCATGGGCGCCATGTCGTCGAAGTTCAACGACAGGGCCCCGACCGCATCGCGCGCCTACGACGCCAATCGCGACGGCTTCGTCATAGCCGGCGGCGCCGGCGTCCTGGTGCTGGAAGAACTGGAGCACGCCAAGGCGCGCGGCGCCAAGATCTACGCGGAGATCGTCGGCTACGGCGCCACTTCGGACGGTTTCGACATGGTTGCGCCCTCGGGCGAAGGCGCGGTCCGCTGCATGCGCCAGGCGCTGGCGACGGTTTCCACGCCGGTCGACTATATCAACACCCACGGCACCTCGACGCCGGTCGGCGATTCCAAGGAAATGGGAGCGATCCGTGAAGTGTTTGGCGAGAAGATGCCGTTCATCACGTCGACGAAGTCGCTGACCGGCCATTCTCTGGGCGCGGCGGGCGTGCAGGAATCCATCTATTCGATCCTGATGATGCAAGGCGGCTTCATCGGCGAAAGCGCCCATATCGAGACGCTCGATCCGGAATTCGAGGGCATGCCGATCGTACGCAAGCGCATCGACAACGCAGGGATCGACACCGTTCTGTCGAACTCCTTCGGTTTCGGCGGCACCAACGCGACGCTCGTTTTCCAGCGCTACTCCGCATAAGGCCAAGTTTTTCATATAAGGATTGCCGGCCATGGACGGATTGATGATGGGCAAGCGCGGGCTTGTCATGGGTGTTGCCAACGATCATTCGATCGCCTGGGGCATTGCCAGGAAATTGTCCGAACAGGGGGCGGAACTGGCCTTCACCTACCAGGGCGAGGCTTTTGGCCGCCGGGTCAAGCCGCTCGCCGACAAGCTCGGCGCTTCGCTGGTCGTTCCCTGCGACGTCGAGGACAGCGCTTCGGTCGCCGCCACGTTCGAGACGCTTGGCAAGGCGTGGGGTGGACTGGACTTCGTCGTCCATGCCATCGGCTTTTCCGACAAGAACGAGTTGAAAGGCCTCTATGCCGATACCAGCCGGGACAATTTCGTCCGCACCATGGTGATCTCCTGCTATTCCTTCACCGAGGTGGCGCGCAATGCCGCGCCCTTGATGACTGCCGGCGGCTCGATGATCACGCTGACCTATGCCGGCTCGGTCCGCGTCATGCCGAACTATAATGTCATGGGCGTCGCCAAGGCTGGCCTGGAGGCCAGCGTGCGCTACCTCGCCAACGACTACGGTCCGCGCGGCATCCGGGTCAACGGCATCTCGGCCGGTCCGGTGCGTACACTGGCCGGCGCCGGCATTTCGGACGCCCGCCACATGTTCTCCTACCAGCAACGGAACTCGCCGCTGCGCCGGACCGTGACGATCGACGAGGTCGGCGGCTCCGCGCTCTATCTCCTGTCCGACCTTGCTTCCGGCGTCACAGGCGAAATCCACTATGTCGATTCCGGCTACCATATCGTGTCGATGCCGACGCTCG
The DNA here is from genome assembly GCF_000502415.1 of Mesorhizobium sp. LNHC229A00. Taxonomy (NCBI): domain Bacteria; kingdom Pseudomonadati; phylum Pseudomonadota; class Alphaproteobacteria; order Hyphomicrobiales; family Phyllobacteriaceae; genus Mesorhizobium; species Mesorhizobium sp. LNHC229A00. The sequence continues at coordinate 195,646 of NZ_AYWQ01000008.1, forward strand.
ACGAGTTGAAGCAGACGGATGGCGGGCGCGACTAACGAGCGGCCCCGGTCACGCGGGTCTTTTGCCAGTGAAGAAAATAATCCTCTCCAGTAAAATTGGATTCATTCGCGGAAACTCATTTTAAGGAGGTTTCCGCTATAAAGCTTCCCATCTGGGGACCTTTTCATGCCTGCCGCCAGCAACCCGAAGCGAACACCCGTGTTCCGACTGCTCACGATAGCGAGTTCGGGCATTGGCAGTTTCGTCCTCGGACTCTGGGGCTTGAAGCACGGTCTCGGCGACGGATTTGCCGGGATATCGGCTGATATGATGGTGTCGGTCATGGCCGCGCTTTGTGCGCTGGCCGCATCGGTGGCGGCAATGTCCTTCTTTGCTGGTGTCGATGAATCGGCGAATTTCGTCTTCAACGAAACCCATTTCGACAAGCTGACCGGACTGCTGGCCCGCCCGGCGATGGTCGGCAAGATCGCCGAGGCGGCATGCGCTACAAGCCGCACCGGGGAACCGATGTTCCTGATCGACATCGACATCGACCGCTTCAAGCAGATCAACGACGCGATCGGCTACACCCAGGGTGACGAACTGATCCGCGCCTTCACCAAGCGGCTGCACGACTGCGTGCCGGCGCGCGCGCTGATCGGGCGGATCGGCACCGGCGAGTTCGCGGTGCTGCTTCCCGATCATCAGATCCAGGGGACCCTGGAAAGCATGATCGAGAGGCTCATCGACGAGATGATGGAGCCGTATGAACTCAGCACCCACCAGCAATCGGTGAGCCTGTCGGTGGGCATCGTGGCGATGCCCAAGGATGGGATCGATCCGGTCCTCATCCTGCGCCGTTCCAACCTGGCGCTGCANAATGCGCGCGCCAGCGGGGTTGGCAACTGGTCGGTCTTCAACAGCGAGATGGGGCGGGTGGCCGACCATCGCCAATGGGTCGAGTCCGAACTGCACAATGCGTTCGAGCGCGGCGATTTCGACCTGCATTATCAGCCGCAGCTCGACCTTCCGACCGGCCGCATCGTCGGCTACGAGGCGTTGATCCGGTGGCAGCATCCCGAACGCGGCATGATCCCTCCGATGGAGTTTATCCAGATCGCCGAGGAGACCGGCATGATCAATCCGATCGGCGAATGGGTGCTGCGCAAGGCCTGTAGCGATGCCCGCCATCTGCCGGACGACTGTTTCGTCGCCGTCAACATCTCGCCGGTCCAGTTCATGACCAAGGATTTCGTCGGCCTTGTGCGCGACACGATGCGGAGCACCGGCATCAAACCGTCACGGCTGGAACTGGAAGTCACCGAGACGGCGATGATGCAAGACCGCGACCGCGCGGCCGCCATCCTGAAAGAACTCGCCGAGATTGGGATCTCGGTCGCCGTCGATGATTTCGGCACCGGCTATTCCAACCTCAGCTATCTGATCGACTTCTCGTTCGGCAAGCTGAAGATCGACCGCTCCTTCGTTAGCCGCATCGATACCGATGCGAGCTCCGGCGCGGTCGTATCGACCATTGTCGGGCTTTCACGGGCGCTAGGCGTCAGCATCATTGCCGAGGGCGTCGAGACCGAGAACCAGGCGACACTGCTGCGGGCAGCCGGTTGCGAAGTGGTGCAGGGCTATCTGTTCGGCCGGCCGGCGCCGCTCAAATTCAGCGCTGGTGACAGGCACGCCACCGACGAGGTCCGGCGCGTCGCCAATCTACACTGACCTACAGCATGTCGCGGCGAATAGGATTCGCCCGACCACCTGTAAGCTTCTCATCTTATGCATGTCGTCGTCCCGGAACCGAGGACATTTCGGGCGACATGCATTAAACGGATCACGTCAGCGCCGTGCGACAAACACCTTGAACATGCCGTCGCGGGCAAGCTCGGCGTGGCTGGCAAAGGCGGCCGACAGCATCGGCTCGTAGGGAAGCTGGCGGTTGGCGACCAAGAACAGGCGTCCACCGGGCTTCAGGGCCTTGGCCGCGGCGCGGATCATGCCGACGCCGATCTCGGGCTCGGCCGCACGGCTGCGGTGGAAGGGCGGGTTCATTGCGATGACGTCGTAGCGGCGCTCGACAGGCTCGGCCAGCAGATCCATCCAGAAGAAGCCCTGCGCCACGGTGTTGGCAAGGTTGGCCCTGGCGGCCTCCAGCGCATCGAAATCGGCTTCGTAAAGATCCGGGGCCGATAAGCCCGGGCAGCGGGCAGCCATCTCGGCCGCCACGTAGCCCCAGCCGGCGCAGAAATCAGCCGCGGTGCCACGCAAATCACCGGGCAGATTGTCGACCAGCAGTTTCGATCCGGCATCGACGCGATCGAAGGAGAACATGCCGGGTGCGGTGCGGAAGCGGTCCTCAACGAGCAAGGCGGGATTGGCGGCGCGAAGCGTGGCGGCGGCTTGCACATCAACCGGACGACGCAGCCAGAAGGCAACACCATGATATTTTGGCATGTAGCCATCAAGCAGCACAAGATCGCCGACGCGCTTGCGCAGGCTTGCGATGCCATCCTCCTTGCCACCGGCAACGACGATCAATCCGCCCTCCGCCACCCGCTCGAGAGCCTCGGCGATGCGCAGTTCGTTCTCGCCGCGATGGCGGCCGGCGAGCACCAGAACTACATCAAAACCTTCACCGGTCGATTGCGGCGTGACTGTGAAGCCAGCCGCCTGCAACGCGCGGAAATACGGGCGAAAGCCCTGCACGAGATGCAGCGTAGCCTCGAAACCCGGTGGCAAGCGCAGGCCGGGTTCGGCGCCAAGGAAGAGAATGCGCTCGTCCCTGCCCGGCGGAGAAAGAGCCTCGGCCTCGAACGGATGAAAAAGCGTCTTCAACGCTTCAGAGGACATAGCCGTGCTCCATAAATAAAAGCGGGCGCGACATAAGCCGCGCCCGCTTCGATTTTTCCGTCAGAGGCCTCAGGCGGCGTTTTCTTCGCCTTCGGTCTTCTTGTCGCGGGCGATTTCCTTGCCGGTGGCCTGGTCGACGACCTTCATCGACAGGCGGACCTTGCCGCGCTCGTCGAAGCCCATCAGCTTGACCCAGACCTTGTCGCCTTCCTTGACGACGTCCGAGGTCTTGGCGACCCGGTCGTTGGCAAGCTGCGAGATGTGGACGAGGCCGTCACGCGGACCGAAGAAGTTGACGAAGGCACCGAAGTCGGCGGTCTTGACGACCGTGCCTTCGTAGATCTCGCCGACTTCCGGCTCGGCGACGATCGTGTGGATCCACTTCTTCGCCGCCTCGATCTCCTTGGCGTTCGACGAAGCGATCTTGACCGTGCCATCGTCCTCTATGTTGATCTTGGCGCCGGTCTTCTCAACAATCTCGCGGATGACCTTGCCGCCCGAACCGATGACGTCGCGGATCTTGTCGGTCGGGATGTGCATGACCTCGATGCGCGGCGCGAACTCGCCGAGTTCGGGGCGGGCGCCGGTCAGAGCATGAGACATCTCGCCCAGGATATGCAGGCGACCGTCCTTGGCCTGGCCAAGGGCGATCTTCATGATCTCCTCGGTGATGCCGTCGATCTTGATGTCCATCTGCAGCGAGGTGATGCCGCCTTCGGTGCCGGCAACCTTGAAGTCCATGTCGCCGAGGTGATCCTCGTCGCCCAAGATATCGGAGAGCACGGCGAAGCGCTCGCCTTCCTTGATCAGGCCCATGGCGATACCAGCCACCGGCTTGGCCAGCGGCACGCCGGCATCCATCAGCGCCAGCGAGGTGCCGCAGACCGTAGCCATCGACGACGAGCCGTTGGACTCTGTGATCTCCGAGACGACGCGCAGCGTGTAGGGGAACTGGTCGGCGGAGGGCAGCATCGGACGGATGGCGCGCCAAGCGAGCTTGCCATGGCCGATTTCGCGGCGGCCTGGCGAACCCATGCGGCCGGTCTCACCGACGGAGTAGGGGGGGAAGTTGTAGTGAAGGAGGAACTTCTCCTTGTACATGCCGGTCAAGGAATCGACGTACTGCTCATCCTCGCCGGTGCCCAGCGTGGCAACGACCAGCGCCTGGGTCTCGCCGCGGGTGAACAGCGCCGAACCATGGGTGCGCGGCAGAACGCCGACTTCGGAGACGATCTTGCGAACCGTGCTCAAGTCGCGACCATCGATGCGCGCGCCGGTGTCGAGGATGTTCCAGCGTACGACCTTCGCCTGCAGTTCCTTGAATACCGAGCCGATCTGTTCGGAGGTGTACTTTGCGTCCTCGCCTTCAGCCGGGGCAAACGCGGCCTTGACCTTCGCCTTGACGGCGTCGACGGCGGCGTAGCGCTTCTGCTTGTCGACGTTCTTGTAGGCATTGCTGAGCTCATCGCCGACGATTTTCAGCATCTCTGCCTCAAGCGCGGAATAATCCGGCGCGGTGAAGTCGCGCGGCTCCTTGGCGGCAACTTCCGCCAGCTTGATGATGGCGTCGATGACCGGCTGGAAACCCTTGTGGCCGAACATGACAGCGCCGAGCATCAGCTCTTCGCCGAGTTCCTTGGCTTCCGACTCGACCATCAGCACGGCATCAGTGGTGCCGGCAACGATGAGGTCGAGCTTGGACTCCTGCATCTCGTCGACGTGCGGGTTCAGCACATATTCGCCATTGATGTAGCCGACGCGCGCGCCGCCGATCGGGCCCATGAAGGGAACGCCCGACAGGGTCAGCGCCGCCGAGGTGGCGACGATCGACAGGATGTCCGGGTCATTTTCGAGATCGTGCTGGACGACGGTGACGACGATCTGCGTGTCGTTCTTGTAGCCGGCGGCGAAGAGCGGGCGGATCGGGCGGTCGATGAGGCGGGAAACCAGCGTTTCCTTCTCGCTCGGACGGCCTTCGCGCTTGAAATAGCCGCCCGGGATCTTGCCGGCGGCATAGGTCTTTTCCTGGTAATTGACGGTCAGCGGAAAGAAGTCGAGACCGGGCTTGGGCTCCTTCATCGAAACGACGGTGGCGAGAACCTTGGTCTCGCCGTAGGTGGCGAGCACCGCGCCGTCGGCCTGGCGCGCGATCTTGCCGGTCTCCAGGATGAGCGGACGACCGCCCCATTCGATTTCCACTTTGTGGTGATTGAACATGTCTTGTCCTTAATAAGCGGAAAGGGCCGCGCCGTTTCACGGTGCGCGGATGCCCTTTGCCTGGCTTCCTTTCTCGGGCAGCCACGGGCAAGACAACGGGAGGCTCGGGTGATTTAGGCGCGACAAGCGCGCGAGCGTCCTGCAATCCTGCCCCATGACCGTCCATGGGCGGTTTCGAGCGGCCCTTTGCACGCTCGAAACCGGGTCTGGCCAGCCTATGCGACTGGCAGAATGCGCGACCGGCGGGCTCTCCGAAGAAAGCCCGCCGGTCAATTCGTCAACGGCGCAGACCGAGCTTCTCGATCAGTGTCTGATAGCGCGAGTCGTCCTTGCGCTTGAGATAATCAAGCAGGCTGCGGCGCTGGGACACGAGAGCGAGCAGACCACGGCGGGAATGGTTATCCTTCTTGTGGTCCTTGAAATGGTCGGTCAGGTTCTTGATGCGCTCGGAAAGGATGGCCACCTGGACTTCCGGAGACCCGGTATCGCCCTTGGCGGTTGCGAATTCACCCATCAATTCCTGTTTGCGCTCGGCAGTAATCGACATCGTGTTTTTCCTTATCTGTTTGAGGAAACGGGTCGCCCACAGCCGGGATGTCGTCCAGCAGGGGCCGTGCATGCAAAGCGTCAAGGCGCTATGCTGCGGCGCATATAGTGCAATTCCCTGAAAAACACCAGCCCAATTCACAAGCCGGCTTTTGAGGCTCAAATGGCAGGTTTAACCCCCGTCAAAGCCATTTCTTCCATTTGAAGAATGCAATCAGCCCGACAGCGACGGCTGCCATGAACAGCAGAGACAATGGATAGCCGTAGTACGCCTTCAGCTCCGGCATATTCCATGGCGAGCTGGCGGGGTCGAAGTTCATACCCCAGATGCCGACCAGGAAGGTGAGCGGCATGAAGATGACCGAAACGATGGTGAGATAGGAGATGACGTCGTTGGTTCGGGCTTGGCTCAGCGACAGATGCATTTCGATCAGGCCGGTCAGCATGTCGCGCTGGGTCTCGACCAGCTCGATCAGCCTGAGCGAATGGTCGAGGGTGTCGTTGAGGAAGACCTTGGTCTCGGCTGTTACATAGGCCACGTCGTTGCGGATCAGCGTTGCCAGCGCATCGCGCATGGGCCACAGCACGCCCTTCAGAACATTGGCATCGCGCCGCAATTCGTGCAGCTGCCGCATCTGGTGCTTGTGCGTCGAATGCAGCATCTGGTCCTCAATCCCGTCGACCAGGTCGCCGGCAGCCTCGATCGGCGGAAAATAGCTGTCGACGATGGCGTCGATCAGCGCATAGGCGAGATAGTCGGCGCCGCGCGTGCGCAACCGGTTGGGCGCCGAACTCTCGATGCGCTTGCGTACGGGATCGAACGGGTCGCCTTCGCGCTCCTGGAAGGTGACGACGAAGTTCTCGCCGAGGAAGAGAGCGATCTGCTCGTAGCGATGCGACGTGACATCGTCGATCATGCGCATGACGACGAAGGCGTGGTCCTCGAAGAAGTCGACTTTCGGCCGCTGGCCGGTGTTGACGACATCCTCCAGCGCCAGTGGATGCAGGCTGAAGATGCGGCCGATCTCCTCGATCAATTGGATGTTGGCAAGGCCGGTGCAGTCGAGCCAGATGACGGGCCATTTCCGGCAACTGGCCTCGACATCGTCGATGCTGGCGTTCTCGATGGTCTTGAACTTCTGCGGCGAGATCAAGGTCAGCCGCAGTTCGGAGCGCCGCGCCGCCGGATCGGCGATCAGCGTGCCGGGCGAGGCGCCAACCGGAGGCCGCCTCGTCTTCACCGGCGCCCGTTTTTTCACCACCTCGGCCTTTGCCATGCCACCACCCGTCGAACCTGCCTGTCCTATTCCGTCATGGCGATCAGACCGGTCACCCGGCAAAGACCCGCTTGGGCTTGAACATGCCTTGCTCGATAGCGCCAATGGCGACGAGCTTGCCGCGCGCCGTCGCACAGGCTTCCTCCGCCTCTACCGGTGCGTCACGGCCACGAATGATGACCGGATTGCCGAGGCGTATCTTTGTCGCGGCATCGTCGCTGATCGCGATCCGCGGCAGGCAGTCGAGCGCCGCCGAGGTGTCGACGAGAAGCCCGTCGATGGCGCCGAAATCGATGGGCATCTCCACTGCGTCCGCGGCGTCTGCCTCCGGATCCGGTTTATCGTGACCTTGCGCGCCGAAGCGCGCGGCCTCGAGTTCGGCGATGGTGACGAAGTCCTCTGGCGTAAACGGCTCGACCTCGACCCGGCGCAGTTCGCTGATATGGCCGAAGCAGCCGAGGTCGCGGCCCATGTCGCGGGCCAGCGAGCGCACATAGGTGCCCTTGCCGCATTCGACCTCGAAAATCGTCTGGTCCGGCTTGTGCTCGACAATGTCGAGCCGGCCGATCTCGATCTCGCGTGGCGGTATGTCGACCGTCTCACCTTCGCGGGCGAGGTCGTAGGCGCGTTCACCCGCAATCTTGATGGCGGAAAATTGCGGTGGCGTCTGCATGATGACGCCGGTGTATTTCGGCAGCAGCACCCGGACATCGGCTTCCGATGGACGCTGATCGGCCTCTTTCGTCACCGGACCTTCGAGGTCATCGGTCGACCGCTCCTGTCCCCAGGCAACGGTGAAACGGTAGATCTTGGCGCCGTCCTGCACGTAGGGCACGGTCTTGGTGGCCTCGCCGAGCGCGATCGGCAGCATGCCGGAGGCAAGAGGGTCGAGCGTGCCGGCATGGCCGGCCTTTTCGGCCTGGAACAGCCATTTGATCTTGGAGACGGCCTCGGTCGAGCCCATACCGACCGGCTTGTCCAGCACCACCCAGCCCGAGACTGGCCGGCCCTTCTTCTTGCCGCGACGCCCCATTATTCTTCTTCCTTGTTGTCGTCGCTATCCAGGTCGCGTGCCACTTCGGGCGACTTCAGCAGGTCGTTGATCCTGGCGAAATTGTCGAAGGACGTATCCAGCCGGAAACGGAACTCCGGCATGTACTTCATCTGCCGGAGCGCGCCGGAGACGCGGCCGCGCACGAACTTGGCATGCTTGTTCAGCGCTTCGATCACGGCGTCGGTATCCTTTGCGCCAAGCGGAGAAACGAAGGCTGTGGCGATCTTGAGATCCGGCGACATGCGCACTTCCGACACCGAAACCACGGTATTTTCAATCAACGGGTCAATGATCTCCCCCCGCTGCAGGGTTTCCGAGAGCGCATGGCGCACCTGTTCACCGACGCGCAACATGCGCTGGGATGGGCTTGATGTGGTGGAACGGGGCATTTTTCTCGATCCTGAAAGCGTGAGGCGCGGGATGGGACCGTGCCGCATGTCTCAAATGATTATTGTCAACAGGCTTGTGGTCAACAGACTTGTGGTCAAAGACTTGGGGCGGCGGCCTTTCGACCACCGCCCGATATCGACAAGTCACTCGACCTCAGAGTGTGCGGGTCACCATCTCGACGCGGAAGCACTCGATGACGTCGCCGACGCGCATGTCCTCGTAGTTCTGGAAGGCCATGCCGCACTCTTGGCCGCCCGGGACTTCCGAAACTTCGTCCTTGAAGCGCTTCAGGGTCTTCAGCGTGCCTTCGTGGATGACGACGTTGTCGCGGATCAGGCGTACGCCCGCACCACGCTCGACCTTGCCTTCGGTGACACGGCAGCCGGCGATCTTGCCGACCTTGGTGATGTCGAAGATCTCGAGGATCTCGGCATTGCCGATGAAGGTCTCGCGACGCTCCGGCGAGAGCAGGCCCGACAGAGCCGCCTTCACGTCATCCACGAGGTTGTAGATGATCGAGTAATAGCGGATCTCGATGCCCGCGGCCGCGGCTGCGGCACGCGCCTGCACATTGGCACGAACGTTGAAGCCGATGATCGCCGCGCCGGATGTTTCCGCCAGCGAGACGTCGCTTTCGGTGATGGCGCCGGCACCGGAATGAACGATGCGCGCACGAACCTCGTCGGTGCCGAGCTTGTCGAGCGCGGCATTGATCGCCTCGATCGAACCCTGCACGTCGCCCTTGATGACCAGCGGGAATTCCTTCAGCCCGCTCGTCTGCAATTGCGACATCATCTGTTCGAGCGAGCCGCGCTGGCCCGCATGCCTGGCCACCGCCTTCTCGCGCGCCAGACGCTGGCGATATTCGGTGATCTCGCGGGCACGGGCCTCGTTGTTGACCACGGCGAAGCGGTCGCCGGCCTGCGGCGTTCCCTGAAGGCCGAGCACCTCGACCGGCATCGCCGGCGGTGCTTCCTTGATCTGCTCGCCGCGATCGTTGACCAGAGCGCGCACGCGGCCCCATTCGTTGCCGGCGACGAGGATGTCACCCGGCATCAGGGTGCCGGTCTGCACCAGAACGGTGGCGACGGGACCACGGCCCTTGTCGAGCTGCGCCTCGATGACAACGCCCTCGGCGGTACGGTCGGGATTGGCCTTGAGGTCGAGGATTTCGGCCTGCAGCAGGATCGCCTCGAGCAGCTTGTCGAGATTGGTGCCCTTGGTGGCCGACACTTCGACGTCCAGCACTTCACCGCCCATCGATTCGACGAAGACTTCATGGCGCAACAGTTCCGAGCGCACCTTCTGCGGATCGGCGTCATGCTTGTCGATCTTGTTGATCGCCACGATGATCGGAACGCCGGCCGCCTTGGCGTGGCTGATCGATTCGATCGTCTGCGGCATGACGCTGTCGTCTGCCGCGACCACCAGGATGGCAATGTCGGTCGCCTGGGCGCCACGGGCGCGCATCGCCGTGAAGGCGGCGTGGCCGGGCGTGTCGATGAAGGTGATCTTCTGACCGTTCTTCTCGACCTGATAGGCGCCGATATGCTGGGTGATGCCGCCGGCCTCGCCGGAAACGACATTGGCGTTGCGGATCGCATCGAGCAGCGAGGTCTTGCCGTGGTCGACGTGGCCCATGATGGTCACGACCGGCGGACGCGACACCAGGTCCTCGGCATTGTCGGCAATGTTGAACAGGCCTTCCTCGATGTCGGACTCGGCGACGCGGCGGACCGTATGACCGAATTCGGTGGCGACCAGTTCGGCCGTGTCGGCGTCGATGACGTCGCCCGGCTTCAGGATCTGGCCCTGCTTCATGAAATACTTGACCAGGTCGACAGCACGCTCCGACATGCGCTGCGCCAGTTCCTGGATGGTGATGGTCTCGGGCAGGATCACTTCGCGCATGACCTTCTCGCGCGGCTCGTTGTGCATCGCGCGCTTGAATTTTTCCTGGCGGCGACGCATCGACGACAGCGAACGAGCCCGCGCATCCTCGTCGGACAACGCGGAGTTCAGTGTCAGCTTGCCACGGCGGCGGTCTTCCTCGCTCTTGGTGGGCTTTGCCGGACGCGCCACTTCAGGCGTGACCGGGCGGCGCACCGGTGCGCCGGCGGTCGCCCGCTTCGGCTTGACCTCTTCCTCCTCGTCGGCGGTCGCCAACTCGGCGGCTTGCGGTGCGCGGCGGCGCGCCTCTTCCTCGGCGCGGCGGCGCGATTCGGCCTCGGTC
>NZ_AYWQ01000009.1:0-349285 GCF_000502415.1 Mesorhizobium sp. LNHC229A00
TTGCCATGGTCGACGTGACCAATCGTGCCGATGTTCACATGAGGCTTGGTGCGCTCGAATTTACCTTTTGCCATAGTCTCTTTCCTTGGACGGCCTGGACCTTCAGTTCAGTCGAATGCGGGGCGATTAGCGACAAAGGCCAAAAAACACAAGCGTCTTTTGCCCGGGCGCCATCTCACTCGGCCAGAACCCATGATCCGATTGCGGGGATATGGCGCTGATATAGGGATCCGCCGTTGAAAATGGAATGGGCGAAAACCGAGGGAGCGAAGCGAGGATTGCTCAGGCCTGCACGTCAGTCGCTGTCGGATTTATCAGCGGTTCATGGCCCATTGCGGCGGCGATCCGCGTCTGATTTCCTGCGCCGATGCATTTCATCCCGACTGCCGTTCGCGGCCCGCTGTTCATGATCGTCTCGACCGGGTCGTATTTGGTCAACGACACGATGATGAAGCTCGCCACGTCGGGTTTGCCCTCCTACGAAGTGCTCTTCCTACGTGGTGCCGCGGCAACGCTGTGGGGCCTTCCGCTGTTGTTTGCGCTCGGCTACGGCAAGCAGATCCCGCTGATCTTCGACAGGCGGGTGCTGCGCAGGAACCTCCTCGAACTGGCGGCGATCCTCTGTTACGTCGTCGCGCTCGCCAACATGCAGATCGCTGATTCCACCGCGTTGGGGCAGATCACGCCGCTGCTGATGCTGGTCGGCTCCTCGATCCTGTTTGGCGAGCGTATCGGCGGCCAACGCATGGCGCTGATCGGGCTGGGCTTCATCGGTGCGCTGATGGTGGCGCAGCCGACCATGCAAGGCATTTCGGTCTACGCCTTGCTGGCGCTCGGCAACGCGACATTCGCAGCCGCGCGCGATCTGGCCGGCCGCAAGATCGCCGCCGAAGTGCCAGGAATGATCGTGGCGATCTCGGCGGTCGTCGTGGTCCTGATCGGCGCAGGCGCCGCGCATCTGGTTTCCGAGCGCTGGGTGGCGCCGGAGGCGCACCATCTGATGTTGATGGCGGGAGCCGGTTTCTTCCTGATCTTCGGCCACTTCTTCATCTTCATGGCCTATCGCGTCGGGCCGACCGGCGCGGTGGCGCCGTTCTACTACTGCTTCACGGTCTGGGCCGTCATTTCGGGCCTGCTGGTGTTCGGGCAATTCCCCAATGCACTGGCGGTCTGCGGGATCCTGCTGGTTGTCGCCAGCGGGCTGACCATCGTGTCGCTGGACCAGCGCAAGCGTCGGCTGGCCGTGGTCGCCTGATCCGCGGCGGCGCACCGGCATATAACCAGACCAACGCCGTAAGTGCAGGCAGCACCGACGGCGGATCATCGCAATTCAGGATTCGGCAGCCGATAGTCTGCCGATCGCGACTAGATCGTCCGCTTGCCCGCGAACTGATGATAGGCCCACAACACCACGACGGCGCCCACGACGGCGACGATCAGGCTATAGATGTTGAGACCGGTCACACCCGAAGCACCGAAGGCGCTGAAGATCAGGCCGCCAACTATGGCGCCGACAATGCCGAGCACGATATCCATGATCATGCCCTGACCGGTCTTGTTGACGATCTTACTGCCAATGAACCCGGCAATGACGCCGAGAATGATCCAGCTGATGATACCCATTTTTTCCTCTCCATTCCTCCGCCAACCGGACATTTTCATATGATTGTCAAAAGCTCAAGCCAGCTTGAAATTCCGCCCGAATGCGCCATTGTTGAAGGCGGGCTAGGCTTGGTTGAGATGGAGGATCCACTATGGGACTTTTTGACAACGCCGTTCCCGGCGGCAATATCACCAAACCGCTGATGATCGCGCTCGGTGCGCTGCTGGTTGGAAAGATGCTGAGCGGCAGAAGCGCCGAACAGCCGGACCAGGCTCAAGCGCCCGCGCCCGCCGATCCCACGCCCGTCGGAACCGGGTCAGGTGACGGTGGGCTGCTCGGGGGACTGGGCGGGCTGCTCGACAAGCTCAAGAACGCCGGCCATGGCAACGTCGCCGACTCCTGGGTCGGCACCGGGCAGAACCAGTCGATCAACGCCAATGAGCTGGGCAACGCGATCGGACCGCAGGTCATTCGCGAGATCGCACAAAGGACGGGGCTCGACGAGCAGGAGCTGCTCAAGCAGCTATCGGCCGCCTTGCCCGGCATCGTCGACAAGCTGACCCCGAACGGCCAGGTACCGCAACAGCACCAGGTCGCCTCCGCCTTCAACAGCTGACGCGGCGCACACCAATGCCTGAAGCGCTGCGCGCCTGCCGCGCGGTGTTTCGGCTTGCCGGTTGTGTCGCTGAAAATCTGGAGCGGGTAGCGGGAATCGAACCCGCATATTCAGCTTGGAAGGCTGCTGCTCTACCACTGAGCTATACCCGCACCTTGCACTGAAGTACCGGATTCACCCGAAAAGCGCCATGCCCTTTTCGGTCCGATCCTTACGTTCAGGCTTCCGGGCCGGCAGTGGTGGAGAGGGTTGGATTCGAACCAACGTAAGCTAAGCTAACGGATTTACAGTCCGTCCCCTTTAACCACTCGGGCACCTCTCCAGTCTGCCGCCGGAGCCATGCAACGAGGCATTCTTGCCGATCCGGACCCGAGATAGATGTCTTCTCCGAAACCAGCGAAGCGCCTTATGGCGGCAAGGCCATTGGGTGTCAACCGCGCGGCCACGGTTTTTCGATGTTGTTCGCCGGCTGCGGCGACAGGGCATATCCTTGGCCGGAGGAGACGGCTATAGAAGCCGGCCATGAGCAACAATTCCAACACCCCCAAAGACACCCATTACGCCAAGCTGCGCCGCGCCTTTCGCGACGAGAAGAGCGGCGGCGCGCCGGCGTTCAAGCCACGGCAACCAGTGCCACCAGGCGAAAACGCAGCCGATGGGCTGGTGCGGCTCTATGGCCTGCATACGGTGCGCGCGGCACTCGACAATCCGCGCCGCCGGATCAAGAAAATACTGGTGACGCGCAATGCGGCCGAACGGCTCGAGATCGCCGATCTCGCCGCCCTGCCCTTCCAGGCTGAACTGGTCGAACCCAGGGACATCGACAAGATTACCGGATCGGACGCCGTGCACCAGGGGGTGCTGATCGAGGCCGAGGCGCTGAAGCCCAAGCACCTCGACGCACTTGGCGACACAAGGCTGGTGCTGGTGCTCGACCAGGTCACCGACCCGCACAATGTCGGCGCCATCCTGCGTTCGGCGGTCGCTTTCGGCGCTGGCGCGCTGATCACCACGGCGCGCCACAGCCCGCAGGAGTCAGGCGTGCTGGCAAAATCCGCCTCCGGTGCGCTTGAGCATATCGATCAGGTCGAGGTGAAGAACCTCGCCGATGCGCTCGGCCAGTTGCACGAAGCGGGCTTCCAGACCATCGGCCTCGATTCGGACGGGCCGGCTGAGCTCGAAACCAGCTTTGCCGGCGACAGGATCGCTTTGGTGCTCGGCGCCGAGGGCAAGGGCCTGCGGCAGAAGACGCGCGAGACGGTGACGACGCTGGCCCGCCTCGACATGCCCGGCGCCATCCGCTCGCTCAATGTCTCGAACGCGGCGGCGGTGAGCCTTTATGCGGCGCGGGCATTTCTGAAGCGCGGCTGACAGGAAGCGGCAAGCGCCTCCCGCCAGAAATCAAAACGGGTCCCGGCGATGCTTGCCGGAACCCGTTGCTGGGTTAAGACAGAAGTTGACGGCTTGGGAACGTTGAGCCGCCCTCTTCCGGCCTATGCCGCTTTGATTTCTTTTGCCTCCCTGCCGATCTCGAAATTCGCCATCCGCTCCAGCGCCCTGACCAGCGCGGAGTGATCTTCCTTCGCGCCGCCATTGGCGGCGCAGGAATTGAACAGTTGCTGGGTGGTCGAAGTGTTGGGCAGCGACACACCAAACGCCTTTGCTCCCTCCAGCGCCAGGTTGAGGTCCTTCTGGTGCAGTTCGATGCGGAAGCCCGGCGCGAAGGTGCGCTTGACCATGCGCTCGCCATGCACTTCGAGAATGCGCGAGGCGGCCAGCCCGCCCATCAGCGCCTGCCTGACCTTGGCTGGGTCGGCCCCCGCTTTCGATGCAAAAACAAGCGCTTCGGCGACGGCTTCAATGGTCAGCGCGACGACGATCTGGTTGGCCACCTTGGTGGTCTGGCCGACACCATTGGGCCCCACCAAAGTGATGTTCTTGCCCATTTTCTCGAACACGGGTTTTGCGCGCTCGAAGGCTGGTTCCTCACCACCGACCATGATGGTGAGCGAAGCCGCCCTGGCGCCGACCTCGCCGCCGGAAACCGGCGCGTCGAGATAGTCGCAACCGAGATCGTTGATCCTTTTGGCGAATTCCTTGGTCTCGATCGGCGAGATCGAACTCATGTCGATNGAGTTCAGACGTGTGCTCTTCCGATCTATCGGCGCACCCATGATGCCCAGCCCGATGAAGCCGATAGTTTCCATGTGTGTTCTCCGTCCTTGTTAGGCCGCGTTCTGTGGCGCCCCTTCTGGCCTGCCAGCCATCTTCCCCACAGGTGGGGAGATTGGCAGCTTCGGCGCGTCGCTCGCCCCTGCGACGCCGGAGGTTGGCGAAAGCCGTGATGCATTTCGATCTCCCCC
The DNA here is from genome assembly GCF_000502415.1 of Mesorhizobium sp. LNHC229A00. NCBI lineage: Bacteria > Pseudomonadati > Pseudomonadota > Alphaproteobacteria > Hyphomicrobiales > Phyllobacteriaceae > Mesorhizobium > Mesorhizobium sp. LNHC229A00. The sequence continues at coordinate 4,583 of NZ_AYWQ01000009.1, forward strand.
CTCGTGGGGAGATGGCAGAGGGGGCGCGAACGCGAGTTCTACGAAATTCCGACGGCTATGCCGCGGCACTTCCCTGCCCGGTCAGTTCCCTGAACCACCCCAGACCGGCTTCCGTCCCTGCCTTCGGCTTGTACTCCGCGCCGATCCAGCCGGAATAACCAATCCGGTCGATATGCTCGTAGAGGAAGGGATAGTTGATCTCGCCCGTACCCGGCTCGTGACGGCCGGGATTGTCCGCAAGCTGGATATGCGCGATGCGGCCGAGGTTTGCCTCGATCTTACGGGCGAGATCCCCCTCCATGATCTGCATGTGGTAGATGTCATATTGCAGGTATAGGTTCTTCGAGCCGACGCGGTCGATCAGCGCCAGCGCCTGGTCCGAGTAGTTGAGGAAGAAGCCCGGGATATCGCGGGTGTTGATCGGCTCGATCAGCAGCTTGATGCCGGCTTGGTCGAGTTTCTCCGCCGCGAAAGCCAGGTTCTCGGCGAAGACATCCTCCAGCACCTTGCGGTCGACGTTGGCTGGCGCGATGCCGGCCAGGCAGTTGACCTGCCCGCAGCCAAGGGCCTGCGCGTAGGTGATCGCCTTGGCAATGCCCTGGCGGAATTCCGGCACGCGGTCCGGCAGCACGGCAATGCCGCGCTCGCCCTTGGCCCAGTCGCCGGCGGGCAGGTTGAACAGCACCTGTGTCAGGCCGTTCTTCTTCAGTCGGGCGGCGACCACCTCGGGCGGATGATCGTAAGGGCCGATATATTCGACCCCTTTGAAGCCGGCGCGGGCGGCGGCATCGAAACGGTCGAGGAAATCATGCTCGCCAAAGAGCATCGACAGATTGGCTGAAAAACGCGGCATTCCTTTTCTCCCTGCAGCATCGGACCCCAAAGTGGAAACAGGTTTTGGGATAATCCGATGCTCAAACAAAATCAGTCGAGCATCACGATCGCGGTCNCTCGCCAAAGAGCATCGACAGATTGGCTGAAAAACGCGGCATTCCTTTTCTCCCTGCAGCATCGGACCCAAAAGTGGAAACAGGTTTTGGGATAATCCGATGCTCAAACAAAATCAGTCGAGCATCACGATCGCGGTCGGCGCGTCTTCCTGATGTTCGGCAAGGTCCTCGAATTCGGTGATCTTGTCGATCTCGGTCCCCATCGAGATGTTAGTGACCCGTTCGAGAATGAATTCGAGCACGACTGGAACCTGGTGTTCCTTCAGCAACCGCTGCGCTTGCTTGAAGGCGCCGGCGAATTCCTCCGGCTTGCGCACCCTGACCGCCTTGCATCCCATCGCCTCGGCGACCGCGACATGGTCGACGCCATAGCCCGCCTCCGGATCGTCGGCCCGGTTGATGTTCTCGAAGGCAAGGCTGACCTCATAGTCCATCGAAAAGCCGCGCTGCGCCTGGCGGATGAGGCCGAGATAGGCATTGTTCACGACGACGTGGATATAGGGCAGCTTGTGCTGCGCGCCGACCGCCAGTTCCTCGATCATGAACTGGAAATCATAGTCGCCCGACAGCGCCACGATGGTGCGCTCGGGATCGGCGGCGCGCACGCCGAGTGCGGCCGGCAAGGTCCAACCGAGCGGGCCGGCCTGGCCGCAATTGATCCAGTTGCGCGGCTTGTAGACATGCAGGAACTGCGCGCCGGCGATTTGCGACAGGCCGATGGTGGTGACATAGGTGACGTCACGGCCGAACGCCATGTTCATCTCCTCGTAGACACGCTGCGGCTTCAGCGGCACCTGTTCGAAATGGGTTTTGCGCTTCATCGTCTTCTTGCGGCCCTGGCATTCCCTGGCCCAGCTCGACCAGTCGCGCAGCCTGCCCGCCATCTTCCACTCGGTCGCGACATCGAGCAGCATCTTCAGTGCCGCCCCCGCATCCGAAACGACGCCGAGATCGGGGGCGAAGACACGGCCTATTTGAGTGGGCTCGATGTCGACATGGATGAATTTCTTGCCCTTGGTGTAGACATCAACCGAACCCGTGTGACGGTTGGCCCAGCGGTTGCCGATGCCGAAGACGAAATCGGCTTCCAGCATGGTGGCGTTGCCGTAGCGGTGCGAGGTCTGCAGCCCGCACATGCCGGCCATCAGCCGGTGATCGTCGGGAATCGCGCCCCAACCCATCAGCGTGGGAATGACCGGAACGCCCGTGATCTCGGCAAACTCGATCAACAGGTCGGACGCGTCGGCATTGATGATGCCGCCGCCGGCAACGATCAGCGGCTTCTCGGCCGCGTTGAGCATCGCCAGCGCCTTTTCGGCCTGGGCGCGCGTCATCGCCGGCTTGAATGGGGTCAGCGGTTCATAGGCATCGATGTCGAACTCGATCTCGGCCAGTTGGACGTCGACCGGCAGGTCGATCAGCACCGGACCCGGCCGCGACGAGCGCATCAAATGGAACGCTTTTTGCAGCGCCATCGGCACCAGATAGGGCTCCATCACCGTCACCGCCCATTTGGCGACGGGCGCAGCGATCGCGGCGATGTCGACAGCCTGGAAATCCTCCTTGTTCAGCCGCGCGCGCGGCGCCTGTCCGGTGATGCACAGGATCGGAATGGAATCGGCCGCGGCCGAATAGAGCCCGGTTATCATATCGGTGCCGGCCGGCCCCGACGTGCCGATGCAGAGGCCGATATTGCCCGCCTTGGCGCGGGTATAGCCCTCAGCCATATGCGAGGCGCCCTCGACGTGGCGGGCGAGGACATGGCGGATCGTGCCCCTCGCCTTCAATCCCGAGTACAGCGGATTGATCGCCGCACCCGGCACGCCGAAGGCACAGGAGACGCCTTCCTTTTCGAGAACGAGAACCGCAGCATCGACAGCACGCATCCTGGCCATTTCCAGCCTCCACGAAATCATTGTTGGATGGCTAAGGATGTCACCGGCTTTTTGGTTTTTCAATTTTTTCAAAATATTTTTTCATTTCTAGAAAGCGGCTTTGACCAACTGATATTGTTGCATTTTCCCTTTTCCAGGATTTGCACCGAGAATTTCATGAAAAACTTTTTCATTGCATCTTGGGAGAAACGGTCGAGAATGCCTGCCCATGGAAACGAGCGAAAAACGTCAGCGTGGCCGCCCGCGCGCCTTCAATGGTCCGGCCGAAGCTGCCTCGGTGCAGTCGCTCGACCGGGCCTTGCGTATCCTGGCCATTGTCGCGGAAGGCAGCGGCCTGTCGCTGAGCGAGATATCGGCGCAGAGCGGGCTTGCCGCCTCCACCGCCTACCGCATGCTGACAACACTCGAAAACCACGGCATGGTCGAATTCGATACATCGGACCAGCTCTGGTCGATCGGCGTCGAGACCTACCGCATGGGCGCGGCGTTCCTGCGCCGCCGCAAGCTGGTCGACCGCGCCCGCATCGTCATGCAGGAACTGATGGAGAAGACCGGCGAGACCGCCAATCTCGGCGTCGCCGAGGACGATTGCGTGGTCTTCGTCAACCAGGTCGAGACGCACCAGGCGATCCGCGCCTTCTTCCGGCCGGGCACGCGCAGCCCTTTCCATGCCTCGGGAATCGGCAAGGCGGTGCTGGCGCATCTCGAACCGGAGCGCGTCGGAACCATCCTACGCAAGGCGGGCCTGCAGCGCTATACCGACAAGACCCTTTCCGACATCTCCGCCCTCGCCCACGATCTGGCCGTCATCAAGCATCGCGGCTGGTCGGTCGACGACGAGGAGCGCCATCCCGGCATGCGATGCGTGGCCGCCGCCATCTTCAATGAGTATGGCGAGCCGATCGGCGGCGTTTCCGTGTCCGGGCCGACGGTGCGGGTCACGCCCGAGCGATTGGCCGAGATCGGCCCGCTGGTGCGCGACGCGGCGGCCGAAGTGACGAAAATGATCGGCGGCTCGAAGGCAGGCTGATCAAGGGATAGACTAGACGCGCCGAAAATCTGTATGCCGCCGGCTGCATGGGATCTGACCGTCTTGCCGTCGCGTTCGAATGCATGCGAAAGGGGGCGAATGAGGAAAGTGGTTCAGCTTCTGCTCGCCATTTCGCTGTGCGGATGCGTGGCCGTGGCACCACGATCCGATGCCGGCGACCAGCGGGTCAATCCCATTCCGATCTCACTCGCGCTGGAGGAGATCATCACGGGCGGTATCCGCCAAAGGCTGCCGGATTCGGCCTCCGCCAGGTTCGGGACCATGCTCGCAGGCGAGCGAACTCTTGATGGCCGCCAGGAGATCGTGGTCTGCGGCACCGTCAATGCCAAAACCTCGTCCGGCGTCGGCGACAAGCCGTTCATCGCCAAGGTCTACCCGGATGCTTCAAGCCGCTTTGAACTGGTCGCGATGGGCGACGAAACCGAGGCTGCCCGGCTTCAGATTGGCGGCACCTGCCGCGCGGCCGGTCTGCCGATCCCCGACCCGAAGATGCACCTCTAGAAAGACGGTCTTCAAACGACGAAGAGGGGCTGCCTCGCAACCCCTCTTTCCAGTCGCCCGTCGCCACTCAGAGCTGGCAGTAATGGCTGTAGCCGTCGCGGCCGATATAGGTGTCGGAGTCCGGGTCGTAGCTGGAGTAGCGATCGAAGCAGCGGCGGACGTGCCAGGAACCGCCATCTTCATCGACATAGACGGTGCGCGGCGGCTGCTGGGCAAGCAGGCTGCCGAGAACGAAACCGCCGACGCCGGCGGCGATGCCGATGCCGAGGCCGTGGTGATGCGAGTGGGCCGCCGAGGGCTGGACGGTGCCGACCAAAGCGGCGGCGGCGACGGTGGTGGCGATGAGGCCGGAAACGACTGTGCGCTTGAACATGATGATCTCCTTGCTTGGTTTGGAGAGGCGAGCCATCCGCCTCTTGATGATCTGTCGTTGCGGCAAGGAAAAAGGTTCGACGGGTTTTTTAATTTTTTTCGAAGTAGCAGGAATTCGCTGCCTAAAAGGCGCGGCGACCCTCGCCGGCGTTGATCATCCATTCCGGCGCTTCAGGCACCTTGCGCCGATCGGTCATCGTCCGTGACGGCGACAGGAGGCGCCGTATCAGTGAGAAAAGGGCGGCCGAAGCCGCCCTATCCTGGATAGGTTTTCAATCAAGCCGCCAGGCTGCGCTCAATAGAGGATGATGTGGCGGTGGTGGTGACGATGATGGTGATGGCCATAGACCCACCAGTAATCGGGATAGTCCGGGTAATCCTGGTAGTAGAGGTAGTCGAAATGACGATGATGATGATGCATGCCATGAGCCGACGAGGACTGAACGGTGCCGGCGAGCGCGCCGGTTGCAACGACGATTGCGACGATGCCGGAAACGAAACTGCGCTTGAACATGATGACCTCCTGGATCTCTGATCGAGGCGACAATTCGCCCCTGAGGATCAGTCGGCGCGTCGCGGCAAAAGGTTCGACAGATCTGGAGATTTTTTGACGCAGTGTTGGCGAAACCGAGTAGGCAGTACCGGCTCACGCCATGACCGGTAGCTGCTCACTACTCACTACTCACTACTCACTACTCACTACTCACTACTCACTACTCACCCACTCAGCCCATGCCGGTGATATGCCGAAGCCAGAAGGCGAGCGCGATGAAGCCGATGATGGTGGTGACGCCAGTCCAGTCGACATTGGCCTTCTTCACATCGCTGATGAGCTTCACCAGCAGCATCCACGCCACGACGACGATAGGGAGAATGACGACAAGCCTGATCATGCGACACTCCGTTCAGCGCATTGCACTTACCCTGATGTAAGAAGCGCGTTCCCAGATTTCAGCATGCGGCTATGGCATCATCCACCACAGCTGATGCCCAAAAACGGAGTTTTGTCTTTACTGGCGCAACAAATATGCTAACCGGAGCGCCGTGCCCTTGTAGCTCAGCTGGTAGAGCAGCGGTTTTGTAAACCGAAGGTCGGCGGTTCGATTCCGTCCGGGGGCACCAGCCTACTCTCTTCGAGCTCCGGGTGGCGGGCCACCCCGAGTCCCTTGACGCAGGAGTGTCCTCCGAAACCCCCGTGTGGGGCGATTACGATCGCCACAACCTCTACGAAGCGCTCGCGATCTGGGCCGACACGTTCGTCCTGGTGAACGTATTCCTCACCCTCACCGACTTATAGACATAAGCGGCCCAGATGCCGGTCACCACAAACGAAGCTATGGGTGTCGCCAGCGCGTCGCCTGCGAGCACCTCGTTCACCGGAACTCCCAGAATTGACGAAGTCCAGATCGTATCGAGGATAAACACAGCAGGAATTGCAAACCATTGGCAGAGAAACAATTGCGGGAATCGACGGCTTCGCCGCAGCATTGAAACCAGCACCACCAGCTGAAGCGCCAGAAACGCCAGATTGAGGGCAACCTCGCCGTACACAGCCAGAGAGCCGTTTGGGAGGGTCATGATTTTCTGGTAGCCGTCGGCGGAATTGGCGAAATGGGCGAGCGTGCGCAGCGGTGACAATGTCTGGCCGATAGCCAGCAGCATCAGCCAGCCACCGAAGCCCACAAGAACCTCAGGATTTTGTGACGGCTTCGCTGCCGACCGGACAGCAAAGACAACAGGCACGCCGATCAACAGCAGCACGATCGCCCAATGCCAGATAGAAAACGTCCCCATTTACACTTCTCCTTCTTATGCTCCTCTAGGTTGTATCAGATTTCAAATTCAACTCAAGGGCAATCATCGCGTAAGACGCCGTCCGATGCCGAAGCGACGACTTCTCCTGCCTACTCCTGACGCCTCACACTCCGATCGCCGCCACCAATATCCGGTTCTGTCGCCGTATCGCGGCCCTCAACTCCGGTATCCTGGCGTCGTCCCGCTTCACGAATTCGATGAACATCATGTTCATGTTGTTGAAGATCAGTTCGCCGAGCGCCGTGCCGTCGATATCCTGCCGCACAAGGCCGATCTCCTGCAACCGGGCGATCAGCGCGCGGATCTGTTCGGTAAGCGAGCGGTCGAGGCCAGTGTAGCTTTGGCCGAACGGGCTGTCGGGCAGTTGCGTCGATATCGCCATCGCCTGCCGCCACATCTCCTTGCTGAGATAGTTCAGCGAGTGCTCGATATAGATGCCGATCAGCGTGTCCAGCGCGTCGCCGACATTGGCGGGCGGCCGGGCGACCACGCCGCGCCCGGCATTGAGCACCTCGTTGACTTCCATCGAGACGATGGCGCCGAGAATGTCGCCTTTGTTCTGGTAGTAATTGTAGATGGTGCCAATCGAGACTTCGGCTTGCGCGGCGATCGTCTCGATCTTGGCGCCCTCGTAGCCGGCCTCGCGAAAAAGCGCCGCCGCCGACTCGATGATGCGGCGGTGACGATCCGCCTTTTGCCTTGCCCGCAATCCGCTCATATCAGCCTCTTGCCACGAAAACAGAATTGACTCAATTTTAGAATTGGTTCAATTTTTTGCAAGAAGCCACGAAGGCAAGGAGAACACTCGATGGCCCTCAAATGCAGGAATGCGCTTTCAATCCTGAAGCGCCAGCTGTACGCCGCGTCCGCCGCCACGGCATTGCTGCTTGCGGCGGGCAGCCTTGCCGACGCCGCCGATCTCAACGCGCTGATCTGGTGCGACCATTCCGATCCGGCGCTGCTGCAGCCTTTCGAGGAGGCCAACAACGTCAAGGTCAATGTCAAGGAATTCGAAGGCACCGGGGCTGGGCTGGCCATCGTCGAGCAGTCGCAGCCCGGCGACTGGGATGTGATGGTGATCGATAGCATCGACGTGCCGCGCGGCGTCGAGAAAGGGCTGTTCGAGCCGCTGCCGGAAGACAAGCTGCCGTTCGCCGACCTCTTCCCGCAGGTGAAGATGGACGGCTCGACCGTTGTCGGCGGCAAGCGCTACGGCATCACCGAAAAATTCGGCTACAACACGATCGGCTTCAACAAGACAAAGGTCGACCCGGCGGACATGCAATCCTTGGCGTCGCTGACCGGCGACAAATACAAGGGCAAGGTCGCCATCTACGATTATTATCTCCCCGTCATCGGCATGGCGGCATTGGCCATCGGCAAGAAGACGGCCGATCTCACCGATGCCGACCTGCCCGCGCTCAAGGAAGAGCTGCTCAAGATGAAGGCCAATGCCAAGCTGGTCGGTGAAGTCACAGCCAGCCAGACCGCGCTGGCGACCGGCGAGGTCGACATATTGGTCGGCGGCGGCGAATGGGTGACGGCGGGGCTGGCCAAGGAAAACCCGGCGCTGGACTTCTCCATTCCGAAAGAAGGTGCGGTGCTGTGGTCGCAGTCGCTCGCCATGTTCAAGGATTCCAAGAACAAGGACATGGCGCTGAAATTCATCCAGTACATACTGAGCCCCGAAGGCCAGGCACGGCTCGCCACCTCGTCGTGTTACTGGGGCATGCCGTCCAACACCAAGGCCGCATTGACCGATGACCAGAAAAAGGTCCTGCGTTTCGACGAGCAGCCCGGCTTCCTCGCCCGTGCGCAGGCCTATCCGTCGCCGAATGCCGACCTCGACAAGAAGATGCAGGATATGTGGACCGAAATGCTGCAGGCCAAGTGAGCCGATACGCTGATGAGCGCTGCGGGAAACAGTGAGGGCGCGCGGACAGGCCTTGCCCTTCCCTGGGCGCTGGTCACCCCGGCACTCGGCTGGACGCTTCTCTTCTTCGTCCTGCCTTTCGTCGCCATGGGGCTTTCGAGCTTCACCGCGCAGGAGGGCGGCGGGGGCACCCTGTCCAACTACAGCCAATTCTTCACCAACCCCGCCTACTGGCAGGCGATGGTGAACTCGCTGCAGGTGACGGCGATCGTCACCGTGGCTTCCGTGTTGCTTGCCTATCCCTTCGCCTGGATTCTGGCCGAACAGGTTCCTGAACGCTGGCAGCGGCTGGCGCTGATGCTGGCCGTGCTGCCGTTCTGGACCTCCTATGTCGTGCGCTCCTACTCCTGGCTGCTGGTGCTGGCGCGGAACGGCGTCATCAACCGGGCGCTGACTGGCATCGGTATGGTCTCCGAACCGCTGCAGCTCGCCAATACGCGCCTGGCCACCGTCACCGGCTTCGTGCATTTCTTCGTCATGCTTTTGACGCTGACCATCTTCGCCAATCTGAAGCAGCTCAGCCCCAGTTACCGCAAGGCCGCCGCAGATCTCGGCGCCGGACCCGTGCGCACCTTCCTGCATGTCATCCTGCCATTGACCTTGCCCGGCATCATGGTCGGCGCTTTTCTCACTTTCGTGCTGTGCATCGGCGACTACATCACGCCGCAGATCCTCGGTGGGAACAACGAGCTTCTGATGCCGCAGTTGGTGATGATGCAGATTGGCCGGCGCGGCGATTTTCCATTGGCCTCGGCGCTGTCGATCATCCTGATGGCGGTCGTGACCATCGCCTACCTCGCCTGCGCCCGCTGGCTGAAGATCGAGCGGACCTGATCATGCGCAGCATTGCCCGCATCCCTTCCTGGATTTACGCGCTTGCCGTCTACGGCTTCATCTTCCTGCCGGTCGTCGTGCTGGTGCTGTTCTCGCTCCAGTCGACGTCCTTCCCCATTCCCCCGTTCACGGGCCCGTCGCTGCGCTGGTACGAGGCGGTTCTTTCCGATAGCCGGCTGACCTCGGCGCTGGTCAATTCGCTGCTGGTCGCGGTGCTTTCCTCGGCTGTAGCGGTCGTGCTCGGCTTCCTGTCGGCCTGGGGGTTCGCGCGCTTCGTCCTGCCAGGCTCGGGCCTGCTGCGTGGGTTGATCACCTTGCCGCTCACCGTCAGCTATCTCATCATCGGCATGGGGCTGCTGGTGCTGTTCAACTGGGCCGGCGTGCCGAAATCGCTGCTTGCCGCAGGCATCGGCCATGTCGTGATCAACCTGCCGCTGTGCTTCGCCATCATCTACAGCCAGTTGGGCGACCACCAGATCAACATCGAGCGCGCCGCGCGCGACCTCGGCGCGCCGGAATGGAAGGTGCTGCTGTTGATCACCGTGCCAGTCATGGCGCCGGCCATTTTCGCCGGCTTCTTCCTGTCGATGACCTTCTCCTGGGACGAGTTCGTGATATCCTTCCTGCTGACGCGCTTCGAGACCACGCTGCCGGTGGAGATCTGGAACCTGCTGCGCTCCGGCCTCAACCCCAAGACCAACGCGGTCGGGTCGCTGGTCTTTGCCGTCTCGATCGTGCTGGTGGTTTTCTTCGAATTGACCTTGCTGCGGAGAAAGCCGGCATGAATTCGCCCCTGGTCGATATCCGCGACGTCTCGCACCGCTTCGGCCAACATCCCGTGCTGAAGAATATCTCGCTGACGATAGCCGCCGGCAGCTATACGATCCTGCTTGGACCATCCGGTTCCGGCAAGACGACGCTGCTCTCCATTCTCGGTGGTTTTGTCAATCCGAGCGAAGGCAAGGTTCTCATCCGCGGTCAGGACTGCACCTCGGTGCCGCCGGCCAAACGCCCGACGACGACAGTGTTCCAGGATTATGCGCTGTTCCCGCATATGAGCGTCGGCGGCAATGTCGGTTTCGGCCTGCGCATGCAAGGTATCGACGGCGCGACGCGGGCGGCAAAAGCGCGCGAAGCCTTGACCCTAGTGGGTCTCGCCACCGCCTTCGACAAGAAGCCGCACCAGCTTTCCGGTGGCCAGCGCCAGCGCGTCGCCCTGGCGCGCGCGCTGGTGATCGAGCCGGCGGTGCTTCTGCTCGATGAGCCGCTCGGTGCGCTCGACCTGAAACTGCGCCGCCAGATGCAGGACGAATTGAAGGCGATCCAGAAGCGGGTCGGCACCNCCAGCGCCAGCGCGTCGCCCTGGCGCGCGCGCTGGTGATCGAGCCGGCGGTGCTTCTGCTCGATGAGCCGCTGGGTGCGCTCGACCTGAAACTGCGCCGCCAGATGCAGGACGAATTGAAGGCGATCCAGAAGCGGGTCGGCACCGCCTTCATCCATGTCACTCATGACCAGGAAGAAGCGATGGCGCTGGCCGACCATTGCGTGGTGATGAATGACGGCCGCATCGAGGACGAGGGGCCGCCCGAGCGCGTCTATGCGAGGCCGGCGACGCGTTTTTCCGCAACGTTCATGGGCGAGAGCACGATCCTTGCCGGCACTGTCATCGAGACCATGGACATGACGAGCATCGTCACGACACCGGTCGGACCGGTTTCCTTATCCAGTGCCTTGCCGTTGGGGTCTACCGCCGCACTGGCGATACGCCCTGAGCACCTTGTGCTTGGCGCTGTGTCGGCTGGCACGAAGCTCGGCAAGGCTGATGTGAGCGACGTCGTTTTCCAGGGTAGTTTCAAGCGCGTGCTGGCGACCTCCGTCGAAGAGCCCTCCCTGCGGTTTGTCGCCAAGCTGCCGGCAACCGCCATCGTCCATGCGGGCGACAGGGTCGCGATTTCGTGTGATACCGACCAGATCATCGTGCTGACGGATTGAACATGAGTATGCTTGCGGTCATCGAGGCACCGGACTGGTACGAAACAATCCGCATGGCCGACGGCATCACGCTGATCCACGAGCCATGGATAAAACCGTTCTTCCGCTGCAATATGTGGCATGTGCGCGGACGCGACCGCGATCTCCTGTTGGACACCGGCCTCGGTCATTTCAGCCTGCGCACCCATGTGTCCCTGGTGAGCGAACGCAAGCTGACTTGCGTTGCCAGCCACACGCATTTCGACCATATCGGCTGCCACCATGAGTTTTCCGATCGCTGCGTGCATTCGGCCGAAGCGGCAATCCTGGCCGATCCGCGCAACGAATGGACCGCTGCCGGCACCTATGCGACAGAAGAGATGTTCGATGGCTTGCCGCGGGGCTGGGACACGGCGCGCTATCGCATCCAGCCCGCGCCGACCGACCGTATGCTCGCGCATGGCGACATCATCGATCTCGGCGACCGGGCTTTCGAGGTCGTCCACACGCCAGGCCATTCGCCGGGCGGCATTGCGCTCTACGAGAAGAAGACCGGCATCCTGCTGTCCGGCGACATCATCTATGATGGCCCGCTGATCGACGATGTCTACCACTCGGACATACCAGATTACATGGCGACGCTGCTCGCCATGCGCGATCTCGACGTCTCGGTCGTCCATGGCGGCCATTTCCCGAGTTTCGGCAAAGTGCGCTATCGCCAGCTGATCGACGAATATCTGGCGCAGAAGCGACAGGCCGGCTGCCATCTGCGGCAGGCCGGAAGCGTCGCCGACAACCACTCCTCCTCGTCGCCGCGCGGTTGAAAGCGCTCTCCCAGGCCGACAATGTCCGAGCCGAAAAAACCGATTGCGTTGATCAAAAAGCAGGACGCCTGGTCTCCCGGTCCGGCACGCGAAAGTCTTCCACTCCAGAACGCCGCCGGTCAATTCGGCGCATGCTCGTTCCCAGGAAAGGAGGGAACAGAATCGGATTTCAGATCCGAAGCCCTACAGCGCCCTTTGCGGGCAAGGCATGCCGGCGGCATCGCCGCAACGTGACGCCGTGGGGATCGGCCTGGCGCTCATTTCTTCCGACTGGCGCACCAGTTCGGCGAAGACAAGCGCGAAACTTCCCAGCATGACAAAGACGATGATCAGGCGTGCTACCGGCAACATGTCGGCCTCGTCTGGCTGGCGCATATCCCCTGGCATCGGAAACCGCGGGATCGCGCACACAAATCTGAACTGCCGCAGCGTCCATTGCGTCCCAAAGGACAAGGTGATGCTGCGGGCGCCCCACGCCACCCATGCCGGCTAACATGATCGATCCGGCTTTACGAGACCTTAAGCCCGGCCTTAACCATCACATTCGCTCGCGCCATGACATCAACCGCGAGCGGCTGGTGCGGCGGCCCTGCCGCACCCTCGCCTCATGGGCTGACATAGGCTCTCTTTGCAGACCTGCCTGCCCATGCTACCCCGGCGCTGGCGCGCCAGAACCTGCCGGCGCCAATTGGTCGCGATCGGGGAACCATGAGCACAGCCACCAGCAGCATTGCCTTCGTCTCGTCCGACACAACAGACGCCAAGGCGGCGCTGGACAGCCTGTCGGCACGCTACGGCCAATGTTCGGTCGCCGAGGCGACCGTCGTGGTGGCGCTGGGCGGCGACGGCTTTCTGCTGCAAACCTTGCGCGACACGATGGGTACGGGAAAAAAGGTCTACGGCATGAACCGTGGCACCATCGGCTTCCTGATGAATGAGTACCGGTCCGGGGGACTCACCGAGCGCATCGCTGCCGCGGTCGCCGAAACGATCCGCCCGCTGGAGATGCTGGCGACCACCTCGGATGGCGAACACGTCACGGCACTGGCGATCAACGAAGTCGCGCTGTGGCGCCAATCCTATCAGACGGCCAAGATCCGCATCAGCATCGATGACCAGATACGGCTGGAGGAACTGAACTGCGACGGCGTCATGATCGCGACGCCGGCCGGATCGACCGCGTATAATCTTTCGGCCCACGGCCCGATCCTGCCTCTCGACGCGCCGCTTTTAGCTCTCACGCCGGTCAGCCCGTTTCGTCCGCGACGCTGGCGCGGCGCATTGCTCTCCAACAAGGCGACCGTGCGCTTCGACATTCTGGAGTCGGAAAAGCGGCCGGTGAACGCGGCCGCCGACCACACGGAGGTCAAGGCGGTGACCTCGGTCACGGTGCGGGAATCGCCAACGGCCACCGCGACTCTGCTGTTCGATCCCAACCACTCTTGGAACGAACGCATCCTGGCCGAACAGTTCCGTTACTGAGCCGGCACAGGGATACGAGGCCGGATTGAGCATCGCGATTAAGGTTACAACTTCACAATCGTGCCAATCCTGCCCGTTTCTGTTGACAAATCGCGGGCTTGCGCCTAATCGCAATACCAATCTTGCAGGCGCGTGGCGCTTGCCGCGACGAATGACGTTGCGCTTCCCCGAACCAGCCAAAGACAGCAACACTTGTCCTCAGACACGACGATCGCTCAAGAAGCGTTGACCTTTTCAGACCTCGGCCTGTCGCCGAAGGTGCTTTCCGCAGTCACCGATGCCGGCTATCTCCAGCCGACGCCGATCCAGGCTGGTGCGATCCCGCACGCCTTGCTCGGAAAGGACGTGCTGGGCATTGCCCAGACCGGCACCGGCAAGACCGCGTCCTTCGTGCTGCCGATGCTGACCCGGCTGGAAAAAGGCCGTGCCCGCGCCCGCATGCCACGCACGCTGATCCTGGAGCCGACGCGTGAGCTTGCCGCGCAGGTCGAGGAAAACTTCGTCAAATACGGCAAGAACCACAAGCTCAACATCGCGCTGCTGATCGGCGGGGTGTCGTTCGACGAACAGGACAAAAAGCTGGAGCGCGGCGCCGATGTGCTGATCGCTACGCCTGGCCGTCTGCTCGACCACCGCGAGCGCGGCAAGCTGCTGCTCAACGGTGTCGAGATCCTCGTCATCGACGAGGCGGACCGCATGCTCGACATGGGTTTCATTCCCGATATCGAGCGGATCTGCGAGATGATCCCGTTCACCCGGCAGACGCTGTTCTTCTCGGCGACCATGCCGCCAGAGATCACCAAGCTGACGGAAAAATTCCTGCATGCGCCGGTGCGCGTCGAGGTCTCCAAGGCCGCTTCGGCGGCCACCAACATCATCCAGCGGTTGGTCAAATCGGGCTCGAAGCCTTGGGACAAGCGTGAAACGCTGCGAAACCTGATCAAAGCCGAGGATGCGGAGCTGAAGAACGCGATCATCTTCTGCAACCGCAAGATCGAGGTTTCGGAGCTGTTCCGCTCGCTGCTGAAATATGATTTCGATGCCGGTGCGCTGCATGGCGACATGGATCAGCGCGCGCGCATGCAGATGCTGGCCAATTTCCGTGACGGCAAGCTGCGCTATCTCGTCGCCTCGGATGTCGCCGCGCGCGGCCTCGACATTCCCGATGTCAGCCATGTCTTTAACTACGACGTGCCGATCCATGCAGAGGACTATGTCCACCGCATCGGCCGCACCGGCCGTGCCGGACGCTCGGGCAAGTCCTTCACCATCGCGACCAAGTCCGACACCAAATATATCGACGCCATCGAACGGCTGATCGGGACCAAGATCGAGTGGCATGACGGCGACCTGTCGACGGTGGTTGCCAGCGAAGGCGAGGACGATGCTCCGCGCCGCGGCAAAGGCGCGCCGCGCCGCGCCGGCCGCAAGGACGAGGACCGCAACGACAGAGGCGGGCGCAAGAAGGGCGGCGAGCGTCGCGGCGGACACAGCGAGGAAGATGCCTCGGCCGTGGCTGCTCAACCGCAGGAGCAGCCCGATGTAGCGGAGACGGCCGATGTAGTCGAACGGCGCGCGCGCAAGGATGCAATCCGCTCGGAAAACACCGATCGCAAATCGTCAGACCGCAATGAGCCGCGCGCCCCTGAGCGCGGTGACACCAGGCCGCAGCGCAGCAACAGCCGCCCTGCCCGCCACCATCAGGAAGACAACGACGCCACAGTCGGCTTCGGCGACGACATGCCGGCCTTCATGCGCATCGTCGCCAAGGTCTGATTCCAGCCAGCAAAGCGCCTGGCCGGCTTGCCTTCCTTTGCCCGGCAGCCGAAAGCATTCGAGGAAAAGGCGCATAGCGCTCTTCCTCGCGAATTGCGGAAACGAAGACGTGGGGCGATTCAGGCGAGCGCTGGTCCGCTCCAGTTCACATCGGCCCGGGCATCATCTTGGTCGGTTTTTCCAGCATAGGAAACTCGGCCCTGTTGCATTTCACCTTCGGGTTCGTCGGACTGAACATGCCGTTCGGGTTGTCATCGAGCCAGGCATGAAGATCGTAGTGGACGAACTCCTTCGGGATGAGCGGGTAGTGTCCTTCCATCGGGCCCATGAAGGTTTGACCAAATAGCTTCGGCGGCGCCTTGATGTCCGGGGTTAGCGGCACCAGCCATTCCACGCCGACCAACTTCAGGCCTTTCTTGGTCGGCTCGTAGATCAGGACGTTGGGCTTCATCGGGTCCAGTTTCTGGCCGACGCTTGGAACGTTGACGAAATGGATGCCCATGGCGCCTTTCGGATAGTCCATGGAGCCGGGTATCTTTTCTCCGCTGTAGTAGACGCAGCCGACCGTCGAGAGATAGAGATCGCGGACGGCGGCGGTGTAGTCCTGATATTTGGCGAGCGATTTTTTCAACGCGTCGATGTCGGCCTTGTTGGCGTCCTCGGCATGAGCCGTGGCGAGGCCCAACCATGCACCTACAACACCTGTTAAAGCGAGGACGCCGCAGCGCCCAAGGCTGGCTGTTCTTGTCATGCATTCCTCCCAGATTTCATGATCTGGCCGTGCAAGAGCGAGGCGGCGGCAAAGACGTCGATTGCGCGGCCGATTAAACCGCCCCATCCCCTTTGGAACGCGGCAATGCTAATCCTTTCCACGGCTTCGGAAAAGAACTTATTAGATCTTGCTAATTTTATTTCACTGCTGTCACGAGACTGGGAACGCCAATATACGCCTGGACGAAAACGGCCCCCATTGGAGGCCGTTTTCGCGTCACAAGCACAATTCAGCTTTAGGTGAGCGGCGAAAGCTGGATCTCGACGCGTCGGTTCTGGGCCCGGCCCTCGGCCGTGGCATTGGAGGCGACGGGCCTGGTCTTGCCAAATCCGGTGACGGCGAAGCGGCGCTGATCGACGCCCTGGCCGGAGAGATAATTGGCGACCGCCAGTGCACGGCGCTGCGACAGGTCGAAATTGTGCTGGTCGCCACCGGTCGAATCGGTGTGGCCGAAAACGTCGACCGTGGTCTGCTTGAACTTCTTCAGCACCAGCGCCACCGAATTCAGCACCTGGTAGAAGCCGGGCTTCACCGCGTCCTGGTCGGTGTTGAAGGTGATGTCGGACGGCATGTTGAGGATGATCTGGTCGCCGCTGCGGGTGACGCTGACGCCGCTGCCCTCGAGCTGCCGGCGCAGTTCGGCCTCGTTCTGGTCCATCGTGGCGCCGATGGCGCCGCCGGCCAGCGCGCCGATGCCGGCGCCGATCAAGGCATTGCGGCGGTCATTGCCGCCGGCAAGCAGACCAAGGCTGGCACCGGCCAGAGCGCCGAGGCCCGCGCCCGCCGCCGTGTTGGAAATCTTCTGGTCGCCCGTATACGGGTCGGTGGTGGTGCACGCGGTCACGAGCAGAGCCGTCGCCATAACGACGAGCACGGTCTTCTTCATAGGATGGTCCCTCTCCAAGTCACGCCTTACGATGGCGCCAAATCAGCCCTTGCCGCGACTTGTACCATGAAATGCGGCGAAAAACGGAACGGGAAAAGCGCCTGCCAATTATCCAGTTGGCCGCCTGGTGTGGCTACCAGAGATTCTTGCCGTCAATGACCACCACTTCGACCTTGTCGAGATCGAAGTCATCGAACAGCCGCGCGTTGACGCTGATCTTCGGATTGTCGAAATCCGGCTCGCCGGTCGACCAGTCCGGCGTTTCAGTGAAGGTGCCGCAGCCGCAGGTTGCGCAAAAACCATGCTTTACGGTTTTTGAGCCCCACTGATAAAAGGAAACATTCTTCAGCGGCGTGACGAGCTTGAACTGCGATGGGGTATAGTAGGCCCAAAGCGAGCCGCGTTTCGAGCAGAACGAACAGGTACATTGCGTCACCGTCTGCGGCGCTTCCGACATCTCGAACATCGTCGCCTTGCAGTGGCAGCTTCCCTTGATGGCCATGAATATCACCTCTCCATTGTCCGCCGCCCAAGCGGCAAGGCACCATAAAGAAGCGATCCTGACAACTGGCCGTCAGCAGGCTTTTGCGCCAATGCACTTCAACAGTCGGCGCGGCTCAAAATGAGCGCGGCGGCACGAACAGACATATCGTCTTGCCGGCATCGAGACCGGCCTGATGCGCGCACCAGTGAAATTCGCCGTCAGGGCTGTCCTTGATGCGCTTGTCCGTCATCGGAACGACTTCGCCGGTGCCGGCAATCACATAGCCCTCGGGCTTCTCCAGCACTTCGCCGGTATGCGTGGCACGACAGTCATAGTTGGCGCAGCAGGCGAACGGATAACTCCAACCCTGCGGCTTTGCCTCCGTGGGCTTGGCATCATGAGCAAAGGCCGCAGGCGCGAACATCGCGACGGCAAACAGAGAAAACATAAGTCGGCCGACCGGTTGAACGGCTCGGGCCGATCTGGGCGTGGCAGCAGACATGGGACGTTCCTTTCGAGCGTCAAGCTTTTCGCCTGCCCGTTCCCGGAACGTGTCTTCCCAGTGGCCGGATCATCAGTCGCAGATATGCCGCGTCCGGCCATAAATGCTTTTTGTCTCCCAGCATTTGGATGCTGGGCTGATTCCTTGGTCGGCGCAAGAAGCCGCTGCGCCCAGATAGGGGCGCACGCCATAAGCACACTGCTACCGCTGACGAGATTCAAGCCAGGTAAGTTCCCGGCAGGCGGGGCATGCAAACAACGGGATTGGTCCCGGACTAGTTCCAGCCGGTCAAATCCAATCACATGCTCTTGATTGACCGCGACAGTTCCGACGATCGCCCGCAAAGGAGGATCAGCCGCCATGCAGCCGACGAAGCCATGGGCAGCCGGCCGAACGGCGAACACTCGCCGCGCCCGCCTTGGAGCAAGAAAAGCCCCCTTCCCGCACCAGAGCAAAAGCGAATCCGGACCCTTGCGATCACCGCGAACTTGGCGCGCCGCACCGGCTAGCACTTGAGGCCAACACCGGGCGCCGCACGATAATACGTCCGCTTTTGCGACGGGGCTCGCGATCATTGCCCGCGCAAGCAGCCTAATCCAGGTCCGCCACCGCTTCGCCCGCGCCGCCCTCGATGCGTTGCGACAACGAGGCTTCCATGAAGTCGTCGAGGTCGCCGTCGAGCACGCTCGACGGGCTGGTGCTTTCGACACCGGTGCGCAGATCCTTGACCAGCTGATAGGGCTGCAGCACGTAGGACCGTATCTGGTGGCCCCAGCCGATGTCGCTCTTCGATGCCTCGGTGGCGTTGGCCACCGCTTCGCGCTTCTTCAGCTCTTCCTCGTAGAGGCGCGAGCGCAGCATTTCCCAGGCCTTGGCCTTGTTCTTGTGCTGCGAGCGTTCGGCCTGACAGGCGACCGCGATGCCGGTGGCGATGTGGGTGATGCGCACGGCCGAATCGGTGGTGTTGACGTGCTGGCCGCCGGAACCCGATGAACGATAGGTATCGATGCGCACGTCGGATTCGGAGACGTCGATCTCTATCCTGTCGTCGACCACAGGATAGACCCAGACGCTGGAGAAGGACGTATGACGGCGCGCATTGCTGTCATAGGGTGAGATGCGCACCAGACGGTGGACGCCGGATTCGGTCTTCATCCAGCCATAGGCATTGTGGCCCTTGATCAGCAAGGTCGCGGACTTGATGCCAGCCTCTTCGCCGTCGTGCACTTCAAGCACCTCGACCTTGAAGCGGCGGCGCTCGGCCCAGCGCGTGTACATGCGCAACAGCATCGAGGCCCAATCCTGGCTCTCGGTGCCGCCGGCGCCGGCATGGATTTCGAGATAGGTATCGTTGGCGTCCGCTTCGCCCGAGAGCAGCGTTTCCACCTGTCGGGCCTTGGCCTCGCCCTGCATCGAACGGATCGCGGCTTCGGCTTCGGCGACGACGCCTTCGTCGCCCTCTTCCTCGCCGAGCTCGATGAGACCGATATTGTCTTCCAGCGCCTGGGTCAGGCCCTTGACCGCCGCGATGCCTTCCTCGAGCCCCTGGCGCTCGCGCATCAGCTTCTGCGCTTCCAGCGGTTCGTTCCAGAGGCTGGCGTCCTCGGCACGCACGTTCAGGTATTCAAGCCGCTTTATGGCCTGATCCCAGTCAAAGATGCCTCCTCAGCAGGGTTATCGCCTGCCTGATCTCGTCGACGATATTCTGCGTTTCCGCGCGCATGGCCTGATGTTTTGTCCTGTTGCTGAATGACGCTTCGGTCGGCGCGATACATAGGGACGGTGCCGCCATGTGTAAAGCGAAATGGGCCAGCCGGAGGCTGGCCCAACTGGACGCGTGGATTCGTCAGTAAAGGCCGCCGCCGCCGTCCTGGATGGCCTGGTTGGCCTGCGGCGACAGCGCGCCGCCCGAGGCGTTGGAGCCATCAGCACCCATGCCGATCACCCAGTAGCTGTCAGCGGGGCCGGTACCCGGCTTGAAAGCCTCGATGATGGTGCCCGCATCGCCCGAGGAGGAGCGCATGCCGGTCTTGCGGTTGATGGCGATCAGGTTCATGCCGTCAGGCACCTTGAAGTCGACATTGGGCGTGCCGTCGAGCGCCACACGCATGAAGTCCTTGAAGATCGGGGCGGCAAGACCGCCGCCGGTGGCGCCGTGGCCGAGGCCGCGCGGCGTGTCATAGCCCATGTAAAGCCCAACCACGAGGTTCGGCGTATAGCCGATGAACCATGCGTCCTTCTCGTCGTTGGTGGTGCCGGTCTTGCCGGCTATGTGGCGGCCAAGTTCCCCGATTGTGGCGCCGGTGCCGCGCTGGACGACGCCTTCCATCATCGAGGTGATCTGGTAGGCGGTCATCGGATCGAGCACCTGCTCGGAATTGTCGACCAGTTCCGGCTCGGGCTGGTTTTTCCATTCAGGAGCGTTGCAGCCTTCGCAGCCACGCTCGTCCTGCTTGAACACGGTCTTGCCGTAGCGGTCCTGGATACGGTCGATCAGCGACGGTTTGATCGACTTGCCGCCATTGGCCATGATCGAATAGGCCGAAACCATGCGCATGACGGTCGTCTCGCCCGAACCCAGCGCCATCGGCAGATATGGCGCCAGATGATCATAGACCCCGAAGCGCTCGGCATATTCGACGACCAGCTTCATGCCCATGTCGTTGGCAAGCCGCACCGTCATCAGGTTGCGCGACTTCTCGATGCCGGAGCGGAGCGTTGCCGGCCCGGCGACGGTGCCGTCATAGTTCTTCGGCGTCCAGGTGGTGTTGCCGCTCTGGATGGTGATCGGTCCGTCCATGATCACCGAGGCCGGTGTATAGCCATTGTCGAGTGCGGCCGAATAGACGATGGGCTTGAATGACGAACCCGGCTGGCGCATCGCCTGGGTGGCGCGGTTGAATTCCGACTGCGAATAGGAGAAGCCGCCGACCATGGCGAGCACACGGCCTGTATGCGGATCCATCGCGATCAGGCCGCCTTCCACCTCGGGAACCTGCCGCAAGCTGTACGTATTGTCGGAGCCGTCGTTCTTCTGGACGAAGATGACGTCGCCTGGCTTCAGCACGTCGGCCGGCGACTTGGCCTTGACTGTTTTGCCGTCGACCACATGGCGCATGGCAAAGCCCATGTCCTCCTTACTGACGGTGCCTTCGACGCGTTCCTTCACGATGTCGCCCGACGCCTGGCGTGCGGGCTGCAAGCCGATCGACAGCCCGGACGCCGAACTGTCGAGCACGACGGCCAGCGACCACTCGGGAACGTCTTCCAGGCCCTTGACGGCGCCCAGCGGCACACCCCAGTCGCCGGACACGTCGACCGTCTTCACCGGCCCGCGATAGCCACGCAAAGTATCGTATTTCATCAATCCATTCTGCATCGCCTTGCGGGCAATGAGCTGGACCTTCGGGTCAAGAGTGGTGCGAATCGACAGCCCGCCCTCATACAGCGCGTTCTCGCCATAGCGGGCGATGATCTGCCGACGAACCTCTTCCGTGAAATACTCGCCGGCGAAAAGGTAGGAGCCGCTGCGGCGCGGAGCAACGCCAAGCGGCTCGGCCTTCGCCTTTGCGCCCTCTTCAGGCGTCACGTAACCGTTCTCGACCATCTGGCCGATCACCCAGTTTCGCCGTTCGATTGCTCGGTCGGCATGCTTGAAGGGATTGTAGTTGGCCGGACCTTTCGGGAGCGATGCCAGATAAGCGGCCTCGGCCACGGTCAGCTCGTTTACCGATTTATCGAAGTAGGTCAGTGCCGCACCGGCAACGCCATAGGCGTTGAAGCCAAAGAAAATCTCGTTGAGATAGAGCTCGAGGATACGATCCTTGGAATAGGCCTGTTCGATGCGGAACGAGAGGATGGCCTCCTTGACCTTGCGTTCCAGGGAACGCTCGTTGGTGAGCAGGAAGTTCTTGGCAACCTGTTGGGTGATCGTCGAGCCGCCCTGCATGGGGCCACCCGAAACGTAAGTGATAACCGCTCTGCCCAACCCCGTTATGTCGACACCGGGGTGGCTGTAGAAGTTCTTGTCCTCAGCCGACAGGAAGGCAGCCTTGACGCGATCCGGGATAGCCTGGATCGGCAAATACAGGCGCCGTTCCCGCGCGTACTCGGCCATCAGCGCGCCGTCCGAGGCATGGATCCGGGTGGTCACCGGAGGCTCGTACTTTGCCAGCACTTCGTAGTCAGGCAGATCCTTCGCTACATGGCCGATGTAGAGGGCAACGCCCGCGGCGGCCAGGAGGGCCAGCGTCGTGCCTATGCCGAAGAAATAGCCAATGAGACGAATCATACCCGCTCCAGTCCTTGGTTCGGGAATTTCCTAAACGAAGCCGCCTTTCACGCAAGCTTTCGAGCCGGTCCCAACCCGTAATCGAAACCCATGTCGCCACCATGTGGACAAAATACGGCAAGGCCTGATTTCGCAGCCGCAAGCCCGAAATAAAAGCGCGGGGTGTTGTCATCGCGCAACGCCGCCTCTGGTTGCAGGCGCCGCCGGGCATAGTCAACCTCCGGTTCCAGCCCCGGTACGCGCGGAAGCGAACAATGCCACGGCATTGGTGATGCTTTGCGCTGCCTTGCCGCGCCATTCGGCGTCAAGCAGTTGCGCCTCGTCCTTGGCATTGGAGAGATAGCCGAGCTCGACCAGCACGGACGGCACGTCGGGGGCCTTCAGCACCTTGAACCCGGCCGAACGCTGGGGATTGTTTATAAGGCCGACACTGGTCGACAGCTGGCCAACCAATGTGTGGGCAAAACTCATCGAGAAGGTGTGCGTCTCGCGCCGGATCAGATCGATCAGGATATCGGTCACTTCCTTGTTGTCGTTCTTGATGACCATGCCGGCGAACTGGTCGGACAGGTTTTCACGGTCGGCTAGCGCCTGCGCTTCCGGATCGGAGGCCTTGTCGGAGACGGTGTAGACCGTGGCGCCGCGGATGCCCTTGACGCTGATCGTATCGGCATGAATCGAAATCAGCAGATCGGCCTCATGCTGGCGGGCAATGCGGACGCGGTCGTCCAGGCGCAGATATTCGTCGGTATCCCGGGTCATGAAGACATCGTATCGGCCGGCGGCCGCGAGTTTGTCGCGCAGCTCCGTGGCAAAGGCCAGTGTGACGTTCTTCTCGATAGTGCCGTTCAAGCCTTCGGCACCGCCGTCTATGCCGCCGTGGCCGGGGTCGATGACGACGGTGAATCGGTGGCCCGGATTGGAGACAGGCCCGGTTCCGACCCGGCCGCCCTTGTCGGTCGAAACCGTGGAACCGGTCGTCAGCGCCTGATTGGCAAGAGCGGCGTCGAACTCACGTTCGGAGGCCGCCGACATGTCGACGGCAAGGCGGTAGCCGGTTCCGTCCTCGTTCTTGAGCACATCGAGCTTGTCGACGGCGAACGGCCCCTTGCCGGTGAGGATCAGTCGCGAGACGCCCTCGCCGAGTTCGCCGAGCCGCACGCCCTTGACCAGGCCACGCGGCTTCAGATCCTTGGCATCGATGGCAAATCGGGTGTTTGCAAGATCGATGACAAGGCGATTGGGTCCGCGCAGCAGGAACCATCTGATGTCAGGCTCGCGATCGAAATCCATGACGATGCGCATCTTGGTGGCATCGCCGGCCATTTTGTAGCCCTTGGCCACGAGCGGAGCGTCGGCGGCATTGGCAACAGGGAAAAAGGCTACAGGGAAAAAGACCTGGGAAATCACCACCAGCAGCAGGAGACAGAAGGCACGGAGAACCTGGCCGCCAACACGACATCCCTTGTCTGTGAAGTCCGCCAGTCCCATCTTTCTTCCAGTCGCTCCCGGTTTGGCGCCAGGCGCCGGTTCGTTTCGTCAACATGCCGGTTAGGCCGCGAGCTCGATTAACGATTGGTATCGAGAGAAGGTTAACCAAGCCTTTTCACGCAAGGACGGGGCCAGGCTTACGCTACGGAACTGCTTTTTGCCGGCATCGGAAATCGGGGTTGCCTTCCAACCCGCCAAATCATAAAAGCGATGGTGGATCACTGCAATCCTGGAACCGCCCTCCTCCGCAGCTTCCTGCTACAGGGTCAGATGAAAGGCGGCTCCTTTCGCTTCACGCGAAAAGGCTTCAGGTGATTGCGACGAATTTCGCAGGTGTGCTCCCGTGGCGGGGGAATCGCCTGCGTGAGGAAAACGGCCGGGTTTATTCCCGCGCCGGCTCTGTATGAGCAAACAAGCTGGTCCGGTTTCCGGGCTTTGGTTCAAAAGGTTCTGCTGGTGACGATGGCTTCAAGCGCAATCATGGAAAGGTCCGCATCAAACCGCGCCAATATGGCTGCGGGCGGCACCGCCATGACACGCAGGCAGCGTCCGGCGGACATTCAGACATCCGGCACCCACACACCAGAAACGCAGCAGCGGGCTTTGCCTTGCAAGCTGCGGCTGGCGGCTGCCGGGAGGAAACGAAATAATGCCCAACAAAATGCTGATAGACGCCTCCCACCCGGAGGAAACACGCGTAGTCGTCGTACGCGGTAACCGTATCGAAGAATTCGACTTTGAATCCCAGGACAAGAAGCAGCTCAAAGGAAATATCTATCTCGCCCGTGTAACGCGCGTCGAACCCTCCCTTCAGGCAGCCTTTGTCGAATATGGCGGCAACCGTCACGGTTTTCTCGCCTTCAGTGAAATACACCCCGATTACTACCAGATTCCGGTCGCCGACCGTCAGGCACTGCTGCGCGCGGAAGCGCAGGAGGCCGAGGACGAAGAGAACGAGGACAGCGAAGGCGACGATCGCCAGAGCCGGGATCGTGGACGGCGCGGTCGCCGGCGCGGCGGCAAGCCCCGCGACCGTGGTGAAAACAGGCGCGATGCCGGCACGGCCGAATCCGGCGAGGCAAGCGAAGTCGCCGGCGAGGCAGACGAGAACAACGACAATGGCCCGGATGACAACGGCCCGGATGTTGTCGCCGAGAACATGGCCGACTTTTCCGGGACCTCGGAACACGCATCCGACGCCTCGGATTACGCCGACGCATCCGAACAGGACGAGGTTTCTTCCGAACAGGATAAAAGCGAGACCAACGACGCCCCCCCCAAGTCGATCGCCGCCTCCGTCGAAGGCGATGTGATTTCCGAGCCCATCCCGCAGGCGGAACAGGGAAGCGAAGCCACCTCCACCGACAATGATCGCGGCATGCTCGAGGAAGTATCCTCTTCCCATCCAGACGATCATGAGATCGAATCGGTCGGCGCCGAGGACGCGCTCGAGGAAGTGCGCAACCGCCGCAAGCCGGTGCGCCGCCAGTACAAGATCCAGGAAGTGATCAAGCGCCGGCAGATCCTGCTGGTGCAGGTCGTCAAGGAAGAGCGCGGCAACAAGGGCGCGGCGCTCACCACATATCTGTCGCTCGCCGGCCGCTATTCCGTTCTGATGCCGAACACTGCGCGCGGCGGCGGCATTTCGCGCAAGATCACCAGTGCGGTCGACCGCAAGCGCCTCAAGGAGGTCGTTGCCGATCTCGAAGTGCCGCAAGGCATGGGGGTCATCCTGCGAACCGCGGGCGAGAGCCGCACCAAGGCCGAGATCAAGCGCGACTACGAATATCTGATGCGGCTGTGGGAGAACGTGCGCAATCTCACGCTCCAGTCCACGGCCCCTGCCCTCGTCTATGAGGAAGGCAGCCTGATCAAGCGCTCGGTGCGCGACCTCTACAACAAGGACATCGACGAGATTCTCGTCTCCGGCGATGAGGGCTATCGCGAGGCCAAGGATTTCATGCGCATGCTGATGCCGAGCCACGCCAAGGTGGTTCAGCCGTTCCGAGACACGACGCCGATTTTCGTGCGCAACGGCATCGAGGCGCAGCTCGACCGCATGCTGCAGCCGCAAGTGACGCTGAAGAGCGGCGGCTACATCATCATCAACCAGACCGAAGCGCTGGTCGCCATCGACGTCAATTCGGGCCGTTCCACCAAGGAGCACTCGATCGAGGACACCGCGCTCCACACCAATCTGGAAGCGGCCGAGGAAGTCGCCCGCCAGCTCAGGCTGCGCGACCTCGCCGGCCTGATCGTCATCGACTTCATCGACATGGAGGAGAACCGCAACAACCGCTCTGTCGAGAAGCGGCTGAAGGATCACCTCAAAAACGATCGTGCTCGCATCCAGGTCGGCCGCATCTCGCATTTCGGCCTGATGGAGATGTCGCGCCAGCGCATCCGCGCCAGCGTGCTGGAATCGACCATGAAGCCGTGCCCGCATTGCGGCGGTACCGGCCATGTCAGGTCCGATTCGTCGGTGGCGCTGATGGTGGTCCGGGCGATCGAGGAGTTCCTGCTCAAGGATTCGAGAAGCCACATCACGGTGCGCACGCCGGCCGCGACCGCGCTCTACGTACTCAACCACAAGCGCGGCACGCTGGTGGAACTGGAAAGCCGCTTCGGCCTGACGATCACCATCGAGGCAGACGATGCGGTCGGTGCCCAGCACTACGCGATCTTCCGCGGCGCGCTGGCCGAAAAGCCGGAAGGTTTCGTCGAGGTGCGCAGCCTGCCGGCCTATGTCGAGCCGGAAGAACCGGAGGACGAGATCGTCGTCGCCGAGGAGGAAGACGAGGCGCCGGCCCAGGCCGAACAGCCGCGCCACGCTCAGCAGCCGCAGCATCAGCAGGCCAAATCCGGCGAGGACGGCGAAGGCCGCGATCGCAAGCGCCGCAAGCGCCGCAGGCGGCGTGGCGGCAAGGACCGCGATCGCGAGCATGGCGCCCCGACGGACGGCGCTTCCCTTTCCACATCCGATGACGGTTTCTCCGCGCGGGAAAACGCGGCGGACCATGGCGATGCCGAGGCAGACGACGAGGCTGCGGTCGCCGCAGCCGAGACCGTCGAAACGGCGGAAGCGTCCGACGATGGCCAGGGCAAGAAGCGTCGGCNGCGGCAAGCGTAACCGTCGCGAAGACGGTGAAGGCGAGACCGAGGCGGAAGCCGGCGAAACCACCGAGCCCGCCGAGGCTGACGCTTCGCTAAGCGAGCCTGTGTCGATCGAGCCGGTGGCTGCCGCCGCCGTCGAACAACCCGCGGCTACCGTGAGCGGCGAGGTGCCAAGCACCGAGAAGCCCAAGAAGCCGCGTCGCGCAGCCAAGCCGAAGAAGGCGGCGGCCGAAGCCGTCGCCGAGGAGCCGACCGCGGAACTGGCCGTGCAGGCACCCGCCGAAACGCCAGCCGCGGCATCGGACGAGGCATCGGCCACCGAGGAGACGCCGAAGGCCCGGCCATCGCGCCGCAAGGCGGCAGCCGCTGATACGCCTGTCGCGCCGGTGGTTTCCTCGACCGTGGCCGATGGGCCTGAAGTCAAGACCGAAGAAAAGCCGAAGCGTGCCGGCTGGTGGCAGCGGAAAGGTTTTTTCTAAACCTTTTCAAACCGTTGAATTGATTCTCTGACAAAAGAATCCCGCGCCGATCGAAATGAACGGCGCGGGATTTTTCTTATCGGCATGTCACGTTTCTAAGGCGCGAAGATCGACCAGTTCATCATCCTGGCGAGCTTTTCCAGCGCGATCGAACCCAGCTTGGAATTGCCGTTGGCGTTGAGGCCAGGCGACCAGACGGCGAGCGAGGCGACACCCGGCACGATGCCCAATATGCCGCCGCCGACGCCGCTCTTGCCGGGGATGCCGACGCGGAAAGCAAAATCGCCAGAGCCGTCATAGTGGCCGCAGGTCAGCATCATGGCGCCGATGCGCCGCGCCCGCTCCGACGACACCACGGAATGCCCGGTTGCCGGGTTCTTGCCGCCATTGGCGAGGTAGCGGCCGGCCATCGCCAATTGCCGGCAGCTCATGGCGATGGCGCAATGGTGGAAGTAGACGCCCAGCGCCAGTTCCGGCGCATGATAGAGATTGCCGAAGGATTTCATATAGTTGGCGAGCGCGAAGTTGCGGTAGCCAGTGGCACGTTCGGAAGCCGCGACCTCGCGGTCGATGATGATCGTCTCGTCGTCGGCGAGGAACTGGATGAAGCGCAGTATCTCGCCGATCGCCTCGCGTGGCTGGTGGCCGGCAAGCAGGATGTCGGAAATGACGATGGCACCGGCGTTGATGAACGGATTGCGCGGAATGCCGTTCTCATGCTCGAGCTGGACAATCGAGTTGAACGGGTTGCCTGAGGGCTCGCGCCCCACCCGCTTCCACAGCGCGTCGCCCACATTGCCGAGCGCCAACGTCAGGGTGAACACCTTCGAGATGCTCTGGATCGAAAACGCCTGCTCGGCATCGCCGGCTACGAGCGTGCGGCCATCATTGGTGACGGCCGCGATGCCGAATTTCTTCGGGTCGATCTTGCCCAGTTGGGGAATATAGGTCGCGACATCGCCGCGATCGGTGCGTTCAGCCATTTCCGCCGCGACTTCCGCCAATGCTTGATCAAGTTTGGGGGCCTGTTCGACTTCCGGCATGACGCTACCTCAACCAGCTTTCGATGCGCGCCATCGCCTCGACCATGTCGTCGTGGCTGCCGGCGTAGGAAAACCGCATCGTGCGATGCCCCGCCCGAGTGTCGAAGTCGCGGCCGGGTGTCGCGGCCACATGCGCCTCGGCCAGCATCCTGCGGGCGAAGACCATGCTGTCGTTGCTGTGCCGGGCGACATCGCAAAAGGCATAGAAGGCGCCATCCATGGGCGCCGCCAGGGGAAAACCCAGCTCCGGCAAACGCTTCATCAAGAGCTCGCGATTCCAGGCATAGCGTGCCTTCACCGCCTCCAATTCCTCGGTTGCGGCAAAAGCCTCGATCGCGGCGATCTGCGACAGCTCCGGTGGCGAGATGTAGAGGCTCTGGGCGACGCGCTCGACCGGCCGCACGAGTTCTTCCGGCAAAACCATCCAGCCGATGCGCCAGCCGGTCATGCAGTAGTATTTCGAGAAGGAGTTGATCACCGTCACGCTGTCGCTGAAGGCGAGTGCCGTGGTGTCGGGGGCTCCATAGGCCAGCCGATGGTAGATCTCATCGGAAATGACGGCGATGCCGAGCGATTCCGCCGTGGTGATCAGCGTCGCCAGCTCGTCGGCTGGGATGACGGCGCCCGTCGGATTGGCCGGACTTGCAAACAGCACGCCCTTCAGCGGCGCCTCGCGATGCGCGGCGTCCAGATGTCCTGCGTGCAGATAAGCCGCGTCGCCGAGTTCGATTTCGACCACGTCGATGCCAAGGGCCGCCATGATGTTGCGATAGGCGGGGTAGCCGGGCGCGGCGATGGCGACCCGGTCGCCCGGGTCGAACATCGCCAGGAAGGCGAGATTGAAGGCCGCCGAGGATCCGGTGGTCACCGCGATCCGGCCGGGGTCGACATCGAGGCCATAATGATCCGCGTAATGCCCGGCGATCGCCTTGCGCAGCGGGGCCAGACCCAAGGTGTCGGTATAGCCTATGCGTCCATTCTCCAGCGCCTTGGCGGCGGCGGCGCGAACCCGTACGGGCGCTGGATCGGATGGCTGGCCGACCGCCATGGAAATCACCGGCACGCCCTGAGCCCTCAGCCGGTTCGCTTCGGCCAGCACATCCATGGCGTGGAACGGCTCGACATTGCCGCGATGGGAGAGCGAAACGACCATTTTTACCCCTGTCCCGAGGATTGAGCGCGCCAGGTCCTGACGCATGCGCCGCACAAATGCCCGATTGATGTGAGGATCACAAGTTGAGGAAGTTTTTCAGGCGCCGACTTTTCATCTTTCGCCCGCTCGTCTACCAGTGGACACATCATGTTGAGCCGACCCAGATCGACGATTGCCCAGGCAGCGCGTGTCTTCGCGACGGTTTCGCTTGCCGCCGCGGTCGCGGTTGCCGGTTCGCAGACCGCCTTCGCCCAAGGCGTGCCAGTGGTCCGCGACGCCGAGATCGAAGCCCTCGTGCGCGATTATGCACGGCCGATCTTCAGGGCCGCCGGGCTGGCGAATGACGGCATCGACATCGTGCTGGTCAACGATTCCAGCTTCAACGCCTTCGTCACCGGGCGCCGGCTGTTCATCAATACCGGCGCGTTGATGACGGCTGAGACGCCGAACGAAATCATCGGCGTCATCGCACACGAAGCCGGGCATATCGCCGGCGGCCACCAGCAGAAACTGCGCGACCAGCTCGAACGCGCCAAGACCATGGCCATCATCGCCACCTTGCTCGGTGCCGGTGCGATCGTTGCCGGTGCGACCACGAACAGCCGCGGCCTTGCCGGCGCCGGCATGGGCGTGGCGGCCGGTGGCGGCGAGATGGCGCAGCGCAGCATCCTCGCCTATCAGCGCACCGAGGAAATCACGGCCGACCGCTCGGCCATCACCTATCTCAATGCCACCGGCCAGTCCGGCATGGGCATGCTGAAGACCTTTCATCGCTTCCAGACCGCGCTGTCGCTGTCGGGGGCGCAGGTCGATCCCTACCGGATCAGCCACCCGATGCCGCAGGACCGCATCGCCAACCTCGAGGTGCTGGTCAAACAGAGCCCCAACGTCGACAAGATCGACGCGCCGGCACTGCAGCAGCGCCACGACATGATGCGGGTGAAGATTGCCGTCTACATGGAAGGCCAGGCCGCCGCGACGCGGCTGATGCAAAAGATGCGGGGCAGCATGGCGGCGCTGTATGGCGATGCCCAGTCGGCCTATCTCTACGGCAACATCGCCGCGGCACTCACCAAGACCAACGCCCTGATCAAGGCGCAGCCCAAGAATGCCTACTTCCAGGAGCTGCGCGGCGATATTCTGATGAAAGCCAACAAGCCCGCGGATGCGGCCGACGCTTATTCCAAAGCGGTCAGCCTCGACCCGGCACGGTCCGGCCTGCTGCCTGTCTCGCTTGGCCAGGCGCTGATGGCGGTCGGCACGCCCGACTCGCTCAAGCAAGCTGTCGTGCGGATCAACGATGGCCTGGGCCGCGACAAGGAAAACTCCACCGGCTATCGTTATCTGGCGCAGGCTTACGGGGAGCTGGGAGACATACCGGGCGCGGAGCTTGCCACCGCCGAAGGTCATTTCTATTCCGGCAACTACAAGGATGCGAAGATCTTCGCCATGCGGGCGCAACAGCAGATGAAGCGCGGCGAGCCGCGCTGGATACGCGCCCAGGACATCATAAACTACAAATCGTCAGGCAAGAGCCAGTAATCTCATGAACCTTCCGGCCGCGTGCTGCGACACAGCCAGACCGGAAAATAGGCAGAAGGAACGACAACGATGAAAAAGGCACTGCTGCTGGGCACCACGGGGGTTGCGGTCGCCCTTGGCATGCTGGCTTTCGGTTTCGTGGCCGGCAGTCCGCAGGTTGCGAAGGCCGGAACGGCACAGGCTGTCCAGACGGCGCAGCCTGTCCAGGCGGCTCAGCCTATCCAGACAGTTGCGGCCGACACCAAAATCGACCGCACCGAGGTCGAGGGAATCATCCGCGACTATCTCCTGAAGAATCCGGAGGTGCTGCTGGAAGTGCAGGACGCGCTCGAGGCCAAGCAGAAGGAGGAACAGCGGCTCGCGGCATTGGGCGTCATCAAGAACGCCAAGGACCAGATTTTCAATTCCACCTTCGACGGCGTTGTCGGCAACCCGAACGGCAAGGTCACCATCGTCGAGTTCTACGACTACAATTGCGGCTTCTGCAAACGCGCCATCGAGGACATGCGGGCGCTTACCAAGTCCGATCCGGACCTGCGTTTCGTGCTCAAGGAATTTCCGATCCTCGGTCCGGATTCGCAGAAGGCGAGCGTCGTCTCGATGGCGTTTCACCTGATGATGCCGGAGAAATACGGCGAGTTCCACAATGCCCTGCTCGGCGGCCAGGGGCGCGCCACCGAGGCAACCGCGATCAAGATCGCGCTTTCGCTCGGCGCCGACGAGGCGACATTGCACGAGAAGATGAAGGACCCATCGATCACCGAGGCCTTCACCAAAACTTACGATCTTGCCAACAAACTGCAGATCACCGGAACCCCGTCCTACGTCGTCGGCAACGAGGTCGTGTTCGGGGCGCTCGGGCAAGAAGTGCTTGCCGAAAAGATCGAGGCGGCGAAAGCCGCGCTTTGAGCGGCAAGCGGTTTTCTTCACGGGCGCATTTCGGCCTGTTGTGGACAGTGAAAGAACGCACTTGCGCTCTTTCCGCGGGCGACTATGCCCGGTATAGAGGCCCAGCGCGCCGGCTTGACGCCGGTGCCGGAAAAGGTCGGCTTTTTTGAAAACGGTATTCGTCCTGAACGGTCCCAATCTCAACGCGCTCGGCAAGCGCGAGCCGGGCATCTATGGCGGCAAGACGCTTGCCGCGATCGCCGAGGACTGCAAGCAGGCAGGCGCGTCGCTTGGGATCGAGATCGATTTCCGTCAGTCGAACCATGAAGGCGATCTTGTCGACTGGATCCAGGAAGCCG
Organism: Mesorhizobium sp. LNHC229A00; assembly: GCF_000502415.1. Classification (NCBI taxonomy): domain Bacteria; kingdom Pseudomonadati; phylum Pseudomonadota; class Alphaproteobacteria; order Hyphomicrobiales; family Phyllobacteriaceae; genus Mesorhizobium; species Mesorhizobium sp. LNHC229A00. Next base: position 36,991 of record NZ_AYWQ01000009.1, read on the forward strand.
GCGACAAAGCCGCCGGAATCGTCATCAACCCAGGCGCCTATAGCCATACCTCGATCGCGATCCACGACGCCATCCGTTCGGTCGCGCCATTGCCGGTCGCCGAAGTTCACCTTTCCAACATCCACGCGCGGGAACCGTTCCGCCACGTCTCCATGGTCGCGCCGGTCGCTGTCGGCATGATCTGTGGCTTTGGGCCGCTCGGCTACACGCTGGCGCTGCAAGCGCTGGCCGCACGCCTATGACCGGCCAACAAACAGAAGGCTCGAAAATGTCGATAAAGAAGACCGGTGTTGACCAGCAACTGATCCGCGATCTGGCGGGCATACTGAACGACACCAACCTGACAGAAATCGAGGTTGAACTCGGCGACCTGAAGGTACGGGTGTCGCGACAGGCGCCCGCCGTTCACGCGATTGCGGCCCCGCAGCCCGCCTATGCACCAACGGCAACCCAGCCCGCGGCCGCGCCGGCGGCGGTCGACGTGTCGAAAAACGCGGTGACCTCGCCAATGGTCGGCACCGCCTATCTGGCGCCGTCGCCGGACGCAAAGCCGTTCATCGAGGTCGGCCAGAAGATCAAGGAAGGCCAGACGCTGCTGATCATCGAGGCGATGAAGACGATGAACCAGATCCCCTCGCCGCGCGCCGGCACGGTGACGGCGATCCTGTTCGAGGACGCGACGCCGGTGGAATACGGCATGCCGCTCGTCGTGATCGAGTAGAGCGGACCTGATGTTTCAGAAGATCCTCATCGCCAATCGCGGCGAAATCGCGCTCCGGGTGCTGCGTGCCTGCAAGGAGCTCGGCATCCAGACGGTGGTGGTGCATTCGACCGCCGACGCTGACGCCATGCATGTCAGGCTCGCCGACGAAAGCGTGTGCATCGGTCCGCCGCCGTCGCGCGACAGCTATCTCAACATCCACCAGATCGTCGCTGCCTGTGAGATCACCGGCGCCGACGCCGTGCATCCGGGCTATGGCTTCCTGTCGGAGAACGCCAAGTTCGCCGACATTTTGGCGGCGCACAACATCACCTTCATCGGCCCGTCCGGCGACCACATCCGCATCATGGGCGACAAGATCGAGGCCAAGCGCACGGCAAAACGCCTCGGCATTCCAGTGGTGCCCGGTTCCGACGGTGCGGTCACCGAGGAGAAGGAAGCCAGGCGCATTGCCGCCGAGATCGGCTATCCCGTCATCATCAAGGCGTCGGCCGGCGGCGGCGGACGCGGCATGAAAGTAGCGCATGCCGAGGCAGACCTCGAAATCGCACTGCAGACGGCACGCTCGGAAGCGGGCGCGGCCTTCGGCGACGACGCGGTCTATATCGAGAAATACCTGGAGAAACCGCGTCACATCGAGGTACAGGTGTTCGGCGACGGCTTTGGCGGCGGCGTGCATTTCGGCGAGCGCGACTGCTCGCTGCAGCGGCGTCACCAGAAAGTCTGGGAAGAGGCCAATTCGCCGGCGCTCAACGCCGAGGAGCGGTCCCGCATCGGCGGCATCTGCGCCAAGGCGATTGCCGATCTCGGCTATTCGGGCGCCGGCACCATCGAGTTCCTGTACGAGAACGGCGAGTTCTATTTCATCGAGATGAACACGCGCCTGCAGGTCGAGCATCCGGTGACGGAAGCGATCACCGGCATCGATCTGGTCCACGAGCAGATACGCGTCGCCTCCGGCGGCGGTCTTTCGGTCAAGCAGGAAGACATCAAGTTCAACGGCCACGCCATCGAATGCCGGATCAACGCCGAAGATCCACGCACCTTCACCCCCTCGCCGGGCACCATCACGCATTTCCACACGCCGGGCGGCCTCGGCATCCGCGTCGATTCCGGCGTCTATTCCGGCTACAAGATCCCGCCCTACTATGACAGCCTGATCGGCAAGCTGATCGTGCATGGCCGCAACCGCGTCGAATGCATGATGCGGCTGCGGCGGGCGCTCGACGAATTCGTCGTCGACGGGATCAAGACGACGTTGCCGCTGTTTCGCGATCTCGTCGGCAACGCCGACATCGCCAATGGCGACTACGACATCCACTGGCTGGAAAAATATTTGGCCAAGGGCGAATAGCCCCAACTTGCCGCTATGATGACGCGATGACCCGTCCCTACGCGCCAGGCTATCGCATCCCGACCGACCTTCTGCTCAAGGCATACGCCTCGGGCGTCTTCCCCATGGCCGAAAGTGCCGGTGACCCGGAGGTCTTCTGGGTGCGGCCGGAGACGCGCGGCATCATTCCGCTCGACGGTTTTCACACACCCAAAAGCCTGAAGAAGACGATCCGCAGGCACCCGTTCGAAATCCGTTTCGATTTCGATTTCGAAGCGACGATCGACGGCTGCGCCGAAAACCGCGAGGAGCGCCGCTCTACCTGGATCAATGCGCCGATCCGCGAAGCCTATGTGCAACTGCACCGCATGGGTCATTGCCACTCGGTCGAGGCCTGGCGCGAGGGGCGTATGGTCGGCGGCCTCTATGGCGTCTCGCTCGGGCGGGTGTTCTTCGGCGAAAGCATGTTTTCCAAAGAGACGGACGCGTCGAAGACCTGCCTGGTGCATCTCGTCGAGCGCCTGAGGGCACGCGGCTTCGCGCTGCTCGATACGCAGTTCACGACAGAGCACCTCAAGCGTTTCGGCGCGGTCGACGTGCCGCGTGGCAAATATGAAAAGATGCTGGCAGACGCGCTGAAAGGCGAAGCAGTCTTTTTTCCGTAGGATCAGGCCCTACTTGGGTGACGCCTCGATCGGCGTCTGCGCATGGAACATCATCTTCCAGCCGTTGACGCGATGGACGTAGCCGGTGCTGACCAGCGCCGCATAGGGCTCGCCATTTTCGCGCGTCGCATGCGCTTCATAGGTCAGCATGACGATATCGCTGCCGGGTTCGATTATTCCCTTGAGTTCGATGTTGAGGTCGCGCCAGCGGTTGGGTTTGGCTGCGGTCTTGGCCAGATCGGCATTGTCCATGGCCTGTGCCATCTGCGGAAATGCCACAAGGCATTCGGTGTCGACATTTGCAGCGTAGTAGGCAGTGTCGCCCGTCCAGAACCCCTTTTCGAGCTCCAGCAACTCGGCCTTGTTGGCCATGATCCGCTTGCTGTCCGACATAGGCTTATCCTCAACGCGCGTGGTGATGGTCCAACGCGCGCCAGCCATGGCGGTTCCCAGAGATCAATTGGTGTCCGTCGTATCCGGTTCCACGGCGTCGTCGGGCTGTGCCGCGTCCGGAGCGACCGGGGGATTTGGCTTGGTCGCGGCTGGCTTCGACGCGTCGGCTTTCGCCCCATCGGCCTTGGTCGCGCCGCTCTTGCCAGCATCGGGCGCCGGCACATCCGACTTCTGCTTGCATTCCTTCAGCCAGACGTCATAGACGGCATGTTCGACCGCGTTGAGCCCCGGACTTTCGGCAAACATCCAACCGGTGAAGATACGGCGGATCTTGCGGTCGAGCGTGATCTCGTCGACCTCGACGAAAGAATCGGTCTTCGGCTGTTCGTTCTGCGGCCGGGAATAGCAGACGCGCGGCGTTACCTGCAGGGCGCCGAACTGCACCGTCTCGTCGATATAAACATCGAAGGTGATGATGCGGCCGGTGATCTTGTCGATGCCGGCGAACTCGGCGACCGGGTTGGTGATGCGATCCGATCCCGCGGGCGCCGCCGGCGCCGGGGCGGCGGGTGCGGGTGCGGGTGCGGGTGAAGCCGCAAAGGCGAGGGTGCTGACGGCGAGGCTGGCGGCCAACGTCAGGGCGCCCGTCGATATCGGGTTGAAAAAGCTCATGCAGGAGGTACCGGTGGTTCGCGCCCAGGTGATTCCGTCAATCGCCAAGGCTAGTCGCCGTTTTCTGATCAGCAAGCAGCTACACACCAATTGTGGCGATAAAGGACCGGCCTGCACCTTACCTTTGTAACCCGCGCCGTTACGAGCCCGGCGTCCAGGCGTCGTAGTCGCCGGTGACCTGCGGGCGGTGTTGATTGGTCAGCACCGAGCCTTTCGGACGATAGGCCGATGGCGTGCCGGTCAGATTGGGTAAATGCGGCTTTTGCCAGTCGCGCGGCCGGTAGTCATCGCTGGGGGGAGCGATATCGACACGATGGTGAATCCAGCCGTGCCAGCCCGGCGGAATGGCCGAAGCTTCCGAATAGTTGCGGTAGATGACCCAGCGACGCGTGCGGCCTTCCGAATCGATACCGCCTTCGTAATAGACATTGCCGGCCTCGTCCTGCCCAACCCTCTTGCCGTAGCGCCATGTGTGCAGGCGCGTTCCCAGCGTCTGGCTGTTCCACCAGGTAAAAAACTGCGTCAGGAAAGTCTTCATCTCAGAACCCTCGCGCTGGCGGCGCCCGTTTCCTGCTTATGGCGTCAGGCCTTCGGGAAGGCAAGGGTTTTGCCGCGGGGAGCGCGCAAATGGCGCGCCAGGGACCCGACACCAGCCTGTGACTCCGAGGGTGACCGGATGCGCGCTTGCCAAGGCTTGCCGCTCTTTCTAAAGCTCTGCGCGCCCATGCGAAAATCCTGTGCCGCCCGGGCTGAAGGAGGCGACGATTGGCCACGCAATTGCCGACCACCGACATTCGCATCGGCGCCGACCTGATTCGCCGCCGCAAGGGCGGCACGCCGATCGTCTGCCTCACCGCCTACACCTACCCGATCGCCCGCCTGCTCGATCCCCACGTCGACCTGCTCCTGGTCGGCGACAGCGTCGCCATGGTCTTGCATGGCCACGAGACGACGCTAGGCGCCTCGCTGGAGATGATGATCGCGCACGGCCAAGCCGTGATGAGGGGCTCAGCCCGGCCCTGCGTGGTCGTCGACATGCCGGCCGGCAGCTATGAGGAGTCTGCCATGCAAGCCGTGGCCTCGGCACGGCGCATAGTCGGCGAGACCGGCTGCCAGGCGGTGAAGCTCGAAGGCGGCGTCGACATGGCTCGTCAGATTGCCGCGATCGTGGCTGCCGATATTCCGGTCATGGGCCATATCGGCCTGCAGCCGCAATCGGTGGAAAAGGATGGCGGCTACAAGATCAAGGGCCGCACGGACGAGACTGTAGCCGCCCTGATCGCCGACGCGCTCGCGGTCGAGAAGGCCGGCGCGTTCTCGGTGGTCATCGAAGGCACGATCGAGACGGTCGCCGCCGACATCACCCGCCGCATAGCCATTCCAACCATCGGCATCGGCGCCAGCGGGGATTGCGACGGCCAGATACTGGTCATCGACGACATGGTCGGGCTGACGGTCGACCGCGTGCCGAAATTCGTCAAGCAATACGCCGATCTGCGCAGCGTGATCACGCATGCCGCGGAGCGCTATGCATCGGAGGTGCGGGATCGCGTTTTCCCCAGGCCCTCCCACGTCTTTTCAAAAACCAACGGCGGGGATGACGCGTGAACCGGCCCCACGTCGTTGACAGCGTTGCCGCGCTTCGCGCGCGAATCCGCGACTGGCGGCGCGACGGACAACGCATCGCCATGGTGCCGACCATGGGCGCCTTGCATGACGGGCATCTTTCGCTGGTCAAGATCGCCCTCGAAAGGGCTGATCGTTGCGTGGTGTCGATCTTCGTCAACCCGACGCAGTTCGCACCGACCGAGGATCTCGACAAGTACCCGCGCCAGTTGGCCCGCGACCTCGACATGCTGGCGGTAGTCAAAGCCGACCTTGCCTTCACGCCCGGTGTCAGCGAGATGTATCGCGCAGGCTTTGCCACGAAGATCTCGGTCGGCGGCCCGTCGGCCGGGCTCGAAACGGACTTTCGCCCCACCTTTTTCGACGGCGTCGCCACTGTGGTGGCCAAGCTTCTCCTGCAGGCCGCACCCGACTTCGCCATCTTTGGCGAAAAGGATTACCAGCAGCTTTGCGTCGTCAGGCAGCTTTGCCGCGACCTCGACCTGCCCGTCGAGATCATCGGCGCGCCGACCATACGCGACGCGCATGGCCTCGCCATGTCGTCACGCAACGCCTATCTCGATGAAACCGAACTCCAGATCGCTCGCCAATTCAACGTCATTCTGCGCAAGGCAGCAGCTGCGCTGGCGGCGGGCGCAGGGCAGCAGGAAACGATCGCCGAAGCAAGCCGAGTTTTGGTCGCGACCGGCTTCCAGACGGTGGATTATGTCGAGGCTCGCGAATGCCTGACACTCACGCCATGGCGGCGCGACCGTGCGGGCCGCGTTCTCGCCGCCGCCTGGTTGGGAAAAACCAGGCTGATCGACAATGTGGAAGTTCCCGCCGCCTGATCGGCGTTCGTACTCTCGATCAAGTCGAAGGCTCGCCCTGCCAACACCAAGGCACGGGCAAACCGAACCGCTGATAAGTCACCGCCGCGTTCGCGCTTGCCCAGGCTTCATCCGTCTGGCCCCTGACCCCCAGCCTATTCCTCGGTCGGCATATGCAGGTACATCGACTGGATGCCGACCCTGCCCGGCCCGGTGAAGCGGTTGACGATGAAATTCAAGTTGGCACCGAAGAAGCCGCTCGACAGCCGATCGATCTTGGTCTCCATCCTGACCGAAGCATCCTTGAACAGCCAGCCGCCGGGCTCGATGTCTATGATCTCGCCCGGAGCGAGCGTCTTTTCAAAAACGTTGCCATAGCCGTGCAGCCAGACGATGCCGTCACCGGTATCGCCGCGAAACCGGTCGATGAAGAAGCCGCTCTGGCCGAACAGCATCGTCGCCAGGCCGCGTACGCGTTCGAACGTGTAGTCGATATTGCCGGTGGCGGCCAGAAACTGGTGCTCGCGGACCTGGATCTCCTCGCCTCGTCGCAGGTGAATCGGCACGATGTGACCCGGCCCATCACGGCTGAAGGCGATGATGCCCGCCCCCGACGCCTCGGTGACGAAGATCTGCATGCCGGCCATCATGCGCTTCAGCGCGCCCTTCAGCGATTTCAGACCGATGGTGATTGTGGAATTCTTCCACAGCAGGATGTGGTGCTCAAAATAGACAGGCATCCGCGTCACGTCGACGGAAAGCACGGGCACCAGTTCGCCCGCTATGTGATAGGTGACGCCACCAAAGGTTTCATCCGACACCTCGGTCGGCATCAGTTCCGGCAGACTTGGCATGGTTTCCCCCAAAGCCATCCCGCGTGTGTCGGTTTACTCGGGCTTCGCGCGGTTCGGCCCAGGTAGCTTGGTGCCGGACACCAGGGCCGTCAAACGAAAACAGACCTCGCGACGCGCGCTCGCGCGAAGGTGATCACGCCGCCACCGTGCTCAGGCTGCAAGTACCCGTTCATAGATCAGCGCCGGGATGGCAGAGCCGGCGGAGCCGCAATTCTCGGTGCGGCCGGCCTGGACGAAGCCGTTGGCCTGATAAAAGGCAACGGCGCGGGCGTTCTTCTCTTCCACTTCGAGCCGAATGCGGTGAGCTTCCGGAAAACTCTCGATGATCTCGTCGAGAAGCATGCCGCCGATACCGCGGCCCTGCAGCGAGGGAAGCACATAGAGCTGCCTGAGCATAACCACGCCGCCGCCATCGACGGCTTCGGCAAACGCCATGCCCCCAATGCGCTTGCCGTCATCGGCAACGAGGAACTCGCTGCTCGGCTTTACCAGCCTGGCCATCAATGAGGCGATGGAGTGCCATTCATTGGTGATTTCGGTGACCCGCTCAGCGCCATGGATGTCGTCATACGTCGCATGCCAGGTCTCGACCAGCAACGCCCGGACGGCTGCGAGGTCGCGATCCCCGGCGGTGCGAACGAACATGCTTTTACTCGATGCCCAGCTTGGCCTTGACGAGGTCGTTGACGGCCTGCGGATTGGCCTTGCCGCCAGTCGCCTTCATCACCTGGCCGACGAACCAGCCGGCCATGGTGGGCTTGGCGCGAGCCTGCTCGACCTTGTCGGGATTGGCCGCGATCACCTCGTCGACCGCCTTCTCGATGGCTCCGGTGTCGGTGACCTGCTTCATGCCACGGCTTTCGACCAGCTGGCGCGGATCCCCACCCTCGTTCCAGACGATATCGAACAGGTCCTTGGCGATCTTGCCGGAGATGGTGCCTTCCTTGATCAGGTCGATGACGGCGCCGAGCTCGTCGGGCGAAACCGGAGCGGATTCAATGTCCTTGCCGGCCTTGTTGAGAGCGCCCAGCAGATCGTTGATGACCCAGTTGGCGGCGAGCTTGCCGTCGCGACCGGCCGCCACCTTCTCGAAATAATCGGCGATCGGCTTTTCCGACACCAGGATCGCGGCGTCGTANCGGCAATTCCTTGGCCAGCGTATCGACGTAGGCTTGGTCGAATTCCAGCGGCAGAAGATCGGGATCAGGGAAGTAGCGATAGTCGTGCGCCTCTTCCTTGGAGCGCATCGAGCGCGTCTCGCCCTTGACGGCGTCGAACAGCCGCGTTTCCTGGTCGATCTTGCCGCCATCCTCGATGATGGCGATCTGCCGGCGCGCCTCGTAGTCGATGGCCTGGCCGATGAAGCGGATCGAGTTCATGTTCTTGATTTCGCACCGCGTGCCGAATTCGCCACCTGGCCGGCGTACCGAGACATTGACGTCGGCGCGCAACGAGCCTTCGTCCATGTTGCCGTCGCAGGTGCCGAGATAGCGCATGATGGTCCGCAGCTTGGTCACATAGGCCTTGGCCTCATCACCGGAGCGCATGTCGGGTTTCGACACGATCTCCATCAGCGCCACGCCGGAGCGATTGAGGTCGACATAGGACATGGTCGGGTGCTGGTCGTGGATCGACTTGCCGGCATCCTGCTCCAGATGCAGGCGCTCGATGCCAACCTCGATGTCCTCGAACTCGCCCTGGCGGTCGGGGCCGACCGAGACGATCACCGTGCCCTCGCCGACGATCGGCTGTTTGAACTGCGAGATCTGGTAGCCCTGCGGCAGGTCCGGATAGAAATAATTTTTCCGGTCGAAGACCGACTTGTGGTTGATCTGTGCCTTAAGCCCCAGGCCGGTGCGGATCGCCTGCTTGACGCATTCCTCGTTGATGACGGGGAGCATGCCTGGCATTGCCGCATCGACAAGGCTGACATTGGCATTGGGCGCGGCACCGAAAGCGGTCGAAGCGCCGGAGAACAGCTTTGCTTCCGAGATGACCTGTGCGTGCACCTCGAGGCCGATGATGATCTCCCAGTCGCCGGTGGCGCCGGAGATCAGACGTTTTGCGTCAGGGGTACGAGTGTCGATAAGGGACATGACGGCCTACAAATTTGAACTTCGGAATATGCATGTAACGCATATTTTGGTTTGGAACTTCGCTAGTGCAAACTGTCTTGCGAGACAAGCGCAAAGCCTCAGTCTGATCTTCCCAGCCATTTTCGCCTACAGGACGCCAATCCCGATGGAGAGTGGATGTCCACTTCCGCTCAGTCCCGGACGCGCGCTGTTGGGAACAGCGCATCCTGCACCTGCTCCGGCAGGTCGGACGCATTGAAATCGAAAAGAACGACAAGAGACGGATTGCCTCCGTCAAATGGGCCCCACCACATCACCGGCGCGGACTCGAATTCGTCCGCTCCGAACTCGACAAGAGGTTGTCCTGGCGTTGCCGGTCGGTCTCCGGCCGGCGGTTCCCTTCACCGCTCAGGCGGTGGCGATGTAGGCCCGGATTTCCTCGGCTTCGCGCTCGACGTCCTCGATGCGGCGCTTGACCACGTCGCCGATGGATACGATCCCATCGAGCAGACCGTCCTTTTCCACCGGGAGATGGCGGAAACGGCCCCTGGTCATGATCTCCATCACCTCGTTGACGGTGTGGTTCTCGTTGCAGATCTTCACCTTTGGCGTCATCGCCGAACGCACTGCTATATCGAGCGCGGCACCGCCCTCCCGGGCAACCACGCGCACGATGTCACGCTCCGAAAGGATGCCGACGATCTTGCGATCGCCATTGGTGATGACCAACGCGCCGATCCTGTGCTCGGCAAGGATGCGGATGGCTTCGCTCAGTTTTTCGTTCGGCCCGAGCGTCAACACGTCATGGCCTTTTTGCTCGAGAATGGCCTTAACCGTCATGGCGTCCTCCTCTACTTTGCCAACCGGTTCCTGCCCTGACCGGCTTCACATAAGAGTGAACATGGTGCGCCGTGATCGGTTGCATTTCAAGCCCGGTCGGAGGTCTCCCATTCGGGCGCTTGCCATACCCTGTCGAACCAGCGCAGGCCGAAGAAGCCCGCGACAAAGCCGCCAATATGGGCCTCCCAGGCGACTTGGCCGTCCACGCCCGGCGCGAAGCCGAGAAGGCCGGTGGCCAGATTGATGACCATCCACATGGCCAGGAAGATGACGACGCCGCGCGAGCGCAGCACGACCTTGACCGGCAGCACCGGGCCGGCGAAAGCAGCCTTGCCGGCCGAGCGGTCGGTGCGGAAACCAAAGCGCGCCGCAGCCCCCATCATGCCCGATATGGCGCCCGATGCGCCGACCAGCGGCGCTTCTCCGTACGGATGCATCGCCCAGAAGAGCGCCACCGACGCCAATCCGGTGGCGGCAAAGAACAACGCGAACCGAAGCGCGCCGAGACGATTGGCCAGCGGCGAGCCGAAGGCGGCAAGCCAGACCATGTTGATGGCGATATGGGCAAAGCCGCCATGCATGAAGGCATAGGTGAAAGGCCGCGTGAAAAGAAACCAGTCGAACCCGTACCGGCCGGTATAGAGGACCGGAATGAAAGCTCCGTCATAGAGCAGCGTCATCTGCTGGGCGTCGTTCAGCGCATATTGCTGCAGCAGGTAGACGACCGCACAGATGCCGATCACCGCCAGCACGATCGGCGGCAGATTGAACACCGGCTCACGCACTGGTGGCGGCATGGTCTCGGCCGGTTCGGACTCGGACGGATTTTGCGGTTCGCTCATCTGCAATCGCACTCGATGCTGGTTCGACTGGGCTGGTCGACTGGGCTGGTTCGGTCGGGGCTGGTTCGGTCTGGGCTGGTTCGGTCTGGCGAGCATCTAGATCACCGCCGATGGAACCGCAAACGGCGAATCGTCCCGCTCCGAATCAAAGGGGCGAATCGAAAAAGAAGCCGTCCAAGGTTTCCCCTGAACGGCCGGTCGAGCCCCTGCTCCCCTAAAACTCTTGACTGAAGTGCTGCCGATCGTCGCGAAACGACCGCTTCTGGAGTGGTTTTGGTGTGCCACGCGGCGGCCCACGGCGCAACGTAAACCAGTTGTTAACCTTAACGGCCCCGACCCGTGAACAAGTGTTAACGACGCTGGCACGCTTCCTGCTCCCCAACGCATGTAGGTCATCGGAGGGCGCCCTTCTGTTCACCGATGGGACATCAGACGACAGAATGCGCGGAGCTTAGTAGTATGAACCAAAACGGATCGATCACGCTGTTCCACTATTGGAACCGCCTGCGTGACGGACGCCCCGCTCCGAAGCGATCGGAAGTCGAGCCGGCCGATATCAAGTCGCTGCTGGCCGATACGTTCATCCTCGAAAAGGACACGCGTGGGCAACCTGTATTTCGCCTAGCCGGCACCAGGCTCTGCGCCTCCTACGGCCGCGAACTCAAGGGGTTCTCCTTCCCCTCGCTGTGGCGGGAGAAGGATCAGAGGCTGGTTTCGCGGCTCATTCACGGGGTTTTCGAGCAGAAATCGGTCGTGCTGATCACTTTCGAGGGCTTCAGCCGCAACGGCCGCTCCAACAAGTTCGAATTGCTCGCCTTGCCGCTTGACGGCGGCATCGAAAATCCACGCTGCCTCGGCGTGATCAGCGCCGTGGAGAAGCCGTTCTGGCTGGGCGCGGATCCGATCACCGATGCCTTGATCGATTCCATCCGCGTTATCGACCCGGAGAAGGAATTGCTGAGCGGCCGTCCCGCGATCAACGTTCCCTCGCTCGTTCCCGACGAGATCGAGGCGCCCGAAACGATCTCTGCGCTCGGCCGCGCCCGCCGCATCCGCCATCTCGTCGTCTTCGACGGCGGGCGGGAGGAATAGTTGACGATCGCATGGTCTTGCAGGCCCGTTTTTCCCCTTTGTTAACCCGATTTGTTGTAGTTCTCTGCTGAAGTTCCTCGCATCCACGCGCGGGAATGCCAAACAGGGTGTAGGCAGTCATGAGGTCAGCGGCGGTCGACTACGCGCCGTCCCAAGCTGAAAGGCGTAACTTTCAGCGCGTCCGGGTCAAGATCTACGGACGATTCATGCTGGAGGACCGCACCGAGCACCCATGCCAGGTCGTGGACATGTCGCCCGGCAACGTGGCGCTTCGCACCGACCGCATCGGCATGCCCGGCGAGAAAGTCATCGCCTATATCGACCATATCGGCCGCATCGAGGGTGTGCTGACACGCACGCTGCCGGATGGCTTCGCAATGACGGTGATTGCGTCCGACCGCAAGAAGGACAAGCTCGCCGCGCAGTTGACGTGGCTTGCCAACAAGCACGAACTCGACCTCCCGGAAGACCGCCGCCACGAGCGTGTCTCGCCCCGCAACCCGACCAGCGTGCTGCAGCTCACCGACGGTCGTCAGTATCAGTGCCGGATCATCGATCTGTCGCTGTCGGGCGCAGCGATCGAGATCGACGTGAAACCGGCGATCGGCGTCCAGGTCATGCTCGGCACGATGCGCGGACAGATCGTGCGGCATTTCGAAGATGGCGTCGCCATCGAATTCGCCGTCATCCAGCGCCCCGAAACGCTCGATTCCGAATTCAACACGCCGCGCTCCTGATTAGACAGCAAAGCATGCAAGTCAAGCCGGCCCTCGCGGCCGGCTTTTTTGATTTCGGGGGCGGCGGTCGATATGTCTGGATAGCAGGTCGCCATAGTCGGAAATGGTCCGCGCGAGGCCGAATTTGCCGAAAACCGGGTGCAGCAATCCAACCAATTCAATACTAAAATGATTCAAATTTTATGTTTATTCTATTGGCGTTTTACTTAAAATCTACTTCGGGCCTTTGCGTCGAATAAATCCACATGTGGCACTGTCTCCTTCGAACGGGGAGACTGAACAATGAAAAAAACGAGGGGCAAGCTGTTGCTGATGGCAATGGCGATGCAGCTTTCCGCCTGGGGATCAGCATATGCCGCGGGACCGGCCTATATGCATACCGGCGGACGCACGACGCAGCCTGTTGGCCACTATGAATTCTGCCAACGCATCCCCGGCGAATGCAACGAGAAGACCCCCAAGGGGACGCCGGTCGACCTGAGCCGCAAGCTCTGGGCGACGATCGTCAGCATCAACAATTCGGTCAACACCCGCATCAAGCCGCGCACCGACATGGAAAACTACGGTGCCGAGGAATACTGGGCCTACCCGGACAATGGCTATGGCGATTGCGAGGACTACGCGCTGGAAAAGCGCCGCGAGTTGATGGATGCGGGCGTGCCGGCCGGCGACCTCTTGATGACGGTTGCGCGGCAGCCGAATGGTGACGGTCACGCGGTACTGACCGTGCGCACCAGCCTCGGCGAGTTCATCCTCGACAATCTTGAAACCAAGGTGCTGTCCTGGACGGACACCGACTATACCTATCTCAAGCGTCAATCGACGGAGAATTCCGGCGTTTGGATGACGATCAACGACGGCCGTTCCGACGCGGTCGCCAGCGTCCGCTGAGGACGCCAATGAGGTCAGGCGCGTTGCACGACGCGCTTACCGAGAAACCCGGTCGAGTCCCACCCTCCCCGTCCCCAACGACCGGGTCAAAGGAGCCGGCCCCGTCCCCGGGCCGGCTCCACCATTTTTGGCCGATTGCGCCGGCACATGAGCCGGCTTCCGTACTCCGCTTGCTTTCAGAATGCCGCAGGATCCTCGACTGTCGGTTCGTCGGCGGATATGGTTCCGACGTTCTCCGCACGAGATACGCTGGCCAAGCTGGCGAACGTCGAAAGCGCGCTAGTCACCAAAGGTGTCGCATGCCGACCGAACCCCGATCACCACGTCTTGCCGTTCTGATCGACGCCGACAACGCTTCCGCCAAGATTGCCGACGGTCTGTTCGAGGAGATCGCCAAGATAGGCGAGGCCAGCGTTCGTCGAATTTACGGCGACTTCTCAAGCGCCCGGTCGAAAGGGTGGGCCGACATCCTGTCCAAACACGCCATCATACCGCAGCAACAGTTTGCCTATACTGTCGGTAAGAATGCGTCAGATATCACTCTGGTGATCGACGCCATGGATCTTCTCCATAGCAGTCGCTTTGACGGCTTCTGTCTGGTTTCGTCCGACAGCGACTTCACGAGGCTTGCTGCCCGCATCCGCGAACAGGGCGTCGATGTGTTCGGCTTCGGCGAGCGGAAAACCCCAGAAAGCTTTCGGCAGGCATGTCGCCGTTTCATCTACACTGAAAATCTCCTGCGTGGCGCAATTAGCGTTCAGGATGCCGCACCGGCCACGAAGCCGCTCCAGTCGCCGAACGCCGCAACGCCGATCCTGAGGAAAGTTATCGGTCAGATGGACAGCGAGGATGGCTGGGTGTCCCTGAGTAACTTTGGAAAGCAGCTCTTAAACCTCTTCTCGGATTTCGATCCCCGTACCTACGGTTTCGGGAAGCTGAGCGATCTGGTGCGGGAGACGGCTGCTTTCGAAATCGACAAGGCCAGCGGCGGAGCCATGCGAATACGCATCAACACCGCCCCCACAAAAAAAGGGAAAAACAAATCGGGGTGAGTTAGACCGGAACGCCTCTGCACGTGTGGATTCGCAGCGGCGTATCGTCTGCAATCCCGCACGAGTTGGGTCATTGCCATGCTGGAAATTCCGGAAGATCGATGCGAGCGCGATCGTCTGTTCAAGGCGATCGACGATGCCTTCAAGGCTGGCGACTTCGAGGCCCTCGGCACCGCCCTGAGCGGTTCGCCCCGCTGGTTCGACGAGCGCATGCCGTTTGAGCTCGGCCTTGGCCATCCGCTCGAATACGCGATCTACTGGAGCCCGCTTGCCTTCGTCGCGGCGCTGCTCGACGCCGGGTCGAGCCCAAACTACGACGATCATGCCGGATTTCCATCGATCATCGCGGCGCTGTCCACCGAGCGCGCGGACAAACTCGACATTATCCGCATCCTCATCGATCACGGCGCCGGTGCGGACATGCGAGGTGTCAACGACTGGACGCCGCTCCACCAAGCCGTGGCCATGCGAGACGCCGAGGCGATCCGCCTGCTTTTAGCCGCCGGCGCGGATCCCTCTTTGAGGACTCGCATCGACCACTACACGACAGCGCTGGGAAGAAGCAGACATTGCAGGGTTCGAGGTGGGCGCGTCGCTGCTGCGGGCAGCTCTTGCGGAGCGCGCACCCGCCAACCGGGATTGATGGCCGCCGGTGGCCGACGGCATGCCCGGGCCGAGACCTCAAACCTTCTTCAGCCCCGCCTTGAACCGCTTGCCATTGGCGACATAGTGCGCGGCCGAGGCCCGCAGCCGCTCGACCGCCACGTCGTTCAGCACCCTGATCGCCTTGGCCGGCGAACCGACGATCAGCGAATTGTCCGGAAATTCCTTGCCTTCGGTGACCAGAGCGCCGGCACCGACAAGTGAATTCTTGCCGATCCTGGCGCCGTTGAGCACGATGGCGCCCATGCCGATCAGGCTGTTGTCACCAATCGTGCAGCCATGCAGCATCGCGCGATGGCCGATCGTACAGCCCTCTCCGACGGTCAGCGGAAAGCCGGGATCGGTGTGCATGACGGTATGCTCCTGCACATTGGTTTCGGCGCCGATGACGATGGGCTCGTTGTCCCCCCTGATGACGACGCCGAACCAGAAGCCGGCATTGCGGCCGATCCTGATGTCGCCGATCAGCGTCGCATCGGGCGCGATCCAGTTCGAGTCCGCGTCGGCGAAGCTCGGCTCCGTTCCATCGATCGCATAAAGCGGCATTTTCGGTCTCCGATTCGCCTCAGGCCGGAAACCCTAGGAGACCGGTGGCCCAGGAAGCAATGGCAAGCACGACGATGCCCAGCGCCAGCGACCAGGCAATAGCGGTGCAGCCGCATGACAGGAGCGCCACTACCGAGATGCGGTTCGCCCGCCTGGCGTCAAGCGCATCGTTGACCAGCATGAACGGCCCGGCGCCCGCGGTGACAGCCAGCGAGCGCAACACATGGGCGGGCGACACATAGGGTTCGGTGAAGGCGACCTTGCGACCCGATACCAGCTCCATTGTCGAGCCCGCCAGACCGCAAACCGTCAGTCCGACGACAAAAGCGAACAGCAAGAGTTCCATCTGGGCCACGTTAACCCTCCATTTACCATGAAATCGCACAGTCGTTTCAGGGAAGTCTGCAAGGGCCGTGCCGTGCGAAGTGTGCCGTCAAGGGACACTTCGACCGCGGCGATGGCCGATTGGCGGCGGAACGAGGACCGAGATGAAGCAGGCAGCGATCGCCGACGGCCCGAAACTGACCGTGGTCGATTCCATGCTGATGAAGCGGGTGTTCTACGCCTTCGCGGCTCTGGCCGTGTTGTCGATAGCCATCAGCTTCGGCGGCAAATGGTTCGGCCGTTCCATTGCCATGGCCGGCTACACCGACGACGCGACCGTGCGCGAAGTGGCGATCGGCAACAACGTCATCACCGTGCCGGCCAATTTCATCCGGTTCGAGCAGGCCCGGCGCGACAGCGTCGCCACGCGCCTCGACCTTTATATGCGCTATCCCCAGATGGACGGCTACAGCGAGGCGTCGCGTGATGATTTCAACCACGCCGGAACCGACAGGAACATCATTTTCCTGTCCTTCGAGCAGCAGATGATGTCGCGTGACATGAGCGGCCGGTTCGGGCCGATCTACAGCGCGCTCATCGTCCAGCCCGGCATTCCAGGCCCCGGCGGCACGACGGTCTACGGGTTCAATGAGAAATCAGGGTACCTGAATGAAGTGCTGGTCGTCGGCAATCGCGCGGGCAACGACCCTTTCGTGGCCCGCTGCCTCAGCGGGCCGAGCGCCGGCGAATCGCTGGCGCCCTGCGAGCGGGACATCCATGTCGGGGATGATCTCAGCCTTACCTATCGCTTCCCAAGGGAATTCCTTGGCGACTGGCAGACGCTCGACGCGGCAATCATGGCCAAGGCGGGGCGGATCCTCAAAACCGGTCATTGACAGGCTGAAGAGGCCGGCCGCGCTCGATGCGGCCTGCCGTGGAATTGCGGGCTCAGGCCAGGTCGATGTCCAGGATCGCCATCGAGAAATTGTAGTCGCCGTCGTCCTCGTCCTTGAAGACGATGCCGAGGAATTCGTCACCGACATAGACCTCGGCCGAATCTTCCTTACGCGGCCGTGCCTTGACCTCAAGCTTGGGGTTCTGGAAGACGCGCTTGAAATAGGCGTCCAGCTTTCTGATTTCGTCCGGCTTCAACAGTCTTCTCCGATCATCGGCTTGCTCGTTTGAACGGCGCTTCTGGCACGTCGACAATGGCGATGTAAAGGCAAGCCGGCCTTATTGCACCGGAAGCGGCAGCGCTGCCGGGCAGTCCTACGGGGCAAGTGCCGGCAAATCAGATATCGAAACTGATAACATGGTCCATCTTCTGCGACGGCAGAAGCTGGTCCATCTGGCGCGATGGCTGGTCGCAGCCGGTCTCGCCAACCACGCGGGCCGGCACGCCGGCTACCGTCTTGTTATGCGGCACAGGCGACAGCACTACCGATCCGGCGGCAATCTTGGAGCAATGGCCGATCTCGATGTTACCGAGAATCTTGGCGCCGGCGCCAATCAGCACGCCGTGGCGGATCTTGGGATGGCGGTCGCCGCCGGCCTTGCCGGTGCCGCCCAGCGTCACGCCATGCAGGATCGACACGTCGTCCTCGATAACCGCCGTCTCGCCGACGACGAGGCCGGTGGCGTGATCGATGAAGATGCCCTTGCCAATGCGCGCGGCCGGATTGATGTCGGTCTGGAAGACCGCGGACGAACGGCTCTGCAGGTAGAGCGCGAAATCCTTGCGGCCGTGGTTCCACAGCCAATGCGCAAGCCGGTGGGTCTGGATGGCATGAAAGCCCTTGAAATAGAGCACCGGCATGATGAACCGGTCGCAAGCCGGGTCGCGGTCATAATAGGCCTGGATGTCGACGCGCACCGTGGTCGGCCAGTCCTTGTCGTCGGCGAGCATCGACTTGAAGGTCTGGCGAATGAGATCGGAGCCGATATCCTGATGGGCAAGCCGCTCCGCGATCCTATGGATGACAGCCTCTTCCAGACTCTCCTGGTTGAGGATCGTGGAATAGAGGAACGCAGCCAACAAGGGGTCGCGGTTGACCGCTTCCATCGCTTCGTCGCGGATCGAACGCCAGATCGGATCGACCGGCTGCAACGCGCTTTGGCGGGAAATGCTGATGCTGTTCATCGACGTCTCGTCCTGCGTCCTGCTAGTCTGCCGGCCATCTGGCCGCACATATAAGCCAGTTCATAGCATGATTGAACTCAATTTTCCTTAGTGCTGTGTCAAATGGATTTGGTTCGCGGGAATTCAAGCAGCCATGGAAAACGAACCCTTGATCGACGATGACCTGAAAACCGAGCTTTCGGTCCTCTACAAGGGCGGCGATCGCCACTATCACAACCTCGCCCATATCGAGGCGATGCTGGCACTGGCCCGCGATTATCGAACGCTTCTAGACGACCGCGAAGCCGTCGAAGCGGCGATCTGGTTCCACGACGCCGTTTACGACAGCAGGGCCAAGGACAATGAAGCGCAAAGTGCCGCCCTTGCCGAGCAAAAGCTCGCCGGCCGCATCGATGCCGGTCGCCTGAGCCGCGTCAGCGCAATGATCCTCGCCACCGCCACGCACCAGTTGCCGCTGTTCGACGACGTTGCGGCGACGCGCGACGCCAGCTTGTTCCTCGACATGGATCTTTCGATCCTGGGTGCCGCACCGGATGCATTCGACGCTTATGAACGCGCGGTTCGCCGCGAATATGGCTGGGTGGAAGAGCCGATGTGGCGTGCCGGCCGCGGCGCGGTGCTGAAAAGCTTCCTTGCCCGCCCGCATATTTTTCACACGCAGGAGTTCCGGCAGCGCTTCGAGCCGCAGGCAAGGCTGAACATGGCGCGATCGCTGCAGGCCTTGACCTGATGTATCGATTTCGCCACCCGAGACGCTTCGTCCCCGAACGCCGGAGCCTCAGAGCGGATTTTCGGCGTAGAACTCCAGCACGCGCTGCTTGAAGGTCTTGTCCCCGACGGCCAGCATATGGTCCCTGCCCTCGATGTGGAAGGCCTTGGCGTTCGGCATCAGCGCCGCAAGCTCGTCCGGCGATCCGCCGATGTCGTCGGTGGTACCGACGGCGATCAGCGTCGGCTGGGCGATGCGGGCAATATCCTGCTCGTCAAGCAGTTCCCGTGAGGTGACGATGCAGGCGGCAAGCGCCCGGCGGTCACTGCGGGTCTGGTCGGCGAAGGCACGAAAAGAGCGACCGCGCGGATGGGTGGTCGCGGCCGGATCCTCGGCCAGAAGGGCGGCAGCGATTGGATCCCAATCGCCTACCCCATCGATCATGCCGATGCCGAGGCCACCAAAGACCAGCGTCGCCACCTTGTCCGGGTCGGAAAGCGCCAGGAACGCCGCGATGCGCGCGCCCATCGAATAACCCATGACATGGGCGCGCTCGATGCCGAGATGACCGAGCAGGGCTGCCGCGTCCGAAGCCATTTTCGCCGGTGTATAATCGGCCTCCTCATAGCTCTTGGATGACGAGCCATGGCCGCGATTGTCGAAGGCGATGGCGCGGTAGCCGGCATCGTTGAGCGTCTTGAACCAGCCGGGCGACACCCAGTTGACGTAGTGGCTCGAGGCGAAGCCGTGGATCATGAGTACGGGATCACCCTCGCCCGATGCCGGCTGGCGGTCGAGGAAGGCTAGATCGAACCCGTCATGAGAGAAAAACTGCATCGGCTACACCACCATTGGCACTCAGCCGCCGCCATTTGGCGCATCACCGTTGTCCGCCGGCGGCGCGCTCGGACCGACGACCGTGCCGATGGCCGGATGGCTCAACAGATTGCCATATTCGATGCCGTTCCTGGCGGCCATGCCGGCCTTGAGTTCAAGTACGAAACGCACGGGCACGCCGGGTGAAATGACGGCCTCGGACTGCGGTACGCCCTGCTTCACCGCACGAATCTTGCCGTCCTGACCAATAAAGATCAGGTCAAGCGGCAGCGGCGTGTTCTTCATCCAGAAGCCGACCTGTTGCTGGATCGGAAAGACGAACAGCATGCCATGGTCGTCCGCCATATCCTGGCGATACATCAGTCCGGCCTCCCGCTCCGCGTCGGTGTCGGCGACTTCAATGGAAAACGAGCGATCTCCGTTTTTCGTCGCCACAACCAGCGGCGCGGGATCGACGGGAAGGATCATCGCCCGGCCATCGGCCGCGCTGGGTACCTGGAAATAGAAAAACGCGGCAGCGGCGACCATGACGGCAGCCACGGCGCACATCACGCCCGCCGTCAGCCCGTTCCTGTGTGTCATATGAAATCCTCGGCCGGATCGCCCTAGTGCGAGACCGGCAAGGTGCCCATATCGGGGTGAATTTCGGCGGCCATAAGGCCTTTGTCACCGCGGCCGAAACGGACAAGCACGACTTGCCCCGGCCGAAGCTCGGTGATGCCGTAGCGGCGCAAGGTCTCCATGTGGACAAAAATGTCCTCGGTGCCCTCGCCGCGCGTCAGGAAGCCAAACCCCTTCGTGCGGTTAAACCATTTGACCAAAGCCCGTTCGAGCCCGCTCTCCGGCGTCACGGAGACGTGGGTGCGCTGTTCCTGCATTTCAGCGGGATGGACGGCGGTGGTGAGATCCATGGAAAGCACACGGAAAGCCTGCAGCCCGCGCTCACCTTGCTTGACCAGGCAGACCACGCGCGCGCCTTCAAGGGCAGTCTGGAAGCCGTCCCGTCGAAGGCAAGTCACATGGAGGAGGATATCGCCTGAAACACCGTCATCGGGGAGGATGAAGCCATAGCCCTTGGCCACATCGAACCACTTGATGGCGCCGGCAATCTCGGCCAGGTCGGCATCGCTGCCTTCGTCGCGCGTCAAAGCGTCGCCAAGGGTATTGGCCCGCCCCGTCAAAGAGGCCTTTTCCCCCATAAGAATGCCCCCTTTATTCAAGAACACCGCAACTGATTCTTGATACCAGATTAACACCGCGGCTTCCGGTGTGTGCAAGAGCTGACGTGCCTTTTTTCACGGTTCATTGCGGGAATACCGGATTTGTTCTTTGCCGGCACCGCTTGCGCCTCACGATTGCCCTTTGACCGGGCCGACCCTATGTTGCGCCGCAACTCAACAGATCGAGGAAAACACATGCGCTATCTGCACACCATGGTCCGCATCGCCGATGTCGATGCCTCGCTCGATTTCTACTGCAACAAGCTCGGCCTGAAGGAAGTTCGCCGCTATGAAAACGAGCAGGGCCGCTTCACGCTGATCTTCTTGGCGGCTTCGGAAGACGAGCAGAGCGGCATCGACGAGAAGGCGCCGCTGGTCGAACTCACCTACAATTGGGATCCGGAAGATTACAAGGGCGGGCGCAATTTCGGTCACCTCGCCTATGAGGTCGACGATATCTACGCTACTTGCCAGCATCTGATGGACAATGGCGTCACCATCAACCGGCCGCCACGCGACGGCAACATGGCTTTTATCAAGTCGCCGGACGGCATCTCCATCGAGCTTCTGCAGAAAGGCCCGGCCAAGGCCAAGGCAGAGCCGTGGGCATCGATGGCGAATACCGGAAGCTGGTAATCGGTCACCCTTTTCGAGTGGCCGGCGGCCACTCGATGGTGTTTGGTGAGGTTGTGCCTATCTATGCAGCTATGGCGCCTGCCCTGAAGAGTGGCGCCGCCTCGTCATCAGATTGAGCTTCGGAGAACCCTTCATGCCGACCAGCCATGCCAATGTCGCCACGGCCCATGCAAGCCGCTATCTGCAACAGCTGTGCAAGCATTGGGCGCACAAGTTTCCCGTCGAGTTCGACCCCAACCACGGCATCATCGACCTTTCACTCGGCCGTACGGTCATGGACGCCGACGGGGCAGCGCTGCACATCACGGTATCGACCAACGAGCCCGCTTCGATCGAGCGCCTCGAAAGCGTCGTTGCCGACCACATCAAGCGCTTTGCGTTCCGCGAAGAACTGGCCTTCGACTGGAAACGCGCCGAGGTGGCGTAGTTCGTTCATGCGTGTCGCCGCCGCGCATTTCCGGCGAGACGCATGGATCAATCGCTGCCGGACTTGCCCGCCATCTCCAGCAGCGCCAGCACCGAACGCCAATTGCGTGCCGTGCCCGGCACTTTCAACGTGCGCGGAATGAGGTTGGCGAACACCGATTTGCCGAGCCCGTCCGGCGCGCTGAGGTAGAGCACATCGCCCTTGACCTCGAAACGCTCGGGACCGGTGCACTTTTCCGCCAACCGCGCCACCTCGTCGGCGGTCGGCTCACGCTCCAGCGCATAGGCGTGGAGCTTTGTGTGATCGGCGGCAGCTTCCGGATACGGATTTTCGCGCACGAGCCTTTCGAACCATTCGAAATCGCGCACCATGATGCGCGAATGGAAACCCCATTTTGTCTCGAAGGCTGCCTCGATCCGTTTGGTCAGCGCGGCCGCGTCACCCTTGTCGGCCCGGAACACGACATTGCCGCTCTGAACATAGGTGGCGACATCGGAAAAGCCGAGATCCTCGAAGAAGGCCCGCAACTCCGCCATCTTGACGATGCGATTGCCGCCGACATTGATGCCGGAAAACAGGGCGATGAAGATCTTTCCGCTCATATGATGAACCCGGCCAATGTCTCGTTTTCGGTGATGTCCTGATACTGGACGCCCCCGGCCTCGAAATTTGCCTCGAGGAGATCGAAATTGCGCCGATCCTTGGTTTCGATACCGATCAGCACCGAGCCGAAATTGCGCGCCGACTTCTTCAGATATTCGAAGCGGGCGATGTCGTCATCCGGACCCAGCATGTCGAGGAAGTCACGCAGCGCGCCCGGCCGCTGCGGAAAGCGGATGATGAAGTATTTCTTCAGGCCCTCGAAGCGCAGCGCCCGTTCCTTGACGTCCGGCAGCCGCTCGAAATCGAAATTGCCCCCGGACACCACGGCGACGATGGTCTTGCCCCTGATCTCCTTCCTGGAAAAATCCTTCAGCGCGTCGATCGCCAGCGCGCCGGCGGGTTCCAGGACCACGCCTTCGATGTTGAGCATCTCGATCATGGTCGCGCAGAGCCGGTTTTCCGGGATGAGCCGCACGCTGTCGGCGGCAAACTCCTTGAGATATCGCAAAGGTTCGCGGCCGATCTCGGCGACCGCCGCGCCGTCGACGAAGTTGTCGACCTTGGCGAGCTTCAGCCGTTTTCCCGCAGCTAGGCTCTCGCGCAGGCTCGGCGCGCCAGCCGGCTCGCAGAAGACGAAACGCGCCTCGCGGCCCTGATCGGCGAAATAGTGCGTCACCCCGGCTGCGAGCCCGCCGCCACCCACCGGCAGCATGACGATGTCGGGCACGCGCCCGCCCGGCATCTGGTCCACGATCTCATAGGCGACCGTCGCCTGGCCCTCGATGATATCCTTGTGATCGAAGGGCGGCACCACGTGGGCACCGGATCTTTCGGTGAATTCGAAGGCGGCGCGGTAGCAGTCGTCGAAGAAATCGCCGACCAGCCTGATCTCGACGAAATCGCCGCCAAACAGCCTGGTCTTGTCGATCTTCTGCTGGGGCGTCGTCACCGGCATGAACACCACGCCTTTCTTGCCGAAATGGCGGCAGACGAAGGCGAAGCCCTGCGCGTGGTTGCCGGCGGACGCACACACAAACAGCTCGGCCTGGTTGCCTTCGCCAAGCGCCTTGCGGAAGAAGTTGAAGGCGCCACGGATCTTGTAGGAGCGCACGGGGCTCAAATCCTCGCGCTTCAGCAGCACGCGCGCGCCGGTCTTTTTCGACAGATAGTCATTTTCCTGCAGCGGCGTTTCCGGGAAGATCTGGCGGATCGCGGAGGCGGCGACGGCGACGCGCGAGGAAAAGCTGGTCATGGCAAGATCATCCCGGGATCGCCCGCGGGCGAGTTAGACGACAACCCTATTACACATCCGGCCCGGCAAGACCATTGCCCCGTCAGGCCTGTAACCGCAACGGCGGCTTCCGGAAATACTAGCAAGCACTTGGGGATGTTTGTTCATGCTTCTCCGTCGCGCGGGGCCGCGCATTGATGGACGCCGAAGTTCGACACCCGGCCGAGTTGCAGGTGCCGGTCTTGCGCGACGTTGTGGCGTTGCTGCCCGCTTTGGCTTTCGGGCAACACTGCGCCTGCCGTCGCGCGGCGCCGACCGCATTTTGGCTGGACACGACTTACTTCCGCCGCACTTCGCCTGCTGGGGAGATATCGCGGAGGGTGGATGGCCCTTTTTGGGCTCGAGTGGAATTTTTGACGTGCATTTGAAGACGATTTGCATTCTTGCGCTGACGCTGCTGATGGCGGGCTGCGGCGGCCGCAAAACCGAGGAACTGCTCGGCAGCGCGGTCATGTCCGCGCCGGTGACGGAAATCGCGGGCAACCACTCGATCTTCATTGCCACGACCCGCAAGCCCTCCGACGATCCAAACAAGGTTTTCGACGGCGAACGCTCGGCGACGCTGAACTACGCCCGGGTCAACGTCACCGTTCCCGGTCTCCACCAGACGGGCCAGATCGAGCGGCGCTCGCGCGGCAAATCGAACGATCCGGCCAAGTATTTCATGGCTTCCGAAGTCGTCGGCTACGACACGCAGCCGAAATTCGCCAGCGCGATCAGCGCCGACATTGCGGCACGCGGCGGCCGCGTCATGGTCTTCGTCCACGGCTACAACACCGGCTTCGACGATGCCGTCTATCGCTTGACCCAGATCGTCCACGATTCCGGTTATCCGGGAACGCCGGTGCTGTTCTCGTGGGCCTCGGGAGCCAAGACCACCGACTATGTCTATGACAAGGAAAGTGCCAGTGCCGCCCGGGACCAGCTCGAAGTGACGTTGCGCATGCTGGCGCAGAGCGGCGCGCGGCGCATCGACATCGTCGCCCATTCGATGGGAACCTGGGTGACGATGGAGACACTGCGTCAGCTCGCCATCACCGGCGACCGCGACCTCGGCGGTAAGCTCGGCGATGTGGTGCTCGCCTCTCCCGACATCGACGTCGATGTGTTCAAGAGCCAGATGCGCCGCTATGGCAAGCCCGACAAGCCGTTCATCCTGCTGTTGTCGGATGACGATCGCGCGCTGAGACTGTCCGGCCTGATCGCCGGCTCGCGCCCACGCGTCGGCGACTACAAGGATGCCGCCGACCTTGCCTCCTATGGCGTGACGGTCGTCGATCTCTCCAAGGTCAAGGGCAGCGACAGCTTCAACCACACGAAATTCGCCGACAATCCGGCACTGGTGAAGATGATCGGCCAGCGGCTGCGCGAGGACGATGGTTTCGCCAGCGACCGGGACGTGACCGACCGCATCAGCCTGCTTGGACAGTAAATGCGGCGCAGCGGATTTCGCCGTGCCTGTTCAGCATCGCCGAACGATTGGCCCACTTTGAACTGGACCGCGCCCGCCTCTGGCCTTATCGGAGTATCGATCGACGTCATGCGTTTGACGTCCCCCTATGCGGGAGCCGACGCGTGGCCTTGCGCTTGAAGAGTTTAGGTGTCGTCGCGGTCGCGCTGCTGGTCGCTGGCTGCGCCGGAAACACGCATGATCTGCTCAACAAGACGACGGTCACCGTACCGGCATCCGACATTGCGGCCACCCATGAGATATTTGTCGCCACCACCCGCCAGAAAGCGGTGAAGGACCCGCGACAGGTCTTCGACGGTGACCGTTCCCTGACCACCAGTTTCGCGCGGGTCGATGTCACGGTTCCGAAGAGCCATCAGGTCGGTAACATCGAGCGCGCCAAGGGTTCCGCCAACAGCAATCCGACCAAGGATTTTGCGGCCACGGATGTCACCTTCTACGAAGGCGCGCCGCAATTCGCCAAGGCGGTCGGCGCCGACATCGCCATGCGCGGCGACCGGGCGCTGGTTTTCGTGCATGGCTTCAACAATGGTTTCGACGACGGCATCTACCGGCTGACGCAGATCGCCCACGACACCAAATATCCGGGCACGCCGGTGCTGTTCTCATGGGCGTCGAGCGCCAAGACGACGGGCTACATCTACGACAAGGACAGTTCCACCGCCGCCCGTGACGATCTCGAGGCAACACTCAGGATGCTCGCCAAGACGCGCGTCAAGAGCATCGACATCATCGCCCATTCGATGGGAACCTGGCTGACGATGGAGGCGCTGCGCCAACTTGCCATTACCGGCGACCGCGATCTCGGCGGCAAGCTGGGTTATGTCATCCTTGCCTCACCGGACATTGATGTCGACGTGTTCAAGAAGCAGATGATCCGTTATGGCAAACCCGACAAGCCGTTCGCCGTGCTGCTTTCGGGCGACGACCGGGCGCTCAAATTGTCCTCGTTCATCTCCGGCGACAAACCGCGCGTCGGCGACTATGGCGATGCGGCCGATCTCGCCTCCTATGGCGTGTCGGTGGTCGATCTGACCAAAACGAAAGGCGGTGACGGCGGCCTCAACCACGCGAAGTTCGCCGACAACCCGTTCCTAGTGCAATTGCTGGGCGACCGGCTGCGCACGCCGGCCGGGCTCGCCGCGGACGAGAATCCGGCACAGCTCGCCAATATCGGCCAGGGCCTGGGAAAGGTCGTCGGCTCCGCCGCAGAAGTCATCATCACGACGCCGTTCAAGGTGCTGACCATCGCCACCGGCGGCTGAGCAGCCACGAGCGGACGACTGGTCTCAGACGAACAGATCGACTTTCTGGAACGTCGTCACGTCGATCAGCCCGACGTCGGAAATCCTGAGCTCGGGAATGACGACCAGCGCCAGCAGCGAGTGCTGCATGTAGGCGTTGTTCAGAGAACAGCCCATCTCGCGCATCGCCTCGGTCAGTTTCTCAGCCTTGGCGGCGACGATCTCGGCCCGCTCGTCGGACATCAGCCCGGCGATCGGCATTTCGACCAGCGCCAGTTCCTTGCCCCTGGAGAACAGCACGACGCCGCCGCCGACTTCACCCAGCCGGTTCACGGCCAGCGCCATGTCCTGCTTGTTGGTGCCAACACAAATGATGTGATGGGCGTCATGGGCGACGCTGGAGGCCATGGCGCAGTCGGCCATGTAACCGAAACCGGAGACGAAGGCATTGGTGACGCCACCCGTGCCCCTGTGTCGCTCGACCAGCGCGATCTGGCAGACATCGTTGCGGCGATCCATCGCGACCAGCCCATCCTCGACCGGCAGATCGGCCTCCAGCGCCCGCGTGGGTGCCTGGTTCTCGATGACGCCGATCACCCGCACCCGCACTTCGTTGGCGCCCTTGGGTGCCGCGATATCGAAATCATCGGCCTTGAGTTTCTTGCCCAAATTGACGGTGTTCTTCGCCGTCTCCGGATAGTCGTAGGCCGGGATATCGATGTCGAGCTTGCCGCCCTTGGCTAGCCTGACGCCGCGCGCATAGACCTCGTCGATGCTCATTGCGGTGAGATCGGAAACGACCAGCAGGTCGGCCAACCGCCCCGGCGCGATCGAACCGATCTCGCGTTCCAGTTTGAAATGCTGAGCGGTGTTGAGCGTTGCCATCTGGATCGCGGTCACCGGCTTCAGCCCCTGTTGGATGGCGTGGCGCACCACTCGGTCCATGTGGCCTTCCTGGACAAGCGTGCCGGAGTGGCTGTCGTCGGTGCACAGGATGAAATTGCGCGGATCGATGCCGCTCTCCGTCACCGCCTTGATCTGGGAAGCAACGTCATACCAGGCCGAGCCCAGCCGCAGCATCGCCTTCATGCCCTGGCGCACGCGGGCGATGGCGTCCTCGGCACGNTCATACCAGGCCGAGCCCAGCCGCAGCATCGCCTTCATGCCCTGGCGCACGCGGGCGATGGCGTCCTCGGCACGTGTGCCTTCGTGATCGTCCTCGGGTCCGCCGGCGACATAGCCGTGGAACGGCAAGCCAAGGTCGCGCGAGGCATAGTGGCCGCCAACCGTCTTGCCTGCACGAACCGTCGCGGCGATCTCGCCCGACATGACAGGATCATTGGCGGCGACGCCTGGAAAATTCATCACCTCGCCAAGTCCGATGATGTTGTCCCAAGTCATTGCCTCGGCAACGTCGGCAACGGTCAGCTCGGCGCCGGCATGCTCCAGCCCCGGTGCCGACGGCACGCAGGACGGCATCTGAACATGCACGTTAATGGGCAGGGCCACAGCCTCGTCATGCATCAGCCGCACGCCTGGCAGGCCCAGCACATTGGCGATCTCGTGCGGATCGATGAACATCGAGGTGGTGCCGTGCGGGATGACGGCGCGGCAGAATTCGGTGACCGTCACCATGCCGCTCTCGACATGCATGTGCGCGTCGCATAGGCCGGGCACGAGGTAGCGCCCGCCGGCGTCGGCCACCTTGGTGCCCTGCCCGATCGTGTGGCTGGCATTCGGCCCGCAATAGGCGAAGCGGCCGCCTGATATGGCGATGTCGGTGCCGGCGATGATCTCGCCCGAATGGACGTTCACCCAGCGCCCATTGCGGATCACCAGATCGGCGGGTTTGCGGCCCATCGCGACGTCGACCAGATCGGTCGCCATTTCGGTCCACGGTTTGGGTTTTGTCGCGCGGACAAGCGGCTTCCTGATCATCAAAGGCTCCTGTTTGTCCGACTGTGCCAAGCCGACGGCGTTTTGGCCAGCGAGGAAGAATGGATTTGCCTGGAGATTGCCGGATTACTCGGATTTCACGTCGACTTCGACCTTGGCGTCGCCGGCTGAAATCCGCTCGGCGATACGCTCGACCTCGCCCGGCTTGAATGTGCCGCTGACCATGATCTCGCCGCCGCGTATCGGCTCCACGATGCGCGGCGACATCATCACGGCGCCGTCGATGCTGAGATCGACAATCTTGCCGACATTTGCCCCCGTAAACCTGGCAAAGGCTTTGCCGCTGTCGGGAGTGAGTTTCAGGCTAAGCATGGCCTGCCCCGAGACAGAATCGGGAACGGCCACGGCTCTGGCAATGATGAGCGTCAATGGTTCGGCCACCGCGGTCTGACCGACCAGCACCGTCGCGACGGCCGCGACCAAGCGGAACAAGATGCGCATGGAGGATCCTCTCACGATGGCGGTCTGTTTCGCACGAGGCGCGCGCCACCGCAATCGCGGCGGGACGCTACCCGCCAACGCCTCGAGACCCGCGAGGACGCTAAACACCTTTGCAGAAATCCGATTCCGTTTTGCCGCAAATCCGGTTAGGCTCCGAGCAAGATCTTTGACTCTTCTCGGTGAGTTCGATGCATCGCCTGATGGTCGCGAGTGCCGGTCTTCTTGCCCTGTCCGTGCCGGCATTTGCCGCCGACGCGACATTCGATGTGCCGATGACCGCGCCTGGGTTCGACTGGACCGGCTACTATGCGGGCCTGCAGGCAGGATATGGCTGGGGCCGCTCCGAGATCACCACGACGGAAGGCGCGCCATTTTCCATCACGCCGGACGTCGACGGCGGGTTCGTCGGCGGCCATGTCGCAGGCCTCTGGCAGTTCGATCAGGCAGTGCTGGGCGCCGAGGCGGACCTCAACTATTCCTCGGTCGACGGCACGGCGCAATCGGGCCTGGGAGATACATTCGGCGCCGACATCAAGTGGTTCGGGTCGGTCAACGCCAAGGCCGGCTTCGCCATGGACCGCCTGCTGGTCTATGGCATCGGCGGCATCGCCTTTGCCGGCATCGAGACGTCGCAGAGCTCGGGGCCAGGGTTTGACAACACCGGCACAAATGTCGGCTGGACCGTCGGCGCAGGAGTCGACTACGCGCTGACCGACAAGTTCGTCGTCGGCGCG
Organism: Mesorhizobium sp. LNHC229A00; assembly: GCF_000502415.1. Taxonomy (NCBI): domain Bacteria; kingdom Pseudomonadati; phylum Pseudomonadota; class Alphaproteobacteria; order Hyphomicrobiales; family Phyllobacteriaceae; genus Mesorhizobium; species Mesorhizobium sp. LNHC229A00. Next base: position 66,835 of record NZ_AYWQ01000009.1, read on the forward strand.
CAATATCGCTACTATGACTTCGGCTCAGAGAACCACGAGGCGCCAGCCCCCTTCAACGATCGCGATCAGAGCGTGAAACTGAACACGGTCGGCATCAATCTCAGCTACAAATTCTGAACGTAGTTCCCGGATGACTTCTGAACGTAGTCCTTGGGTGACGTTTATGGCCCTGGCTTACAACGGCCGCGGTTATCTGCTGGAAGGGGACGGCCGGCGCCCCCAAGTGGGCGGGGGGATGGGTTGGCCTGAGAGGCGCCGGCCTTAGGCGGATCAGATCCGCCACGCAGATATTTACCGATGTCCGCGGCGCGGATAATTCCGCGATCGCGCCAGTATCGTTATGCCACCTCCTCTGGGTTGCGCGTTCGGCCACAGTAGGACACGACTTGACGGGCTGTGGCATCTGAAGACGGCTGGCCTGCGGACGTGGTGGAATTGGGAAGACGCAAGGGACTTAAAAATGTCCCACGCGTCCACTGCAACGTTTTGAGTTGTTTACCTTGGCAGCCTACCTTGCCTCTGCACTTCCTGAGTTGCGACGGTTTTCAACCTCAGTTTTTGCCGTGCCAACTCTAGACATCCTAGATTGCCGTCGTGCCGTGATGCGTTCGATCTCATGGGTAGCATGGTGCGGGCGGCGGGACTTGAACCCGCATGGCCGAGGCCTCCGGATTTTAAGTCCGGTGTGTATACCAATTTCACCACGCCCGCAGTGCCCGCACATGTACGCGTGGTACGGGATTTTGCAAAGAGCATGGGGGCGTGCTGGCGCACTTGATTGTCCGGGTCATTGAGCGGGAGGCCTCGCCGAAAAACAGACTTAAAGTCCCCGATCTCTGATCGTGCGGGTTCGGTTCCCGTTGTCCGCGCCAGAAAGGTCTTCAAATTTGTTTGGATTTTCTCTGTTGAACCGCAGCAACGTCATTTAGCCGGCGTGGCCACTGCGGATCACTGCTGTAACTCGGACAGCGCCCTCTCCATCGGGGCCATTGAAATCTGGATCGGGCCGGAAAAAGCCACGTCCATGTCGAAGATCAGGTAGATCGCCCCAGCAACCAAAGCCGCCGATGCCGCGTAGGTCGAAATGGTGATCGTATTGCGTGGCGCCCTGAAGCCGAAGCTGGCGAAGATCAGCACCAGCCAGGTAACCAGGAGCGTGATCAGAGGCACCGGGATCGTGCCCTCCGACTGCTCGATCAGCACCCAGCGCAACTCCAGCACTTTCTGCAAATGCTGGCGGGCGTCCTGCACAACGAAGCCATGCGCATCGTCGGCCGGCGCCAGCGCACTCAGCCGGGTGCCGACTTCCGCCAGCAACTGCTCAGAGAGTCGGTTGGCGGCGATCAGCGTCTCGCCGGTGGGCGAAGAATCGCCCGCCACGCGCTGCACATAGACGACCAGCGGCTGGCGTACCGTGTCGGTTTGCGGGCCATATTGGCGCAAGGTCCTGTCGAGAAGAATCAATTCGGTCGCATAGGCGTGCACGTTGCGGTCGATCGATTCGAAGGTGTTCCTGGCCGAGTTGATCATCAGGCCGAGCATCAGCGAGGTCATGACCCCGAACAGGTTCGCGGCGTGCCGAACCACGGTGTTCGTGTCGTCGTCACGATGTTTGGCCGGCAATTTTGGCCATATCGCCGTGCTGGCGAGCGCGGCCACCGTCAGGCATAGGAAGATTACCATTGCGATGAAAGCTTCGCGCATGCCGCTCATTCCGATTGGCAATGGAGGTCGTCAGTTGATGACCGCCATTACGATTCCGGCGCGTCCTTGCGCCCTGCCGAACGCCTGCCGCAGGCGCGGGTTGACGCGCACCGCATCGCGGCCGGCCGAGATGGTTCTGTCGACCTGTTCGGGCGTCAGCCTAAGCCGGGTCGGAATAGCGTTCAGCGCGGTCAGATCGGCCGGGGGCAGATCGCCAAACGAGACCAATTCCACCGCCATCCTCACGTCGCGGCAGTCCCAGCCGGCAAGGCTGCCGCGGTAGCGCGCCACCGTGACTGTCGGGAGGCCGCAGCGATACCTGACCAGCTTCTGGCGCCACAGCCGGAACGCCAACTTCAGGGCATCGAATTCATCACGCACCGAGGACGATATCGAGGTTCCCGTGGTAGCATCGATCATGTCGACCAGACCTGGGCCCTGCTTGACCTCGACCCACTTCGGTTCGGTCCGTCGCCCGGCGTCCGCCACGATCATGATCAGGGTGCGCATCCTGATCGCCGCTTGTGGCGACAGCGGACTGTGGGCGTCCTCTGCGGTGTCGATCGATTCGGCGAAGCCGACCACGGCGATATTGTCGGTCAGACCGCCATCTAGGAGCTTGATATAGTTGACGCGGTCGTTGTTCTGATAGGAGTCCATGGCCCGGGCCGCCGCTTTGACCCGCACCGGCGCTTCAGAATCCTGCAGCCCATGCTTGATCCAGGCCGGCTGCTTGTAGTTGCATTTGGTTTGCGGCGTGGTCGTCGAGATGACCATAGGGGCGAATACCAGCGGAAACGCGGCTGAGGCCGCCACTGCATCAGCGATGCGCAGCCTGTCGAGATCGCTGCAAATCGCCGCGAACCGGTCATATGTGAAGCCGAAGGCGGTTGCGTTGTAGATATCGGAAGCATGGATCCAGACAAGCGGCGCTCCGGGGCGCTTGAAGGCGCTATAGGTGGCGCCGTCGAAAAGGTTTCTATTCAGCCAGGCGGCAAAGGTGCCGCGGTCGTTGACGCCACCACGCCAAAGCCGCGCCAGATTGGCCGGCGCGAGCCTTGCCGTATGCAACGAACTCTCGGCATTCTGGATCAGGAAGCGCTCTCGCAGGTCACGGTAGCCGTGGCCCTTGTAGCCGAGATAAGCAGCCGTCACTGCCCCGCCCGAAACACCACCGACGACACGCACATCATCGATCAGCGTATGGGCACGCCGGCCACTGTCGATGGTCACGTCGTCGAGCGCCCTCAGCACGCCATAAGCGAAGGCGGCGGCGCGCGTCCCGCCACCGGAGAACGACAGAGCGACCACGGTCGAGCCGTCGTCGGCAGCATCCGGGATGAACGCCGGCGAGCCCGGCCCGACCTGTGTCAAATGGGTGTTGATCGGCTCGACATCGTTTGTCGCGCAACCGCTCAATAATGAGCCTGCCAAAGCCAGCCAAGCCAGACGCCGACGCATCGAGGCCCCCAGAGCCTTCGATCTCGACGACGGGTGTGTCATTCGACGTAAGTCACCGCACCCGTTGGTAAATCATAGATTGCCGCGACTATCTTCAGCTTCCCCGCCTTGATGAGGCCGGCCAGCACCTTGCTCGAGGCGGCCAGGCGCCTCGCGGTCCTCCGCGCGCTTTCCTTGGCGGTGTTGTCGACGAAATCACCCGCTTCGCTCCGCACTGCTATCGCCGCGGGCAGGATCGGTTCGATCATGGGGCCGATCGCACCAGGATAGGTCGCGTTCTTGGTCACCACGTCGCACGCCGCCTTGACGGCGCCGCAGTTTGTGTGCGCCAGAACGACGATCAAGGGCGAACCAAGCACCGCTGCCCCGTACTCGACCGTACCGAGCGTGGCAGTGTCGACGAGGTTGCCAGCATTCCGGGCGACGAACAGTTCTCCAACGCCGTGACCGCCGAAGATCAGTTCAGGCGGAACGCGACTGTCGGCGCAACTGATGATCGTGGCCCAGGGCGCCTGGTGTGCGGCGACAGCATTCCGCTGCGCGGCAAGGTCTATCGAGCAGAGTTCCGGGTGACTGACGTAGCTTTCGTTGCCGGATTTCAGTGCGGCGAGCGCTTCATCGGGGCTCAGCGAGGTCACGGCACCTTGGGCCGCGCGCGCCGACCATGTGGCGCCACCAACGCCGAACGCAACGAGCCCCGCGGCGACTTTGAGGAAATCTCTCCGGTCGACCGCTGTACCATCACAGGTGCTGCACATTCTTAATTCCCCGCCCTAGTCCCCAAGGCATAATATGCGCTTGCTCTAATATGTAGGCAAGCGATTGGTGACAAAGTCAGGATTTATGCGATGAGGCCGGGATGCGATACAACGAAAGCCACCCCAACGCAGTGCTGGGTGTGCGCTCATATCAATCGGCTTACCGCCTATTAGGTGACCTTAAGCGAGAAATTGCTGTGGATCTGGATGCCCAGTCGCTCGCCTTTTCTCCAGCGCACTTCCGCTCGATAATTCGCACCGTCCAAAGGCACGCGCAGCCGGAAGGTATTTGGCACTTCAACCCCCGCAGCGACACGCAGCTCGGCGCCGTGCTCATGCTGGTTTCTGACGGCGCAGCCTATTTCGCCATTCTGCGTGATTATGAACGCCTCCTTCAAAACCACCTCGCGTAAGTGCGTCCGACGCTCTACTAGAGGTTCAGAAGGTTTATCGGTCATGGCAAGCCGCCTCCGATGAGCGAAATGCTACCAGACCAAGGTCTGCAGCTCAGGACGCAAAGGTCTGATTTTTTCGCTTAATTCCTGTATCTGTCCCTTTGTACGCTCGGCACATTAGTAAATCGTGAAATATATACTCTATGGTCGTCGCCAAAATTGTCACCTGACGGTGAGACAGAAACGGCCGAAAATGGGATGGGGAAGCCAGGTATGTTCATCGATTTCTACGAAATGCTGGAAATCAGTCCGAATGCCAATTCGGAAACAATAGAACGCATTTTTCGTCATTTTGCCATGCGCTACCACCCCGACAACCAAGTCACCGGCAACGAGTCACGCTTCAGCGATATTCTTGAGGCTCACAACACGCTCAAGGATCCGGTCAAGCGTGCGCAGTACGACATTCAGTACAAGGCCCATTTGAACCACCGGGCCGAGCTGACCGATGAGGCGAGCAATACAAAGGGCTTCGATCGAGATTCCGTCATTCAAGCTAAAGTGCTGTCACTGCTGTATGTAAAACGCCGACAGGACGTCAACCATCCCGGTATTGGCGACGAAGAACTCGAACGAATGTCAGGCTGTCCGCAAGAGCACCTCGAGTTTCACCTCTGGTATCTGAAAGCGAAGGACTGGATAGCCAGGACGGAAAACGGCACGTTCGCCATCACCGTCGAAGGCGTCGATCGCGTTAATTCCGAACATCATCGTGACGCGGCCACCACCCGACTGTTGGGTCACGCGAGCTGAATTGAGATCGCTCGGTCTCTGATCAAGCCGTCACTGGGTTCAGCTTCAAATGCTGGATCAGGATGATGGTCTTGGCGTCGACAATGCGGCCATCGGCGATGCCGGCCAGCGCTTCGTCGAGCGGCATTTCCAGGACCTCGATGTCCTCGCCCTCCTCCGGAGCGCCGCCGCCGGCCGAGATGCGGTCGGCGGGCGAGTAGCGCGCGACGAAGAACCAGAGCCGCTCGGTGACGCTGCCTGGGCTCATATAGGGCGAGAACAGCCGCTCGATGTCCTTCAACCGGTAACCCAGTTCTTCCTCGGCTTCCTTGCGGATGGCGGTTTCCGGATCGTTTTCGTCCAGCAGGCCGGCGCAGGCCTCGATCAGCGGCTCGCGGTGGCCGGTGACGTAAGCGGGATAGCGGAATTGTCGCACCAGAAGCACGGTCGAGCGCTGCGGGTCATAGGGCAGGATCACCGCGCCGTCGCCGCGATCATAGGTCTGGCGGACCTGCGTCTCCCATTGGCCGTCGCGCCGGCGATAGTCGAGCACGGTCTTTTTCAGGACCGCCCAGTCGTCGGAGAGAACCTCTTCCGAGCGGATACGAACGCGGTCTTCCATATGACACCTCGATGCTGGCTGGCGGACGCAGGCGTAGCCGCGAACCGGAACAGGCGCAATCGGGCCAGCGATTGGTCCAGCGCGCTTCACCGTCTCGTGTGTGGTATGGACGGGTGCCGTCGCCTAGATAGCGCATTCCCCTTCTCGGAGTTTTCCATGACGACATCGCTTTTCCAGCCGATCACCCTTGATGGGCTCACCTTCCCCAACCGCATCGCCGTGGCGCCGATGTGCCAGTATTCCGCCGAGGACGGCTCGGCCAGCGACTGGCATCTCTACCACTGGATGAACCTTGCCATGTCCGGTGCCGGCATGGTCACGGTGGAGATGACCGATGTCGAGCGGCGCGGACGCATCAGCCATGGCTGTCTCGGCCTCTACTCCGAAGACAATGAAGCCGCCGCGCGACGCGCGCTGGATGCGGCCAAGCGCGTGGCCGCACCCGGCACCAAATTCGGCACGCAGCTGGCGCATGCCGGCCGCAAGGCCTCGAACCGCAAACCCTGGGAAGGCGGCGGCCCGTTGCAGCCAAACGAGGATCCCTGGCAGACCGTCTCGGCCTCGGCCATCGCCTACGACACCGGCTGGAACGTGCCGCGCGCCCTGGACGACGAGGAAATCCTGCAGCTCGTCGAGCGGTTCGCGGACGCCGCAAGGCGGGCCGACCGTGCCGGCTTCGACTTCATCGAACTGCATGCGGCGCATGGCTACCTCATCTTCCAGTTCCTGTCGCCGCTGTCCAACCAGCGCACGGATCGCTGGGGTGGCTCGCTGGAAAACCGGATGCGTCTCGTCGTCGAGATCGCCAGGGCGGTGAAGAAAGCCGCACCGAAACTGATGCTCGGCGCACGGCTGTCGGTGAAGGACTGGGTCGATGGCGGCTTTGACGTCGCGGACGCGGTCGAGGTGGCGAAAGCGCTGAAGGCCGAAGGCGTCGCCTATCTCTGCTGCTCGAGCGGCGGCAATTCGCCATTGCAGAAATTGCCCACCGGCCCCGGCTATCAGGTGCATCTGGCCGAAGCCGTGCGCAAGGGCGCGGGCATCCCGACCCGGGCGGTCGGCCTGATCGACGACCCGAAACAGGCCGAGGCTGTTATCGCGGAGGGTCGCGCCGACATGGTGGCCCTGGCGCGAGCCTTCCTCGCCGATCCGCGCTGGGGATGGCGTGCGGCCGCCACGTTCAGCGAAAAGATTCATCCGGCGCCGCAACTCGCCCGCTCGGTGACGACGATGGAACATTGGATGAAGGCCGCCGGCTGATCGCCCATTCTCCCGGTACCGGCGCGCTGCCCAAGGGCGTCGCGACCTTTGGGCGCAGGCCGAAGGCCACTTTTGCAACCAAATTGGCTGCTTTGCGTTGCGGCCATGATGATGGACAACAAACCCTTTGAAACGCCGGTCGTGGTCGAGCTTGGCCATGTCGGCAAATATCGCCATATCCGCTCGACCCAGGAGGCGGCCGAGTGCCTGATGACGGTGTGGCCGCTCAATCGCGGGCCTCGTCATCGTGATGCCCTCGACACTTGCCTCAAAGTGCTGGAAGGTTATCGTTCGACAGCGGAGGCGCGCCGGGCACTGATCGAGGCCGCCAGGGAATCGGAAGTGCTGGTGCCCGACGACAAGCTGCCCGACGACCGGCTGCCCGACGACCGGCTGCCCGACGACCGGCTGCCCGATGACCGGCTGCATTGAGCAGGCGGACCTTTAACTGGAGGTTTAGATGGCGAAGCTGACTTACAAGATCGTCGAGCATGACGGTGGCTGGGCCTACAAGGTCGGTGCGACCTTCTCGGAGACATTTCCCACCCATCAGGATGCATTGCGCGCCGCCGAGATCGCTTCGGCCGAACAACAGGTGGCGGGTTCCACAGATGGCATCCAGTACGAGGACGCCGAGGGCAAATGGCACGAGGAACTGGCCGACGGTCGCGATCGGCCTCAGACTGAAATCTCGGATTGATCCAGCCCTCCGCCAGCCGCGGACGCCAGGAGAGACGGCGTCCCGCGGCAGGCAATACGCGGCTGGCCTATTTATTTACCGCAATACTGATCGTTGACGTTGCCCTGCGCGTTCGCATCAGGGCCTGGCGTGCTTGAGGCACAAGGTCCGGCCGGGCCGGGATTGCCAAGAGTGCTCAATCGGGAGCCGTCGGCGTTGATGCTGCCAGTGGTGCTCTGGTCGACGGCAGAGGAATCCTCATTGCCGAACAGCCACCAATAGTGATGGTTGGAATAGGTAGCGTCCGACGATTGGGCCATCGCCGATGTGGCGAGACCGATGGTCAGGAAGGATGCTGCGAAAAGTTTCCTGTACATTGATTTTTCTCCGTATCTTGATCTTGGCCGCCTTGGGATGCGACACGGCGTAAACCTGACCGTCAGCCGCGTGGTTCCCTGAAATTCTCGTGAAGTGGCGGTGATGCCGGGTTGGCAAAGCGTGTGCCGCCATGCGCTCGAAGGATGTGACCTGTTCGGGCGCGATGGTTTGCGGCATGTGGCCAAGGCCGCCGACCACCTCGGCCTTCGTCGCTCTCCGGGACCGAGGATAATCTGGAAGGGCTTGTTCCCACCCTGCTCAAGCGCGCCGGGTACTGCAATGCAGGTGATATCGTTCGCCTTTGGACGGCCATTGCCGCCGCCCATCCGCCGCGCTATTTCAGGCGACCCGTCCTTCCGGAGCCTTCCATGCCTGAAATCGTCACTGCCGCCATGCTCGTCATCGGCGATGAGATTCTGTCCGGCCGCACCAAGGACAAGAACATCGGCCATCTCGCCGATATCATGACGGCAATTGGCATCGACCTGAAGGAGGTGCGCATTGTTCCCGACGAGGAAGACGAGATCGTCGCGGCGGTGAATGCCGTGCGCGCACGCTATACCTATGTCTTCACCACCGGCGGCATCGGCCCGACGCATGACGACATCACAGCCGATTCGATCGCCAAGGCATTCGGTGTGCCTTGCGAATACGATGCCAAGGCCTATGCCCTGCTGGAGGCGAGCTATGCCGCGCGCGGCATCGAATACACGGAGGCGCGCAAGCGCATGGCGCGGATGCCTCGCGGCGCCGACCATATCGACAACCCGGTGTCCGTGGCGCCCGGATTCCGCATTGGCAACGTCCATGTCATGGCCGGCGTGCCCTCCATCTTCCAGGCCATGCTCGACAAGGTCGTGCCGACCTTGAGAGCCGGCACCAAAATGCTGTCGGCCACGGTGCACTGTCCGTTCGGCGAGGGCCTTGTCGGCGGGCCATTGGGCGAGATCCAGAAAGCCCATCCGGATACGATCATCGGCTCCTATCCCAAATATGGCGACGGCAAGTTCTGGACCGAACTGGTCGTTCGTGCCCGCAGCGCGGAGGCGCTTGAAGCCGCGCGCGCCGATGTCGAGGCCTTGGTGGCAGGCTTCGCGGCTAAGGCGAGCTGATCCGCTGCAAACCGGAACCAAGAACGACGCTACAACGTTTCCCTGCCGCGGGCTCGCCACTCGCGGGATTGAGGGGTCATCATGCGTTTCAAGACCATCATTGCCATTCTGCAGAACGAGCAGGACGCCGAGCGGGTGCTCGACTGCGCCATTCCGCTTGCCAGCCGCTTCGAGAGCCATCTGATCGGCATCCATGCCGAGGCGCTCCCGGTGCCCTACACGTCGGCGACGGGCTTTCCCGATACGGAATTCCTGCAGGTGTCCGCCGACATGAACCGGGAGCGGGCCGACAAACTCGAGGCTGTCTTCGTGAAGCGGATCGAGGATTCCGGCCTTTCCTTCGAATGGCGCAGCCTGGAGAGCTTCTCCGGCGACAGCGCACTGACCGGCATTTCAAGCGTGCGCGCCGCCGATCTCATCATCGCCGCCCAACGCGAGACCGGCGGCGATCCGAGCGCGGACGTCGATACGCTTGTCTACGACGCTGGCCGGCCGGTGCTGGTGGTGCCGAGTGCGGGCCCGCTGGTCACCACCTTCAAACGGGTGCTGCTTGCCTGGAACGGCAGCAAGGAGGCCGCGCGCGCCGCCTTCGATGCCTTGCCTTTCATCATCGAGGCCGAGAAAACCGACATACTGGTCATCGATCCGCCCGATTCGCTCGACGAACGCCCGGAGGCCGCGGGCGCCGAAATCGCGTCGGCCCTGTCGCGCCACGGCGCCACCGTCAGCGTCTCGGTGCAGAAATCGGGCGGCACCTCGGTCGACGACATGATCCAGAACAGGATCACCGAGACCGGCGCCGATCTGCTGGTGCTTGGCGCCTACAGCCACTCCTGGCTGCGCCAGCTGCTGTTCGGCGGGGTAACACGCACGGTGCTGCGCTCGGCACAGGTCGCGGCCTTCCTGTCGCGATAAGTCCACAGCGATTGCTACGGGCCGCCCTTGCCAAGTCCGGGGGTTTCCAGTTAATTCCGCGCGCATTCCCTGTTTCTTGCACGCGGCCGCCGCGTGCCGTGGAGTGCGCGAGACATGTCCCTTCCCGAAAAAGCCTTCCCGGTCTCCTGGGATCAGTTCCATCGAGACGCGCGCGCACTTGCCTGGCGGCTTGCCGGCACCAGCAAAGGTCAGTGGAAGGCTATCGTCTGCATCACGCGTGGTGGCCTGGTCCCGGCGGCGATCATTTCGCGCGAACTCGGCATCCGCGTGATCGAGACGGTCTGTGTCGCCTCTTATCACGACTACACCAGCCAAGGGCAGTTGCAGGTGCTGAAGGAGATCACGCCGGCCTTGCTGGCCGACGATGGCGCCGGCGTGCTGATCGTCGACGACCTGACCGACACCGGCAAGACCGCCGGCATCGTGCGGGCAATGATGCCGAAGGCCCATTTCGCGACCGTCTACGCCAAACCGAAAGGCCGGCCGCTGGTCGATACGTTCGTCACCGAGGTCAGCCAGGACACCTGGATCTATTTTCCCTGGGACATGGGTTTCACCTATCAGAAGCCGATCGCCGACGATCACGCCGGCTGATTCGCGGCAAGCTGCTTTTTTCCAATCAAGCCGGTGCCGAACGGGCAATATTTGCTTGCGCGGAGGGCCCCGCCGCCAAGGTATCCTGTGAAATCGACCGTTGTTGGCGGCAATCAGCCAGCGTGACCGAAGTTTTTACTTTTATTGGTCACAATTAGCCGTAAGATTCATGAGACGGCAAACGATTCTGGAGGCTGGGGCTAGCTTCTCCGATGTTGACACGGCCAACGACGCACAATCACCTTGCTGAAAGGGTCAGGCGACTCTTCGGCACGGCGCCGTGCCGTCTGCAGGTTGCCGCCCTGCCCTGGCGCGATGTCGGGAATGGCGTCGAGGTCATGTTGATCACCAGCCGTGATACTGGCCGCTGGGTGCTCCCAAAAGGCTGGCCGGAAGCTAGGGAGCCGCTCTGCGAAGCGGCCGCCCGGGAGGCCGCCGAGGAAGCCGGCTTGCGCGGAAACATCTCTCATCTCGAAGCCGGTCGTTATTTCTATGCCAAGGTACTGGCTTCGGGCGATGAAGTGCCTTGCGAGGTTCTGGTGTTCCCACTGCACGTCGAAAAGGTCGCGGACCGCTGGAAGGAAAAGCACTCCCGCACCCGCAAATGGGTCAGTTCCAGCGAGGCCGTGCGCATGCTCAATGAACCCGACCTTTGCCAGATCATTGCCTATTTCTGTGCCGACCCACGCAGGTTCTCCTGATCGACGCCTTTCGCGTGTATCGCGGCGGACGCACAACCTTGTGCCGCAAGGGTTTGCTAATTTTTGTTGGTTAGGATCGATCAGTCTTGGCGTTTGATCGATGGCGAATCCCGCAGACCCACTTCAGCACGATCCCGGCGAGCCGCAGCGCGAGCATCGTCCGCGCGTGCTCAAAGGTGGAACAGTCATCACGGGGATCCAGAATTCCGAAATCGCCTGTACGGTGCGCAACCAGCATGCGGGCGGCGCCGAACTGAAATTACCCGCCGAAGCCCGGGTCCCCGATCATTTCCTTCTCTACATACCGCTCGACGGCGTGGCCTATCGCTGCGAGGTCCGCTGGCGCCGCAGCGAGCGGATCGGCGTACAGTTCAACGGCACCGAACCCAAGCCGAAGCTACACTACGGCTGAAGGCGAGGCGCACCGGCTTGGCGGGCCTTTTGCGGCGTCCAGCAAATGTTTCGCCGCGCCCATGTCGCTGATCGCACCGGGTTGCCGCCGGGCAGATGGCCGACGGCGGGTCAATTCTATCCCCGTTATCCACATGTGTGACACACAAGATGTTGGGGTCACAAAAGCTACGCAAACGAATCCTTGACGGCCCGAAACGAGTCGCCTTTTATAGGCCATGCGCTCCTGTTGAGAGCGCGACCGGAAAGTTCTGAGCCCGGTCTTTTTCCCGGATTATGTGCGTTTTGCCCGCATTTCCGCCTATTTACGAGGCCGGCGGAAGCGTTGGGATCGTGGGTTGGTGGGCGACGAAAGGGAGAATTGTCGGACTGGAATAAATTGTCTGTTAATACTATATTTAGTGTTTGCAGCTAAGTTCGACGCTAGATAGTGTGAATTTCCCTCGGGTGAGGGAATCGAAAAATTCAGTTTTGAGGGGGCCCGCGGGCCGATTGGCAGCCTCGGCAGATGCCTGGCAAGGCATTATTGTCGTGTGCGTGGCCGAGCCTGCGAAGGGAGATGTCGGCATTGTTCGCAATGCCGACAAACGGCGGACTGCGCGTTTCGTCTTTTGGGGGCAGAAATCCCCTGATGAAAGCGCTACATATAGACAAAAGGGACCGGACCAATGCGCATCGAGCGTCGTTTCACCAAGCCAGGACATGCAGGTCAAGAAGGGGCAGCGTATGCGGAGATCGAATTCCGCAAGGCGCTTTCCGAGATCAAGAATCCGGATGGCTCGGTTGTGTTCCGCCTGGACAACATTGATGTGCCTGCGCAGTTCTCCCAGGTCGCCGCCGACATCCTGGCCCAGAAATATTTCCGCAAGGCCGGCGTCCCCGCGCGCCTGAAGAAGGTCGAGGAGAACGACGTCCCCTCCTTCCTGTGGCGTTCCGTCGCCGATGAGGCCGAACTCGCCAAGCTTCCCGAGGCCGAGCGCTATGGCTCCGAGATCGACGCCCGCCAGGTCTTCGACCGGCTGGCCGGCACCTGGACCTATTGGGGCTGGAAGGGCGGCTACTTCAAGGCGTCGGAGGAGGACGCGCGCGCCTTCCGCGACGAGCTTGCCTATATGCTGGCGACCCAGCGCGTCGCGCCGAACTCGCCGCAATGGTTCAACACCGGCCTGCACTGGGCCTATGGCATAGACGGTCCGAGCCAGGGTCACTTCTATGTCGACCCGTTCACCGGCAAGCTGACCAAGTCGAAATCCTCCTACGAGCATCCGCAGCCGCATGCCTGCTTCATCCAGGGCGTGCAGGACGACCTCGTCAACGAGGGCGGCATCATGGATCTGTGGGTGCGCGAGGCGCGCCTGTTCAAATATGGCTCGGGCACCGGCTCGAACTTCTCGCTGCTGCGCGGCGAAGGCGAAAAGCTGTCCGGCGGCGGCCGCTCGTCCGGCCTGATGAGCTTCCTCAAGATCGGCGACCGCGCCGCGGGTGCCATCAAGTCGGGCGGCACGACGCGCCGTGCGGCGAAAATGGTCATCGTCGACGCCGATCACCCCGATATCGAGGAATTCATCGACTGGAAGGTCAATGAAGAGCAGAAGGTCGCCTCGCTGGTGACCGGCTCCAAGATCGTCAAGAAGCATCTTGAAGCGATCATGAAGGCCTGCGTGAACTGCGAAGGCCATGATGACGACTGTTTCGATCCTGCCATCAACACGGCGCTGAAGCGCGAAATCAAGTTGGCCAAGAAATCGGCCGTGCCGGAAAACTACATCTACCGCGTCATCCAGTTCGCCAAGCAGGGCTACACCTCGATGTCGTTCAAGACGTACGACACCGACTGGGATTCTGACGCCTACCTCACCGTTTCGGGCCAGAACTCCAACAATTCGGTGTCGCTGAAGGACAATTTCCTACGCGCCGTTGAAGAGGACGCGGACTGGCACCTGACCGCCCGCAAGGACGGCAAGGTCTTGAAGACGCTGAAGGCGCGGGACCTCTGGGAAAAGATCGGCTACGCCGCCTGGGCGTCGGCTGATCCCGGCCTGCATTTCAACACCACGATGAACGACTGGCACACCTGCGCTTCGGCCGGTGCGATCCGGGCCTCCAACCCGTGCTCGGAATACATGTTCCTCGACGACACGGCCTGCAATCTCGCCTCGATCAACCTGCTCCCCTACCGCAATGCCGACGGCACGATCGATATCGCAGCCTACGAGCACACCGTGCGGCTGTGGACCATGGTGCTGGAGATCTCGGTCATGATGGCGCAGTTCCCGTCGAAGGAGATCGCCAAGCTCTCCTACGACTACCGAACGCTGGGCCTCGGCTATGCCAATATCGGCGGCCTGCTGATGACCTCGGGAATTCCCTACGATTCGGACGAGGGCCGCGCCATCTGCGCAGCGCTGACCGCGATCATGACCGGCGTCGCCTACTCCACCTCGGCCGAGATGGCCTCCGAACTTGGCGCCTTCCCCGACTATGACCGCAACGCCCAGAACATGCTGCGCGTCATGCGCAATCATCGTCGCGCCGCCTATGGCGAGAAGGACGGCTACGAGAAGCTGGCCGTCAATCCTGTGCCTCTCGTCGCATCGGACCTGAAGCAGCAGGATCTGGCCACTCACGCCAAAGCGGCCTGGGACCGCGCCATCGAACTCGGCGAGGAGCATGGCTACCGCAACGCACAGGCAACCGTGATCGCGCCGACCGGCACGATCGGCCTGGTCATGGATTGCGACACCACCGGTATCGAGCCCGACTTCGCCCTGGTGAAGTTCAAGAAGCTCGCCGGCGGCGGTTATTTCAAGATCATCAACCGCGCCGTGCCGGAAGCGCTTCGCACACTGGGCTATTCGGAGAGCCAGATTGCCGAGATCGAGGCTTACGCCGTCGGTCACGGCAACCTCAACCAGGCGCCGGCCGTCAACCCTGGCTCGCTCAAGGCCAAGGGCTTCACCGACGACAAGATCGCGGCGCTCAACGCGGCGCTGAAGTCGGCCTTCGACATCAAGTTCGTCTTCAACCAGTGGACGCTCGGCGCCGACTGGGTGAAGGAGACGTTCGGTTTCACCGACGAGCAGCTCAACGACTTCTCGTTCGAGATGCTGCCGGCGCTGGGTTTCTCCCGAAAGGACATCGAGGCCGCCAACATCCACGTTTGCGGTGCGATGACGCTGGAAGGCGCGCCCTTCCTCAAGGCCGAACACCTGCCCGTGTTCGACTGCGCCAGCCCGTGCGGCAAGATCGGCAAGCGCTCGCTGTCGATCAACAGCCACATCCAGATGATGGCGGCGGCACAGCCCTTCATTTCCGGCGCCATCTCCAAGACCATCAACATGCCGAACGACGCGACGGTGGAGGACGCAAAGAGCGCCTACATGCTGTCGTGGAAGCTGGCGCTGAAGGCCAACGCACTCTACCGCGACGGCTCGAAGCTGTCGCAGCCGCTCAATGCCTCGCTGCTCGCCGATGGCGAGGAGGACGAGGACGATGCGGTCGAGCAGCTGATCCAGGCACCGGCGGCGGCGCGCGCGGCGCAGATCACCGAGCGCATCGTCGAACGCATCATCGAACGCGTGTCGCGCGAGCAGGAAAAGCTGCCCGGCCGCCGCAAGGGTTATACGCAGAAGGCCAAGATCGGCGGCAACACGATCTTCCTGCGCACCGGCGAATATGACGATGGGCGTCTCGGCGAGATCTTCATCGACATGAACAAGGAGGGTGCCACCCTGCGTGGCCTTCTCAACAACTTCGCCATCGCGATCTCGCTTGGCCTGCAGTATGGTGTGCCGCTCGACGAATATGTGCACGCCTTCACCTTCACCAAGTTCGAGCCGGCCGGCATGGTCATCGGCAACGATGCCATCAAGAGCGCGACGTCGATCCTCGACTATGTGTTCCGTGAGCTGGCCATCTCCTATCTCGGCCGCAACGATCTCGCCCATGTCGACCAGTCGGATTTCTCCAACACCGCACTGGGCCGCGGCATCAGCGAAGGCAAGACCGACGCCGTCTCCAAGGGCCTGACCCGCGGTTCGCCAGTGAAGCTGGTGTCGAGGGCAAGCGGCAGCGAGCCGAAGGGCTTTGCCGGCTCCGGCACCCCTGCCCGCTCGGCGCCGACAGCCTTCTCCGGCTCCAACGTGCTAGCGTTGAAGCCGGCCAGCGACGAGGCGGTCGCCTACAAGCGCGATTATGAGGAGCGGGCCAAGGAACTGGCGGAAGACATCGCCTTCGAGGAAGCGGCCTCCGATGCCTCGACCGATACCACCGCGGCGCTGTTCACAGATACGGCGGCCCATGAAGCGGCCGAAGCGAAGAAACTCGCCGCCGACCGCCGCGCCAAGTCGCTGCTGCAGGGCTACACCGGCAATTCCTGCTCCGAGTGCCAGAATTTCACCATGGTGCGGAACGGGACATGTGAAAAGTGCGATACGTGCGGCGCGACGAGCGGGTGCAGCTGAGGAAACATGCTACCTCGGCTTACGGTTCGCGAGGTCATTCGCTCGCTGGAGGCTGACGGCTGGTATCTAGTCTAGTTGCAACCAAGGGCAGCCATCGCCAATATAAGCACAAAATCAAAGCCGGCCGCGTCACCGTGGCCGGTAAATCGTCTGAAGAAGTTGCGCCAGGTACACTGAACAGCATCCTCAAGCAGTCCGGTTTGAAGGAGTGATTGTATGCATGCAGTAGTGATTGAAAACGCCGGCAATAATTTCTCTGCTTATGTGCCGGACTTGCCCGGCTGCATCGCGACGGGCGCGACCGTGCCTGAGGTGGAAGCAGAAATTCGTGATGCTATACGCTTTCATATCGAAGGCTTACGCGCCGATGGACTGGACGTGCCCAAAGGTGTCAGCTTAGCCGAGTATGTGGAGGCATAAAGCCGTTCGCCAGCTCGCGGCCATGCTCATGCGGCCGTCTAAGACTGTCACCGAACCGGACCACTCCTATTCTGCAAAGAGTTTCTACCATGTGCCGGAGAAGTCCGGCGTGTGTATGAGGAGGCGTGCGCAGTTCTTCATATCGGCCCTGCTGGTCAGGCAGTCTACTCGATTTTTTTACGAGCGACCTCTGCACTTGGAAATGCGAATGATGGGCCTTGAAGGGCCATTGGTTGTGCATCCAAGCAGGGTGGTTCGGGAACCTCATCATTGGCGAGCGCCTGCAACTCTTTGGCATAGGCGGCGCGGCCTGTCATCGCGCCAGGGGCAGTCCAGCCGGTCGCCTTCATACTTGCGGTAGTCTCGGCGAGCGAGCTGCGAACATTGCTTCGACTGAACCGTATGGCGCGCATCAAGCGTCTCGGTCCCCTTAGCGGCAACGGAGGAGGCCAAGGCATCGTCGCTCCCAGAGGCTGGGCCCCAAAAGAGAAGCACCGCATGCAAGCATCCCAGAAAGGCGTGCATATCAAGTCACTCTCTCATAAATTCCAGCAAATGGAGGCTCGGGCCAAACTAGACGCCATCCTTGAGAACTTGCCATGTGAGTAAGCCATTTCTCCTTCAAACAGGCAGATTCGCTGTAAGGGCTTCAAGACGGGAACTTCTTTGGCATGCCTTCCGCGACTTGATCATTCAACCAGCCCTAGAACCGCTGAAACTCAGGCCAACCGTCGAAATCCGCGATGCGTTCCCAAGGGCATGATCATTGCACTAGTCATAATGGATTTACTTTAGGCTTCCCTGCGGAGCGGCAAATCCGTCGTAAATCGTAGCTCCTTTGTGGAGTGAATTCTCCATCGCCTGAAAGGCCGTGGCTTCAGGTTACGGCTTAAAGCCGGATCGGTCCGCCCGTTGGCGGACAGGTCGCAGGCCCAGACGATCGATCTCATGGCGCTATTCATCGCGGCATCCCGTCAAGGTGAAGGCATCCCAGGCCGAGCCATCCGGATTGGCGTTGGCGAAATCGGCCCATTCGGTGAAAGCCGCACCGAAATCGGGCAGCAGCAGCCCCTCAGGCGCCGGGGTCGCTTCGCGCGAATTCAGCTGCTCGGCTCCGCCTCCGGTCAGGGCATAAATTTGCCCGTCCCATATCCGGCAAAGCCCGCTGTCGTCTTGCAGACCCGCTTCGCGGTCGTCGTTGGTGCAGGGGTGGCGGATGGTACCGAGCGGAAACGAATTCTTGCCATTGGTCCAGGTAATATCGGCCGGCAGGCGTATGCCGGTATGAGGCACCGTCAGCGAGAACACCTGCGTCGTCAGTGCCGCCGGTTCGTGTCAATGAAGCAAGGCCGGCGGCGTGCCGGGCCGCACAGTCGCATCATCCGTGCAAAACCATAAGCGAAATCCGGACCGCTGCGTTTATCTGGTCGATCGAAAACTTGCCCCACACAAGCCCGCAATCTGTATGATCGAACGCAGCGGCCCAGGGGACAAGAGATGCAGCGTTTGACACTGATCATAGCGATCTCCGCAACTACGATTGTGCCGGCCGTAGCGGCAGCGCCCTATGTAGGGACATGGTCCAGGGACAGGTTGAACTGCCATGCGACCGCCGACGTCCAGCGCCAGACTGTCTTCACTGTGGATCAGTCGGCCCTGTCGTTTCCCGACCTCGGTTGCGAGCATGCGATCTTTCGCAAAACCGCCACCGGTTGGGTGGTTAACGCCAGCCAGTGCTATGGCGCGGACCCATCGCTTGACGAGCCATTTTCTCGCACCATCCATATCAAAAGAGACGGTGGGACGGTGCGGTTGAGCTGGCGCGGATTCGACAGCGGACCTCTCGTGCGCTGCTGAAGCGGTGACACTCAGACCAATCCGACCAGCAAGGCCGCGCCGCCGAGAAAGCCTGCCGAGCAGACCCACAGCAGCCATAGCCCGCGCACCCGGCATTCGAGCACCGCCGAGGCGGGGTTGGCGGGGTCATAGCGCACGTCGACCTTGCTGCCTTCGACATAGCGCCGCGCCTGACCGCCGACGAGGCCGGGCAGCGAGGCCGTCACGCTGGCGCCGAAAGCGACGCGATCGGCGCTGTAGCGCTCTCCGGCGACACCATAGCTAGACGATGCGGGATTTGAACACCGTGCGCCAAGGCCGGTACCCACCGCCCTCAAACCGGTCGCGGGTCTTGATTGCCTGCAGGCCGGACGCATCGATACGGCCGGCGGCGGTCGGCCATGTTGCCGCCTGCCCGGCAATCGATCTTTGGGCAAAGCCCATGCGCAGCACAAAAAGCCCCATGAACAGCAGGAATGCCGCCGCACCGAGGTTCCCCGGCTTGGGCAGATGCGGTCCGACAGCCTCCAGCACGCCACCGACCGAAAACACCAACACCAGCGCGCAAACCACGAGCCCGGCCGAAAGCTGGACCATGAACTTGAAGGCGCCGTCCGGCATGGTGCGCTCGATCACGGCCTTGCCCGGGCTGGACGGGTCATAGAACACGGTTACCGCCGCGCCACGCGGAAACCGCTCAAGGGTTTCCGCGACTTCGAAATTTCCGAGGTTCTCCTGCACGCTGTAGTGCGAGCTTTGAAATGTCTTGCCGCCCACCTTGTATTCATAGGTGATGGCCGGAAAATTGCGGATTTCGGTCGAAGTGCTGCTCTCCGAGCCAATACCCGAGCTTGTCACCTCGCGCGCCTCGACGCGCGACGAGACGACCTTTCCAGGCGTCGGCAACCAGCGGCTGGCCGCCTTGACCTCGAGCCATTTCAGGAAGGTGACGATCGACAGCATGCCGGCGACCGCGCAGGCAAAGCCGACCAACAGAAACTTGAGCTCCAACTCGTCCCCCCGACGATTAGAGTGCGGCAGCACGCATAGTGACAGCATGGCGACGGCAATGTCTCGTCTATTCGCAAGATTANCCGACGATTAGAGTGCGGCAGCACGCATAGTGACAGCATGGCGACGGCAATGTCTCGTCTATTCGCAAGATTAGGAAATGACCGCCGGAAAGGTTCAATGGTGTAGCGTGGCTACGGGAGCGACGACCAGCCGCTATTCGGCTATTGCCATGACGCGAACATAGCCCTCCAGCTGAAGGGCGCGGGGACGTATCCGAAGCACGGTGGCAACCGCGCCAGGAACTGGGCCAATGTGGCGGGCCATCCGGACGATGACGTGATAAAAGACGATCGATCCGATCGGATGAAGATCCACAACAGCCGGGACGATGCGCATGAGCGAACAAACCGAAGATGACACCGATATACTGAACCAGCTCGCCTATGTCAGGGCCGATCCGACCCAGCACGACACGCTGACCCTTCTCGCCATGATCGATGCCGCGATCGCCGAGATAATGGGCTTGAGGGCGCGGCTGCGTTTGAGCGAGGAAAAAAACGGCGGGAGCAACCAGGTCCGATAGGTGGACAGGACGAGCGCCGACGCGAAAGCATCTGTTCTAATCCGCGTCGGCCATCACCGCCCGACCTCCGCCGCCGGCCCAGGCGCGCCATTGCCGCTCATCGCCATGGAAGACGTTGAGATCGATGCGGCCGGTTACGCCATGCGACAGGCCGGAGCCGGAATATTGCCAGAACAGCCATTTGCGATCGGGATAGACCTTCGACGGATGCCGGGCCACGGCGCGCAGCCAGAACGGGTAATCCGGGAATGCGCCCTGGAGATTGTCGCGATAGAAATCGGGCGCCGTGTAGATGATCGGCCGCTGGCCGTAGTGGCGCTCCAGCTTGTCCATGAACACCTGCATTTTCTCCAGCACCTTTTCGCGCGACGGACGCCGCTGGCAGCTGGAGTCGCCGTTCCACTCGACGTCGATCACCGGCGGCAGCGCGCCGTCGACCTTCGGCACGTTGCGGATGAACCAGTCGGCCTGCTCGCCGGCGGTGCGGCACCAGTAGAAGAAATGATAGGCACCGCGCTTCAGGCCGGCAGCGTCGGCGTCACGCCAGTTCTTCATAAACAGAGGATCGAGGTGGTCGCCGCCGTCGGTCGCCTTGATATAGGCGAAGTTGGCGCCCTGGGCGCGCAGCTTCTCCCAGTTGACGTTGCCTTGCCAGCGTGACACGTCCACCCCGTGCACGGCAAGGTGTCGGGGCGAGGAGCGGCCGAAATTGATCGGCTTGGCATCGCGGAAGCCGTAACGCGTGACCGGGCCCGCCAGCATGGGCGATGCCGCCCGCGACAACAGCTTCGGCGGCGACACCAGGGCTGCCTCCTCGATCGGCGGTTCGACGCTGTCGGGCAGTTCGGGTGCGGGAAACGCCACCGTCTCTTCCTCGGCAAGGCCAAAAGGCCGAGCGGTATCCTCGGGCGCAACCTCAACCAGCTTGCGCGCCGCGTTTGCCTTGGCCATCGGAACGGACGCGATCGGCGCGCGTGGCCGCACCACCGAATTGGTGATTTCATTGGACGGCTTCTGCATGTCGAGCGCGTCCATGCCCGATGTCGACGAACAGCCGGCAAGGCACAGCGATGCGATCACGAAACTGACGACGCCTGGTAACCGCATCTGGACCTGTACTCGAACACAACAGACCGAAGGCGACGGCCGACGGACAACCAGACGAGTTATGAACGAGAAATTACCAATAAAGTTTGAATCAAGTTTTTTACCCTGCATGTAGCCGCTTTCAGGCAGTCGTCGGCATCGGCCCGGCCAAGCCTTGACAGGGCCATGATGTGGCTGTTGAGAACGGGTGTGCGGCGCGGCGGCCCTTGCCCGTGCCAAGGCCGCAAGCTGCCGGTCGAGACCTATTACGGCTGGCTCGTCGACGGCAAGCTCGACGAACTCAGGAGCCTGACAGCGGCAGCCGAGGAACACTTTCAACAGGGAGCTTGCGTGCAGTCGTTCATCGACCAGAGCGTGTGTATCATCGAGAACCATCAGGCCTGGGCGGGTCTCGTGGTCGGATTGCTGGCCTTCGGCGAGTCGCTGGTGCTGGTCGGCATCCTGTTGCCCGGCACCACGGTGTTGATCATCGTCGGCGGCTTGGTGGGCGCCGGCATCGTCCAGCCCCTGCCCGTTCTCCTCGCCGCGATGCTCGGCGCGGCGCTAGGCGACACTATTTCCTATTTTCTCGGCAAATGGCTGGGGCGCGGCGTCGTCCACAAATGGCCGCTCAACCGCTATCGCCGCGAGATCGCCAGGGCGCGCCTGTTCTTCCATCGCTACGGTGTCGCCGCCGTTTTCGTCGGCCGCTTCTTCGGTCCGGTGCGTGCCACCGTGCCGCTGGTCGCCGGCATGATGGGCATGAACAGGCGGCGCTTCCAGATTGCCAACATCCTGTCGGCGATCATCTGGGCGCCGGTCGTGCTGTCGCCTGGATGGCTGGTGGCGAAAGGAGCCGCCAATCTGCCCGAACTCGACGCGACCAGCCTGGTCGGCCTGGCGGTGATCGCGGCCATGGTGGTGGCGATCATCGTCGCCGTGCTTGTCGTCAGAATGCGCGGCAGCCGCAATGCACGGATTTAGGCGGTGCCGCGATTGAGGGCGCCGTGCATCAGCCGCGCTTCCTGAAGACGCCGATCATCGGTCCCAGATTCCAGTAGTCGTCGTTGCGGCCGATGGCCGGAGCGAGCAGGCTCGATATCGTGCCGTCGAGAAAGAGCGCGTTGTCGCAGCCGAGCGCGTCGCGAAAAAGGCGAGCGAAGGCATGGAACGTCACCGTGCCGTTCGAGATGGCAAAGACGGCAACACCGTCCTTTCGCACTCCGACGCCGTCGCGGCTCTTGCGCGAGGTGCCGTCGGCCTGGAATTTCGGGTGAAGCTGGCCGTCGATCACCAGCATTGGCCCTGATTGTGTCGCATAGTCGGTGGCTGGCCGCTGCCTGACGAAGTCCTTGGTCGCCCGCACCACGGCCTTGCCGCGGCTGATATAGAAAATGCCATTCGGCTGCAGCGAAAAATTGCCGCTTCCCGATCCCGTTTTCACACCCGCCATTTCCTGGCCGCGTTCGACATAGAGGCCGACCGGCCTGAGATCGGGGTGGTACATGCCGGCATTGATAGCAAACAGCAGGGTCCGGCCGGCCATGCGCTGGGCGTTGTCAAGATTGTGCAGCGACTGAAAAGGCTTGCCTGCCGGGTCTTTCCAGAACAGTTCGATTGAATAGAGCTTCGGATCGACCTCGCAGACGAGGAAACTCGTAGCCTCGAAGGAGACATCGCGGCACGGCGGCACCGAAGCGAACCACTGGCCGAATGCCACTGTCGTGGCGACCGCGTACGGCAACGCGGCCTTGAACAAGCTCAGCAGCAAGGGCGCCGAATACAGGACGGTCAAAAAATCCATGCGCGTTCCGGATTGGCAGTTCCAACGAACTGTCGTGGATAGCACCGCTTGCCGACACGATGAAGGAAAGAAGTATGGATTATGGCCCGGAGGTCGGGCAGCGGCTATTTGACGGCGCTGACCAGTTCCTCTTCGCCGGCAAGAATGGAAACCCAGCGCCCGGTATTGTCGCTCGCCTGTCTTTTCAGATAGCGATACGGCGTCTGGTTCCAGAGGCGAACCTTGTCGACGAGATTGTCGAGAATGAAGTCGCCCTTGTCGGTGCGCACCGTCAGCACGGCATGGCCTTCGCCGTCCGGCTTGCGAACCACCGTCATCAGGAGGTTGGCTATGGCGACGCCCAGGCTGTTGAGCTCACGCCGCTTTTCCAGCGCGTAATCCTCGCAATCGCCGAAGCCATTGTCCGGATAGGCCCACCATTCCTCCTTGCGGTAATTGTCCATGTCGCTCATCGGCTTGACGCGCGCGTTAACCGAAAGGTTTACGGCGCCGATCTCCCGCAACAGCTTGCCAGTCATCTGTTCCGGCTCGCTGTCGGATGAACGGATCGAGCACTCGGCGGCATGGATCTTGCAAAAATCATAGTGGCCGATCGGCTGGGAGGTCGAGCCGCCGATAGCCATGGAAACGGGAGCCGTATAGGCGGAATTCGCCGCCGAACAGAAAGCAATCAGGGCAATCGCAAGCCCCAGCCCCTTCGCCTTCCGGCGCCAACCCATCGAGGATGCCATCCGGCCCCGCCCATCTGTTTTGTTAACAGAACGTTAAGGGCGGTTATATCCCGAAGTCAACCAAACCGACCGATTACATCTTTGAGGACGCCGCATGCCCCTTCGAGGGTTGCAGCAGCGCAACACCGAGGTTNGGGTTAGGGAGCTAGACGAGCCATCCCATGGCCACGCCCAGCAGCAGGACGACGCCGAGCAGGCCACGGTAGATGACAAAGGGCCAGGCGGAGAAGCGTTCCAGCACACGCATCAGGCCCCAGATGGCGAAGAAGGCCGAAATCGAGGCGACGAGCAGCCCCAGGCCGAGAACCGACCATCCATGGGCATCGAGATGCACCTTGTGCAGTTCCCACAATTCCTTGAGGCCGGCGAGTGCGATCGCCGGCAGCCCCAGCAGGAACGAGAAGCGTGCCGCCTCGGCCCGCTTGAAGCCGAGCCCCAGTGCGGCCGTCAGCGTCGAGCCGGAGCGAGAGACCCCCGGGATCAGCGCGCCAACCTGGGCGACACCGACAAGTAGCGCGTCGGCTAGCGACGCTTCGCCGATGGTGCGCTTGTGGCGGGCGAAAATCTCGGCCAGGGCCAGCAGGATCGCCATGGCTATGCAGGCCCAGCCAATCACGCTCAGGCTACGCAACGGCGAATTGCAGGCGTTGAGAACACCCGAAAGTACCACGCCGGCGATGAGGATGGGGATCGTCGCCAGCACGATCCAGGAAGCCAGTTGGAAATGCCGATCGGCGAAATCGCGCCGTGTGAGAGCGTCGATCGAACCGAACAGGAGATCCCTGACATCGCCCCAGAAATAGCTGACCACGGCGGCAAGGGCGGCAAGCTGCATGGCGGCGGAGAAGGCGGAACCCGGATCCTGCCAGCCAAGCACCGCCGGCACGATGCGCATATGGGCGGTCGAGGAAATCGGCAGCAGTTCGGTGATGCCTTGCACCAGGCCGAGGAATGCGACCTTGGCAAATCCAAGGCCGACAAAGCCCGTGTCGACGCCCTGCGTGCAGATATCAGCCATGTCGGGTTCCATGCGGGAGAAATCGGAGTCGCGAAGACACGATCGGAGGAGATCGGTGCCCGGCAAGGCATACCGTCATGCGGCGGATAATCAATTTACGGATTTGTAAGCTGGCACCGCCGCGTCGGACGCGCACGGCTTCAAAAGCACGTCGCGTCGATACGGATTCAGGCTACGCGCTTCAGATTTGTTTTTTTGCATGTCGTCTTCCCAAAGGGCGACATGCATTCACCGGCCCGAAGGGCCAGCGATGCTCGCATGAATGGAGGTTGGCAAGACGATTACGGGCAGAGCCAAAGTTTCTGGCAGGTCCTGGCAATCACATGCGCGGGCGGCACGACAGGCTCCTCCGCGGCTGGCCGGCGAGCCCGCTCGAGCAGCATGCGCACCTGTTCCGGGCGCACACGGTCACGTTCCATCACAAGCAGGACCATCGGATCGCTCAAAAGCTCGTCCAGGGTGCTGATGCTGTCGTTCATCCGTCGTCTCCTCGAATGCCGGGCCCGCGACGCTTAGATAGGGAGACAAAGATGGCCCGCCAATGACGTTTTGCCGGCTATCACGTGTCTCTTTGGATTAATTTTTGGTCATCCTGGGGCACGTCCTTTCCCTTCACGGGGAAGAAGGAACGCTAGGCCGGCGGAGTGCCTTCAAATTGCGGCAGGCCGTCATCCAGCATCACCCAGGGCTGTTTCGAGACGGTCCAGATGTGCATCTGCGGCCGGAACAGCGACGGGTCGTCAAGCGAACCGGTCGTCACGCCGATGATGCCGGCGGAATCGCGCCGCGAAAACAGCGTCGTGCCGCAGGCTGGACAAAACCCCCGCTTGAGGTCCGGCGAAGTGTTGACCGTGGCCAACGGGCCCTCGACCGTCACATCGTCGATGCGAAACAGAACACGCGCATTGAACGCCGCGCCGATCGCCTTCTGGCAAAGCCGGCAATGGCAGATGCGCTCGTTGATGGGGGTAGCATCGGTGCGATAGCGCACCGCCCTGCACAGGCATCCGCCCTCGTATTTTGCCATCGCCTGGATCCATTGGTGGAGTAAACAGGCGGCAAAAGTAACGGCGAGGCCGATTGGGTCAATTGAAAAGCTTTGATACAAGGTCATCGATTATGGTGATGCTGCAGGATTGTCATGACACCCGAGATCGAAACGATCGGCATCGCGGCCCTGTTCGGGCCGCCCTCGCCCGCGCGCGACCGCGCCGACGCTGAGATCATGGCGGGAGCGGCCGGCATCGGCTTTCTGGCGGTCCGGGATTTTCCCGGCGATGACTGGCTGACGCCCAACAAGCGCGCGCGATTGCTGCGCGTCTTCGCGCTTCCCGACGCCGAGAAGCAGGAGTTACTGCGCTGGAATTTCGATCACACCAAGAAGAATTTCTACCGCGGCTGGTTTCCGCTGCAGCCGCAAGCCGTTTCCTACAAGGAAGGCATCGACATGGGGCCGGACCTTGCCGATGCAGCGCGAGTAACGGCCAGCGACGATCCTTTGTGCGAGCCGACACCGTTACCCGCCGAGAATGCCCTGCCCGGCTGGCGCGCTGCCGCAGCCGACTACTATCGCGTGATGGAAACGGTCGGCACCATGCTGATGCGGTCGATCGCCCGCGGGCTTGGCCTGCCTGACATGATCTTCGATAGCTATTTCGACGGCGGCATCTCGACGCTGCGCCTGATCCGCTATCCCCTGCGCGACGCCAGTGCCGGCGTCGATACCAGCGGGCCGGAGTTTTCGGTGACCCACAAAGGCGAGACGCGCACCATCATCGGCCGGGAACACGCCGATTCAGGCTTCGTCACCCTGCTGGCGCAGGACGGCGTCGAGGGCTTGCAGGCGAAGAACCTCACCGGCGAATGGATCGACGTGCCCCCAGCCGATGGCACGCTGGCGGTCAATTTCGGCCAGTTGCTGCAACGCTGGACCGGCGGCCGCGTTCGGGCGACACGGCACCGGGTCATTGCGCCAAAAACCGTGCGGTTCTCGATCCCGTTCTTCTACGAGCCACGTGTCGACGCGGAAATCTCGCCTCTACCGTTGGACGGCTCCGAACCCTTCGCGCCGTTTCTTTACGGCGACTATCTCTGGGAGTCGGCGACGAACTTCGTTGAAATGAGCGGCATCAAGCATCTGAGGCAGCCGCGCCGGGCCAAGGCTTCCTGAACAGCACGCCGGCTGTCTCGCTGGAGACGGCCGGCGGAGATGGCAGGGGTCATTCGGCTTCGCCGACCACCTCGTCCCAGCTCTTCACCCTGGTCTCGCCATCGAGGAACGGCAGTGCGGCGGCCGTCAGTTCCGGAGCGAAGAAGACATCGTAGTGGGTGCGGTTGGGCAGGATGGCCAGCCGGTTCTGCGACAGGTTCTCGCGCATCCAGCCGGCATCCTTCAGGCCGCCGCCGAGCATCTGGTAGAACTTGATCTCGTGCTCGGGCTTGTACATGTCGCTGTCTCCATAAGCGAGCATGACTGGCATTTTCAGCTTGGGAACGTCGGCCGAGAAGTCGTAGTTCTGGCGCATGAAATTGCCGAGAGCGTCGAGCAGTTTCGGGAAGTCCTCCGGATGCGGGGCGACGGCGACGTAGGATTTGTACATCGGCGTGTCTTTCATGTACGCTGCGGCGGCGGCACTCACCTGTGCCTGCTGCGGACGCATCTCGTCGTAGAAGCCGTCGGCGGCATAGCCGGTCGACACAAGGACCAGCCGGCGCACAGCCTCGGGATGCTGGACCGCCATGCGGAAGGCAACCCCGCCGCCCAGCGAATAGCCCATGACGTCGACCGTGTCGTAGCCGAGTGCCTTGACGATACCAGCCATGTCGTCGCCGATCGCCTGCAGGCTGAATGGCCGGTCGCCAAGGGCGGTGCGGCCATGCCCCTGCAGGTCGACCCCGATGACGGTGCGGTTTTCGGCAAGCTTGGGCAGGATCGGCGCGAACATGTCGGTGGAGCCGAGACCGCCATGCAGCAGAAGCAGCGGCTCACCCTTGCCATAGACGGCGTAATAGTAATTTACGCCGTTGATCGGCAGCAGGCCGGACTTTTGTGGCTTCGGCAGTGTTTTCGTTTCGGTGGTCATGGCAGGCTTTGTCTCCTCTGCATTGATGGTGCCCGGGCAAGCGACAAACGCAGCGGCCAAGGCAAAAATGGCAAAAAACAGAACTTTGGATATATCGATCTCCTCCGGTGTGGCTCTGTCAGAGCGCCCTGGCGAGATCTTCGAGCTGATCGGTGCACTGGCCCCAACCGGTGTGAAAGCCCATCGCCTCGTGCTGCTCGCGGTCGGTGACGCTCCAGTGCCGGACGCGCGCGATGTAGCGGGTCTTGCCCTCGCCCTCGTCCTCGAAGGTCAGTACGACTGTCATGAACGGTTTTCCGATGGCACCCATGACTGGGTATAAGCATCGGTGAAGACGATCTTCTCGCCGGGAACGACCTCGAGGAAGACGCCGGGGTTGGGGAACTCGTTGCCGTCGGGCCCTGCCATGACGACCAGGCTGTTGCCACCGGTGCGCACATCCATCTCGGCACGCGGCGTCGTCCACGGCTTTGGCGCGAACCATTGCGTGATCAATTTCGGTTCGGTCCAGCAGCGATAGACGTCCCCGCGCGGTGCATCGATGATACGGGCGAGAACCAGTTCGCGGTTGTCGGCGGGGGCGATGTCGAGCTTGGTGGCCACGGTGGTCTCCTTGGTTTGATCTGGCTTCCGTCCCAAGGACGAGCGGACGCAAAGCAAACCGACATTGCCCGCGAGAAATTCTGGAACGGAGGCTGAAAACGGCGAGCGGAGCCCGTGTCAGTGGCGCTTGGCTTGCACCAGATAGGCGTCGATTACGGTCTCGCCCAGCCATTTGGCGGCTTCGAGCCGATGCAGACCTTCGACAAGGATGTGCCGCTTGCCATCGTGGCGGACCTGGATCGGCGTCTTCATGCCGTTCTCAAGTATGTCCTCGGCCAGATGCCGGACGGTCTCGGGGTGCAGCGTCTTCTTCCGCGCCGTGGGCACGTAGATGTCGTCGACCTTGACCTTTTGGACCCTGAGCATGCCTGTCCCCTTGGCGGAACTGCCGCCGTCGTCCTGAGATAGTCGGTTTGGCGAAGGCGGCCAAGGGTGCGGCTAACGAATGCTGGCATGATCGTTTCCATTTGACGCCTGGCGGGCGGATCGCCGAAATGGCGCCTCAGATGGGCTAGGGCTTCATGATCAATCTGCCGACCGAATTCCCCGATTTCGGGCTGACAGCCGAGCAGCGCCGCCACGCGGTGCGCGGTCACTATTACGAGTGGCCAGGCATGGACGGAGAGCGCGGCGAAATCTGGTGCTACGGCGACCGGTTTTCGTATCGCGCCGGTGAGACAGTTACCCTGTACGTCAGTTCGACCGCCCCGTACTTCGGCATGACAATCGTTCGGGACGGCGGTGCCGAGACGAGGGTGTTCGAGAAGTCTGATATCGCATCGCGCTGGCAGGACAGTCCGGAGCAGTGCTCGGTCGAAGGCTGCGGCTGGGAAGCCTCGTTCGAATTTCGCATCGGGGAGGATTGGCCCTCTGGGGCCTATCGCGTGACGCTGGCGGCGGAAGGCCGCGACGGCAGGCCGATCCAAAGTCACCACGTTTTCATCGTCTCTCCCCAGCCCGGCAAGAAAACTGGCCGTGTGCTGCAGGTGGCGGCGACGGGCACCTGGCTTGCCTACAACACCTGGGGCGGCTCCAACCATTATCAGGGCATCACCGGGCCCGACCGCGACCAGTACTCGCCCATCGTGTCGACGCAGCGCCCATGGTGCCGCGGCTTCGTCCTGCTGCCCCGGGATGCACCGCGCGTGCCTTTGGAGGTCGCGGTGCCGCCGAAGACCGTGCCGCGCTATCCGCACATGGAATGGGCGCTCGCCACCGGCCATTCGAAGAAATACGCGTCGTCGGGCTGGGCCAGCTACGATAGCCATTTTTTTCGCTTTGCCGAACGATCAGGCTACGGCGTCGACCTCGCCAGCCAGCATGACCTCCACTTCTCGCCCGAGATTCTCGACGGTTACGACTGCGCGGTCTTCGTCGGCCATGACGAATATTGGACTTGGGAGATGCGCGACGCGGTCGACTTCTATGTCGAACGCGGCGGCCATGTTGCGCGCTTTGCCGGCAATTTCATGTGGCAGACGCGGCTGGAAGATGAGGGCCGTCGGCAGGTCTGCTACAAATACCGCGCCCGCACCGAGGACCCGGCCTATCGCGGCGGCGACGTGACCCGCGCCACCAATTCCTGGGAAGCACCGGAAATCGGCCGGCCGGGTTCGGCGACCTTCGGGCTCAATGCGACACGGGGCGTCTATGACGGCTGGGGTGGCTGCGCGCCACGCGGCGTACGCGGCTTTCCGGTCTATCGGCCGGAGCACTGGGCCTTTGCCGGCACCGGCATCTACTATGGC
This sequence comes from Mesorhizobium sp. LNHC229A00, assembly GCF_000502415.1. Classification (NCBI taxonomy): domain Bacteria; kingdom Pseudomonadati; phylum Pseudomonadota; class Alphaproteobacteria; order Hyphomicrobiales; family Phyllobacteriaceae; genus Mesorhizobium; species Mesorhizobium sp. LNHC229A00. The sequence goes on from NZ_AYWQ01000009.1 coordinate 97,027, forward strand.
GACCTGCTGGGCGCCGACAGCCACGTCTATGGCTATGAGGTCGACGGGCTCGATTTCGAGATTCGCGGCGGGCTGCCCTACCCCACGCCAGGCAGCGGCGCGCCTGATGGCCTGCAAGTGCTGGCCGTCGGCATGGCCAGCCAGGTCGAGGAAAGCGCCGACATTCCGGTCGAGGACCAGTTCCTCACCGACGAGGATGGCCGCTTCACCGCCGAGACCTTGTTTGGCGAGGCAACCGAGGCCAATCTTGAAAAGGTCAAACGCGGCAATGGCATGATCGTCAATTTTCCACGCGGCAAGGGCGAGGTGTTCCACGCCGGAAGCTGCGAATGGGTCGCCGGTCTGCTAAGACAAGACCCGATGGTCGAACGGGTCACCCAAAATGTCCTCGACCGCTATCTCGGAAAGTTCTGACATGTCGAAAGCCCAGACCGCCGTCCAAGACACTGATGTCCGGCGCCAATCGCATTTGTTCTACCTCTCCAGCCTGCGCCGGCCACTGATCGACCGCGCCGAAGGCATCTACATGTGGACGCAGGATGGCCGCCGTTTCATCGACGGATCGAGCGGCCCAATGGTCGCCAATATCGGCCATTCCAACCGCAATGTGCTCGATGCGATGAAGCGGCAAATGGACCGCGCCACCTTCGCCTACCGGCTGCATTTCGAGAACGAGCCGGCGGAAGAATTGGCACGCGAACTGGCTGGAAAATTGCCTGAAGGCATGGACCGCATCTTCTTCGTCTCCGGCGGCTCGGAAGCGACGGAATCCTGCATCAAGCTGGCGCGGCAATGGGCTGTGGCCACCGGCCAGGCCAGCCGCTGGAAGGTGATCACGCGCTTTCCTTCCTACCACGGCGGCACGCTCGGTTCGCTTTCGATCACCGGCGACGACGCGTTGGCCGAAACTTTTACGCCGATGATGCGGGTGATGCCGACCGTGCCGGCACCGACCGCCTGGCGCGATCGCGACAATCTCTCGATGGAGCAGCGGGGCGTCCGCTACGCCGACATGCTGGAGGAGAAGATCCTCGCCGAAGGTCCCGAAAGCGTCGTCGCCTTCATCATGGAGCCGATCGGCGGCGCGGCGACCGCCGCCCTGGTGGCACCCGACAGCTATTATGCGCGCATTCGCGAAATCTGCGATCGCTACGGCATCCTGCTCATCCACGACGAAGTGATGAGCGGTGCCGGCCGCACCGGCAAATTCCTCGGCGGCGACCACTGGAACTGCAAGCCTGACATCGTCGCGGTGTCGAAGGGCCTGGGGTCGGGCTATGCGCCGCTTGGCGCGCTGGCCGCACCGATGCGACTGGTCGAGCCGCTTCTCGCCACCGGCGGCTTCCAGCATGGCCACACCTATGCCGGCAATCCGCTCGCCTGCGCCGCCGGGCTTGCAGTGCTGGGCGAAATGGACCGGCTCGACCTGATTGCCAATGCGGCTGGCATGGGCGACGTGCTGATGGACGGATTGAAGGCACTTGCGAGGCGGTTCCCGTTCATTGCCGATGTGCGTGGCAAGGGGCTGCTTACCGGCGCCGAAATGGTCGCCGAGCCCGATACGCTGAAACCGATCGAGCAGAGCAAAAAAGCCACGCAGCGCCTGCTCGATCTCGCCTATGAGCGCGGGCTGATCATCTATGGCCGCAGGGTCAAGGGAGGCGTCGACGGCGACAATTTCATGGTCGCGCCGCCGATGATCGTCACCGGTGAGCAGGTCGGCGAGATCATCTCCATCATCGGCGACTCGCTTGAGGTTCTGGCCACCGAACTCGACCTGCCGGTCGAAAGCCGGGGTTAGCGGAATGGCACCGCGAAAAGTCATCATCACCTGCGCCGTTACAGGCTCGGTACACACGCCGTCGATGTCGCCCTATCTGCCGGTGACGCCGGACCAGATCGCCGCGGACGCCATCGCCGCGGCCGAGGCCGGCGCCTCGATCCTGCATCTACACGCCCGCGATCCCAAGGATGGCCGCCCGACCGCCGACCCCGAAGTGTTCATGCAGTTCCTGCCGCGCATCAAGCAGGCGACCGATGCGGTGATCAACATCACGACAGGCGGCTCCTCGCTGATGACGCTGGACCAGCGGCTGGCGGCGCCGCTTCGGGCTCAGCCCGAAATGTGCTCGCTCAATATGGGCTCGATGAATTTCGCGCTGTTCCCGATGCTCGACAAGCCAAGGGACTGGCAGCACGAATGGGAACCGAAGCTGCTCGAAGCCACCCGCGATACCATCTTCAAGAACACCTTCGCCGACATGGAAGGCGTGATCGAGCGGCTAGGCAAGGGCTGCGGCACCCGCTTCGAGTTCGAGTGCTACGATGTCGGCCATCTCTATTCGCTGGCGCATTTCCGCGATCGGGGGCTGGTTTCGGGGCCGCTGTTCATTCAGTTCGTGCTGGGCATCCTGGGCGGCATCGGCGCCGACCCGGACAATCTCATCCATATGAAGCGCATGGCCGACAAATTGTTCGGCGACAGCTACCAGTTTTCGGTGCTGGCCGCCGGCCGCAACCAGATGCCGCTGATCTCGATCGCCGCGGCCATGGGCGGCAATGTCCGGGTCGGACTGGAGGACAGCCTCTATGATGGCCGCCAGCTGGCGAAGTCCAACGCCGACCAGGTGCGCCGCATCCGTGGCATTCTCGATGGACTGTCGCTGGAGGTCGCGACGCCGGCCGAAGCGCGCGAGATGCTGGCGCTCAAGGGCGGCGACAGGGTGGCGTTTTGACGAGATGACAGCGCCCGGTCCTGCCCCTGTACCTGTCATGAGTGCGGTTATCCTTCGCCCCGGCACCATCGATGACGTCGAAACCATTCACGCGGCGATCCTGAAGCTTGGCACTCATATCGGTGCGCCCGAGGAAATCATCTCGACGGCGGACGATCTCAGAAGCTGGGGCTTTGGCGAAAAACCCGCGTTCACCACCCTGATTGCAGAAGTCGACGGCGAATTCGCCGGGCTGTGTCTGCATTTCCCGATCTTCTCGACCTGGATGGGGCGGCCCGGCGTCTATGTGCAGGACCTCTATGTCGAGGACCGGTTTCGCGGTCGCAAGATCGGCGAACGCCTGCTGCGACGCGTGGCTGCCGAGTGCCGCAAAGAGGGCGGCGTGTATCTGAGGCTGTCGGTCGACACCGACAATGAGGGCGCCAAGGCCTTTTACGAACGGCTAGGCATTGCCTGGTCGAGCTACGAGCAGACGCAGAAGATCATCGGCGAGGCCTTTTTCGCCTTCGCCGAAGCGCCGGAAAATGGGGAGCAGCAATGAAGGCCTTCTATGCGCAGGAGCAGAAGCGCCACGATCCCAAGGCCTTTCTTTCCAGCGGCGCGGCGCAGCCCAACCCTGAAAAACCGGAACGCGTCGAGAGGTTGTTAGGCGGCGCAAAATCCGCCGGTTGCACGATCGAGCGACCGCGCGATCACGGGCTCGGGCCGGTCTCGGCGGTGCACACACCCGAGTATCTCGATTTCCTCGAACATATTTTCGAACGCTGGCAGCGGATCGAAGGGGCGTCGGCCGAGGTCATTCCCAACATCCACCCGATCGCCCGCAACGGCTCCTATCCGGCCTCCGCCGTCGGCCAGGCCGGCTANCATATGGCCGACACCGCCTGCCCGATCTCAGGCGAAACATGGCAGAGCGCGCTGTGGAGCGCCTGGAGCGCGGTGGAGGCAGCCGAAACGGTGACGGCTGGCGCGCCGGCTGCCTATGCGCTGTGCCGCCCGCCTGGCCACCACGCCTTCGCCGATGTCGCCGGCGGCTTCTGCTTCATCAACAACTCGGCCGTGGCGGCGCAAGTGCTGCGCAGGCAGGCGGCCCGCGTGGCCATCCTCGATGTCGACCTGCATCACGGCAACGGGACGCAAGGTATCTTCTATGCGCGGCCCGATGTGCTCACCGTTTCGCTGCATGCCGATCCCGTGCGCTTTTACCCGTTTTTCTGGGGTCACGCCGACGAACGTGGCGAAGGCCCGGGCCTAGGCTACAATTTCAACCTGCCACTGCCGCGCAAATCCGCCGACGTGGCATTCCTCGAAGCGCTCGAGGTGGCGTTCCAGCGTATCCGGTCCTTCTCGCCCGACGCGTTGGTCGTGGCGCTGGGCCTCGACGCCTTCGAGGGCGATCCGTTCGGCGGGCTCTCGGTGACGACGCCAGGTTTTTCGCGTATTGGCGAGGCCATCGCCGGGCTCGGCTTGCCGGCGGTCATCGTCCAGGAAGGCGGCTATCTCTGCGACGAACTCGGCGACAATCTCACCGCATTCCTCACCGGCTTCGGCGGCAAGGCGCGGTGAGTTCAAACCCAAATCAGGAGCGTTGCTGCCTGAGCATGGCAATGACCCTGTGCACGCTCTCCAGCGTCTCGTCGATTTCGGACGCGGTATTGTAATGCGCGATGCCGATGCGCACGACACCTTGCTCAGCCGGAATGCCGAGCTGATGGACGAACTCCCAGGCATAGTTGTGGCCCGACCACACGAAGATGTTCTCGGCGTTCATCTGCCGCACAATCGTTTCGGGGACAATGCCATCGACGGTGAAGGAGACAGTCGGCACACGATCGCCGAGCCGTTTCGGGTCGGTGATGCCTCGGACCGTCAGCCCGGAAATGTCGGACAGGCCATCGATCAGCCTTTGCGCCAGCGGGTTTTCATGGCCGATGGAGACCTGGAACGCTCTGGCGATCTTCTGCCTTCTTGAACCACCCTCACCTGCCGCCGCGCCGAGCTCGGCAAAATAGTCGACCGCGGCGGTCAAACCGGCCATCAGTTCGATCTGGGGCGTGCCGAGTTCGAACCGCTCCGGCAGGCCGTTCGAGGAGCAACGGCATTTATAGGCTTGCAGACCTTCGATGACCTCGCGCCGGCCCCACAATATGCCCATATGCGGACCGAAGAATTTATAGGCCGAGCAGATCAGGAAATCGCAGCCGAGCTCCTGCACATCGATGAGCCCATGCGGCGCGAATTGCACGGCATCTACATAAACCAGCGCGCCGGCCTGTTTTGCAAGTTGGGTCAAGGACCTGACCCGGTTGATCGAGCCGGTGAGATTGCTGGCGTAGTTCAACGCCACCAGCCTTGTCTTCCCAGACAGCAAACCGGCGAGCGTCGTCTCCTCAACCTGCCAGGTCTTTTCGTCGAACGGCAACCAGCGCACGACGAGGCCGAGGTCCTCGGCCAGTTGCAGCCAGGGCGAGACATTGCCCTCATGATCCATGCGGGTGAGGATGATCTCGTCGCCTGATTTCATCGTGCGGCCGAGCGTGCGTGACATATGATAGGTCAACGTCGTCATGTTGGCGCCGATGACAATCTCCTGCGGGCTTGCCGCGCCGAGGAAGTCGGCCATGGCCAGATGCGCCTCGTCGACGACCTGCTGCGCCGCGATCGTGGTTTCGAAATAGCCGCCCAGATTGGCGTTGGTGGTAAGCAGGCAGCGCGACACCGCGTCGGCCACGGACCGCGGCACCTGCGTGCCGGCAGGATTGTCGAGATAGATGCGCCGCCGGCCCTTGTCGGTCAGCGCGAGGGCGGGGAATTTCCCACGCACGGCCTCGATCGAAAAGTCCACCATCGTCTCCATCCCTTTGCTGCTACGACAATTCGGCCCCGGGCTCGGTCACGGGCAGGGATTGCCGACCCTCTGGTGAACGGCATCCACCGCCTTCTGCATTTCTTCAGTCCAGACGACATCCACCGACGACAGCGCCATTTTCAGTTGGGAAATGGTTGTCGCGCCAATGATGTTGGAGGTCACGAAGGGCCGGCTCGATACATAGGCATTGGCAAACAGCGCCGGCTCCAGGCCGAAAGAGCGCGCCAGTTCATTGTATTCGAGCTGCGCTTCGGCGGCATTGGGCGTCTCGTAACGCTGGCCGCGATTGAACAGCTGCGAGCGCGAGCCCTGCGGGCGGGCGCCATGATCGTATTTGCCGGTCAGATAACCCTGGGCCAATGGCGAATAGGCAAGCAGCGACACCCCTTCGCGCTCGCAGACCTCGGCGAGGTTCACCTCAAAAGTGCGGTTGAGGAGGTTGTAGGCATTCTGGATCGAGGCGACGCGCGGACCAATCCCTTTGTCGGCCTCCGCAAGGAAGCGCATCAGGCCCCAGGAACTCTCGTTCGAAAGGCCGAAATGGCGGATCTTTCCTGCCTTCACCAGGTCATCGAACACCGCCAGCGTCTCGGCGATCGGGGTTTCACCGACCGGTGCGCCGACAGAATCGGCACGCCGCGCCACGGCGCCGACGCGCGTCGGGTTAGCGCCCCAGGGAATGTCCCGCTCCGGCCAGTGGATCTGATAAAGGTCGAGATAATCCGTGCCAAGCTTCGCCAGCGACTTGTCGATGGCATCGAAGATATCGGCCCGCACCAATTGCGAGGGCCGGTCGCCGCGAAACCAGCTGTTGGCCGTGCGGCCGACGACCTTGGAGGCCAGGATCACCTTGTCGCGGTTGCCCTTGGCCTTCAGCCAACTGCCGATGATCTTCTCGGTCCGTCCTTGCGTCTCCGCCTTGGGCGGGATCGGATAGAGTTCGGCGGTGTCGATGAAATTGACGCCGCGCGAGAAGGCCAGATCCATCTGGGCATGGCCCTCGGCCTCGGTGTTCTGCTGGCCCCAGGTCATTGAACCAAGGCAGATCTGGGTAACAAGAAGATCGGTCCGACCGAGACGACGTTTGTGCATGGAATTCTGCTCCGGAGGGCATGTATGCGCGGCTGCGCGGGGAGGAGTTCGCATCTTATAGGAAAAGCGGAGGCGCTCTCCAAGCCTTGCCAGGCCGACTTTAGCGTGAGCAGAGCGTGGTTAGCGTCGTGCGGCGGCCACGGCGCGGCGCTTGGCCTCGTCGATCAGCATGTTGGCCACCTGCATGCGGATCATGGCGCGCTGGCGCAAATGCGGGGCGACGCGATCGGGATGGTTGGCGAAAGCAAAGCTGCGGCGCATGCGGCCGAATTCGGCGGCGCTCTTGGACTGCTCCAGCCCCAGTTCGACCGCAATCGATTCGGGATCGATTGGCGGCAATGTTTCTTCCGGCTTCGGCTCTTCGCCAGCCAGCGCCAACCTTGCCTGTTCAAGCACGGCGGCAAATTCGCTGGCCAGATCAGCGCCGGCCTCGCGATATTCCGCAGCGGATACCTTGATGCGGCCGGAATGGAGTTCATCGGCGACCGAGAGATAGTCGAACGGGATGGATGGGAGCGCGCCGGTCTCTGCGCCCTCACTGCCGTTGCCCTTGTCGCTGGCAACGAAGAGGTCGTCGAGCAGTGACGCAAAATCCCGCTTGGCGCCGGTAGCGATGTCAGCCTCCCCTATGCCCGACAGTTCGAGTTCCACACCATAGAAGCGGCTCGTTAAAAATAAATAGCGCCGATCTTAACTCATTTCCGGTCAGGGAATCGTTGCCGGAAGCGCAGGCAAAAAGCCGGACTGCATATTCATGCAGTCCGGAATTTCGCCAGGAGTGGCGAGGAAAACTGGCCATGTACCAGCTTCAAAGCCTACGTTTGGCGCTGCGCAAGAGTTTCACCTTGCTGCAAAAATTTCATCGAAAACCATCCGGACATGGCAGGCATGCATATGCTGCACTGCACAATCTTCACGATTCACCTATATTGCCTGATGTGGAGGACCAATCAGGAGCCTGAATCATGGGTTTCTTCACGGAAATGTTCGCCCGGCCGCGCCCGCAGGAACATCTGCGATATCGCGCGGCGCTCGCGCTGCTTTATTCGATGAGCAATGCCGAGCGCGTCGACATCGGCATCAAGCCCGCCGATTTCCCACGCATCGCCCGCGAAATGTCCATCCGCTAAGCAGCTTGCGAGATGTCCCGGATCGACCCGGGACATCTCAAAGTCTGATTTCTCAACGCGATCCGAGGAATGTCGCCTTGCCCAGCGGCACGCCATTGTGCCGCAGGATGTCGTAGGCGGTGGTCAGGTGGAAATAGAAATTGGGCATGGCCACATGCAGCAGATATTGCATGCCGCTCAGCGTCGTTTCCCGCCCGCCCAGCTTCAGTTCGATCATCCTGTCATCCGACCCGTCGATATCGGCTGCGGAAAAAGTCGCCAAATAGGCGACCGTCTTGGCGAGCCTCGCTTCGAGATCGGCGAAGCTTGCTTCATTGTCCTCATATTTAGGCACTTCGCGGCCGGCCAGCCGTGAAGGCGCGCCCTTGGCATGGTCGGTTGCGATCTGCACTTGCCTGGCGAGTGCGAACATGTCGGGCGCCAGCCGCGCCGTCAAAAACACCTGCGGGTCGATCTTTCGGTCAAGCGCATTCTGTTCGGCTGCAGCCAGCACACTGGAAAGTGCTTTCAGCCTGGCCGAAAACACGGGCACGGATGCCTCATACATCGATATCGTCACGTCGGATCTCCTGTCCGGCAGGAACGCCGGCGGGAGGACGTAGCGCTCTCAGGCGCGATTCTTCAAGCGGCGGCCGCATGGCGTCACCACGTCGCCGCAATCGCTGTGGTAGAATCTTCGTTATCGAGCGGAGATTCCCGATGAGACGCGCCCTTTTCGCAGCGACTGCCCTTCTCTCCCTTGCCACGACAGGCCACGCGGCATTGGCCGCAGCCAACACACCCGAAGCGCCTTACGTCGACGATCGGTCGAGCGCGGATGCGGTCGTGCATTCACTCTACAGCGCCATCAACCGGCATGAATTCGCCCGCGCTTGGGGCTACTACGGCGATACAAAGCCGGCAAAGGATTTCGATACATTCGTCAAAGGCTATGACGGCACGGACAAGGTGGAGGTCAAGACCGGTCCGATTTCGGACGAGGGCGCGGCGGGCAGCATCTATTACAACGTCCCGGTCGCTATCCAGGCAATCGACAAGAAGGGCGAGGCGAAGGTTTTTGCCGGCTGCTATACGCTGCGCCAGGTCAACGCCCAAATCCAGGCGCCGCCGTTCCAGCCTATTTTCATCGACAAAGGGGTGCTGAAGCTCTCCACCGCCGACTTCGACGAGGCGTTGCCGCCAAGCTGCGGCGACGGCCCGCCGCCGCCCAAAAAGGACACCGCACTGGAACAGGCCAAGAAGGCCTTTCTGGCGACCTATGGCGACCAATGCGACAAGGACCGTCTGGCCAATGAGCCGGAGGTCTTTTCGATCAAATACAAGGACAGGAATGCTCAGCCGAACGATCCTGACAAGGAGACCCGGCTGTTCCACTTTTCCTGCTCGGCCGCCGCCTACAATGAAAGCTCGGTCTATTACATGACCGACGAGGTGGACGGTGTCAGGCAATTGCAGTTCGCCGAGCCGGAGACCGATATACGCTACGAGAACAACGACAGCGACGGCAAGCTGTTGAGTGTAACGGTGATCGGCTTCCGGACCACTGGGTGGGCTGTCAATTCCGATTATGACCAGGACGCTCACACCATCACCACGTTCAACAAATGGCGCGGCGTCGGCGATGCTTCGGATGCCGGGACCTATCTGTTCCGCAACGGCGATTTCTCGCTGGTCCAGTATGACGTCGACGCGTCCTATGACGGCGAGGAGAACCCGCAGACGATCGTCGACTACAACACCGCGCCTTAGATCCTCTAGCGCATCAGGCTTAGGGTGCCTTCGACAGCATCCAGTTGAGCGTGCCGCGCCAGTCTACCATGCGGATCGGCGTGCCGTGCGTTCCGGTCTCGAAGCGGACGAAGCGGGTCGGATAGTTTTTGGATTTCGCAAGGATAGAGCGGAAAAACGCTTCCTGGTTGGCCACGGGAAAGACCACGTCATGGCTGCCCTGGCCGAAGAACACCGGCACGCGACGCTTGAAGGCGGGACTTGCAAGAAAGCCCTCGTCCCACAACGATCCGAGCAGCAACAGTCCATTCACGCGGCCACCAGTATCCTCGCGTGCTGCAAGTTTCCAGCACAGCGCGCCGCCCATCGAGCCGCAGGCGACGAAGATTTTCGCGTCCGGAGACTGTTCGGCATAATGGTCGATCAGGGCCGCGACCAGTGCCGCGCCCTTGTCGCCGAAATCAGGAAAATCCGGAGAAATATAGAGCCCGCCATTGCCGGCCATCAGGTTCTTGAGCCGGTTGAAATTGCCACCGAAGGTGAAATCGTCCATGCCTTGCTTGCGGCTGCCGCCCTGCCCATGCAGGTAAAGCACGATGACGGTGGCTCCTTGCGTCCTGCCGACGGCGACATGCCTGACATCGCCGGCGTCGGTCTTCAGCATCAGATCCTGCTGCACCTTGCGTACGCCGGTGTCGGTGTACGGGGTATGCACGCGCTTTTCCGGCACCTCGTCGCGCTGGTTGATGTCGCGCATCTCACGGTAGTCGAGGACCGTGTAGGCGCCGTTGCTGTCGGACGAGAGCGTCGCCGGATAGGCGAAGAGATCGTCCTTGAAGGGTTTCAGGGACAACGTGTCGGCGCTGGCGGCCGAGCCAAACAAGAAAAGCATTGACGTGAGGAAAGCGCGGCACGCGACGGTACGAATAGCCATACCGCAGGCATGCTAATGCCGCCTCTGTTTGTCAATCCTGCAGCACGCCGCCAGCGCCTTCCAGTGCCTCTCGGGTGTCGACATCGACGGACGCGCCCTCGCCGATCTCGACATCGATGACATCGAGCCCTTCGGCCTCGACCAGATGGCGAGCGCCGGTGTCGCCTTCGAGATCGGCGATTGCCGCGAATAACGAGCGCGGCAAAAGCACCGGGTTGCCGCGTTTGCCTTGGTGCGTGGCACGGATCACGGAGTTGCCGCCGGCCCTGCGGAAGGCATCGATAAGCCTGTCGAGGTCGTCGGATGCGACACCCGGCATGTCTCCCAGAACGATCATCGCACCAGCGGCGTCTTCGGTCAGATAGGCAGTGCCGGCCTTAAGCGAGGTCGACAGACCATCGGCAAAATCGGGATTGTCGGCGAAGGTGACGTCCAGACCTGACAATGCCGCGCGCACCCGCTCGCGCTGATGACCGGTGACGACGATCGTGCCCGAAGCCTTCGAGGCGAGCGCGCGTTCGGCGGTGCGGCGCACCAGCGGCTGGCCGTCGAACAGCGCCATCAGCTTGTTCGGCCCGCCCATGCGGCTCGACCGGCCCGCCGCCAGAAGCACGATCCCGACCTTGAGCCGACTTTTGGGCGGCAGCGGCTCGCGCGGCTGCGGCCGCGTCGGTATCTCCATCAGCAGGCCGCCGACGCCCATGCCGGCAATGTCGCGCGCGGTAACGTCCAGACCGGCAATCAATCGATCGAGCACCCAGTCGAAGCCGTTCTCCTTGGGGCTGCGGGCGCAGCCAGGGGCGCCGATGATGCGCTTGCCGCCGAGTGTGCCGAGCACCAGCAGATTGCCGGGATCGACCGGCATGCCCGCGCGGATGACGGTACCGCCCGCCCTCTCGATCGCCGCCGGAACGACGTCGGCGAAATCGCTCATGGCGGAAGCCCCGAAGATCACCACCATATCGTTGTCGCGCGCAAGCGCGATGGCGGCCTCCGCGACAGGGGCAATCTCATGCGGCGTACGGCGCTCCGCCGTCAGCCAGCCGCCGGAGCGCGCCAGCCGGGCTTCGGTGACACGCAACGTCTTGTCGAGCACGGTCGGTTTGGTGCCCGGCAGCACCGTCTGGATGACGCCGACACGCATCGACCGATAGGCGTTGACGGCAAAAACTTCGCCGCTGGCGCAGATCTCCGCCACGGCGGCCACCAACGAGGAAGAGACCGCGAAGGGGATGATCTTCACCGTCGCGACCATCTGGCCCTTTTCGACCGGCGCGTGCTGGGCCAGCGTCGCGATGGTGATGGCAGGATCGACGGCATTGATGGCATCGATGACAGCTTCACTGACGGTGAAGATGCCAGCCGCCTTGGCGTGGAGATTGACCCGGCCGGTGGCGGCGGGCTTCGCCTCGATGCCCCCTAAGGTCATGCTTTCGGCAATTTTTTGCGCCGCGGCGTCCTCGCCGAGATCGTCCGGCGCCAGCACAGCCGCAACGACCTGCGAAACACCTGCCCCCTTGAGCATGGAGATATCTTCGGCGCTCAGCCTGTGCGCCTTGCGAAATCGCTTTTCGCCGGCCGCAGTGGCATGCGCCAGCACCGCCCCTTCGGCCGCGTCGATCGGGATCGGACCGAATTTCACGCCGCCGCGCCCTTCGCATCGAGGCCCCGTGAGCGGAAGGCAAGAATGGTCTGCGCGAGAATGGCGACGGCGATCTCGGCGGGGCTTGCCGCCCCGATGTCGAGCCCGATCGGCGCGTGGATACGCGCGATCTGGTCTGCACTCGCGCCCAGCGACAGCAGGCGCTCGACGCGCTTGGCATGCGTCTTTCGGCTGCCGAGCGCTCCGACATAGAAACAGTTGGCGTCGAGTGCCGCCTTCAGCGCGAAATCGTCGATCTTCGGGTCATGGGTAACGGCGGCCAGCGCGGTGTAAGCGTCGAGCGGCTGGCGTTCCAGCACATCCTGTGGCCAGTCGGCATGCAAGGCGACATCGGGAAAGCGGTCCGATGTGGCGAACGCGGTGCGCGGATCGATGATCTCCAAGGGATAGCCGGCGATCCGGGCCATAGGCGCGAGCGCCTGACTGATATGCACGGCGCCGATCACCACCAGACGCGGCCGCGGCAGATGCGCATTGAGGAAGAAGGTCCGCCCTTCCGCCTCGACGGACCCCGAATTGCCGGATCGAAACGCCTTGGTGATCGCCGCTCCGAGATCGCCGGCGACCTGATCGCCCTCCCGCACGATACGGTCGCGACCATCGCCTAGATCGGTGACGAGGATCGCCGCGCGGCGGGCGCGCCGCTCGGCATTGAGCCTCTTCAGCGCATAAGGATCCATCGCAGGTCAGCCCAATCGCTCAACATAAACCTTGATGCGGCCGCCGCAGGACAGGCCGACTTGCCAGGCGGTCTCATCGGCAACACCGAACTCCAGCATCCTGGCCTTGCCGGAGCCGATCACGTCGACCGCCTCGGTCACGACAGCGCCCTCGACGCAACCGCCCGAAACAGAGCCGTGGAAATTGCCATCGGCATCGATGACAAGGTGGCTGCCGACCGGGCGCGGCGCTGAACCCCAGGTCTCGACCACCGTCGCGACAGCGACATCCTTGCCGTCCTTCATCCAGGCTTCCGCGATGATCAGCGGGTCGCGGGCCTCATCGAGATAAAGACTGTCACTCATCGTTGCTTCTCTCAGGGTCTGTTTTTCAAAAAGCCGGAAAATATATGGCTATGCGGCGCGCCTTGCGCCAGCATCCATCCACTGCCGTGGATCGACGGAACGAACCGATTTCTTGTCCAGCGAGGCGCAGAGATCGGCGAGCGCGTCGAGATTATGGACCGAGCGGAATTCGTCGACATGCGGCAGCATCGCCTTGACGCCGCGGGCGCGCGCCTGAAAACCATCGAAGCGCAACAACGGATTGAGCCAGATCAGCCGTCGGCAGGATTTGTGCAGCCGCTCCATTTCTTCCGCCAAGCCCCCTATATCGTCGCGCTCCAGCCCATCGGTGATCAGAAGCACCACCGCGCCCTGTCCCAGCACACGTCGCGACCATACAAGGTTGAACTCGGCTAGCGTATCGCCGATGCGCGTGCCACCCGACCAGTCCTTGACCGCCGCCGAGCAATCGGCAAGGGCGGCATCGGGATCGCGGTGGCGCATCTGCCGGGTCAGGTTGGTCAGCCGTGTTCCGAAAACGAAAGTGTGCACGCGCCGGCGCTTTTCCGTCAGCGCATGCAGGAAATGCAGGAAGATGCGCGTGTATTGGCTCATCGAACCGGAAATATCGGCCAGTACCACCAGGGGCGAATGAACTTCGCGGACCGAGCGGAATTTCGGCAGGATCAATTCACCGCCGGTGCGTGCCGCCGAGCGCATCATGGCGCGTGGATCGATGCGGCGGCCATGCGCATCGGCGTTGAAGCGTCTGGTCCGCACCATGTCGACAGGCAGCCGCAACGCCGCGATCGCCTTCCTGGCGTCAGCCATTTCGACTGCGTTCATCTGCGCGAAATCCTTGCCCCGCAACAGCTCGTTGCCGGAAAAGGTGAAGCGGGCGTCGACCTCGATCTCAGGGACTTCCTGAGGCGTCTGGTTTTTCTGATGACCCTCGAACATCGCCTGACTGACGCGATTTTCAGCCGCGCGCGGCTTCTGCTTCTGCCTGACATCCGGCGCCACCGGCGAAAACATCGCCAGCAGCTTCTCGATCAATTCGCGCGATTTCCAGAACAGCCGGAAAGCTTCGTCGAAGGTGGCATGATCCTCATGCCGCGAGACCAGAACGGCGTGCAAGGTCCAGTAAAAGTCATCACGCGAGCCGATGCCGGCGACGAGCACCGCCTCGATCGCGTCCTTGACCGAAGCGGGCCCGACGCGCATGCCGGCCTTGCGCAAGGTGCGGGCGAAATAGACGATGTTGTCGGCGATCCGGCCGTCCGCCGTCGCCTCTCCAGGGTCGGGTCGGGACGCCTTCACCACCCTACTCCGCCGCCGCGAGCTCGGTCTTGACCTCGTCGAGGATGCGCCGGCCCTCGCCCGCGCCGATGCGGGCAATGTCGTCCTGGTATTTCAGCAGCACCCCGATCGTGTCGGACACGGTCTCCGGATCGAGCGCCACCTTGTCGAGTTCGGTCAGCGCGCCGGCCCAGTCGATGGTTTCGGCGACGCCCGGCACCTTGAACAGCTCGATCTGGCGCAGCTTCTGGATGAATAACACCACTTCGGCCGAAAGCCGCTGGTTGGCCCGAGGCACCTTGCGGCGCACGATCTCCAGTTCGCGCTCGGCATTGGGGTAGTCGACCCAGTGATAAAGGCAGCGCCGCTTCAGCGCATCGTGGATTTCGCGGGTGCGGTTGGTGGTGATGATGACGATCGGCGGCTCTTCCGCCTTGATCGTGCCGAGTTCAGGCACAGTCACCTGGAAGTCGGAGAGGATTTCGAGCAGGAAGGCTTCGAAGGCTTCGTCGGTGCGGTCGAGTTCGTCGATCAGGAAAACCGGGGCTGCGCCCGCCTTGCCGGTCAGCGCATCGAGCACCGGCCGGCGGATCAGGTACTTTTCGGAGAAAACGTTACGCTCCATTGCGGAGCGGTCGACCTTGCCGGCGGCCTCCTCCATGCGGATTTCGATCATCTGCGCGGCGTAATTCCACTCATAAACGGCGGAGGAGACGTCAAGCCCTTCATAACACTGCAGACGGATCAGCCGGCGGCCAAGCGCCTCGGCCAACACCTTGGCGATCTCGGTCTTGCCGACGCCGGCCTCGCCTTCGAGGAAAAGCGGCCGTCTCATACGCAGAGACAGGAAAAGCACCGTTGCCAGGGACCGGTCCGCGATGTAGTCCGCGCCGGTCAGGAGATCGAGCGTTTCGTCGATCGTCCGCGGCACGGGGCGCGGGTTCAAGTCGCTCATTCCTTCTCCGTGGGTGCGGCGGCCCCACTTTCCAGGATGTGGTAGCCGCGGGCGTGATAGATCAGCGGCCGCAAATTATCGCCCATACGCAGACCTGTCACCTTGCCAAAAAGCACACGATGGGTGGCCAGGTCCTTGGTGTCGATCAGTTCACAGTCGAACACGGCGAGCGCGCCCTTCAGCGTCGGCGCGCCGGTGGAAATCGCATCCCATTCGCCGAGCGCGAAGCGCTCTTCGACCGGCAGTCCAGTCATGCCGGAAAATCCAATAGACAGCGGCTCCTGGTGCGAAGCTAGCGTGTTCAGGGCAAATTTGCCGTTCTTCACGAACAGCTCATTCTTGGCATTTTCACGATTGAGGCAGACCAGGATGGTCGGCGGCGTATCCGACACAGAACATGCCGCGATCACCGTCGTCCCGCGCTTTCCGGCGGGTCCGTCGGTGGTCACCACATGGACATGACCGGCAAAATGGCTCATCGCGTCGCGATAGGCTTGCGGTCCAATATCGTTCTTCTTCAGCACTTGAAGATTCCATGGCCATTGTTCACCTGACATATATGGCCAGACATCACATGCCACAAGCGAAGTGCTTGGCCCATATCCCGAATTCGCGTGTTGCACCAAAGCCGGGCAGCCTTTAGGTCTTGGCGGGAATTTGACGCCTGCGCGACGTCGCCGGCTTGGAGGATTCTTCGGCAGCATGCGATCCGGGGCAACTATTACCGCAGCGCTGGCCTGGCTGTTAATGGCCGGCGCCGCCAGCGCACAGACGCTCACGATCGGTGTCGCAGCACCCCTGTCGGGACCATCGGCCATACTCGGCAAGCAGATCGAGGCTGGCGCCGGGGTCGCGGCAGAGGTGGACGGCATCCAACTCAACACCGTTGATGACGCTTGCACCGGAGACGGCGGCGCCGCGGCGGCCAGGGAATTCGTGGCAGCCAAGGTCAATGTCGTGATCGGCTTCCTCTGCACGGAGGCGATCGAGGCGGCGATGCCTGTCCTTAAGGACGCCAATATTCCTGTCATCACCGTTGGTGTGCGAACCGAAAGCCTGACCGACCGACGCGCCAAGACCGGCTGGCCGGTTTATCGCCTCGGCCCGCGCGGCGACGACGAGCGCAACGCCGTCGCCTCTACCCTCACCCGGCTATGGGAGAACGAGCTGTTCGCGATCATCGACGACGGCACCATCTATGGCCGTGAGATGGCGGAGACATTTCGTGCCGCTGCCGAGCAGGCGGCACTGAAACCGGTCTTCGTCGACACGTTCCGGCCGCAGCTCGACAACCAGATCGGCCTGGTGGGACGGTTGAAAAAGGCCGGCGCCACGCATGTCTTTGCCGGCGGCGACGGTGACGACATCGCCATTATGGGGCGCGATGCCGCCCAGCTCCAGACGGGCATCATCCTTGCCGGCGGCGAAAACCTGCGCACGCCACCCGGCGACGTGCCTTACGCGACCGGCACCCTGATGATCGCGCCACCCGAATGGGCCGATGTCGCGGATCCCAAAGTGCTGGAAAGCTTCTCCGCGCACAAGATCGTGCCGGACGGCTACACCCTGCCGGCCTATGCGGCGGTCGAGATCGCCAAGGCGGCATCCTCGGACGCAGCAGGCTCCGGCGGGCCGCTGGCCGAGGCACTCACCGGGCATGATTTCACGACGGCGATCGGACCGGTCCGCTTCGACGACAAGGGCGATCTCAGCCAGAGTCTCTACCGTGTCTTCCGCTTCGACGGCACCCGCTTCGTGCCCTTGGAAAACAACTGATGTTCCGCACCGGTCCACGCAATCTCATCACCGATGTCATGGGCCTGCGCGTTGGCAATGCTTCCGACGCCAGGGTGAAGTCCGGCGTGACGACGGTCCTTTGCGACGAGCCAGCGGTCGCGGGAGTCCAGATTCTTGGCGGCGCGCCTGGCACCCGCGAGACCGATCTGCTGGAACCGCACAATTTGGTGGAGACGATCCATGCCGTGGTGCTGTCAGGCGGTTCGGCTTTCGGCCTCGATGCTGCCTCCGGCGTGCAGGCCGCATTGCGCGAACGCGGCATCGGCCTCGAGGTTGGCGGCTTCCGCGTACCGATCGTACCGGCGGCGATCCTCTTCGACCTGCGCAACGGCGGCGACAAGGACTGGGGCCGCTATCCCCCCTATCGCGACCTCGGCTACGAGTCGGTGCAGGCTGCCGCTGTCGATTTCCAATTTGGCACGGCGGGCGCCGGGACCGGTGCACTGACGTCAGGGCTGAAGGGTGGCCTGGGTTCGGCCTCGACACTGCTGGACAATGGGATCACCATCGGCGCGCTGGCCGCCGTCAACCCGACCGGCTCGGTAACCGTCGGCCGCACCCGTCATTTCTGGGCGGCACCCTTCGAAATCGGCGATGAATTCGGCGGGCTTGGTTATCCCTCGCCGATGCCCGCGGACGCGAAGCGGATTTTGCTGAAATACCGCGACAAGGATCACGGTCGGAAGATGGACAGCGGCGGCAACACGACGATCGCGGTCATTGCCACGGACGCGGTTCTCACCAAGGCCGCCGCCAAACGCCTGGCGATTTCGGCGCATGACGGCTTCGTGCGCGCCATCTGGCCGACCCATACGCCGGCCGACGGGGATCTGGTGTTCGCGCTGGCCACCGGCAAGAGCGGGCTCGAGCTGACGGCCGACGCGGCAATCGACCTCTACGCCGCCGCCGGCGCCACTATGGCGCGCGCCATCAGCCGTGGCGTGTTTGCAGCGACGCCAGCCGACAACGACCTGTTTCCCGTCTGGTCGTCACGTCACTAGGCTGGCTAGAGCTTTGATCAAACCGGATCGGATTTTTCTTCCTCGAACGTCACCGCGACATCGGAATTCGCGGACAGCCACACCTTCTTGCCATCGACCTCGGCAACCAGGGCCAGGGAAATATAATGGTGATGGCCCTTGTGAGCCCCCTCGCCGCTGTCGGCCTTGGTCAGCTTGATGCGCTGGCCATCGACCTTGTCGACGGTGCCGATATGCACGCCATCGGCGCCGACGACTTCCATGTGCTCACGAATTTTGCTGGTGTCGGTCATGTTAGCTTCTCCGTTGGGGTGGGTCTCCATGGGACTGCCGACAATAACAAATGACGAGCGGTTTGGATGCATCGGCCTTGGTCCGCACGACGTTTTGATCTCGTCGTGCTACGGATTGAAGCGATCAGGCCGAAGGAGCGATGACAATGCGGACGCTTTTCCTGTTTGCCGTTTGCCTAGCCACGCAGTTCGCGGCGTCGATCGCCCAGGCCGGCGATGTCGCGGAGCTCGAAATCCTGGGCTTCACCCGAGATGGCGGCGTGTTCGCCTTCGAGGAGTACGGCATCCAGGACGGGTCGGGCTTTCCCTATGCCAACCGCTATTACATCGACACGAGCAACGACAGCTTTGTCAAGGGCACGCCGGTCAGGATCCGGCTCGACGACGAGAACGCAACGCTCGACGCTGCCCGCCTTCAGGCCCGGCAAAAGGGCGAGGCCATTGTCAGCCAGGCCGAGCTGAGTGCCAACCGCGGCATCACCGCCGGCTCCAACCCGGTGACCGAGCTTTCGGCCGATCCGCATCGCATAGTGGTCAATCCGCGGCCGATCTTCTCCCCTGTCGACCAGCCGCTCGAGTTCCGGCTCGACGAGATCGGCATGAATGACACCGAAGGTTGCGCCAGTCAGGGCGAGATCAATGGCTTCCGGCTGCTGCGTATCGAGGCGCGGGATGGCGGCACCACCAAATTGCTGCACGAGGACAAAGCGATCCCCAAGAGCCGGGGCTGCCCGAACGGCTACCGCATCGGCGCGGTGCAGACGTTCTCGATGGACAGCCTCAGCGCTTACGCGGTGCTGATCGCGGTGCGCCAGTATGGCTTCGAAGGGCCGGACTTTCGCTGGATCGCCGTGACCGGCCGCCTGTGACAGAGCTTGTCCAACCCGTCAGGCGCAATCGCGCCCTGCACCACCTTCGCGATGCCGTGCCGACACTGCGTGCAGCGCTTCTCGGCGCCCTGCTGTGGGCCGCCACCACGGGCGCCAGCTCACTCGTCAACCTGGTGCTGGACAATTGGGTGACGCCGGGCAAGATCGGCACCGTGTTCCTGCTGTTTGCCGTCGGCGGCGCCCTGGCCTTTCCGGTTGGCCTGTTTGCCGCACGACTGGTTTCGCTCGGAAGGAGCCGGGAGGTCGCCTTCGCGGCGACATTCGTAGGGCTTGCTGCCGCAACGATCGGCCTCACCGCCCTGCTGTATGCCCTGCAATACCGCTCCTATTATGCCGAATGGCATGCGCCCGTATTCACCCTCACCTGGGGCTTTCAGCTCGCCTTCACGATGGCGGTGGCGTCCTACCAGTTCGTTGTGCTGGGCATCCGGCTCTATTTCCCGCTTGGTTTCATCGCCTTGTTCGCCGTCAGCTTCTGGTTTGCACGGCAGCAGCGTTGAGCATTTGGTCCGCCTCTGTTAGGACGCGGACAGATCCCTCCGATACATCAGGAATGACCGATGATCCCTCGCTATTCCCGGCCGGAAATGGTCGCCATCTGGTCGCCCGAAACCCGGTTTCGCATCTGGTTCGAAATCGAGGCCCATGCCTGCGACGCGCTGGCCGAACTGGGTGTCATCCCCAAGGAAGCGGCCAAAACGATCTGGGAAAAGGGAAGCGCGGCCGAATTCGATGTCGAGAAGATCGACGCGATCGAGCGCGTCACCAAGCATGACGTTATCGCCTTCCTCACCCATCTTGCCGAATTCGTCGGGCCCGACGCGCGCTTCATCCATCAGGGCATGACGTCTTCGGACGTGCTCGACACCTGCTTTGCTGTGCAACTCACCCGCGCCAGCGACATTTTGCTGGCCGACATCGATACGTTGCTTGCAGCGCTCAAGCGCCGCGCCTTCGAGCACAAGGACACCGTCACCATCGGCCGCAGCCACGGCATTCATGCCGAGCCGACGACCTTCGGCATCAAGCTGGCGCAGGCCTATGCCGAATTCTCGCGCTGCCGCGAGCGGCTGGTGCACGCGCGCGAAGACATTGCCACCTGTGCGATTTCGGGCGCGGTCGGCACCTTCGCCAACATCGAGCCCTATGTCGAAGAACATGTGGCGGCAAAGCTCGGACTGAAGCCGGAACCGGTGTCGACGCAGGTGATTCCGCGCGACCGCCACGCCATGTTCTTCGCGACCCTCGGCGTCGTCGCCTCCTCGATCGAGCGGCTGGCGACCGAGGTCCGGCATCTGCAGCGCACCGAAGTGCTGGAAGCGGAAGAGTATTTTTCGCCGGGCCAGAAAGGCTCGTCGGCGATGCCGCACAAACGCAACCCGGTGCTGACCGAAAACCTCACCGGCCTTGCCCGCATGGTGCGCTCCATGGCGCTGCCGGCGATGGAGAACGTGGCGCTCTGGCACGAGCGCGACATCTCGCACTCCTCGGTCGAGCGCATGATTGGCCCGGACGCCACCGTGACGCTCGATTTCGCGCTGTCACGCCTGACCAGCGTGGTCGACAAGCTGGTCGTCTATCCCGAGAACATGCTGAACAACATGAACAAGTTTCGCGGTCTTGTGCATTCGCAACGCGTCATGCTGGCGCTGACGCAGGCCGGCCTGTCACGCGAGGACTCCTACCGGCTGGTGCAGCGCAACGCCATGAAGGTGTGGGAACAAGGCGCTGATTTTCTTGAGGAACTTCTGGCCGACAAGGAAGTGACAGCCGCGCTGCCGGAGGCGCAAATCCGCGAGAAATTCGACCTAGGCTACCACACCAAGCACGTCGACACGATCTTCAAGCGGGTGTTCGGAGGGGTGAGTTAGCTTCTTCTCCCGTCACCATACGGGGAGAAAAACGCTCCCGCAGACGCCTCCGCCAATCAAGCCTTACCCGGCACGGTCCTGATCACCGTGCCCCAAGGATCCTCACGGGTCGTTTCGCTGCTCACATTGTCCGAACGCATCTCGACCCAGGCAAGGCCCGAGCGGGAGGGGTCGCGGCGGCCGGCGCCGGCGCTTTGCCAGGCATTGGCGCCGATGTGGTGGTGATAATGCCCCGACGACAGGAACACCGCCTGGCCGCGATATTTGGCGACTGTGTCGAAGCCGAATTCCTGGTTCCACCAGGCTTCTGCCTCTTCCGGCCTGCCGACGCGCAGGTGGACATGGCCGACAATGCTGTTTTCCGGCGCGCCTTGCCATCCCGCATCGCCGGCCGGCACTTCGGCAACGACAGACGGAATGTTCATCCGCTCGGTCGCCATGGCGATCTTGTCGCCGTTCCATTTCCAATCCTGCGGGCGGCGGTCGGCATAGATTTCGATGCCGTTGCCCTCGGGGTCGGTCAGGTAGAGCGCTTCGCTGACCAGATGGTCCGAAGCGCCCTCGATAGTGATCTTGTCTGAGATGGCGTGGTTGATCCAGCGTCCGAGATCGGCACGGCTGGGCAGCAGGAAAGCCGTATGGAACAGGCCGGCGCTGCGCGGATCGTCCGGTTTGGCAGAACTGTCCGGCTCAAGCACCATCAGCGGACGGCTGCCGGCGCCGAGCGTGATCGCGCCGTCGGCGCGGCTCAATTCCCGCAGTCCGACGACTTTACGATAATAGGCGGCAAGACTTTCGGCATCGCGCGCCTTCAGTCCGACGCGGGCGACGCTCACCGGCGTGGTGGCGGCAAATGGCAGTTCGCTCATCATTGTCTCCGTTGCGGCGACGTTTCGCGAAGCTCCCAAAGCCAGGAGCCCGGCGGCGCCGATCATTTTACGTCGTGTCAGCCCCAAAGTCCCGGTGCTCCACGGCTGTTTCTCTGCCGACAGAGATCGTCGATCTTCATCGTTCACACAAGACAGCGAAAGGCGAACATGTTGTTCACCGTTACGACCGGAAGCCTGCCCATCGAAGGTTGCATGAGGCAATCGCGCTCGCTATCTGAGCGCCATGAAAGTCAAGGACGCAGATATTCTGATCATTCCCGGATACACCAATTCGGGGCCTGAGCATTGGCAGACCCGCTGGCAATCGAAACTGTCGACGGCGCGTCGCGTGGAGCAGGCCGAGTGGTCGAAGCCGCTGCGCGAGGACTGGACGGCGAGCGTCGCCAAGGCAGTCAACGAGGCCGAAAGACCTGTCGTTCTCGTCGCTCACTCACTGGGAGTGGCCGCGGCCGTGCAAGCCATTCCGCAGTTCCGGAAGCCGGTCGCCGGCGCCTTCTTCGTGGCACCGCCGGACGTCGCGAATCCCAAGATCAAGCCGAGACATCTGATGACCTTCGGCCCCTATCCTCGCGAACCGCTGCCGTTTCCCTCCATCGTGATCGCCAGCCGCAACGACCCCTTCTGCCCCTTCGATGTCGCCGAGGACATCGCCGGTGCCTGGGGCTCGCTGTTCATCGATGCCGGAGAAACCGGCCATCTCAGCGAGGATTCAGGCTTTGGCCCCTGGCCCGAGGGATCCATGACCTTCGCCAAATTCCTGACGGACCTGTGAGGCGCGCCAAAATCAACGCACGATGGCATTCGATCAAACTGCGGGACTCGAATAAATGATAATTTAAGAGGGCTAGCATTAATTATTCAGAGGCAGCGGAAAGTGCTTCCGAATGATGATCTGTGCTTGAACCGGGCTGCCAATTCTTCGCTCTTGAAACAGAGGCCAATGCTTGCGCAAGGACGCTTCACTCGAATTTCTGAGAGGTGTCGCGGCGCTCGTCGTTCTGAACGGCCATCTTTTGAGAGCTTTTGCGCCGTTAGCGGAAGGTGACGGAGACCAGGCTGCGCAATCCCTGAAGAGGGGTCTTGCTTTCGTTGCTTTCAATGGCGGCTCTGCCGTCTATTTGTTCTTCGTCCTGTCCTCGTACGTGCTTGTGAAGCGCTATTTTCAATCCCGCAAAGCAGAAGATTTGTTGCTAGGAGCGATAAAGCGCCTACCTCGTCTGGCCGGCCCCGTGCTGGTTGCGGTTCTGTCATCCTGTATCCTCTTCAAGCTCGATCTGTATTTTTTCAGCGATGCCGCCGCCGTTACCCAATCCACGTGGCTGAGCAGATTCGGCAATGCTCCAAAGCTGCTTTCACCGGAGACCGCGAGCTTCGCCGACGCGTTCATGGAAGGGGCGTGGCGGACATTCATCTATGGCGACAAATCCTATGACAGTAGCCTGTGGACCATGACGGTCGAGTTCTGGGGGAGCATGATGACCTTCGCCCTCGCCCCGATCATCTTCTCCCTCCAGGGCCGCTGGATGCTGCTGTCATGGTTCGGCGTGGCCGCAGGCACATTCCTGGCATTGCAATTCAGCTTCCTGGTTTGCGCCTTTCCGGCCAGTCTCCTGCTCTATTCTCTTCTCGCCATGGAGTTTCGTCCCAATCGATGGGTGAGAGGTGCGATGATCACGGTTTCCGTGGCGCTGCTGGGCTATGCAGGAGACGCTGTCGGAATATACCGGCCCTTCGCCGTGCTCGATTTTGCAGCTTCCGATATCGGTTTGCGGCAAGCTTGCGTGGCCATCCCGGCAAGCATCATGCTGGTTTACGCCATGCTGAGCATGGATGACCCACCGTCATGGCTCTCCGGCAAGGCCGCACGTTTCCTGGGCGACCTGTCTTTCCCGCTCTACCTCGTGCATGTACCCGTTATCTGCTCGTTGGGATCATGGGTCCTGTTGGCAAGCGACTCCGCCGCACTCGGCGCTGCCGCCGCGATATCTGGGTCGATCCTCGCGGCATTGCCGCTGATGGCTTTCAACAACTGGTGGGTCCAGGCGCTCGGCGCTCTGTTCGACAAAAATCAGACGCGGCGGATCGGCCGCCACGGCGCTCGCCGTGGCAAGGGCCTGAGCAAACACGCTGGCGACAGCAGTCCGCTGCTTCAGGATCCGATCGAGTCCCGCATGTCCTTGAGCAGGGTCTTTGCTCCCAATGAAATCAGCGCGTGCTCGGAGCCCGTGGCGAGCAGGCGGTAGCCCATCGACACGACGCGGCCGGCGATAGCCGGTTCGACGACGTAGATCGCCGCATGCTTGCCGGCCTTGCGGGTGCGCTCGGCAACCGAGGCCACCGTCTCCATCATGCTTTCCAGCGTGGAATTGACCGTGGCACCGTTGGTCCAAGCGATTGAGAAGTCGGACGGCCCGAGGAAAATGCCGTCGATGCCGGGCGTGTCGAGGATGCCGCCAAGCGCGTCGAGCGCAGCGCGCGTCTCGACCATCGCAAAAGCCATGGTGCGCTGATTGGTGTCCCGCAGCCATTCGGCATAGTCGCCCTTGCCATGGCGGGGAAAGGCATAGGTCGGACCCCACGAGCGCTCGCCGAGTGGGGGATATTTCATGGCCGCTGCGAACAGCTTTGCATCTGCCACGGAGTTGACCATCGGCGCAATGACCGCCTCGGCGCCGAAATCGAGAGCACGGCTGGCCATGTCGAAACGGCCAACGGGAATGCGCACCAGCGCCGGCTTGCCCAGGGCTAGTACCGGTGCCAGGCCGCGCAGGACGCTGTCCTCGTGATGGCCGCCATGCTGCATGTCGAGGGTGACGGCATCGAAGTCCTGCCTGGCAAGGATCTCCACGGTCAAGGCGTCCGGCACGCCCGACCAGGCGGTTACCAGCGTTTCATCCGCGGCAAGACGGGACTTTAGGGACATCTGATCTCTTTCCTCGTTAACGTCGGCAGTTTCAGCCGGAAACCGCCGCAAAGGCAAAGAAAAACCGCCCGGATCGGCCGGGCGGTTCATTGGTCCAGATAAGGGCCGGATCAGGTGTTCTTGATCTGCTCGATCGCCTGCGCCATCATTTCGTCCATGGTGCGGCGGATCTGGTGATCGGACTGCTCGACGCCGGCGGCATCGAAATCCTTGCGGATCTTGCGGAACACGTCGTGGTCGCCGGCTTCCTCGATGTCGGAAACAACGACTTCCTTGGCGTAGGCGTCGGCATCGGCGCCGGATTTTCCGAGCTTTTCGGCGGCCCACAGACCAAGCGCCTTGTTCCGCCGCGCCGAAGCCTTGAACCGAAGCTCCTCGTCGAATGCGAATTTGCGTTCGAAGCCCTCTTCGCGGTCTTTCATGCTGCTCATGGCGTCCCTCCGGGTCAAATCCGATTCGTTGGCAATGGATATGTGTGTTGCCGAAGCACAAACCAAAAGGTCGCGGGCCGGTCAATATGCTTCGTCATATGCTGCGCTGCGGCATTTCAGTCCCGAAAGCGGTTGATTGGAAGGAATTGCCGATTGAGCAAACGGTGTGATTGGGATAGACCCGGCATTGAACGTCACCGTCGCCGCATTAGTTCAGGCGGACGGACAGGAAGTGGTCGCTTGCCGCCTGCCCGCAAATCCAGAGAAAAATTCAAATGAAAAATCGCCGCCGCATTTATGAAGGCAAGGCCAAGATCCTCTATGAAGGTCCCGAGCCGGGCACGCTGATCCAATTCTTCAAGGATGACGCAACCGCGTTCAACAAGAAGAAGCACGAGGTCATCGACGGCAAGGGTGTGCTCAACAACCGCATTTCCGAATACATCTTCAACCATTTGAACCGCATGGGCATCCCGACCCACTTCATCCGCCGGCTCAACATGCGCGAGCAGCTGATCAAGGAAGTCGAGATCATCCCGCTCGAGGTGGTGGTGCGCAATGTCGCCGCCGGTTCGCTGTCCAAGCGCCTCGGCATCGAGGAAGGCACCGTCCTGCCGCGTTCGATCATCGAATTCTACTACAAGGCCGACGCGCTCGACGATCCGATGGTTTCGGAAGAACACATCACGGCGTTCGGCTGGGCAAGCCCGCAGGAGATCGACGATGTCATGGCGCTGGCCATCCGCGTCAACGATTT
Source organism: Mesorhizobium sp. LNHC229A00 (assembly GCF_000502415.1). Taxonomy (NCBI): domain Bacteria; kingdom Pseudomonadati; phylum Pseudomonadota; class Alphaproteobacteria; order Hyphomicrobiales; family Phyllobacteriaceae; genus Mesorhizobium; species Mesorhizobium sp. LNHC229A00. Next base: position 123,268 of record NZ_AYWQ01000009.1, read on the forward strand.
CCTCTCCGGCCTGTTCATGGGGGTCGGCATCCAGCTCGTCGACTTCAAGATCGAGTGCGGTCGCCTGTTCGAGGGCGACATGATGCGCATCGTCGTGGCCGACGAGATTTCGCCGGATTCCTGCCGCCTGTGGGACGTGGCGACGCAGGACAAGCTCGATAAGGACCGTTTCCGCCGCGACATGGGCGGTCTCGTCGAGGCCTATCAGGAAGTCGCCCGTCGCCTCGGTATCATGAACGAGAACGAGCCGCCGCGTCCCACCGGTCCGGTGCTTGTCGCCTCGACCGACGGCCTCAAAGGCAAGCCGCACTGACAGCGGCTTGCGCCTCAACTTCAGAACAGGAGCATGTCCAGCGTGATCAAGGCCCGCATTACCGTCACCCTCAAGAATGGTGTGCTCGACCCGCAAGGCAAGGCGATCGAACACGCGCTGTCGGGGCTGGGCTTCGATGGCGTCGGCGCGGTACGGCAGGGCAAGGTGTTTGACGTCGAACTGGCGGAAAGCGACAAGGCCAAGGCCGAAGCCGATCTGAATGCCATGTGCGACAAGCTGCTGGCCAACACGGTGATCGAGAATTATAGTGTGACACTTACCTGAGGTTGTCTCGGAGGCAGTATGCCTGAAGTCACCAGTGAGTTGATGTTCGAGCTGCTGGAGCCCGTGCGTCACGACATTGGTGAGCTTCGTCAGGACGTTTCCGAGACAAAACGGGAATTGAATGTGATGCGGGCCACATGGTGGCAACGCAAAGTGACATCCATAACATCCATGGCATTCTCACCCGCCAGGACGATCGACTTGAACGCATAGAACGCCGTCTCGGCCCGCGCGAGCTTGCCGAAGCACAAAGGCCATACGAACCAAAATGAAATCAGCTGTCGTCCTTCTCCCTGGCCTCAACCGCGACCGCGACATGATCGCGGCGCTGACCAAGATTTCCGGACAGGCGCCGGCAACCGTCTGGCAGACCGACACCGAAATTCCCGATGTCGACCTGATCGCCATCCCCGGCGGCTTTTCCTTCGGCGACTATCTGCGCTGCGGCGCGATCGCGGCACGCATGCCGGTCATGCGGGCGGTCGCCGAAAAGGCTGCGAAGGGCGTCATGGTCATCGGCGTCTGCAACGGTTTCCAGATCCTCGTCGAAGCCGGTCTGCTGCCAGGTGCGCTGATGCGCAACACCTCGCTGAAATTCGTCTGCCGGCAGGTCAAGCTCGAGATCGCCAACGCCAACACCATGTTCACGCGTCGCTACCAGCCGGGCCAGATCATCCGCTCACCGGTGGCGCATCACGACGGGAATTACTTTGCCGACGCCGACACACTTGCCCGTCTCGAAGGCGAAGGCCAGGTGGTGTTCCGTTATGCCGAAGGCACCAACCCGAACGGCTCGATCAACGACATTGCCGGCATCGTCAACGAACAAGGCAATGTGCTCGGCCTGATGCCGCATCCCGAGAATCTGATAGAAGCAGCACACGGCGGCAATGACGGCAGAGCGCTGTTCGAAGGCGCCTTGGGCATTGCCGCTTGAAGTTTGCAACCGCAACCTTAAGAATTGCGGCAATTCAAGATCATAGCGTGAGGGAGAGACGGTCATGAAACTCTATTCGCGGCCGTTGTCGCCCTACTCTTCGATCGTGCGGGCGCTGGCCTATGTCAAGGACGTGCCAATCAAGATCATCGCGCCGCCGCCCGGTTTTCCGATCCCCGAGGCGTTTCGCGCCATCTCGCCAATGAACCGGATTCCGGTTCTGATCACCGGCTCGGGCGAAACGATCGTCGAATCGGTGGTCATCGCCGAATACCTCGAGGAACGGTTTCCCGAACCGGCGCTGTTGCCGTCCGATTCGAAGGACCGCGCGCTGGTGCGCATGTTTGCCCGCATCGTCGATCTCGACGTGCTCACACCGACGATGAAGCTTTTCGAACTGCATTTCGTGCCGAAGGGCAACACTGCCGAGATCGACGCCCAATTCGTCCGTCTACACCATGGGCTGGCCGCCATCGAGGCACGCATGGCGCAAGGGCCCTTCGCGCTCGGCAGCGACATCAGTTTCGCCGATGCCTGGCTGACGCCGACGCGGTTCATCTTCAACAATTTCCGAGCCATGACCGGCCGCCACGACCTGCTCGACGTCTATCCCAGATTCGATGCCTATGAGCAGATCGCCTCGCAGCATCCGGCATTGTCCAGGGTGTGGGGCGAGATGACCGACGGCCTGAAGATCTTTCTGTCCGAACTCGAAATGGGTGCCGCTTGATCAAGAACAGGACGATCGCCCTGATCGCCGTGTCAGGCTTTGCCTTGGCATCTTGTCAATCGAGCCCCAAGATTACCCCCGTGCCGTCGGGCAAGAGCGCCGCGCTGCTGTCCATGGAACAGGTGGCGATATCGGCCCACAAATGCTGGATCGCCAGCAAGGATCCGGCCTTCAAGCAATATCAGATGGCCAATGAGCTGAACTCGTTCAGCGGCACGCCGCGCTTCCTTCTGGTGCCGGCCAAGCACTATGGCGGCAAACCGTTGCTGGTCGTGCAGGCACAGGGCAATTCAAGCCGTGTCGACGTCTTCGGACCGTTGATGAACGACCCGCTTGGCGCACGCATCAGCTCTGATATCGCGCGCTGGCAGGCGGGCAATCCGGCCTGCGCGGCCACCGCCTGAGCCAGCCATGGGCCGGTTCCTGCAGATCGCGGGATTGGCTGTTGGCCTGATAGCGCTCGCTTTGCAGTTCTCGATCACCGTTCCGGCTTCGATGTAAGCGGGCCGCGGCGTGCTCGGCTCAATCGTGTTCTATTTCAGCTTCTTCGCCATTCTGACCAACATTGGCGCCGTGCTGGTGCACGCCTCGCTGTTGTCGTCCAGCTTCCATGCATGGCTGCCGGCCTTTGCCGGACCGCGGATGCGCGCGGGCGTCGCGGCTTCGATCACCCTGGTCTTCATTGTCTATGCCACGGTTCTGGCGCGGCTCTGGCAGCCGCAAGGCCTGTTCCTGCTCTGCGACGTCCTGCTGCACTACGTGACGCCGGTGGTGTTCGTGCTGTGGTGGCTGATATCGGGCGTCGATGGCAGGACGCGATGGAGCGACATCTCCTGGTGGGTGCTCTATCCCATCGCCTATCTGGCCCATCGCCTATCTGGCCCATCGCCTATCTGGCCCATCGCCTATCTGGCCTATGCGCTGATGCGCGCGTCGCTGGCGGGCGAAATGCCCTACCCCTTCCTCGATGTCACCAGGAACGGCGTTGAGAGCGTCGCCGTGGCCGCGCTCGCCATAACCATACTTTTCCTGGTGATATGCGTCGTCGCCGTTTTCGTCGACCATGCTATCGGGCGCCTCGGGAGCAAAGACGCCCGATAGATTGGCCACTATTCCCAGAGCGGCTTGATGCCTTCGCGGTGAGCGTCGCAGCGTGAGATGCCGATGTCCTTGAGTTGATCGTCGGTCATCTCCAGCAGCGCCAGCCGGCCGCGCCGGCGCTCAAGCAGATGGTCGATCCATTTCGCCAGCGTGCTGACCACTTGTACAACCCGGCCGGCGAAGCCGCGCTGCCCGGAGGGGCGAGCAGGCTGGCCGAGCAATTGGGTTCCGGAGCGGCGAAATGTTTCGATTGTATTCATTTTCTTTCTGCCCAAATGTCAATTGCACCCTTGGTTTGGTGCGCTACTGATATGTATTGACTCCCAATACGGTGCAATATAGAAAATTGTCACCATGACAAATTGGATTCCAGATCTCACCGGTTCAGGACCGCTGTATCAGCGTCTCGCGGATTCCATCGAGACCGATATCGACCGAGGAGTGATCGGCGCGGGGGCGAAGCTGCCGCCGCAGCGCGACCTTGCCTACGACATCGGCGCCACGGTCGGCACTGTCGGGCGGGCCTATCAATTGCTGCGCGAGCGCGGTCTCGTCAGCGGCGAAGTCGGACGCGGTACCTATGTGCTCAGTCAAAACATCGGGGTTACGAAGCCGGAGGCGCCCGACACAAGCGTGGAGGGCACGCGCTATGTCGATGCCCCCAAGGGCAAGTTGCGGTTCGACAGCACGGCCGCCCCAGATATTGGCCAGGGCGCCGTTGTAGCCGACGTCCTGTCGCGCACCGCACAGGACCATCCGCATGAGATTTCAAGTTACACACGCGACTTCCCGGATCGCTGGTACGAAGCCGGCGCCCGGTGGCTGTCCCGGAATGCCTTCCGGCCAACGATCGATACAATCGTCCCCACCCTTGGTACCCATGCCGCGGTGATGGCGGCGATCGCGGCCCTGACCACGCCCGGCGACTACGTCGCCTTCGAGCACCTCACCTACTCCCAGATTTCCCGCAGCGCCGGCCTGATCGGCCGGCGCACCGCGCTGGTGGCATCGGACGATGAAGGCCTCGACCCGGCGGATTTCGAACGCGTCTGCGCGCAAAAGCACCCCAAGATGATCTTCCTGATACCGACGGCGCAGAATCCGACCTTGGTGACCTTGTCGTCGGCGCGACGCGAGGCGATTGCGCGTGTCGCCCGTGATTACAACGTCATCCTGATCGAGGATGACCTCTACGGCCATTTGACCGACGACCCGACACCGCTGCTTGCCGAATTCGCGCCCGAACGCACCATCATCGCCGGCGGCCTGTCGAAATCGGTCGCCGCCGGACTGCGTGGCGGCTGGCTCTCCTGCCCACCCGCCTATCGCCATCGCATCCGGGTCGCCCATAAAATGATGACAGGCGGCATGCCATTCCTGCTGGCGGAGGTGAATGCCCGGCTGGTGCTTTCCGGTCAGGCCAGCGAAATCCGCAAGCGCAGCATCGCGGAGATCAGCGCCCGCATGTCCATAGTGCGCGAAAGTTTGGCGGGCTTCTCATTCAAATCGCACGACAAAGTGCCGTTCGTCTGGCTCACCCTGCCCGACCCATGGCTTTCCGGTACGTTCAAGAATGCCTGCCTGGAGCATGGCGTGCTGATCGACGATGAGGATGAGTTCAAGGCGGGGCGCTCGGAGCGGGTTTTCCATGGGGTTCGCTTCGGCGTCTCGCAGCCGAACCGGCGCGAGGATATTGCCGGCGGCGTCGGCGTGATCAGGCGGCTGCTGGATGAGGGCCGCGCGGGCTACGACAGTTTTTCCTGAACCGTTCGCGGCCACGCTTCCCTGCTTGCCTCGAGACGCCGCCGTGTGAAACCGGGACTTGTCGGAACCGGACCCGGATCAGCCTTCGGCCTTGAAGTTCTTGGCTTCCTTCTCGGCTTTTTCCTTGCCGTGCTTCTCAGCCAATTCCTTGGCCTGCCGCGGCGAAACGTCGGTGGTCTCCGCGATATGGAGAGCTTCCTTGTCCGAGAGGCGATTGTCGTTCTTGCCTTGCTTGGTAGCCATGGTCTGTCTCCTCGGGTGATAGCGACCTAACGACCGGGGCATCAGAGCGTTCCCAATTTTGGTTTTGCGGGCAATTGAAAGCTGGGGGACGCCTTTCGCTGTTCACCAAAGGGCCCGCCGCGGTCTGTCGCGGTCGTCACCCCTGTTGCTTTCTGCCTTTTTCCTCAGCCGACGGGTGTATCGGCCGCAAGGCTTGCGATAAGAGGAGACTCAAAATCCCCGCTCCATGGACATAAATCGCCGCCCATGACCATTTCCAATTCCGTCCCGATCACACCAGACCTTATCGCCTCGCACGGCCTGAAGCCGGACGAGTATCAGCGCATCCTCGACCTGGTCGGGCGCGAGCCGAGCTTCACCGAACTCGGCATCTTCTCGGCGATGTGGAACGAGCACTGCTCCTACAAATCCTCGAAGAAATGGCTGCGCACCTTGCCGACGACCGGACCGCAGGTCATCCAGGGCCCAGGCGAGAATGCCGGCGTGGTCGACATCGGTGACGGCGACTGCGTCGTCTTCAAGATGGAAAGCCACAACCACCCCTCCTTCATCGAACCCTATCAGGGTGCGGCGACCGGCGTCGGCGGCATCTTGCGCGACGTCTTCACCATGGGCGCGCGGCCGATCGCGGCGATGAACGCGCTGCGCTTTGGCGCGCCCGACCATCCCAAGACGAGGCATCTGGTCGCGGGCGTGGTTTCCGGCGTCGGCGGCTACGGCAATGCCTTCGGCGTGCCGACGGTCGGCGGCGAGGTCAATTTCGACGCCCGCTACAATGGCAACATCCTGGTCAACGCCTTTGCCGCGGGCCTTGCCAAGACCGATGCCATCTTCCTGTCCGAGGCAAAGGGCGTCGGCCTGCCGGTCGTCTATCTCGGCGCCAAGACCGGCCGCGATGGCGTCGGCGGCGCCACCATGGCCTCGGCCGAATTCGACGACAAGATCGACGAGAAGCGCCCGACCGTGCAGGTCGGCGATCCCTTCACCGAAAAATGCCTGCTGGAGGCCTCTCTCGAACTGATGGCTTCGGGCGCCGTTATCGCCATCCAGGACATGGGTGCTGCCGGCCTCACCTGTTCGGCGGTCGAAATGGGCGCCAAGGGCGACCTCGGCATCGAACTCGACCTCGACAAGGTGCCGGTGCGCGAGGAGCGCATGAGCGCCTACGAGATGATGCTGTCGGAAAGCCAGGAGCGCATGCTGATGGTGCTGCGCCCCGAAAAAGAGAAGGAAGCCCAGGCGATCTTCCACAAATGGGGCCTCGACTTCGCCATCGTCGGCAAGACCACCGACGATCTGCGCTTCCGCGTGCGGCACCAGGGGAACGAGGTCGCCAACCTGCCGATCAAGGATCTCGGTGACAAGGCTCCCGAATACGACCGCCCTTGGGTCGAGCCGAAGAAGCCGGCGCCGCTTGCCGCCAACGATATCCCGCGGGCCGACCTCGCCGATGCGCTGCTGAAGCTGCTTGGCGGACCAGACCTGTCTTCGCGCCGCTGGGTGTGGGAACAGTACGACACGCTGATCCAGGGCAATTCGCTGCAGCTTCCGGGCGGTGATGCCGGCGTGGTGCGGGTCGAGGGCCATCCGACCAAGGCGCTGGCCTTCTCCTCCGACGTGACGCCGCGCTATTGCGAGGCCGACCCCTATGAGGGCGGCAAGCAGGCGGTGGCCGAATGCTGGCGCAACCTGACCGCCACCGGCGCGCTGCCGCTCGCCGCCACCGACAATCTCAATTTCGGCAATCCCGAACGGCCTGAGATCATGGGCCAACTGGTCGGCGCGGTGAAAGGCATCGGCGACGCCTGCCGGGCGCTTGGTTTCCCGATCGTGTCGGGCAATGTCTCGCTCTACAACGAGACCAACGGCCAGGGCATCCTACCGACACCGACCATCGGCGGCGTCGGCCTGATATCAGACTGGTCGAAGATGGCGCGGATCGGTTTCGCCGCGGAGGGCCAGATGATCCTGCTGGTCGGCGCACCGGCTTCCTGGGGAACGCATCTTGGCCAGTCCGTCTATTTCAGGGATGTCCACGGCCGAACCGACGGCCCGCCGCCGCCGGTCGACCTCGAACACGAGAAGCGCGTCGGCGACCATGTACGCTCGTTGATCGCATCCGGCATCGTCACTGCCGCGCATGACGTCTCCGATGGCGGCATTGCGGTGGCGCTAGCCGAAATGGCGATGGCGTCGGGCATCGGCGCGACCGTTCCCGGGCTTGTCGGTACCGATCCGATCCCGGTCTGGTTCGGCGAAGACCAGGGCCGCTATCTGCTGACGCTATCGATCGATCCGCATGGCGATGAATGGGACGCCATCCGCAAGCAGCAGGGCGAACTCGGCATTTTCGCGCCGTGGATCGGCTCGACCGGGGGCGCCGCGCTGAAGCTGGGCGATGCCAGGGCAATCCCTGTCAGCGACTTGACCGCCGCCCATGAAGGCTGGTTCCCGCGCTTCATGGATCAGGCCAATTGACCAGAGCATGATCCCGAAAAGTGGAACCCCGTTTTCTCGGACAAACGGAAAACCGTTTTGTCCAGAGATCCCGCTCAATCACAAGAAACTGGCCCTCCGGGCGCTGCTTGCAGTCGTATTCTGGCCGTCGCTGTTCTTCTTCTGGTGCCTCGGGCCATTCGTCTTCTTCCTGCTCTCGACGACATCGAGCGAGGTTTGTCCCAGGCTGGAAACGCGCGGAGAATTCCTCGCCGCGGCCAACGGCACGCTTCCGATGCTTGTCCTGCAGAACCTCATCTATGCGGTTCCGATCGTCTGCCTGGTGCTCTGGAATCGGCTTCTGCCGGACCAGGCGCGGACAAGACACGTCGTCACCTGCATCAAGCTTTTCGCCGTCTCGGCCGTCTTGGGGGCCTTGTGGGAGTACGGCTCTTCGCTTGTCTGCGATGGTTATGGCCAGCCGTTCTTCTCGCCTGCCTGGCGAATGACCAGCTATCTGCCGATCGCCAACATGGCGGTCAACATCCCGCTCTACGTGCTGGTCTTCAGCCTTGGCCGCGCCTTCTCGATGCGCGAGGATGAGCCGGCGCAGGGGCCGGGTGAAAGCATCGCCTGAACACCAGCAGAACGGACACTGGACAGAACCGCTTCAATCCGGATTGGAAAGGCTCTAGGCTTGCCCGACTCTCATCGCAGGGGCCGCCGCGCCGCCGCCCTCCCGAAACAGGAATTTCCGCAATGGCAATGGATGCCCACGACATCGAGAAACTGATCAAGGACGGCATACCGGATGCCCGTGTGACGATTCGCGACCTCGCCGGTGACGGCGACCACTACGCCGCTGAGGTCGTGGCCGAGAGCTTTCGCGGAAAAAGCCGCGTCCAGCAGCATCAGATGGTCTATGACGCATTGAAGGGCAATATGGGCGGCGTGCTGCACGCGCTGGCGCTGCAGACCAGCGTTCCCGACTGAGGCATTTCCACCCGACACGCTTGGCCCAAAACCGGCCATTCTTTGCGCCATTCGGGTGACGGCACGGCTAAAGTCTTGTTTCGGGCAACCTATGGGTTTATTTGAGGGACATGTTTCGAGCCTGACTCCCACAGGCGTGAAAGGATATTCCATGAGCGGCATCAACGACTACATCGATAATGAAGTGAAGGGCAACGACGTCGTCCTTTTCATGAAGGGCACGCCGGGCTTCCCCCAATGCGGATTTTCCGGCCAGGTGGTCCAGATCCTCGACTATATCGGCGCCGACTACAAAGGCGTGAACGTTCTGGACTCCGCCGAACTGCGCCAGGGCATCAAGGACTATTCCAACTGGCCGACAATCCCGCAACTCTACGTCAAGGGCGAATTCGTCGGCGGCTGCGATATCATTCGCGAAATGTTCCAGGCCGGCGAGTTGCAGACCTTCCTGGTCGAGAAGGGCGTGAGCGTCAAAGGCGCCGCCTGACTTCCGTTCAGGCATGTCGATTTCGACATGCCCAGGCCACCGAGGCGGCCCCACCTCGGCAACTTTACAAGCCCGGATCCCGGGACCAGGACGAGCCAAATGCGCCGGCCCGCCGGCGCGTTTTCGTTTGAGAGATCGGACTTGCCGTGGACCAGCAGAAATCAGCGCCGCAAGGGGCAAGCACCTTGCCCCGGGCAGGCCAATTGCCGATTCCGCGCTGGGAGTTCATTGCGCTCTGCGCCGCGCTGATGGCGCTCAATTCGCTAGCCATCGACATCATGCTGCCGGCGCTGCAGCAGATCGGCGCTTCGCTCGGGGTCGAGAACGAAAATCATCGGCAATATGTTGTCACCGCCTACATACTGGGTTTCGGCGGCGGACAACTGTTCTTCGGGCCGATCTCGGACCGGTTCGGGCGCCGCTCGCCGCTTGTCGCCGGCCTGATTATCTATGTGGCGGCGGCCGCCGCGGCCGCCATCGCGCCGAGCTTTGAAACGCTCTTGATATGCCGCGCCGTGCAAGGCCTTGGCGCGGCAGCCACGCGCGTCATAGCGGTTTCGATCGTGCGTGATACATTCGACGGCCGGCGTATGGCCGAGGTCATGTCGCTGATCTTCATGGTGTTCATGGCGATCCCGGTCGTGGCTCCAGGCATCGGCCAGTTCATCATGCTATTCGCGACCTGGCATTGGATATTCGTCACCATGGCCGTCGGAGCTATGATTGTCTCGACATGGTCGCTGCTGCGCCTGCCCGAGACGCTGCATCCCGAATATCGCCGGCCACTGACGGTTTCATCCATCCTCGGCGGTTTCCGCATCGTTCTCACCAACCGCATCGCGCTCTGCTATGCCTTCGCCAGCACCTTCATCTTCGGCGCCATGTTCGGCTTCATTGCCTCGGCGCAGCAGATTTACGTCAACATCTTCGACGTCGGCGAGATGTTTCCCGTCATCTTCGCCGGTGTCGCGGGCGTACTCGCCTTCTCCAACTATCTGAACTCGCGCCTCGTCGGCCGCGTCGGCATGCGCCGCCTGTCGCAAAGCGCGCTACTGCTGTTTCTGGTGATCAGCCTGGCCTGGCTGGTGGTTTCACTGGAAACGAAGATGCCGCTCTGGCTGTTCATCACCTTCTTTGCCAGTGCCATGCTGCCGTTTGGCTGTCTTGGAGCCAATTTCAATGCGTTGGCCATGGAGCCGCTTGGCCAGTTGGCCGGCACGGCGTCGTCCATCCTGGGTTTCATGCAGACTTTTCTCGGCGGCATTCTCGGCACGCTGATCGGCCAGGCTTTCAACGGCACGGTGACGCCGCTGGCCGCCGGTTTCTGCAGCGTCTCGGTCGCCGCGCTGCTGATGATCCTGTTTGCCGAGCGCGGCAAGATGTTCCAGCCGCAGAACGCCCCCGTTTCAGGCCACGTCACCGACCTGCACTGATTTTCGTTTGCTGGTGGTGTCAGGATGCGCCTTCAAGCGCCGCGGTGAAGCGAGGAGAGAGCATTCGCCCCGCGATCGCTCTGCCCATGCCATCCGAAAAGGGCAATGGCAGAGCGTCGTCGAGCGCCTTGAGGATGGACGCCACGAAGGCTCGGCTGAGCCGCGGATCGGCCCCCAGATCGGAATAGGTGGCGCGAGGCGTCCCGATCAGGGTGCCATCGCGACGAAGCGAGAACCGCATCGTCAAGGACATGCCCGCGGTTCCGGGTGGCGGCTTCCAACAGGCATGGATAGCGTCCGACATCTCCTTGATGGTGTCGATGGGATCGTGACTGTGACAGGGGCGTTCTTGCGCGATTGCCGCGCTGGAGTTCGCAAACAGCACTCCGGCAAGAGCCGCCGCAAAAATTGCGAACCGAGGTTTCATCCGGGAGCCTCCGCCAAAACGCCCGGCTCGATCATACAAGGGTTCAAGCCACAGGAATTGTCCTATTCCGCCCACAGCTCGCGGCGCAGTTCCTGCCAGCTGTCCTGGTCCGGCGCGACAAGGAGACCGCCATCGACATGCGAAGGCAGATAAGCGCTGCCGTCGATCCGAGCGGCATGGCCGCCGGCCTCCTGATGGATCAGCACGCCGGGCAGATGATCCCAGGGCATCAGCTTGTTGTAGACGACAAAATGCGCATGCCCGCTCGCCAGCAGGCGATATTCGTGAGCAGCGCAGCGGTAGGCGAACTGCGACAGTGCCTTGGTCTGGTTGCGCGCCAGGCGCGAGCGCTCCGGTTCGTCGAGATATTGCCAGGAGACCGCGCCGGTCATCCGCGAGATCGGCACGGGCGGCGCCACATGCACTTTCTCCAGGCTGCCATTGGAATGGCTGATATGGCTTCCGGCGCCCCTGGCGGCGATAAGCCAGTCCTTGCCCACCGGATCATGGATGATGCCCGCGACCGTCTCCCCCCTGACCACGACCGCCAGCATGACCCCAAACAGCGGCACGCCGGACGCGAAATTGAAGGTCCCGTCGACCGGGTCGACGGTGAACGCCAGTTCGGCCTCGCCCAAGCCGTCGAGCAGCGCCGGATCTTCGGAGCAGGCCTCCTCGCCCACCACCATGGCAGAGGGATAACGCTCGCGCAGCCTGGCGGTGATCAGCCGCTCGGCGTTGACATCGGCCTCCGTCACCAGGTCGGCGGCGGAAGTCTTCTGCCTGACGTCGCCGTCGCCCAGTCGGCGAAAGCGCGGCATGATTTCTGCTTGGGCTGCCTCGGCCAGAATGCCGGCCAGCCAGTCGATCGCGGTGTCGTCAAATGTCATCGGAAATGTCTTGCCTGATCGCGAGGGTTTCATTGAGGGCGGCGAAATCGAACAGCTTTCGGTCGAGCAAATGCGACGGCCTGGTGTTGGACAGAGCGCGAATCATGGTGTCCTTGCGGCCGGGCATGCGCTTTTCGATGTCCTCGAGCATCGCCTTCATGGCGTTGCGCTGCAGCCCTTCCTGGCTGCCGCAGAGATCGCAAGGGATGATCGGGAACCGCATCGCGGCAGCGAATTTCTCCAGATCGATTTCGGCACAGTAGCTCAGCGGCCGCAACACCATGACGTCGCCTTCGTCGTTGAGCAGTTTTGGCGGCATGGCGGCAAGCCGGCCGCCATGGAACAGGTTCATGAAGAAGGTTTCGAGGATGTCCTCGCGATGATGGCCGAGGACCAGGGCCGAGCAGCCTTCCTCGCGAGCGATCCTATAGAGATGGCCGCGCCGCAGCCGCGAGCAGAGCGAGCAATAGGTGCTGCCTTCAGGGAGCTTGTCGGTGACGACCGAATAGGTGTCCCGGTATTCGATGCGGTGCGCTATGCCGTTGGTGTGGAGATATTCGGGCAGGATATGCTTGGGGAAATTCGGCTGGCCCTGGTCGAGATTGCAGGCCAGCAACTCGACTGGCAGCATCCCGCGCCAATTGAGATCAAGCAACATGGCCAGCAGACCGTAGGAATCCTTGCCGCCCGATAGCGCGACCAGCCAGCGCTCGCCCGGCTTCACCATCGAAAAATCCTCGATCGCCTGGCGGGTNCTTGCCGCCCGATAGCGCGACCAGCCAGCGCTCGCCCGGCTTCACCATCGAAAAATCCTCGATCGCCTGGCGGGTCAGCCGCAGCAGTCGCTTGCGCAGCTTGTTGAACTCGACCGAGGACGGTACATCGGCGAACAGCGGGTGAGAGCCGCCTTCGGCGGCCGGTTCAAGTGTTTCGATGTCAGGCTGCATGTTCATGGCGCGACGCCCCGGATGTGACTTGCGCCCGGCTTAGCGCATTGTCCGGAAAATCGAAATTGATTTTAGCGACACACCGCAAAGCGGGTGCCCAAAACAAAAGGCCGCCTACGAGGGCGGCCTTCCGGTATCGCAAAAAAGCGTTCGCTTAGCGCGAGTAGAATTCGACGACCAGGTTCGGTTCCATCTGCACGGCGAACGGAACGTCCGCCAGGCCCGGGATGCGCGAGAAGGTCGCGACCATCTTGTTGTGATCGGCTTCGATGTAGTCCGGCACGTCGCGCTCGGCGAGGCCGACCGATTCAAGGACGATCACCAGCTGCTTCGACTTTTCGCGCACTTCGACGACATCGCCCGGCTTGCAGCGATACGAGCCGATGTTGACGCGCTTGCCGTTGACGTTGACGTGGCCGTGGTTGACGAACTGACGGGCGGCGAAAATGGTCGGCACGAACTTGGAGCGGTAGACGACCGCGTCGAGACGCGATTCGAGCAGGCCGATCAGGTTCTCCGAAGTGTCGCCCTTGCGGCGATCGGCCTCTTCATAGACCTTGCGGAACTGCTTTTCCGACACGTCGCCGTAGTGGCCCTTCAGCTTCTGCTTGGCACGGAGCTGCAGGCCGAAGTCGGAAAGCTTGCCCTTGCGGCGCTGGCCATGCTGGCCGGGGCCGTATTCACGCTTGTTGACCGGGGACTTAGGGCGGCCCCAGATATTTTCGCCGAGACGGCGGTCGATCTTGTATTTCGCGGATTCGCGCTTGCTCATCGCATTCCCTTTCAAAAACAACACACCCGGCACCTCATGGTCCGGGTGAAGGAAACGCGCCCTCCTCTGGCCTCCGTTTTCGAGACCTGACAGGGTTTTCCCACGCAACGCGGCGGAAAACCCACGGGACACGTCAGTTCAAACAGGATCGGAAACGATTGTCGTGACAGATCTTGCGTATACAAAACAAACACCGGACATCGCTGCCCGGCGTTGGCGGCTGGTTAAACCGAGATTTAACCGATGTCAAGCTTGTGAGTGGCGCGGCACAACGCAACCCTATAGCGTCCAAGGCGTTGATGCGATGCCGATGCGGCGGGAGGTTTTGCGCCAGCGGCACCAGGAAGGGACTGGAGCTAGAGGAGCTTAATTGCATGAAGAAGTTTTTCCTTACCCTGGCAGGCGCCGCGGTGCTTGCTGGGTCGATGGCGGTGGCGCCTGAGCCGGCCATGGCGCGTCATTGGCACGGCCACAAGCAGGTTTGCCGCGTCATCGTGAAGAAGCGCGTGGTGTGGCGGCATGGCCATCGCAGAGTGATCGTCGAGAGAGTACGGCGCTGCCGCTGGTAGGGATGTTCAACGCGACAATCCCGGGCCAGCGAACGTCGCTGGCCCTTTTTCATTCCAGGATAGTCTGGCTCGAAGCGCTCAATCCTAGGATTTTTTCTCCGGTAGTCCCTTGCGCTTCGTCTCGGCGAATTCCTCGAGCTGTTTTTCATTCATCGATTCATACATGCCCTTGGAGGCGCCCTTGAGTTCGCTTTTCTTGGTCTCGCCGCGTTTGGCGGAGAGTGCGGCGCCGGCGGCTTTCTGCTGGGCTTTCGAAGTGGCTGGCATGGCGGGTCTCCTTTGCTGTCAGGAGAAACGCCATGCTTCGGCAGCGGTTCCAGCGCCAGCGGCGCGGCTCCCGGTCCGCTTGGTGCCAGTCCGAGGCCACGCTCGGCGATTTTCGTCAGCAGCCTTCCCGTGTCCGGAGCCCCAGTGTAGGACGGCTAAATGAAATCCCTGACCGATCCCTCACAGGTTCTCGCCACTGGACTGACGAAAATACGCGCCGAATTCCACGTGCCGGACGGATTTCCGGCTGATGTGCTTGCGGCGGCGGAGGCGGCGGCCAAACGTGTGCCCAACCAGCATGCCGATCGGACTGATATCCTGTTCGTCACGCTCGATCCGGCTGCTTCCACCGATCTTGACCAGGCGTTCTCGATCGAGGCGAGCGGTGGCGATCTTCTGCTGCATTACGCCATCGCCGACGTGGCCTGGTTCGTCGAGGACGGCGACGCGATTGATCGCGAAGCCTGGACGCGGGGCGAGACGCTTTACTTGCCGGACGGCAAGGCCGGGCTCTACCCGCCGGTGATTGCCGAGGGCGCGGCAAGCCTGTTGCCGGATGGACCCCGTCCGGCTGTCATCTTCACGGTTCGGGTTGCGCAGGACGGCGCGACGAAGCTGGACGGCGCGGAGCGGGCAATCATTCAAAGCCGCGCGAAGCTCGCCTATGACAGGGTGAAGGCCTCGGATGTCCCGGCCGACTTCGCCGAAATGGCGCGGCGCATGGCCGCGAACGAACAGCGCCGTGGGGCTTCCCGCGTCGACCCACCCGAGCAGGAGGTGGAAAGGCTCGCCGACGGCACATTCCGGCTTTCGTTCAGACCACTGCTGCAATCCGAGCAGGACAACGCCGCGCTTTCGCTGGCCGCCAACATGGCGATTGCCGATGCCATGCTTGCGCATCATACCGGCCTGTTTCGGGTGATGTCGGGGCCGGATGCCTTCAAGGTTCAAAGGCTGCGCAACGCCGCACAGGCTCTCGGATTGTCCTGGCCGGCTTCCGCCAATTTGAGGGACTATCAGCGAACCCTCGATCCGACCGATCCGCATCAGGCGGCGCTGATGCTGGAAATCCGCCATGCGAGCCCCGGCGCATCTTATCAACCGTATCAGGACGGCGTTGTCCCCTGGCATGAGGCGATGGCCGCGACCTATGCCCACGCAACGGCGCCTCTAAGGCGCCTTGGCGACCGCTATGTCGTTCGCTGCGCGCTGGCTATCGCCAACGGCCAGCCCGTGCCCCAGCCTGTCACCGAGGCGTTCGCCAGATTGCCGAAGGCGATGGGACGTGCGGATAGTCGCGCTTCGCAGATCAACCACGCGGCCATCGACCTTGCCGAGGCGGTAATGCTGGAGGGGCGCGAGGGCGAGACGTTCAAAGCCGTCGTCACCGACTTCGTCGACCATGGCATGCGCATTCAGCTTGCCGACATGGCTGTCGTTGCCACCGTGAAGGCCTCGGGGCTCAGACAGGGCGATGGTCTGACGCTAAGGCTGGTCCTGGCCGATCCGGATCAACGCAGCATCGTCTTCGAACCTGTTTGAGTGGTGGGCGGTTTTGCCACTGTCCAAGTGCACGGTCAGCCCGAACCCCTGCATCAGGCGGCTGACTGCAAAGTCCGCCTTGCCCGAGGTGAAAACCGCGATGTCAGGCTCGGTTTGCGGCAGCGCGCCATCGATGGGCGGCAGCAGCGAAAGGGCGCGCCGTGCGATCGCCTCGGCCGGATCGATCCAGTCGACCGGCCAGGGGGCGGTCTTGCGCATGCGATTGACCAGAAAGGGATAGTGCGTGCAGGCCAGCACGACGATGTCGGTGCGCCTGCCGTCCCGCTCGATGAAGCATGGCGCGATCTCGGCGCGCACGACCTCCTCGTCGACGAAGCCCTCGCGCATATAGGCTTCGGACAGGCCAGCCAGCCTGTCGCTGCCGACCAGGCGGACATGGCATTTCTGCGCCCATTTGCTGATCAGGTCGCGCGTGTACTGGCGCTTCACCGTGCCCGGCGTCGCCAGCACCGAGACCAGCCCGGAGCGCGTGCGCTCGGCCGCCGGCTTGACCGCTGGCACCGTGCCGACGAAGGGATGGCCGGGAAATCTTTCGCGCAGCGCGTCGATCACCAGTGTCGAGGCGGTGTTGCAGGCGATAACGGAGATAGCGGGCGCAAACCGGTCGAGCAGTTTGGCGAATAGGCCGAGTATATGCTCCTTTAGGGCCGGCTCCTCCCAGGCGCCAAAAGGAAAAGCGGCATCGTCGGCGACATAGATGAAGCGCCGGTCGGGCATCAGGACGCGTGCCTCGCGCAACACGGTCAGACCGCCGACGCCGGAATCGAACATCAGGATCGGCTGGTCAGTCATTGTCGGTTCCCTTGCCGCCCAGCGGCGGCGTGTCCGTGTCGTCGCCGCCAGCGTGCGGTGCCCGGCCAGCCGCCTCCGCCTTGCGGGCGCGCGCGGCGGCCGCTGGCAAACGCCTCGGGTCATCGCCAGGTGACCCATCGCCGCGCGGCATCGCCGGTGAGAACCGGTCGAGCGAAGAGATTATGCCGCGCAGCACCTTGAGCTCCGGTTCCGCAAAGCCTGCCCGCGTCAGCACGGCGCGCAGATTGTCGACCATTTTCGGCTTCTTCGGCGCCGGCCTGAAATAGCCGCGCGCCTCGAGCGCGCCTTCGAGATAGGCGAACAGGCCGTGCAATTCTTCCTTGCTGGCCGGCTTCATGTCAGGGCCGGTAAAGTTCGTCCTGGTCTCGTCCTCCAGGCCCGACTTCATCCACTCGTAGGACATCAGCAAGGCCGCCTGGGCGATGTTGAGCGAGGAGAAATCAGGATCGACCGGGAAAGTGACGATCTCGTCGGCGAGGCCAACCTCGTCATTGTAGAGGCCGAAGCGCTCGCGACCGAACAGGATGCCGGTGCGCTGCCCCATTCCGTGACGGGCGCGCAGCATCCTGCCCGCTTCCACTGGGCCGCGCACGGATTTGAAGCCGTCGCGTTGCCTGGCGGTGGTGGCGAAGACGAAGTTCAGGTCGGCAAGTGCCGAGGCCAGATCGTCGAAAACCTTGACGGCATCGATGACGTGGTCGGCACGGCTGGCGGCGGCACGCGCCTTCTCGCTCGGCCAGCCATCGCGCGGATTGACCAGACGCAGTTCCGACAGTCCGAAATTGGCCATGGCGCGGGCGACCATGCCGATATTCTCGCCGAGCTGCGGCTCGACAAGGATGATCGCCGGGCCGGCGGCTGCGGTGCTATCGGGGTCTTTGGTGATGGGCATGGTTGTCAATGAACTGCTGTTTGCGGCATTTCAGCGTCCCCTGCCATATTCGGCCGCGAAAATGAAGCAGTCGCAAATGACGGCGCCGTGGCCTCACATTCGTGACCGTCGCCGTTTGCGTGGCCAAAAGCGCTTTGATATACGGGCGGCATCCCCGGCCGACGCCACGCGGGCAAGGCCGTCCCATTCCCAGCAACGAGGCATTCTTTCCATGGCGAAGATCAAGGTGGCGAACCCGGTCGTCGAACTCGACGGCGACGAGATGACCCGCATCATCTGGCAGTTCATCAAGGACAAGCTGATCCACCCTTATCTCGACCTCAAGCTCGAATATTACGACCTGGGCGTCGAGCATCGCGACGCCACCAACGACCAGGTGACCATCGATTCGGCCAACGCCATCAAGAAATACGGTGTCGGCGTGAAATGCGCGACCATCACCCCCGACGAGCAGCGCGTCGAGGAATTCAAGCTGAAGAAGATGTGGAAATCGCCGAACGGCACCATCCGCAACATTTTGGGCGGCACCATCTTTCGCGAGCCGATCATCATGAAGAACGTGCCGCGCCTGGTGCCCGGCTGGACCAAGCCGATCATCGTCGGCCGCCACGCCTTCGGCGACCAGTATCGCGCCACTGATTTCCGCTTTCCCGGCAAGGGCAAGCTGACGATCAAGTTCGTCGGCGAGGACGGCCAGGTCATAGAGCACGACGTGTTCGACGCGCCCGGCGCCGGTGTCGCCATGGCCATGTACAATCTCGACGAGTCCATCCGCGAATTCGCCCGGGCGTCGCTGAACTACGGCCTGCTGCGCAACTATCCGGTCTACCTGTCGACCAAGAACACCATCCTCAAGGCCTATGACGGCCGCTTCAAGGATATTTTCCAGGACGTTTACGAGGCTGAATTCGAGGCCGAGTTCAAGTCGAAGAAGCTTTGGTACGAGCACCGCCTGATCGACGACATGGTGGCCTCGAGCCTGAAATGGTCGGGCGGCTATGTCTGGGCCTGCAAGAACTATGACGGCGACGTCCAGTCCGACACGGTGGCGCAAGGGTTCGGTTCGCTCGGCCTGATGACCTCGGTGCTGATGACGCCCGATGGCAAGACCGTGGAAGCGGAAGCCGCGCACGGCACCGTGACGCGCCACTATCGCCAGCATCAGAAGGGCGAGGAAACCTCGACCAATTCGATCGCGTCGATCTTCGCCTGGACGCGAGGCCTCGCGCACCGCGCCAAGCTCGACGACAACGTCGAACTGAAGCGTTTTTCCGAGACGCTGGAAAAGGTCTGCATCCAGACTGTCGAGAGCGGCTTCATGACCAAGGACCTGTCGCTCTTGATCGGCCCCGATCAGCCTTGGCTCTCGACCACCGGCTTCCTCGACAAGATCGACGAGAATTTGCAGAAAGCGATGGCCTAACCCACCTCGAGGACAAATGGGCAAGCCGGTCGTCTACGGCGCGGACTACAGCGTCTATGTACGCATCGTCCGGCTTGCGCTCGAGGAGAAAGGCATTGCCTACGACATAGTGCCGGTCGACATCTTTGCAGAAGGTGGCGTGCCGGAATGGTACGGCAAACACCATCCCTTCGGCCGCATCCCGGCCTTCGAGCATGATACTTTCCGCCTGTTCGAGGCGAGCGCGATCGCTCGCTACGTCGACGAGGGTTTTGCGGGCCCTGCTCTCCAGCCGACCGATCCGCTCGCCCGCGCAACCATGAACCAGATCATCGGCATACTCGACGCCTATGCTTACAGGGCGATGGTATGGGACGTCGCCGTCGAGCGGCTGCAGAAGACGGAGCCGGACGTGGCTTTGATCGCCAATGGCCTTCGGCAAGCCGAGACGGTGCTCAAGGTGTTGACGTCACTGAAGGCACAAGGCCCATGGTTGCTCGGCAACCAGCTGACGCTTGCCGATCTGCACGCGGCGCCGATCATCGCCTACTTCGTCAAGGTTCCAGAAGGGCACAACTTGCTGACGCAGTTTGCAGGCATCTGGGATTTGTATTTGCGAATGGCTGGCCGCCCGAGCTTCGTGCGTACCGAAAAAGCGTAATTCGAGGTGAGCTTCCTCGACGTCAGCGCCGCCCCTCATTGCCCTGCCGGGCCTTTCTCTCCGTGAACGGGGAGAAAGAGGCTGGTCGCGTTGCCGGCGCTCTCCTGCAACGAGGGCGATTGGCGAAGGCCGCGACGAAAGCGCCCTTCTCCCCGTTCAACAGGGAGAAGATGGCGGCAGCCAGATGAGGGGCGGCGCTGCCCTAAGAGAAAGGATTTCGCCTAGCCCCACGCGTGGGTAGCTACGCTGCTTCCAGCGCCGCCCTCACTGCCGCGATCGCATCATCGGCCTTCGACGCATCCGGGCCGCCGGCCTGGGCCATGTCGGGGCGGCCGCCGCCGCCCTGCCCGCCCAATGCGGCGGAGGCCACGCGAACAAGGTCGACGGCGCTGAAGCGGCTGACGAGATCAGCGGTGACTGCGACCACGACGCTCGCCTTGTTGTCCTCGCCGGCGCCAACGAACACGACGACGCCAGAGCCCAACGAAGTCTTGCCCGCGTCGGCCAACGGTTTCAGGTCCTTCGGCGAGACACCTGACACCGCCTTGCCGAGGAAGCCGACNCCGCCGCAGAGCTCGACCGAATAAGGCCGGTTGGCCTTGGCGCCATGCAAGCCCGTGCCCATCGACACGACGCGCACCTCATCGCCATACTTCTCGCCGAACAGCGCCATCGCGCCCTCTGCAATGGCGTCGTCGACTGACATCAGGCGCGTGGTCACCGGGCCATTCTGCACGACGATCTCGTTGGCCATGCGCTCGACCTCTTCCAGCTCCTGCGCGGAGATCGGCTTGTTGTGCGAGATGTCGAAGCGCAGACGCTCGGGTGCGACCAACGAGCCCTTCTGCGCGACATGGGTGCCCAGCACCTCGCGCAACGCCTCGTGGATCAGGTGCGTCGCGGAGTGGTTGGCGCGCAGCCTGGAGCGCCTGGCATGATCGACCTTCAGTTCGACCGCGGCACCCGCCCTGACCATGCCTGCGACCACCTTGCCGAGATGCACGAAAAGGCCATCGGCTTTCTTCTGCGTGTCGGAGATCTCGATCGAGAAGCCCTCGCCCGAGATCATGCCGGTGTCACCCATCTGGCCGCCGGACTCGCCGTAGAACGGCGTCTGGTTGACGACCACGGCGACCGCATCGCCCTTGCCGGCGCTGTCGACGGTCTTGCCATCCTTGACCAGCGCCTCGATGAGGCCTTCCGCCTGCTCGGTTTCGTAGCCGAGGAATTCGGTGGCGCCGGTCTTTTCACGCACGGAAAACCAAACCGTCTCGGTGGCGGCCTCGCCGGACCCGGCCCAGTGCTTGCGCGCCTCCGCCTTCTGCTGCTCCATCGCATTGGTGAAACCGGCAAGGTCGACCGAGATGCCGCGCTGCCGCAGCGCATCCTGCGTCAGGTCGAGCGGGAAACCATAGGTGTCGTAGAGCTTGAACGCCGTTTCGCCATCGAGCATGTCGCCGGCGCCGAGCTTCTCCGTCGCCTCGGAGAGCAGCCCGAGGCCACGCACCAGCGTCTTGCGGAAGCGGGTCTCCTCGAGTTTCAGGGTCTCGGCAATCATCGTTTCGCCGCGTGCCAGTTCGGGATAGGCCTGGCCCATCTCGCGCACCAGCGCCGGCACCAGCTTGCACATCAGCGGCTCGTTCGCCCCCAGCAACTGCGCATGGCGCATGGCGCGGCGCATGATGCGGCGCAGCACATAGCCGCGGCCTTCGTTCGACGGCAGCACGCCGTCGGCGACCAGGAAGGAGGACGAGCGCAGATGGTCGGCAATGACGCGGTAGGACGCGACCGTTTCGGCGTCGGGCGCGCGCCCAAGTGCCGAGGACGCCGCATCGATCAAATGACGAAACAGGTCGGTCTCGAAGACGCTCTCCACCCCTTGCAGGATGGATGCCATGCGCTCCAGGCCCATCCCTGTGTCGATCGACGGGCGCGGCAGGTCGACCCGCTCCTCTTTCGTCACCTGCTCGTACTGCATGAACACCAGGTTCCAGAATTCAAGGAAGCGATCGCCGTCTTCCTCGGGACTGCCGGGAGGCCCACCCCAGATGTGCTCGCCACGATCGATGAAGATTTCCGAGCATGGTCCGCAAGGACCGGTGTCGCCCATCGCCCAGAAATTGTCGGAGGTCGGGATGCGGATGATGCGATCGTCGGAGAAACCAGCGATCTTCTTCCAGAAGCCGGCCGCCTCGTCGTCCGTGTGATAGACGGTGACCAGCAGCTTGTCCTTCTTCAGCCCGAACTCCCTGGTGATGAGGTTCCAGGCAAGCTCGATGGCACGCTCCTTGAAGTAATCGCCGAAAGAGAAATTGCCCAGCATCTCGAAGAAGGTCAGGTGGCGCGCGGTATAGCCGACATTGTCGAGATCGTTGTGCTTGCCGCCGGCGCGAACGCTTTTCTGAGCTGTGGTGGCACGCGAATAGGGTCGCTTCTCCAAACCGGTGAAGACGTTCTTGAACTGCACCATGCCGGCATTGGTGAACATCAATGTCGGATCGTTGCGCGGCACGAGCGGGCTCGAGGCCACGACCTCGTGGCCCTCCTTGCGGAAATAGTCGAGAAAGGTCGACCGGATCTCGTTGACGCCACTCATGGATACTGCCTTTTCAAGAGAGCCGCCGGCCGGACCGGCGGGAGATGGCTCTGTATTTTCTAGAAGATGCAGTTGGCCTTTTAGCCGTAGCTCTTGACCCTGTCCAGAAACACGGAATTAAGCCAATTCGCGCTTTGCACCGGCACTTGCGGGGCCGCCCAAACGAAAACCGCCAGCGCGATGGCCGGCGGTTTGGAACGCGGTACTACAGAACTCTGTTACTTAAGCATCGGGTAATAGGCTGGATTTCTGGCCAAACTCCGGCCGTTGCCTACATCGCGCCGGCTTCGTCCTCAAAACCGTCGTCCCCATTGCCCTCGGAGCCACCATTTTCGAGGAACTTTTCGGCGATCAATCCGGCATTCTGCCTGAGCGCCAGCTCGATCTCGCGCGCGGTATCGGGATTGTCGCGCAGGAACAGTTTCGCATTCTCGCGGCCCTGGCCGAGACGTTGCGAATTGTAGGAGAACCAGGCGCCCGATTTCTCGACCACGCCGGCCTTGACACCAAGGTCGACCAGCTCGCCGGTCTTGGAGACGCCCTCGCCATACATGATGTCGAACTCGACCACCTTGAAGGGCGGCGCCAGCTTGTTCTTGACCACCTTGACGCGGGTCTGGTTGCCGACGACCTCGTCGCGATCCTTGACCGAGCCGATACGGCGGATGTCGAGGCGAACCGAAGCGTAGAATTTCAGTGCGTTGCCGCCGGTCGTGGTTTCGGGCGAACCGAACATGACGCCGATCTTCATGCGAATCTGGTTGATGAAGATGACCATGGTGTTGGAGCGCGAGATCGAGGCGGTCAGCTTGCGCAACGCCTGGCTCATCAGGCGGGCCTGCAGGCCCGGCAGCGAATCGCCCATCTCGCCCTCGATCTCGGCACGCGGCGTCAGCGCCGCCACCGAATCGACCACCAGCACGTCGATGGCGCCGGAACGCACCAGCGTGTCGCAAATCTCCAGCGCCTGCTCGCCGGTGTCGGGCTGCGAGATCAGCAGGTTTTCAAGATCGACGCCGAGCTTGCGGGCGTAGACCGGATCGAGCGCGTGTTCGGCATCGACGAAGGCGCAGATGCCGCCCTTCTTCTGGGCTTCAGCCACGGTGTGCAGGGCCAGGGTCGTCTTACCGGAGCTTTCCGGCCCATAGATCTCGATGATACGGCCGCGCGGCAAGCCACCGACGCCGAGCGCGATGTCGAGACCGAGCGAGCCGGTCGGCACCGTTTCGATCTCGACGACCTGCTCGTTGGCGCCGAGCCGCATGATCGAGCCCTTGCCGAAAGCCCGCTCGATTTGCGACAGCGCCGCATCCAGAGCCTTTGATTTGTCCACTGCCTTATCCTCTACCAGCCGCAAAGAATTCTGAGCCATGATACATCACCCCTTGGTCGTCAATGAAGGCCGGACAATCCGTAATCCCTGCCATTTTGTACCTTTTTTGTTCTCATTTGGCAAGGGGTGACAACCAACTGAAAAACAAGCGATATTGCGATTTGTTCTTTTTTTGTCTCGCAATCCCGGGCACGAACGGGCTCCGCATTGGGCCAGACGGCTCGATCGTATCGCCCGGCCGAATCGCCGACCTGCATGCGAAGCTCTGTCGCGCACTCTAGCGCTTGTGCGGCTGCAACAACAAAGGTCATATCGCCGCCATGGTGGAATCCCCGAAGATACTGGCCTTGGGCGGCGCCCATATCGACCGGCGTGGCCAGGTGTACGGTCCCTACGTGCCGGCAGCCTCCAATCCCGGCACGATGCGCGAGGATGTCGGCGGGGGCGTCTTCAATGCGTTGCGCAGCATGGTGCGGCGCGGCGTGTCGGCCTCCCTGTTGTCGATGCGGGGCGGCGATGCGTCGGCCGATACGGTTTCACGGGCCATCGCCGAGGCAGGCATCGCTGATCTTTCGGCGGTGTTCCTCGACCGTGCCACGCCGAGCTACACGGCATTGATCGATCGCGAGGGCGAATTGATCGTCGGCTTTGCCGACATGGCGCTGTATGACTTGGCTTTTCCCAAGCAGATCAGGCGTTCCAAGATACGCCAGGAGGTGGCCGCCGCCGATGCCATCCTGTGCGACGCCAATTTGCCGTCGGCCGCCCTGGAGCGGCTGCTGTCGCTCGCCGCCGGCAAACCGGTTTTCGCCATCGCGATTTCGCCGGCGAAGGTAACGCGGCTGATACCGGTTCTCGGCGGGCTGGCCCAGCTTTTCATGAACCGGCGAGAGGCCGTCGTGCTGGCTGGCGTCAATGCAGGGGCCGCCGAGCGGGAAATGGTCGATGGGTTGCGGTGCAGCGGCCTTGCCCGCGGCGTGGTCACGGCCGGTAACGGCCCTGTGCTGGGTTTCGACGAGGCAGGCGCCTTTTCGATCCTGCCGCCTGTCCCCAGAAAAGTCGCCGATGTCACCGGCGCCGGCGACGCGCTGGCAGGTGCGACGGTCGCAGCACTGCTGCGCGGCCTGCCACTGCGCCAGGCCGTGCGCGAGGGCGTCGCCGCGGCAACGCTGGCCATCGAAAGCGCCAATGCAGTGCCCGAATTCACCGCGGCGAGCTTCGCGGAAGCGCTGGCCCTTGTGCCGGATGCCAGGGAAGTGGCATGAGACCGGCAAATTCATAACGCGCATCGAAGCCACGCTTTCCTGATGGATGCGCCGCACTCCGGATTGGAGATCAGAGAATGACGCCAGAGACCGCTCGCCCCTTCATCGATATCCACGCACCGGTGGCGCAGGCCCTGGCCGCCGGGCGCCCGGTGGTGGCGCTCGAAAGTACCATCATCACCCATGGCATGCCCTATCCCGACAATGGCGCCATGGCGGCCAATGTCGAAAAGATCATCGCTGACGGCGGCGCGGTGCCGGCAACCATCGCGGTGGTCAACGGCCGCATCAAGATCGGGCTTTCGGACGGCGAACGCGAATCGCTGGCGATGACCGGTGACGCCATGAAGCTGTCGCGCGCCGATCTCGGCTTCGCCGTCGCGCAAGGCCGCACCGGTGGCACCACCGTCGCCGCTACCATGATCGCGGCTGATATGGTCGGGATAAAGGTGTTCGCCACCGGCGGCATTGGCGGCGTGCACAAGGGGGCGGAAAAGAGCTTCGACATCTCGGCCGACCTCGATGAATTGGCGCGTACACCGGTCATCGTCGTCTCGGCCGGCGCCAAGGCGATCCTCGACATCGAAAAGACGCTGGAAGTGTTGGAGACCCGCGGCGTGCCCGTGGTCGGCCATGGCTGCGAGACGATGCCGGCCTTCTGGTCGCGGCAGTCACCGTTCCGGGCGCCATTGACCTTGCACAGACCGGAAGATATCGCGCATTTCTACCGGACACGCCTCGCTCTGGGCTCGGGCGGCGGCATGCTGATTGCCAATCCCGTGCCGGAATCCCACGAAATCCCCGCTGAAGAAATGGCGGGCTACATCGAAGCCGCCCAAAAGGCGGCCGAAGCCCTCAACGTCACCGGCAAGGCCGTGACGCCGTTCCTGCTGGGAAAAATCCTCGAACTCACCGGCGGCCGCAGCCTGAAGACCAACATCGCGCTGGTCGAGAACAATGCAAGGCTGGCGGCTGAGATCGCCAAGGCGCTGTAGGGTCTGCCAAGAAAGTCCCCCCTCGTCCGGTTTGCCAAGGTCGAATTACCGGGAGCAATTCGGGGCAATCCGACCTCTTCCCGAGGGGAGAGGAGCTTGCAGCTTCAACGCAAACCTCTTCTCCCGGCGGGGAGAAGGTGGCCGCGAAGCGGCCGGATGAGGGGGTGGCTTCGCGCTGGCGGGAGCCTACTTCCCCGCCCGCCGCCCAGCCTCATAGGCGCGTCGCGCCCACACCGTCATTTCGTCGGGATCGTCGAATGCGCTGTCGGGAATGCTCCAATAGGGCATGGCGACAAGCTTGCCGTGGCGAGAGCCGGTGTAGGTCCATTGCTGGCAGCCCGCGGCTTGGAACTCCGATGCGCTCTGCTCGTCGGCTTTCAGCAGCAATTCGCCGCGCAGCACGATGGCGACGATGACGCCGTCGAAATAGATGCCCTTGCCGCCGAATAGTTTTCGGATGCTGACCGGACCGAGGCCGTCGAACAGTTCTGCTATGCGCTCATTGTCCATGCCGCGATCATGTCACCGGCATTTGGCCTTGTCATCGCCGCAACCAAAATCATGCTGACAGGTTGTGACTATCCTGTCGGAGTTTTTGCCATGCCTGTGCTGCTCAAGGGGTCCTGTCGCTGCGGCGCCGTGCGTTTCGAGGTGGAAAGCCACACACCCGTGCCATTCATGCTGTGCTACTGCTCGATCTGTCGCAAGCAGCAGGGCGGCGGCGGCTTCGCCATCAATCTCGGCGCCGTCAACGACACGCTGAACATCAGAGGCAAGAGCAATCTCGGCGTCTATCGCGCCGAGATCGAGGATGACGAGCATCCCCACTGCGAGATCTCGACCGGGGAGCGCAATTTTTGCCGCAAATGCGGGTCGGCGCTCTGGCTCTACGACCCAACCTGGCCAGAGCTGGTGCATCCCTTCGCGTCGGCGATCGACATCGACCTGCCCAAGCCGCCGGAGAAGGTGCATCTGATGCTGAAATACAAGGCGAACTGGGTCGAGCCTGATGTCGGACCGAGCGACAAGGTGTTCGAGGTCTATCCCGAGGAATCGATCGCCGACTGGCACAAGCGGACCGGCATGTGGGTTGAGTAGCGATTTCCACTACAAGAAGAATCATGTTCCTAGAGCGCTTTGATCATCCTGTAGAGCCCGCCAAAAGCGGCTATCAAACCAAAAATGGTTGAAATTCCAAGCAGTACAGCCATATCGATTCTATCTGCCTTGAACGCGTAAATTCCAAACAAACCGGTAACGGCTGGAATACACAACTCGAACGCAACGTACATGAGCATAATATTTACTGGTATAGGTTTACACAATATATGTAAATCAAGAGACATCCGTATCTCTCTGTTACTCAAATTCATGTCCAAAAATAGATTACGCTTAGCGTATCGGTAAACANTCGGCGCTCTGGCTCTACGACCCAACCTGGCCAGAGCTGGTGCATCCCTTCGCGTCGGCGATCGACATCGACTTGTTACTCAAATTCATGTCCAAAAATAGATTACGCTTAGCGTATCGGTAAACACCGTGGTATGCGAAATAGGCAAACGCCATTATTAATAGCGATGCGAAAACCAGTGGTACGATTTGGCTGTCCATGGAAATTCGCTTCAAAAGCCATCAAATTCTGACACCGGCAAATTATACAATGGTGCGCTGGCCGCGCTTCAGGCCGTGGCGCGCGCCTCGGCCAGCGCTTTGAGATCGGCCGGCTTCAGTTCGACGGATTCGCCGCAGCCGCAGGCCGAACTCTGGTTCGGGTTGTGGAAGGTGAAGCCGGTGCGCAACGTCGTCTGCTCGAAATCCATCTCGGTGCCGAACAGGAAAAGGGCGGCTTCCGGCGCCACATAGACATGGGCGCCATCGCGCTCGATATGGTCGTCCTTGGTGTTGGGGTCGGTCACCAGGTCGACCGTATATTCCATGCCGGCGCAGCCGCCCTTCTTGATGCCAAGGCGGATGCCATGCGCGTTTTCGCGCGTGGCGACGATCTCGCGCACCCGGTCGGCGGCCTTATCGGTCATCGTGATGACGGCAAAGCGTCCCATGTTTTCCTTCTCCATTCCATGCAGGTTCAAGGCCTGCCGAATGATTCCTCACCTAAAATGGTGAAGTTTTACCACTGGCGCAAGTGTGCCAGGTTCGGCGCTAGTACCAGCCCACCGCCACCTGCGCCTCTTCCGACATACGGTCGGGCGTCCAGGGCGGGTCGAAGGTCATATTGACCTCGACGCCGGAGACGCCCTCGACGGCGCCGACGGCATTTTCCACCCAGCCAGGCATTTCGCCGGCCACAGGGCAGCCGGGGGCGGTCAGCGTCATGTCGATCTTGACCGAGCGGTCGTCCTCGACGTCGATCTTGTAGACGAGGCCAAGCTCGTAGATATCGGCCGGGATTTCCGGGTCGTAGACCGTCTTCAGCGCCGAGACGATGTCGTCGGTCAGCCGTGCCAGCTCATCGGCGGGGATGGCCGAGGCGGAAACGACGCTGTTGCCGGCGGCTTCCGGCGTAGCTTCGGTGGTGGTGCTCACATCATCCATGTTCGTCATCCGAAGAATTTGCGCGCTTTTTCAAGCGCCTCGGCCAAAGCGTCGACTTCGGCCCTGGTATTATACATGCCGAACGATGCCCTGCATGTGGAGGTTACGCCAAAGCGTTTCAACAGCGGCTGGGCGCAATGGGTGCCGGCACGGACCGCCACCCCTTGCCTGTCTATCACCATCGAGACGTCATGAGCATGAATACCCCTTAGTTCGAAGGAGATGATGGCGCCCTTGCCGGGCGCGTCGCCAAAGATGCGCAGCGAGTTGATGGCGCGCAGGCGTTCGTGGGCGTAGGTCTTGAGGTCTTCCTCATGCGCGGCGATGCGCTCACGACCGACAGAGTCCATGTAGTCGAGCGCGGCGCCCAACCCGATCGCCTGGACGATCGGCGGCGTGCCGGCCTCGAAGCGATGCGGCGGGTCGTTGTAGGTGACGATGTCTTCCGTCACCTCCTCGATCATCTCGCCGCCGCCCATGAAGGGCCGCATGCCGGCGAGACTATCCTTCTTGCCGTAGAGCACACCGATGCCCGAGGGACCATAGACCTTGTGGCCGGTGAAGACGAAGAAATCGCAATCGAGATCCTGGACGTCCACGGCCATGTGCACCGCGCTCTGGCTGCCGTCGACAAGCACCGGAATTCCACGCGCATGCGCGATGCGCACGATCTCCTTGATCGGTGTCACCGTGCCCAGCGCGTTCGACATTTGCGTGATGGCGACGAGCTTGGTGCGGCTGGTCAGCCGTTTCTCGAATTCCTCGATATGGAAGACGCCGAGATCGTCAACCGGCACCCAGACCAGCTTGGCGCCCTGCCGCTCGCGGATGAAGTGCCAGGGCACGATGTTGGAATGGTGCTCCATGATCGACAGCACGATCTCATCGCCCTCGCCGATATTGGGCATGCCATAGCCATAGGCGACGGTGTTGATGGCCGACGTCGTGTTGGAGGTGAAGACGATGTTGTCGGTGCTTGGCGCGTTGAGAAAACGGCGCACCGTTTCCCGCGCCTTTTCGTACGCGTCGGTGGCGGCATTGGACAGGAAATGCAGGCCGCGGTGGACGTTGGCGTATTCCTGGCTGTAGGCGTGCTGGATCGTGTCGAGCACTACCCGCGGCTTTTGTGCGGAGGCCCCGTTGTCGAGATAGACGAGCGGCTTGCCATAGACTTCCCGCGACAGGATCGGGAAGTCGCGGCGGATCGCCTCGACGTCGTAGAAATCTCCAATCTTGCCCGGTGCGTTCATCAGCTTCATCCGTGCGTCACAAACCACTCATCGAGCTTCGCTTCCAGCGCCTCGACAATCGTCTCGTCGTCCAGTTCCTCGATCACCTCGGCGACGAAGGCTTTGACCAGCAGACCGCGCGCGCTCTTTTCGTCGACACCGCGCGCCATCAGGTAGAACAGATGGTCGTGGTCGATCTCGGTCACCGTCGCGCCGTGGCCGCAGACGACGTCGTCGGCGAAAATCTCGAGTTCGGGCTTGGTCGAGAACTCGCCGTCGTCCGACAGCAACAGCGTGTTGCAGGCCATCTTAGCGTTGGTCTTCTGCGCATATTGATGGACGTTGATGCGGCCCTGGAAGACGCCACGCGCCTTGCCGGTCACCACATTGCGGACGATCTCCGTCGAGGTCGTGTGCGGCACGGCGTGGTCGAGCACCATGGTCACGTCAGTGTGGGTGTCGCCGGCGAGCAGGTTGATGCCGCGCAATTGGAAGTCGGCGCCTTCGCCTGTCGTCCTGACCATGATCTCCTGGCGCACAAGCTTGCCGCCGGCGTTCATGACGAACAGCGTCAGTTTCGCGTTCTTGCCGATATGGGCCTTGAACTGTGCCAGATGCGTCGCCGTCTCCGGCTGCTCCTGCACGATCAGCCACGTTACCTCGGCGCCTTCGCCGAGCACGAGTTGGCTGACAGAACTGACCAGCGCCGCGCCATCACCTGCCTGACGCTCGACGATGACGGCCTTGGCGCCGGCGCCGGCGCGAACGGCCAAGCGCACATGGGTCTGGCCGCCGGCCTGCAAATTCTGCAGCTCGAACGGCTTTTCCAGTTCGGCGCCATCGGCGATGTCGATGAAGTAACCGTCGGCGACGAAAGCCGTGTTCAGCGCACCGATGGCATCGTCATTGCCATAGGGATCCAGGCCCGGCGCGATGCTGCCGTCAATCAGCTTTTCCGACAGGCGCTGGACGCTGACGCCCTCGACAACCGGCGCCTTGGCGCTCGATACGCCGTTCAACAGGCTCAGAACCGTCGAACCTTCAACGATTGGCGCAATCGCTTTCGCCGCCGCGGCCGGGTCGAACTCCGGCACCGCGCTCAAAAGGCGGCGCAGGTCGGTATAATGCCAGGATTCGATGCGTCTCGTCGGCAAGCCGTGCTTGATCGTTTCGATGGCGTCGTCGCGCTTCAGCATTACCGCGCCGTCGCCCGGCAACAGCGACAGCCTGTCGCCGAACGCGTCGATCAACGCGGTCTCGGCCGGTGTGCGCTGCGGTTGTGAATGCATATTCATCAGCTTTGCCCCGTCTTTTGGCACAAAATGACCTGGCATCTCACGCGGCTTCGCCGATCACGCCGGCATAGCCATTGGCTTCGAGGTCGAGCGCCAGGGACTTGTCGCCCGACTTGATGACCTGGCCCTTGTAGAGCACGTGCACGCTGTCGGGCACGATGTGCTCGAGCAGGCGCTGGTAGTGGGTGATGACCAGGAACGCCCGGTCCGGCGCGCGCAGCGCGTTGACGCCGTCGGAGACGATCTTCAGCGCATCGATGTCGAGGCCGGAATCGGTCTCGTCGAGCACGCAGAGTTTCGGCTCCAGAAGCTTCATCTGCAGGATCTCGGCACGCTTCTTCTCCCCGCCGGAAAAACCGACATTGAGCGGCCGCTTCAGCATCGCCATGTCCATGTTGAGCGAGGCGGCGGCTTCCTTCACGCGCTTGAGGAATTCCGGGATTTTCAGCGGCTCTTCACCACGCGCCTTGCGCTGCTCGTTCATGGCCACCTTGAGAAATTCCATGGTCGCGACGCCCGGTATCTCCATCGGATACTGGAAGGCGAGGAAAATTCCCGATGTAGCGCGCTCGGCCGGATCCATTTCGAGGATCGACTGGCCGTTGTAGAGGATGTCGCCTTCGGTCACCTCATAGTCCTCGCGGCCGGCGAGGATGTACGACAGCGTCGACTTGCCGGAGCCGTTCGGGCCCATGATCGCGGCGACCTCGCCGGCTTTCACCGTCAGGTTCAGGCCGCGGATGATCTCGGTGCCGTCATCGACGATGCGGGCGTGCAGGTTCTTGATCTCAAGCATTCTTTGTTTCCTGAATATTTATCTGGGCGTCAGCCCACGGAACCTTCCAGCGAGATGCCGATCAGCTTCTGCGCCTCGACGGCGAACTCCATCGGCAGCTGCTGGATGACGTCCTTGACGAAGCCGTTGACGATCAGCGCAATGGCTTCCTCCTCGGGAATGCCGCGCTGCATGACGTAGAATTTCTGGTCCTCGGAAATCTTCGACGTCGTCGCTTCGTGCTCGAACTGCGCCGTCGAGTTCTTGGCTTCCATGTAGGGCACGGTGTGGGCGCCGCACTGGTCGCCGATCAGCAATGAATCGCAGTTGGTGAAGTTGCGGGCATTGGTCGCCTTGCGGTGCGCCGAGACCTGGCCGCGATAGGTGTTCTGCGAGAAGCCGGCGGCGATGCCCTTGGAGATGATGCGGCTCGACGTGTTCTTGCCGAGATGGATCATCTTGGTGCCGCTGTCGACCTGCTGGTAGCCGTTCGACACGGCGATCGAATAGAATTCGCCTGAGGAATCGTCGCCGCGCAGGATACAGCTCGGATACTTCCAGGTGATTGCCGAGCCGGTCTCGACCTGCGTCCACGAAATCTTCGAACGGTCGCCACGGCAGTCACCGCGCTTGGTGACGAAATTGTAGATGCCGCCCTTGCCCTCGGCGTCGCCGGGGTACCAGTTCTGCACCGTCGAATATTTGATTTCGGCATCGTCGAGCGCGACCAGTTCGACCACCGCCGCATGAAGCTGGTTCTCGTCGCGTTGCGGCGCCGTGCAGCCCTCGAGATAGGAGACGTAAGCCCCCTCCTCGGCGATGATCAGCGTGCGCTCGAATTGTCCGGTGTTCTTCTCGTTCATGCGGAAATAGGTCGATAGCTCCATCGGGCAGCGCACCCCCTTCGGCACGAAGACGAAGGACCCATCCGTGAACACGGCCGAATTCAGTGTGGCGTAGTAATTGTCGGAGGTCGGCACGACCGAGCCGAGATATTTCCGCACCAGTTCAGGATGCTCGCGGACGGCTTCGGAGATCGAGCAGAAGATGACTCCGGCCTGTGCCAGTTCCTTTTTGAAGGTGGTGACGACGGACACGGAATCGAACACAGCGTCGACGGCAACCCGGCCCGACTTGTAGACATTGTCGCTGGCTTCCTCGAACTCCGAGGCGTCGGTCTTCTGGACGCCTGCGAGGATCTCCTGCTCCTTCAATGGAATGCCGAGTTTCTCGTACACCTTCAAGATCTCAGGATCGACGTCGCTGAGCGAAGTCGGTCCGGGCGTGCTCTTGGGCGCCGCGTAATAGTAGATGTCCTGGAAATCGATCTTGGGATAGTTGACGCGCGCCCAGGTCGGCTCTTCCAGCGTCAGCCAGCGCCGATAGGCTTCGAGGCGCCATTCCAGCATCCAGGACGGTTCGTCCTTCTTGGCCGAAATGAAACGGATGATGTCTTCGCTCAGGCCCTTGGGAGCCTTGTCGACGGCGATCTCGGTCTGGAATCCGTATTTGTATTGGTCGACGTCGATCTTTCGGACCCGATCGATCGTGTCCTGCACAGCAGGCATATGCGTTCTCCATCCACGCCGGGGTCAAGGCCCGACAGTTTTCAAACTATGGCACCGCCAAAAGGACGCCCGAGCAGCATCCGCGGCAGCGTAAGTTCAATATAGTGCGCCTCGACCGGAAATTCACCCGGCCAGCATGAAACGCACGGCTCGACCGGGCCAAAGGGCCCAAATCCTTTTTTCTCAAGCATCGGATTTTCCGGTCCGATGCCCCGCTAGGCGGCCTTCTCTCTACCCGCCCGACGCGCGGCAATGCTTGCCAGCGCGGTGCGGAACAGTTCGATGTCCTCGGCGCCGGTCGCGGCACCGACCGAGACGCGCATGGCGCCAAGGCTGTCGCCGTGCCCCATGGCTTTCAACACATGGCTCGGCCCGACCTTGCCCGACGAGCAGGCGGAGCCGGCGGAAACCGCTACGCCTGCCAGATCGAAGGCGATCTGGGCGGTTTCGGCTTTGATGCCGGGAATAGCGAAGAATGTCGTGTTGGCAAGCCTTGGCGCGCCCGTTCCGAAGATTTCCACGTCCGGCACCAGCGTCTTGAGGATGGCTTCGGCCTCGTCGCGACGCTGACGCATAGCACCGATGGCCTTCAGTCCGGCCAGGGCTTCTCGTGCAGCGGCGCCAAACCCGGCAATGCCAAGCAGGTTCTCGGTGCCGCCACGGTGGCCTTTTTCCTGGCCGCCGCCATTGATCAGGGGCGTCGGCATCATCAGGTCGGCCGCGGCAACTATGGCGCCGGCGCCCTTGGGGCCGCCGATCTTGTGTGAGGACACAATCGCATAGTCGGCATATCCAGCCGCCATGTCGACCGAAACGCGGCCAGCGGCCTGCACGGCATCGACGACAAGAATGCCGCCCGCCGACTTGACGATTTCGGCAATGCGATCGATCGGCTGAATAACGCCGGTTTCGTTGTTGGCGGCGTGGATCGCGACCAACGGCAAGCCATCGGCCTTGTCGTGACCGGCGAGCGCCGACGTCAAGGCGTCGAGGTTGAGGATGCCATCGGCGTCGACACCGATCCGCGTTACCTGGCTTGGCGGGAAACGTCCGCCATTCAGCAGGCACGGATGGTCGGCCTCGCACACGTAGAGCCGGCTCATGCGAATGGCGCCGCGCCCCATCCGCCAGTCCGGCGTCAGAAGCGTCGAGGCGGCCTCGGTCGCACCTGAAGTGAAGACGACATGTTCGGCCTTGCCGTTGACCAGTGCCGCCACGTCGCGCCTGGCATTGTCGACAAGCCTGCGTGCGGCGCGCCCCTCGGCATGCACCGAAGAAGGGTTGGCCGCATCAAACGCCGCGACCATGGCCTCGCGCGCCGCTGAAAGCAGCGGCGCACTGGCATTATAGTCGAGATAGGCGCGTGTCGCGGCCATTTTTGTCCAGTTCTTCCCGTCAGAAGCCATTCCGCCGACGTATGGCGTTATTTCCTTGAAATTCCAAGGCAAGCCGTCCTATTTACGCGGCTTGCGGCGAGCGCGACCGGGCGATTGCGTTTCGGCCAGCCAGTTTTGAACAGTTCTAAACTAGCTTCTATGAAGACGCTCGCCCTGCGTCAAGGTCTGTGCAAGCGGGGCCAGAGGAAGAGTTTCCCGGCACCGCGCACTTGTATGTCACGTGGAGTATTTCATGCCTGAGGTCATTTTCACCGGTCCGGCCGGCCGCCTGGAGGGACGCTACCAGCCCTCGCGGGAAAAGAGCGCGCCGATTGCCATCGTGTTGCATCCGCACCCGCAGTTCGGCGGCACGATGAACAACAAGATCGTCTACGACCTCTTCTACATGTTCCAGAAGCGTGATTTCACCACGCTGCGCTTCAATTTCCGTGGCATCGGCCGCAGCCAGGGCGAGTTCGACCATGGTACCGGAGAGTTGTCGGACGCGGCGGCGGCGCTCGACTGGGTGCAGTCGCTGCATCCGGATTCCAAGAGCTGCTGGGTCGCCGGCTATTCCTTCGGTTCGTGGATCGGCATGCAGCTCCTGATGCGCCGGCCCGAGATCGAGGGCTTCATCTCGATCGCGCCGCAGCCCAACACCTATGATTTTTCCTTCCTGGCGCCCTGCCCGTCTTCGGGCCTGATCATTCATGGCGACGCCGACAAGGTGGCGCCGCCGAAGGATGTGCAAGGACTGGTCGACAAGCTGCATACGCAGAAGGGCATCACCATCACGCAGAAGACCCTGCCCGGCGCCAACCACTTTTTCGCCAACGACGCCGATCTCTTGATCGAGGAATGCTCCGATTATCTCGATCGACGGCTGGCGGGAGAATTGTCCGATCCGAGGCCGAAGCGGCTGCGTTAAGACGTCAGGCCGGGCGTATTCGCGGGGGTATGGGCGGGCGGTCAATATCCGCCTCCTCGCCACATGGCGTGCCGCGGTCCGGCAGCGACTTATTTTTCTGGAGCAATAAGCCGGAACGATGATTTGCGGACCGGCAAACCTGAAGTTGTCGGCCGGAAGATGAAACCGAGCCTGGCAAAGACCAGTCCGCACGCCAGCGCGAAGGCACAGCCGAGGCCGAAGCCGGCGACGGTGTCGCTCGGATAGTGCGCGCCGACGAAGATCCTGGTCGAGGCGATGCAGCCGGTGACCACCAGGGCGATGTACCAACGCCGCGGAAACAAAAGCAGCAGGATACCGAAGACGGCGCCCATCGTCGTGGCATGGCCGGACGGAAAGCCAGCAAAGCGCGCATCGAAGGCAAAGGGGTGCAGTGCAAGGACGCCAAAATCCTGGAAGTAGAGCGGGCGCGCCCTGCCAATGGCATATTTCAGGACATTGACGGTCAGGCCCGACAGGCCAACGGCGCTCAGCACCAGAAAAGCCAGACAAGTCCAGCTGTAGACCAGCATCTGCGCGCGCCGCGGAAGGCTTCGCCAATCCGTCAGATTGGCCGCGACAAGCAGAAGCGCGGACGGGATGAGATACCAGCCGCCCAGCCCGAACTGCGTGAAGAATTCGGCAAGCCTGGCGGCACCCGCCGACCATTGGCCATGAGCCACCCCCGCCGGCGTATCGAGACGAACAAAGGCCGCTGCCGTCAGAAAGACCCAGACCAGTCCCCACGCCCACCATGAGATGTTTGGATAGCGAGCGGGCCGAACGGCGAGGCGCCGCCTTGCGATCCGTAGGGTGTCGCGAAAATTGCCGAGGGACCGGCGTCCTATCCCGAGGGGGGAGTTGGTAACTGGTGGGCGTGATTTCACGAGCATTGGAAACTGGACTCTGTCATCGACCCAGCCGTCATTGGGCTACACGATAAAGGCCGAGCGACAGTTTGTCTCCCGACGAATAGTTGAGGCCATCGATTTCAGCGACGCGGTTCACCGATTTGCCTCGCACCGACAGCATGCCATTGAGCTTCTGCTCATCCCTGATGGGGGCCAGCCCCAAGGCACAGGCAGGATCGGCGAGCAGGTGCTCCGCCACGCCTCCGACATCGGTCAGCACCGTTTTCGTGCCGACCAGAAACACCAGGCTCGGCTCCTGATATCGCGCCGAGGCCAGCACCGTTGTGTCGCATGCCTGGTTGGCAAGCACGGCTTGCCTGATCGCCGGGCTCAGCCACATCGGTTTCAGCGACGGCGCGATGACCCCGAACAGCAAGGCATAGGTGATGCCCGCGCAGGCGGCGGTGGCTCCGATGCGAGGCAGCGGCACCTGTAACTGCCTGGAGAATGCGAGATAGCCGGCGCCGAGTGCTGACGCTGCCGCAGGAATGCTCCACCACGAGAAGCTGTGCGTAATGTAGATCGGTGCCCCGACACAAACCGCCGCCAGCCCGAGGCTGACCACCACCAGACCGAACGCGGTCGACCACCACAACCACTGCTGCCAGCGCTTGAGCGGCGCATTGGCGTCCTGCGGCGACAACGTCAGCACCCAGCCGATCAGCAGCGCCATGCCGGGATAGGCCGGCAGGACGTAATGCGGCAGTTTGGTCGGGATGAGTTCGAACACCAGCCAGAACGGAATGTACCATGCCAGGCAAAAGCGCAGCCTGAAATCGTCGCGCACTCGGTTGAGGGCCTGCAGGCCAGCGCCGACCGCGATCAGGCCGAACGGCCACATGAACAGCGAATAGGTCAGCATGTAGAAGCCAGGCGGCAGGCCGTGCGATTCCTCGCCCGACGCGACCTTGTTCAGCATATCCTTGCCGACGGCTTCCTGAAAAAAGGCGCCGCCGCTCTTCCAGCCGATAAAAGCGACCCAGGGCAGCACGATGAGCAAAACGAGCGCGACGCCGCGCACCAGCTTCAGCTTCAAAAGCCAGCGCCAGTCGCGTTCGAAAGCAAACAGCGCGGCCGCCGTCAGCAGTGACAGAAGCGGGGCCACGGGCCCCTTGATGAGGATCCCGACGCCTTGCGCGAACCAGAATATCCACGGCAGATGGCCGGCCACCGGCTCGTTGCGGCGCGACGCAAGGTAGACTTGTGCCATCGCGCCCTGCGCGGCCACGCAACAGGCCAGAAGCATGGCATCGGTTTTGGCGTCGCGTCCCTCGAACGCGGTTGCGAAGATCGCCGCCATCATCAGGCCGGCGGCAAGGCCGGCATTGGCGCCGAACAATTTTGTGCCCGTCCAGCCGATGCCCAGGACAGCGAGCGCGATTCCGAGCATCGAGACAAGGCGGTACACCCAGATCGGCGCGGCCGCGCCCTCGCCGCTCAATGCGACAGCAGCCGATTGCAGCCAGTAGATGCCGATCGGCTTCTTGTAGCGCGAGACATCCTGGAAGCGGATGTCGATATAGTCGCCGGTTTCGGCCATCTGCTTGGTCGCCTGGACAAAACGGGATTCATCGCGGTCGATCGGCGGAAGGCTCGCCAAGCCGCTGATACTCATGACCAAGCTGAACAGGAAGAGGAAGAGGTAGTTTCTGTTCATCGCGGGAGCTTTCCGGATCTGATCTGCGGGATGACCCCGTCGCGGCGTGCAGGCGCTGCCCTTGCGCGGCGCCTCATTACGCCAGCGGCATGGATGAGGCAAGGATTGGCAAATTCCCTCCGCGCCGGCCGCAAAACAGGATTCCACTTTTGCTGATCGCGGGCTCCTTGTTGGCGCGCGATCCGACGCAAAACAGGATTCCACTTTTGCTGATCGCGGGCTCCTTGTTGGCGCGCGATCCGACGCAAAACCGGATTCCACTTTTGCTGATCGCGCTTGGGTGCTAAACGCGCGCGTTCACATATGCCCGGCTGGACCGGGCATACGCTTTCGGGAAAAAACCATGCCTGCCTTCAAATCCGATTTCCTGCGCACCATGAGCGAGCGCGGTTTCATCCACCAGACCTCGGATGATGCCGGTCTCGACCAACTCTTCGCCAAGGAAACGGTGACGGCCTATATCGGCTTCGACGCCACCGCCAGAAGCCTGCATGCCGGCTCGCTGATCCAGATCATGATGCTGCATTGGCTGCAGCAGACCGGCCATCGGCCGATCGCCCTGATGGGCGGCGGCACGTCGATGATCGGCGATCCCTCCTTCAAGGACGAGGCGCGCAAGCTGCTCACGCCGCAAGACATCGACGACAATCTTGCCGGCATCCGCCGCAACTTCATGCCCTACCTCAAATTCGGCAGTGGTCCGAACGATGCGGTCATGGTCAACAATGCCGACTGGCTGATGGAGATCAACTACGTCAATTTCCTGCGCGATGTCGGCCGGCACTTTTCCGTCAACCGCATGCTTGCGTTCGATTCCGTCAAGTTGCGGCTCGATCGCGAGCAATCGCTGTCGTTCCTCGAATTCAACTACATGATCCTGCAGGCCTATGATTTCGTCGAACTCTACAAGCGCCTCGGCTGCCGCCTGCAGATGGGCGGCTCCGACCAATGGGGCAACATCATCAACGGGATCGATCTCGGTCGCCGTATGGAAGATGCGCAACTCTATGCGCTGACCACGCCGCTGCTCACCACCTCGTCCGGCGCCAAGATGGGCAAGTCGGCGTCGGGTGCGGTCTGGCTCGATCCGCAGATGCTGAGCCCTTACGAGTTCTGGCAGTACTGGCGCAACACCGAGGATGCCGACGTTGCCCGGTTCCTGAAACTCTACACCACATTGCCGCTGGACGAGGTCGCAGGGCTCGAGCGACTGGGCGGCTCCGAGATCAACGAGGCAAAGAAGATCCTCGCGACCGAGATCACCGCCCATCTGCATGGCCGCGCGGCCGCCGAACAGGCCAGCGAGACGGCGCGAAAGACTTTCGAGGAAGGCGCTCTGGCCGACACTTTGCCGACCGTCGAGGCGGACAAGGCCGCGCTCGAAGCCGGTGTCGGCATCCTGTCGCTACTGGTCAGCGCCGGGCTGGCATCATCCAATGGCGAGGCACGGCGGCATATCCAAGGCGGCGCCGTGCGCCTGAACGACCAGCCGGTCAGCGACGATCGCCGCATGGTGACGCTTCAGGATCTGAGTCCGGAAAACGTCATAAAGCTTTCATTGGGCAGGAAAAAACACATCCTGGTCAGGCCGGCATGAGGCCCTTGGAGCCGTTTCCTGGAAACGGCTCCCACTATTTGTCTTGGCGCAGTTCCGGACGGAAAACCGGTTCACACTTTTCCTGGAATTACTCTAGCGGTACTCGAAGATCGACCTGAATATCCCCGGCGCGATCACCGACAGCGGATTGACGTCGAGCACCGGCTTGTTCGCATTTCCCCTGAGGCGGTAGGTGACGCCGATTAGGCCGCGGTCGCGGCCGTTGCCCAGAAGCGCGCCGACGATGGGCAGCTCGCCAAAGATGCGGTTGAGGCCGTAGACCGGCATGAAAGTGCCGGTCATATCCATATTGTTGTTCTGGTCGTAGAGGATGCCTTGGAAGGTCGTGCCGATGCGCGGGCCGCGCAGCACGCCATTGGTCAGCCGGAGATAGCCGCTGCCCTTGTCGATTTCGGCGTAGCCGCGCTCGAACTTCACCCGCGACGTGTCGAGCTTGCCCTTTACCGCCTGGTTGAGGCTGCGGCTGTCGCCGGCCGGCGTGGTCGAGACGATGGAGGCGAGCTTGGGTTCGTTGACGACAAAGAAGTTGGTGGTGTCGACCTTGCCCTTCATCGGCCCGTCGCTGGCCCCGGTCAGCGCCAGCGTGATCGATCCGCCTTCCATGTGCTCATAGATGTTGAGGAACCGCAGGATGGCGCCGGCGTCCGCCGACTGCACATTGAGCGAACGCCTGCCGTCGCCGGTGGTGTTGCTGATGGCGATGGCGGCGCCCGAACTCGCCGTCGCGCTGACCTTCAGTCCGTTCACCCGCGAACCGGCCGCACTGTAGTCGAGCTTCAGGTTGGAGAGTTGCTCGTCGTGGAAACCGGTGAGCTGATTGACGTCCGCACTGACCGAAATGTTGTCAGTTCCTGTCGTTTTGGTCGCGGTGTCCACATCGGATGTGAACTGCTTGATCAGCGAACGAGCATCAAGCGCATTGCCATTG
This sequence comes from Mesorhizobium sp. LNHC229A00, assembly GCF_000502415.1. Taxonomy (NCBI): domain Bacteria; kingdom Pseudomonadati; phylum Pseudomonadota; class Alphaproteobacteria; order Hyphomicrobiales; family Phyllobacteriaceae; genus Mesorhizobium; species Mesorhizobium sp. LNHC229A00. The sequence goes on from NZ_AYWQ01000009.1 coordinate 164,238, forward strand.
ATGCCGACCGCATAGCCCTTGCCCGATCGCTTCACCGACACGGAAACATCATCGCCCCGGTTCAGGGTGACCCTGCTGAACTTGGCCGACGACAGCGCGCCGTTGACCAGCACGATGCCGCCATCGATGGAGAATGTCTTGCCACCGAGGTCGAAGTCGGACAGCGTCGTGGTGTCGCCGGACTTGGTCATGACGAAGTTGGCGCTGGCGGGAACCCCCGCCCCCTTGCTCCAGCCAGCCCAGGGAATGTCCAGCCTGGCATTGGTCAGGTCGACCGAAACGTTCTGGTTGCCGTTGCCGCTCTTGTCGATCGCGACCTTCACCGTTCCGCCAAGCAGCGGCGTCAGGCCGGGCATGGCGGCGGCGCGGATCTTGTCGTCGAGCACAAGGGCGACTTTGCGGCTGCGCGCCGGTCCATCATCCGCCAACGGCTCGACGAGATCGAGTTCGGCCGGAATGCCGTTCAGCGATGCCTTGGCCGAAATGACGGCCTTTTGCGGGTCGACCGTGATCGAGCCGTCCGCGTCCGTCACGGCCTGCCCCTCGAACGGCTTGGCCAGGGACAGGCCGGTGTAGTCGAGCGACACCAGCCAATCGAGCTTCGCGGTATCAACGCCCGACTGCAGCGGAATGTCCGCCTTGACGTGGCCGGTGACGCTGCCGGAAAGATCCTCAGGCAGGATGCCGACATGGCGCATGGCGTTGATCGGTTCGTAGGAGGCAAGCTCGGCGACGGCCGGCGCCTCCCCCTCGACATCGATGTCAAGTGCGCCGATGACCGGCGGACGGTTGGCGGCCTTGACCGTCAGCGTGCCGTTGCTGGCCGCCACCGTGCGGCCACTCGGCATGAAGACGGTGCCCGAAGACAAGGATACGTCGACATCGTTGCCGTGGAATCCGACCAGGCCCACCGCGTCGCGGATCGGCGGAATGCGGCCGGCAGTGTCGAAACGCGCGCCTTCGATCTGGAAGCGGCCGAAGACCTCGTCGGCGGAAAGCGGCACGCCATTGCCGAGGCGATCCGGCACCACCTGGAACTGCAGGCTGCCGTCGACCACGCGGCCGCCGAACAGATTGTTCAGCACCCAGAGCCGCGCATTGCGCGCCGAAAACCACGGCCACAGCTGTTTGACGTGCGAGACCGGCATGTCATGGATGTTGAGCGCCAGATTGATCCCGGGAGCCTTGCCCTCCGCGAATTCCACGGCCGCGGTGCCAAGCACCTCGCCGGACCCGGCGGACCGAACCGCGATCTGCTCGGCCACCAGTTTATGGCTTTGCGGCTGGTAGATGCCGGCGATGCGCGCCAGGAACATCAGCGCGGGCTCAGGAGATTCCGATGGAGCCAGGGTCGAACCGTCGCTGGTCAGATCGTAACGGTAGGAGGGTTCCTCACCAGCCACCCCGGTTGCTGGTTTTGGCCCGATCGAGCCGCCGAAATCGAATGAAGACCTGCCGGTTTTCAAGAGCAGCCTGTCCACCTGGATCTTGTTGGAGCCATGGACAAGCGTCGCATTGACATCGGCATCCGCCGGCAGCAGCCCGCGTGTGCCGAGATCCAGCACGGACCCGGTGGACGAAAGGGCGGCCGTCAAGCGTGATGCGGTGGCACCTGACCCTTCCGATCCTGTCAACTTCAGCGCGACGGCACCAAGCTTGCCGGAGCCGGCAGCGGTGGCGCCGGCATCCGCCAGATTGATGCTGGCATCCAACGCCGTCACCCGGTGCGCCGCGATATTACGGGTGGCGGAGGCTACAACGGTGACTGTCCTGCCGTCGACGTCGGCTTCGGAGGTGAACTCCATGCCGCCCGGCCCCGACTGAACCACGGTGGCGTCGGCGATCTTGATCAGCTTGATCGATCCAGCGTCGGGCAGCACGAACTCGACATTGCTGAGATCGATCCGGCGCATCGAATCTTCCCGCACGGCGTCGAGCGCACGATGGATGTAGCCGAACACCGCGTCCGACAGCTTCTCCGGATCGACGAGGCCGCTCTCGTTGCGCAGCGCCGCGGTCCAGTCGCCGCCGGACGGCATCGCGGCCATGACGATGCGGGCATCGGATATCCTGGCACTGGTCAGCCGCACCTCGCCCCACAAAAGCGGCACCAGGCGGATACCGAAGCGCACACGCCCGGCATCGGCCATGGGTTTGCCGTCCGATGTCTTCAGGCTGACATCGCTCACCTGCAGCGCCACGAAGCTCGAACTGTCGAGCGTGATGCGGGCGGGCCCGACCGCGACATCGACGTCGACGCCCGCCAGCCTCTCGATGGCGCTCTCCGCCTCGACGCGGAGCCGGTCCGAACCAATGCCGGAAAGGCCGACGAGATAGACCGCCGTCGCGGCCAGCAGCATGAACGCGACCACGCCGGCAAACACGCGCGAAAGGATGCGAAAACCGCGGCCGATCGCCGCCTGGCCAAGGGGCGGGACGCGGCACGCGGACGGCAGGGCCCCCAGGTCGGTGATTTCGTCCCGCCTGAACCGGATTTTCTCGTGCTGCGGTTGCTCCTGATCCACGCAATCTTCCGTTGTACAAACTCGCTCGTGGACGAATCCCCGGTCGACACTATATCGGTGTGGCTTCGCGCGTAACCTCAAACAAGGGCATCGATATGGCTGACCTGGAAGTAGCCGATCCCGCGCCGCAATTCGATCTGCCGCGGGACGGCGGCGGATCGCTCAGCCTGGCCGCATCCGCCGGCAAGCCAGTCGTGCTCTATTTCTATCCGCAGGACGATACGACAAGCTGCACGCAAGAGGCGATCAGCTTCTCGCGGTTGAAGCCGGAATTCGAGAAGGCCGGCGCTGTCGTCATCGGCCTGTCGCCCGACAGCGCCAAGAAGCACGACAAGTTCAAGTCGAAATATGATCTCACCATCGATCTTGCCGCCGACGAGGAGCGCAAGGTGATCGAGGCTTACAATCTGTGGGTCGAGAAATCGATGTACGGCCGCAGATACATGGGTGTCGAGCGCGCGACATTCTTGATCGGCAGTGACGGACGGATTGCCAAGATCTGGCGCAAGGTCCGGGTCAAGGGCCATGCCGAGGCCGTTCTGGAAGCCGTTCGCGCGCTTTGAGCGTCGCCAAAGCCCGCGACGCAAAAGACGATCATGGGGCTATTCGTCAGGCACCGCGTCGGCTTTCGGCTGCCGCCGCGTCTTCCAGGATTTCGAAACATGGTCCACATGGTCGGCCAGTGCGGCGAGATGACCGCGCAAGCCGCGCGCACCCATCATCGACGACAGCGCGACCGATTGCGTGGCGAAGCGGCGCTTGAAATCCTCGCCGCCGCAGAGAAAATCAATCGTGGCAAGGCCACGGTCGAGCGACCACTGGATATAGTCCATCATCAGCACCATACCCGGCGAGGCGCGCTCGTGTTCGGGGTCGTAGGTGGTGACGAAAGCCATCATCGTGCCGTGCTGCTCGAAGTTGATCGAGACAGCGATGATCGTGTCGTCAAGCTCAAGCACGAAGATGCGCAACAGCCCGAGGTCGGCCAGCACGGAAATAAGCGCGGTGAGAACCGGCGAGCCCTCATCGAACAGATCCGAAGCGCGGCCATGCCGAACGAGCCAGAGCCGCTTCAGCGTCGCCACCCGCTCGAGCACCGGCTCGCGCGGGTCATCCGCATCCAGCAAGCGGAAACGCAATGCGCCGCTCTCTTCCATGAACTTGCGGCCACGACGATAGTTCTGCCGGCCCTTTTTCGACAACGTCTCGAACCATTCCGCCCCACTCCGCCAGGGACCAGTGACACGATAGCTGATTTCACCGCGGTGGTTGGGCCGAAGCGCCTTGCCATGGGCCGGGCGCAGCAGGGCATGAACACCGGCATCCGGCAGCAGACGGTTGAGGTAGATCAGGTCGAAGCCGCCCTGATCGAAAACATACTGCCAAAGGCGGGAGATCGCCTGCGGGTCGCTGTCGGGTGCAACCAGCGCGTCACCATAGTCACTGTGGTCCTTCGCCGCCCATTCGAGCATGCGGATGCCGGAGCGCCTGAAGGTCGCGAGCGCTATCACGCCCTCGAGCCGGTCGCCGTTCCAGGCAAGCCCAATCCTGAGTGCGCGCCGCTCCTGATGCGGGGTGGTGCGCCACCAGGCCGCGATCCAGTCGGGATGCTGGAAGACAAACCCGCCAGCCCGCTGCCAGAGCGTGCTCCAGGCCGGTGCGATCTCGGCCAGGCGCCCCGCCGATGTCACGATTTCGAAGGTGTGTGTCCGCTGGATGGAAAGCGTGACGGGGGCGTTCATGGCCGTGTCCCTTCCGATGGTCGCGCGGTCCGTGGCTGTCGCTTTCCAGGCCGGATACGCCTGGCAATATGACCCCACATCCGCTTCAGCGGCATGACATAAAGGCCGGCGAGCGACTGGTAGTCGCGCACATCGCGGTCGACCAGTCCGAACTTGAAGTCCTCGTCGGGCCTCGGCACACACAATGTTCCAAAGAGCCGGTCCCAGAACGAGAAGAGCAGCCCGAAATTCTTGTCGTAGTGGCGTGGATCGACGCTGTGATGCAGCTGGTGCCAATGAGGACACAGGATCAAGTTGTTGAGCGGGCCGAACGAGATCTTGAAATGCGTGTGCCTGACAAAATCCATCATCAAGATGTTCCGCATCACATAGACGTTGACGCCAAAGACCGTCAGTTCGACAAGGTTAAGCGAAATCAACGACCAGAGGCCGAAGCACAGCCCCACGATGAGCCCGTCCCAGGCTCGGTTCATCAGCTCGTCGAGCGGATGGACCCTATCCTTGGTGATCCCGACCATCACCTCGGCCGAGTGATGCACCTTGTGCAGCTCCCAAAGCATCGGATAGCGATGCTGGGCGACGTGATAGAGATAATAGGAAATGTCGTAGGCGAGCAGCATGCTGATGGTGAAGATCAGCACCGTCACCGGTCCTGCCGGCCCCTCGATCAGAGGCGGCTGAAACTGGAACAGTGTCGAAAACAGCCAGTTGGTCCCGTAGCCCACCGCCGTGACGAAGACAATTCCGGCGGGCAGCATCAGGAAAGGCATCAGGGCCTTCTTGGTGACCCAGAACAGCAGGTCGGCTTTCGCGGAGGGATGGGTGATGACCTCATGGGGGACGACGAACTCGAAAAACTCCTTCCAGCTCTTCTCCTCGACCGTGCGCCAATAGGCCACGAGCGCGCTGACAAAGGCCGTCAGCAGCAAAAGCCCGGTCGCCAGCAGACTGGCGCCCGAAATCTTGTCGACGATCTTGCCAATCAGGTCGTCCAGCATTCCTACCGCCACGATGAATCCGAAATACCGGCAAGCCTTTACTCGAAAAAAGTCAATTAAACGCAATCGAATACAGTTAAGAAACCTGGACCTTGCTCAGCGCGTGACTGACCGCTGCTGGTGGAACATTGGGGCTCTTCGCCAACGATTTCGCGACGTAGCGCCGTCCCTGGCGATTCCCATGCAACCTCTTGCCTGCATTGCGGGCGTTCGGCGTGGCGCAGCTGATACGGCAAGCCTTTGTTAACCCTAATAATGTGTAATCAGGCTGTCGTGGTGTCGTAACGAAAGCTTGGTCCCGTGAACGCAACCGGTCAGTCCGCAGTCTTCGGCAGGCGCAAGGAACCGCATACGATCATCATCGCCCGGGGCGACCAGATCAGGCACTTCACGATCCGCCCCTGGTTGGCGGCATTCATTGGTTCAGCACTCGCCGCCATTGCCATCGGCTACCTCCTGGCCACATCCTATCTGGTTCTGCGTGACGACCTGATCGGCGCCACCACGGCGCGCCAGGCTCGCATGCAGCAGGCTTACGAGGACCGCATTTCGGCGCTTCGCGCCCAGGTCGACCGCATTACGAGCAGGCAGTTGCTCGACCAGCAATTGATGGAAACCAAAGTCAGCGAACTGCTCGAGCGCCAGACGCAGCTGAGCCAGCGGCATGGCCGTCTCGGCCCACTGCTCGAACGTGCCGAAGGTGAGGTCGGAACGGTGCCCGCCGAAGATCCGGCCGCGGCCGCCAAGCCGGACAAGGGCGCCGAGGTGACCGGCAGCATCGGCCAGCCAGCGCAGAACTACGCGATTGCCAGCTTGGGCGCAGACCTCGGCACCGCCGACACAAGGCCCTTCTCCTTGTGGTCGACCCGCACCGATCCGCTGCCCAGCGACTCAGCCGCCGATCACGCCGACAGGCTGTTCGTTTCGATTAACCAGTCGCTGAAATCCATCGAGAATGAACAGCTCAGCCGCATCAACACGCTCGCTGACAATGCCTATAAAAGCGCCGATGCCATCCAGCAGGCGCTGCGGACGGCCGGGCTGCCGGTCGACAGTGATTTCGGCAAGAACGAAAGCGATGTCGGCGGACCGCTGATTCCGCTCGACTCGTCGATGATCTTCGACAGCAAGGTCAAGGAACTGGACGAGGCGCTGGATGCGCTCGATCACCTAAAGAAGGAAGCGCGCCGGTTGCCGCTTGAAAACCCTGCCCCTGGCCACTCCGTCACCAGTCCGTTCGGCGTGCGCACCGATCCCATTCTCGGGACGGCCGCTTTGCATTCGGGCATGGATTTCAGGGCCCCGATCGGCATGGCGGCCAAGGTCACCGCGCCCGGCATCGTAACCAAGGCCGGCTGGAATGGCGGCTATGGCCGCATGGTCGAGATCGACCATGGCAATGGCTTTGCCACGCGCTACGGACATCTCAGCGAGATCGACGTGACGGTGGGCGAGAAGGTGGACGCCGGCGCCGTCATCGGCAAGACCGGCAGCAGCGGGCGCTCGACCGGCCCGCATCTGCACTATGAAGTGCGTCACAATGGCGAGGCGATCGATCCGCTGCGCTTCCTGACTGTCGGCAGGAAAGTCGCCCAGTATCTCTAACAAGATCGACCGCTGGCTTGCTGAATCCGGAGCCGTCGGTGCCGGTCAGGCACACCTCTCCTCGTCATGCGGTATCCCGCACCGCCGTAAACCGTCATATCCGCGGCTCCCCGCGTTCCGAATCATTTTTGAATTCCATTTGACTGAATAAATATTTGATGCGAACCTTACGTCAGGTGGAGGCGCAAGGCATGGCATTGCGGGGGACCAATCAGGAGTTCGGGCGGCCGTACAACCGGCGCATCGTGCTTGAGTCCATCCGCCGTCATGGCCCGATTGCACGTGGCGACATCGCCAGGCACGTCGGGCTCACCGTGCAGACCGTGTCGACCATCGTTCGCGAACTGGAGGAACAGGGCTACATCCTGTCCTTGCGCGAAGAGCCGAAGGGGCGTGGCCTGCCACCGGCGACGCTGCGCATCAACCCGGAAGGCGGCTATGCCGTCGGCATCCACCTGACGCCGCTTGGAATAGACGCCGCGCTGATCAATCTCAGCGGCGACGTCATCGAGAGTTCACGCCGCGAGGCGTCCAACGCGACGCCCGATCACGCGTTCGACCAGATTGGCGCCATGGTCCGCGACCTGACGGGCAAGCGGCCAGGCGGCCGCGTCATCGGCGTCGGCATGGCGCTTCCCGGCCCGTTCGATGTGGACTCCATGAGCTTTGTCGGCCCGACCACGATGACCGGCTGGAAGCATGTGGCGCTGCGTGAGCGGCTGACGGCCGCGACAAGATTGCCGGCGTTCTTCGAGAGCGACATGGCCGCCGCCGCGATGGGCGAGCGGCTTTATGGCATCGGAGCCCGCCATTCCGACTATTACTATCTCTATTTCGGCGTCGGACTTGGCGGCGCGATGATGCATGACGGCAGCGTTCTGCGCGGCGCCTGGGGCAATGCGGGCGAGATCGGCCACATTCCCGTGGTCCCCGATGGCGAGCTTTGCCCCTGCGGCAACCGAGGCTGCCTCGAGCGCTACCTGTCGCTCGAGGCGCGAGGCCGCCGGGCCGGCAACGACGCCGATTGGGTGGCGCAAGTCGGCCCGATCTTCCGCAACACCATCGCCATTATCGAAAACCTCTTCGATCCAGAGACGGTCGTGCTCGGCGGCCTGGCGGCATCGGAACTGCTCGAGCGCCTGGCGGACGCGGCCGAACCGCTGCACAATTCGGTTTCGGCACGCGCGGACCGCAAGACGCCGCGTGTCGTCGTCGCCGGCGGCGGCCAGCATGCCGTGCTGCGCGGTGCGGCGGCGCTCGCCGTTTCAGGGGTGTTGTCGCCACGCTTCGGCCAGATGTTCGCCGCCGAACGCGAGCGCGGCCGCGACATACTTTCGGCCAGGGAGATTGCCGCATGAGCGAACCTCTGCTGGTGCTCGACAACGTGACCAAGAACTACGGCGCGATCGAAGCGCTGAAGGGGATCAGCTTTTCCATCGGCAAGGGCGAAGTGGTGGCGTTGCTCGGCGACAATGGCGCCGGCAAGTCGACGCTGGTCAAGATCATATCTGGCGGTCTCGAACCGACCTCCGGCCGCATGCTGTTCGAGGGCAAGGAATTCCTGGCCCGGTCGCCGGCGGAAGCCAAGGCGGCGGGCATCGAGACCGTCTACCAGGACCTGTCGCTGTGCACAAATGTCGATGTGGTGGCCAATTTCTTCATGGGCCGCGAGATCACCAGGAAGGTGCTTGGCATTCCGGTGCTCGATGAGCGCGCCATGGAAGCCGTGGTCGGCAAGGCGCTGGCCAGCGCCGGGACCCGCATTCCTTCGCTGCGCACCAATGTCGAGCATCTCTCGGGCGGCCAGCGGCAGGCCATCGAGTTGAACCGCTTCGTGCATTGGGGCGGCAAGCTGGTGCTGCTCGACGAGCCGTTCGCCGCGCTTGGCGTCGAGCAGACGCGGCGCGGTCTCGACATGATCCGCCAGGTGGCGAGCCAGGGCATCGGCGTCGTCATCATCACCCATATCATGCAGCAGGCTTTTCAGGTCGCCGACCGGATCGTGGTCATCCGGCAAGGCGTCGTGGCAGGCGATGTCGCACGCAACAAGACAAGTCCCGATGCGGTGATCAACATGATCACCGGAGAGACGCTTGCCGGTGCCGGACCGGCGGGCCGAGGGACATAGAGGGGTCCGGCTTAACAGGGAGCCAACGACATGAAGCGAATACTTCTTGCTGTCTTCGGTATCCTGGCACTGGCCTTTGCCACGCTCACGCCGGCATTCGCCCAGTCCAAGGGTATTGTCTACTACATGGTGCCGACATTGCTCGACGAGTTCCAGACCGGCTCGGTGAGCGCGCTGGAGCTGTTCCTGAAACAGACCGGCTACGAGATGAAGACGCTGAACGCCGACAACAAGACCGACGCGCAGCAATCGCAGATGAACGACGTCATCGCGCTGAAGCCGGCGGCGATCATCCTGGCCGCCGTCGATTTTAATGCGCTGAAACCATCGATCGAGGCAGCGCGCGCCGCCGGCATTCCGGTGGTCGAGTTCGACCGCCAGATCACGTCGACACCGTCCGACTTCACGTCGGTCGCGGGCACTGTCGAGATCGGCTACGTCGCCGCAGAGCAGGCCGAAAAGCTTCTGAAAGCCAAGAACGGCTCGGTGAAGGGCAAGGTCCTGCAGGTGCTTGGCGATCCCGGCGATCCCTACACGCTGGACATCCAGAAGGGTTTCGAGGAGAAGATGAAGGCGTTCCCGGACGTCAAGATCATCTCGCTGCCGGCCATGCAATGGGAGGCCAGCAACGCCGGCACCATCGTTGCCGACCAGATGTTGGCCAACCCCGACATCGACCTGATCTTCAGCCATGCCGCACACTTGTCGGTCGCCGCCGTCGCCTCGCTCGAGGCCGCCGGCAAGAAGCCTGGCGACGTCATGCTGATGAGCTCGAACGGCGCACCGGTCGGCCTCGACCTGATCCGCAAGGGCTGGCTCAACGTCGAGGTCGAGCAGCCGCTTTACGCACAGGCCGCTGCCGTCGCCATGTTCATGGACAAGGTCGTCAAGAAGGAAGAGATCAAGCCCGGCGAATACGATGTGCTTGGCCTGAAATCGACCCTCACCAAGGAAGCCTGGGGCCCCAACATCAAGATTCCGGGTGCCGCGATCACCAAGGAAAACGTCGACAACCCGGCTTTCTGGGGCAACCAGAAGCCGCCGACGGATACCGTCAAGTCGGTCGAATAGACAGATGGCCCGACCGCTCCGGGCCATACCCGGCCCGGAGCCCTTCCCTGCCCGAATGAAACGAGACGCAGGCAACCTGCCGCGGCCTTGATCCCGCGCGCCAACCGGATCGACACATGAACCCTCGCACACGCCATGCCCTGGAGTTCGTCCTCGACAATCTCGTCTGGTTCATGCTGCTTTTTGTCCTGGTCGTCTTCTCGCTCTTCATCCCGAACTATTTCCAGCTCGGCATCTTCGCCAACATCATCGAGGCGTCGAGCGTGCTCGGCGTCATGTCGATCGGCCTGGCGCTGGTCATCATTGCCGGGCACATGGACCTGTCGGTCGAATCCGTCGCCGCGCTCAGCGCCATGGTGGTGGGCATCCTGTTTTGTTCCTCGGGCATCGGCCTCGGCGTGCGGTTGCACCCGGAATGGCTGATGGTTCCGGTCTCGCTGCTGCTGGCGCTGGCCGTCGGCGGCCTCATCGGCGCCTTCAACGGCTATCTCGTGGTCAAGGTCAAGATGAGCGCCTTCATCATCACGCTCGCCTCCTACATCTGGGTGCGCGGCCTGGTGCTGGTCATTTCGGGCGGCCGCTCGGCACAGGACCTGGCACCCGCCATCCGCTGGTTCGGCATCCAACGCCTGGTCGGCCTGCCGCTTACCGCCTGGATCGCGGTGGCCTGTTTCGTGGTGTTCTCGCTGATCATGGCCAAGACCCCGTTCGGCAGGCACCTGGTGATGATCGGCGGCAATGAAACCGCGACCTTCCGTGCCGGCATCCGGGTGAACCGCAACCTGATCATCGCCTTCGTGCTCGCCGGCGCCATCGCAGGGCTGGCCGGCTGGCTGCTGGCGATCCGCACCTCGGGCGCCACCGCCAATCTGGGCGTCGGCCTTCTGTTCAACGCCTTCGCGGCCGTGGTTATCGGCGGCGTCAGCCTGAAGGGCGGCGTCGGCACCTTGCCTGGCGTCTATGCCGGAGTGCTCCTGCTGTCGGCCATCAACACGGCGATCAACCTGATGGGCCTGCCCGCCAACTTCACCCAGGTCATCCATGGCCTCTTGGTGCTGGCCGCCGTGCTGCTCGACGCATTCAAGCAAACCATTCGCCAAAGACTGGCGTGACAGGACGGCTCGCATGACCGGACGATTGAACGACAAGGTGGCGCTGATCATCGGTGGCGCGCGCGGCATCGGCAAGGGCATCGCGCTGCGCTTCGCCGAGGAAGGTGCGAGGCTGGTGCTCGCCGACTCCGAGACCGAGGCCGGGCAGGCAAGTGCGGATGAGCTCGGCGTCCCCTTCATCCGCACCGATATCTCGCGAATGAGCGACGCCGAGGCCGCCGTGGCGCTTTCGTTGCAACACCATGGCCGCCTCGACATCATCGTCCAGAATGCCGGCATCTATCCCTGGCAGTTGATCGAGAATACCAGCGCCGACGACTGGGACCGCGTCATGGCGGTCAATTTGCGCGGCACCTTCAACGCCAGCCGCGCGGCCCTGGTGCCGATGAAGGCGCAGCGCTTTGGCCGCATGCTCTACACCTCCTCCATCACCGGCCCGCACGTCACCAGCCCCGGCCACGGCCACTATTCGGCTACGAAAGCAGGCATCAACGGCTTCATTCGCGCGGCAGCGCTTGAATTCTCCGGCTATGGCATAACCGTCAACGGCGTCGAACCCGGCAACATCCTCACCGAAGCCATCCAGGAGCACCGCGGCGCCGCCTATATCAAGAACATGGAGGATTCGATCCCGCTCGGCCGGCTCGGCAGCCCGCGCGACGTGGCCAACGCCTTCCTGTTCCTCGCCTCGGACGACGCCAGCTACATCACCGGGACGACCATCGTGGTCGACGGCGGGCAATTGCTGCCCGAGGGGAAGGATTTCCGTATGGTGCCGCCGTGATACCGCATTCGCCAGCGGCCGGCTCTCAGCTGACTTGAAATGCGGGTTTGAATGGTGGGCGATGACGGGCTCGAACCGCCGACATCTTCGGTGTAAACGAAGCGCTCTACCAACTGAGCTAATCGCCCGCTCCGGGCCGGACCTTTAAGCGGTCGGGACTTGCTTCGCAAGGCCAAATGAGTGCGGGATGCCCTGTTCGCAGGCCGGATTTGCGAACAAAATGCCGGCTGTCAAAAAACCTTCTCCTGTTTGGCGTTATGATGGTTTGGTGCGCTTGACACCCGGTAGCGAACCCCTTATCCAGCGCCCCAACGACGAACACGGCTGACACGTGCTCGTCAATGCGCGGGTGTAGCTCAGTTGGTTAGAGTGCCGGCCTGTCACGCCGGAGGTCGCGGGTTCGAGCCCCGTCACTCGCGCCATTTCCCTCAAGGATGATGATCCTTGGCTCCGGGGAAATGCCGACAAATTGTCAAAATTCTCTCCAGGAACAGCGTTCCGAAGGCCTTCTTCGGCAGGTTTTTCTTGGGTCTAAAAGCACCCATGCATGAGCGATGCCGTAACCACGACGCGATTCCTGTGGGTCGACAAGCAACGGACCAAGCGGCCCTGCAGACGCGACCGAATTGGTCGTTGCGAATCTGCTTGCGCAATCGCCCACAAAAGGCTCGATTCATGCCGCAGGCAGCCAGATTGGAGTATGCTGCCGGAATGGCATGGAGGACGTAATGTCAATTGCACCGAACATTTCCACGCGAACGATATTCACGCTGCTTTGCCTGGGCGGCGCGACGGCGGCCGCATCCGTCCTTTTTCCCGCCGCCGCGTCGGCCGACCGGCTGCAGCGATGCGCTCGCGAGGGGGAGATCTGCCGCCTGCCCTATCCCGCCGAGGTCGTCTACGGCGCCAGGGGCCGCACGACCTCGCGTTACATCGAGCGCAACGCGATACCCTGTTCGAACCGCATTTTCGGCGATCCCGCGCCAGGCAGGGAAAAGTTCTGCTTCATTGTGAAGCGCGACCGTGACGAGTCGAACGACGACTACGATCAGCCTCGCCGCGAGCAGTGGGCGGTCTGCGCCGAGGAAGGCGAATTCTGCGACTTCTATGGCCGCAAGGTGGTCAGGTATGGCGCCCGCGGCCGGTTCACGCAGGACGTGTTCCGCAATGGCGTTCAATGCGACAACGATGCATTCGGTGATCCCGCTCCCGACCAGGGAAAGCGCTGCTACGTCATGCAGTAGCTTCTCAATGCCCACTGGCACGGGACCCGGAGGCCAGAACGGTCTGGCTCCGGGGACCCCGCGAGCCCTGAGCAGCCTCAGCGCTTGGCCAGCAACGCCTCGACCTCCTGCAATGTCGGCATCGACGGTGCCGTGCCTGGTCGGGTCACCGAAATGCCAGCGACGGCGCAGGCGAAGCGCACCGCCTCCAGCGGCTCCACGCCTCGTGAGAGTGCTGCGGCCAGTCCGCCATTGAAGGCGTCCCCCGCGCCGGTGGTTTCGACGACAGGGCCGGCACTGATGGCGGAAATATGCTCGGAGCGATCCTTCGTGTGCAGGAGCGCGCCCTTGTCGCCCAGCGTGACGATGACCGTGCCGACGCCCTTTTCGAGCAGCTTGCCGGCGGCGGAGCGGGCCTCGTCGACCGACGAAACTTTCAGCCCCGTCAATTCCTCCGTCTCTGTCTCGTTCGGTGTAAGATAGTCGCACAGTGTGTAGATGCGGTCGGGAAGCTTTGCCGCCGGTGCCGGGTTGAGGATGGTCGTCACCCCGGCCCCGCGCGCGATCTCCAACGCCCGCATCGCGGCATCGATCGGCTGTTCGAGCTGCGTCACGAAAACTCCGGCGCCCCTGATAAGGTCGGCATTGGCTTCGATGTCCTCGGGCGTGATCAGCATGGCAGCGCCGGGGCTGACGATGATGGCATTGTTGCCGCTTCCCTCCTCGACGAAGATATAGGCGGCACCGGTGTAGCTGTCCGGCGTGTCGATGGCGGCGCTCTTCACGCCGGCATCCTTCCAAGTCCGCTTGGCCATGTCGGCGAAGGCATCGACACCGAGGCGGGTCAGGAAAGCGACGCCGGCCCCCAGCTTGCCAGCGGCCACGGCCTGGTTCGACCCCTTGCCGCCTGGCCCCAGCTTGAAGGAATTGCCAAGGATCGTTTCGCCCATGCGCGGCTGGCGCTCGGCCCTGTAGGCAGTGTCGGCGACAAACACACCGAGGATGACGACCGGCTTGCCCGAGGCCATGCCGCTACTCCGCATCCGGCGGCACGACGCCCTTGCGGAAGGCAAAGCAGCCGTAGAAGCGGCGTTCGCCGGTCTGGATGACGCAATAGGCCTGCTTGGCGCGCTCGTAGAAGGCGTAACGCTCGACCGGCACCATCGGCCAGGACTTGCCCTCCGCGGCGTCAATCTCTTTCTGGACTTCCTTCTGCACGGCTGGGATCTCGCCCGGCTTTCCGACGATCTCCATCCGGGCGGCGGAATCATCGACGAAGGTGTCCAGCGGGTAGAGCGACAGAACCGCCTTGACCACTTTCGCGGCCGGCGCATCGATGCGCAGCACCCGACCGAGCGCCGTCTGGCGCGCCACCGAATCGGACGGGAAGTTGGTGTCGGCGATGATCAGGTCGTCGCCATGCCCCATCGCCCGCAATGCCTGGAGCACGTCGGCATTGAGCAACGGATCGATCCCTTTGAGCATGATGGTCCTCGTGAAGTGCGTTTGAGATCAGAGACGCTTGCCGGTCTCGGCGTCGAACAGATGGATATGGTCGAGCCTTGGCCGAAGCTTCAGCGTATCGCCGGGCTTGAAGTCATGACGCTCACGGAACAGCGCCACCATCTCGCCGTCGCCGAAGCGGAGGAACACCAGGGTTTCCGAGCCGGTCGGCTCGACCACGGAAATCTTCGCCGGCACGCCATCGGGATGGATTTCGAGATGTTCGGGGCGCACGCCATAGACGACGGAGCGCCCTTCCTCGACGGTGTTGTTCGGAGCCACCGGGAATAGCGTTCCGGCAATCTCGACGCCGCCCTTGCGCCCGATACCCTTGAGCAGGTTCATCGACGGCGAGCCGATGAAGCCGGCAACGAAAAGGTTCGCCGGCCTGTCGAAAAGCTCCAGCGGCGCGCCGACCTGTTCGATGCGGCCATCGCGCATGACGACGATCTTGTCGGCCATCGTCATGGCTTCGATCTGGTCGTGGGTGACATAGATGGTGGTGGTCTTCAGCCGCTGGTGCAGTTCCTTGATCTCGGTGCGCATCTGCACGCGCAGCTTGGCGTCGAGGTTCGAAAGCGGCTCGTCGAACAGGAATACCTGCGGATTGCGCACGATGGCGCGCCCCATGGCGACGCGCTGACGCTGGCCGCCGGAAAGCTGGCGCGGGTAGCGCTTCAGATAGGGGCTGAGGTCGAGGATGTCGGCGGCGCGCTTGACCCGCTCGGCAACCACGGCCGGATCGGTCTTGCGCAGTTTGAGGGCGAAGGCCATGTTCTGCTCGACCGTCTTGTGCGGGTAGAGCGCATAGTTCTGGAACACCATGGCGATGTCGCGCTTGGCCGGCGGCAGATGGTTGACGATCCGGTCGCCGATGGCGATCGTGCCGCCGGAGACCGTCTCCAGCCCGGCAACCATCCNTTCAGACGTGTGCTCTTCCGATCTCGACAAGCACGACGAACTGGCCATCGGCGATGTCGACGCTGACTTCGTGCAGAACCTTGACGGTTCCAAACGCCTTGGCCACATTGCTGATCGCGACTTGAGCCATCGTTCCCCCATCGGCTCCACTGGCCGTAGGCGCAGAAGCTAACCAACGCGACCGGTCAGGGCAAGTCGGTCTCTTATAGATAAAAACCCGTCGTCGTTGACACGGCGTTTGGTTGTGAGAATAGTGGCGAGCGCCAATCCGAACGCCGGTTCTCTACCCGAAAAAACGGAACGCGAAGCGACGCAGGTTGGGGTCCTGATTTCGCTTCTAAAAGGCCAGCGCCCGGCACGATTGGCACTTTCGATTCACGACTAACGTTCTGGGAGGAAATAGTCCATGCGAGTAGGTCTTTACGACAAACTGGTACGTGCCGGCGCCACAAGGCGTGACATATTGAAGGGCGCGGCCTCGATGGCCGCGATCGCGGCGGCATCTGGCGCCGGACTTGGCGCGCTGACGCGCCCGGCTTCCGCCGCAAGCGAACTGCGCTCGAAAATCCTGCAGATCCCCGGGGTTGGCAAAGGCCAACCGACAGACGCCGATTTCCAGAAGGTCGGCGAGCTTTGCCTGGAGGCGACCAAGGCCAATGTCAAGGAAGGCGAGTTCGCCGGCGTCGAGCTCACCTTCATGGGCCTCAATAACCAGAACCTGCACAACGTCCTGTTCCGTGGTTTCCTGAAGCCGTGGGAAACCTATACCGGCGCCAAGATCAGCTGGATCGACCTGGCGCAGGCCGACTACAACGCCCGCCTGCAGCAGTCGATCGCCACCGGCACCGTCGACTTCGACATCATCGAGATGGGCGCGCCGTTCGAGGGCGACGTCTGCGGCAAGGGCCTGACTTCGGAGATGCCCGACTGGGTCAAGAAGCAGATCGACTTCGACGATCTCGTCAACTACCTCAAGCCGCCCGTCGGCACCTGGGATGGCAAGCAGTACCGGGTCACCATCGACGGCGACGCGCACAATTTCAACTACCGCACCGACGTGTTTGCCGACGCCGACCTCGCCAAGCAGTGGAAGGATGGCGGGGCGACGAGCGAATGGGGCGTGCCTAAGACCTGGCAAGAGGTTCAGGCAGTGACCAAGTTCCTGAAAGGCAAGAAGTTCAAGGGTCAGGACGTCTACGGCTATCTCGACGCGCCCAAGCCCTGGGGCGGGTTCGGCTTTTACTTCCTTGGCAGCCGTGCCACCGCCTACGCCAAGCACCCCGACGACAAGGCCTGGCTGTTCGACGCCGACACGATGAAGCCACGGGTCAACAATCCGGCCTGGGTACGCGCCATCCAGGACGTCATCGACGCCTTGCCGTCGGAGCCGGCCGACCAGATCAATGCCGACCCGAACACCACCGCCTTCCAGCAGTTCCTGGCCGGCACCGGCTCGATGATCCCCTGGTGGGGCGACGTCGGCTCGAACGTCAAGACCAATGACAGCTCGGTCATCGGCGATGTCACCGGCTTCTCGATCCTGCCGGGCTCCGACGATGTCTACAACTCCAAGACCGGCAAGTGGGAGAAGCTCGCCAGCGGCCCGAACAATGCGCCCAACTGCGCCTATCTCGGCTGGGGCGTCTATGTCATGGCCCGCGTCGATAGCGACGAAAAGAAAAAGAAGGCGGCATGGTCGGCCGCCGCCCATCTCGGCGGCAAGGACCTGTCGATCTGGACGGCGATGTATCCGTCGGGCTTCCAGCCCTATCGCAATTCGCACTTCGACATTCCGGAGTGGGTGGCGGCCGGCTACGACGAGGCGTTCATCACCTCGTATCTGAAGTCGGAAGGCGACAGCTACAACCACCCCAACGCGGCGATCGAGCCGCGCATCCCCGGCATCTTCCAGTATTACAGCGCCGCCGAGGATATCCTGGCCAACACCTTCGCCGGCAAGATGAAGGCGCAGGAAGGCGCCGATGCCATCGCAGCCGCCTGGGAGAAGCTGACCGACCAGATCGGCCGCGACAAGCAGATCAAGCTCTACAAGGCTTCGCTCGGCATGTAGGCTACGCTATGAACCGTGGTCCGGCGGCAACGCCGGCCCACAGCCTTCCCTTCCAAACGGGCGAGATTTGTGGCTGACCAGACTTCGACCGCGACCCGGTGGCCGGCAGACGCCACCCCCTATGATCTGATCCCGCCGGGCCGCAGGCGTCTGGGCTGGGCGCTGATGGCGATTGCCACGCTTGGCCTGCTGGCCACGATCGTGCTGCAGATTCTCTACAAGACCGAGGTCGATCCGATCGGCTTCGAGACATGGCGGCCCGTGGTCTACGCCTATGTGCTGTGGGGTGTGGCGATCGGCATCGGCCAGGTTCTGACACGTGGCGAGGACGGCCAGCGCGCGCTGTTCCTGCTGCCGGCCCTGTTGTTCACCATTGCGATGGTGATCTTCCCGACCCTGTTCGGCTTCTACATCGCGCTTACCGACTGGAATCTCTCCTCCTTCAGCGGCCGCCGGTTCAACGGGCTCGACAATTTCTGGCAGATGCTCGCCGATCCCTACTACCGCAACGCCCTGTTCAACATGGTGCTCTATGTCCTGGCGGTGCTGGTCGAATATGTCATCGCCTTTGGTCTGGCGCTGCTGCTCAACGCGCAGATCCGGGCTCGAAAATTCTTCCGGGTGGTGTTCCTGATGCCGCTCATGCTATCGCCGGTCGCGGTCTCGTGGATGATCGGCAAGTCGCTGATGGAATACCGCTTTGGACCGGCAGCCACGCTGGCGCGCCATCTCGGCTGGGAAGACCCCGCCTTCTTCTCGAACCCGATCACCGCCCGCATCTCGATCATGCTGCTGGACGCCTGGACCTTCATTCCATTCATGATGATCATGCTGCTGGCGGGGCTGCAGGCGATGTCGCGCGAGGTGCTGGAGGCGGCACGTGTCGACGGCGCCACGCCCTGGCAGACCTTCTGGCAGGTCACGTTCCCGCTGATGCTGCCGGTGTCGGTGACGGCGGTGATCCTGCGCATCATCTTCAAGCTGAAGCTTGCCGACATCATCATCACGGTCACCTCGGGCGGTCCGGGCGGCGCCACCGATTCGGTCTCGAGCTTCATCTATCGCGAGTACCGCGACCGCTCGAATGTCGGCTATGGCACCATGCTGGCGATGGCGTATCTCGTCATCATCGTGGTGTTCGTGACCTGGCTGTTGAAGTTCGCCAGCCGTTTCGTCCGCAATGTGAATTAGGTAGAGATGAGCGTTCAGACCACCGACTACGTTGCATCCGAAATCCGCTCGCCGGCGAGCTTCCTCGCCAGCCGCGTCTTCATCTATGGCGCGCTCGCCTGCTGGGGCTTCATCTGCCTGTTTCCAATCTATTGGACCATCACCACATCGTTCAAGACGGCGGTGGATGTCACGCAGGGCCACCTCATCCCGTTCGTCGACTTCCAGCCGGATTGGAAAGGCTGGCGATCGCTTGGCCTGTCGCCGGACTCGATCTTCCAGACATCGACCGTGCGCGACGAGTTCCTCAAGCGCTTCATGAATTCGGTCATCACCTCGGTTGGCGCGTCGAGCCTGGCGATCATCATCGGCAGCCTCGCCGCCTATGGCCTGACCCGCTACCGCTACCATTTCGCCTGGTTCAAGAACGAAGACATCTCCTTCTTCTTCCTGTCGCAGCTCATCCTGCCGCCGGTGGTGCTGGCCCTGCCCTTCCTGGTGCTCTACCGCGAAGTCGGATTGCTCGATACCCGTGTCGGGCTGATCCTGCTCTACACGCTGATGGTGCTGCCGATCGTGATCTGGATCATGCGCGACCAGTTCAATTCCATCCCCGTCGAACTAGAGGAAGCAGCCCTCGTCGACGGCCTGTCGATCTGGGGCGCCTTTTTCCGTATCGTCATGCCGATCGCGCTGCCGGGCATGGTGGCCGCCTTCATCCTGGCGATGGTGCTGTGCTGGAACGAATACTTCTTCGCCGCTCTTTTGACCTCGACGGACGCCAAGACTATCCCCGTCATGGTTGCCAGCCAGACGGGCTCGCAAGGCATCAACTGGTGGTCGATGGCGGCGCTTGCCACCGCGGCCATCGCGCCGCTTGCCGTTATCGGCATCGCGCTGGAGCGCTACCTGATCATGGGCATGACCGCTGGCGCGGTGAAGTGACCGGGCGTCTTCACCCTCCCCTCCCTGGGAGAAGGTCGCGCTAGTCTAGGACTTCAGGATCGCGCGCAGATGATCCATGATCATGGCGACGCCCTTCTGTCCAAGTGCTGCCGAACCATGCGCCGCAGTCGCCGTATACCAGCTTTTGTTGTCCGCGAAATGCGCGGCGTCCACCGCTTCCGGGCATAGCGCCAGCATCAGCGATGTCTCGCCGATGCCGGCATGGTCGAACGGATATTTGCCGTTCATGGCGGCAGGCATCAGCGGATGCACCTGCACCCAGTTGAAGAAGTTCTCGCCCTCGGCATGTCCGGCATAGTAGTCAGCCATCGTCTCGGAGCCCCACCAGCCCTCGCCACGCTGCTTCTCGAGGAAGCGGAAGATCGCCTGCCTGCCAGCTGTCTTGAAGGCGAGGTCCGTCGGCATGCCGGCGGCGAAATTCTCGGTCTGGTGATGAATGATGGCGTGGATGTTGCGAAACCCAATGCGCAGCAGGCTGTAGAACAGCGCCTCGCCAAATGGCGCCAGTTGATTGCCGCCGACCTGGACGGAGCCGCTGCCTTCCGGCGGTGCCACCGCGTAACTCGCCGCGCCATAGTAGAAGGGCGGCAGGATGACGACATCGCTTTCTTTTTCGAACAACTCTAGCGTCTTGACGACCGCCAGCGTGTCCATGCCGACGGCCATGTGCTCGCCATGGTATTCGAGCACGCCGAGCGGCAGCGCGACTGGCCAATTCTGGGCGATCGCCTTGCGGATCTGGTGCGGCAGCATCAGTTCATAGCGCATGATCTATTCCATGTTGGTGTGGCGGGCGCGCATGGCTTCCGGCAACGCCGCGGTCATGTCCCTGAGTTTCAGCACCATGATCTCGAACAGCAGGAACAACGCGCCCTCGAACACCGAGCCCATCGGCAGCACCGACGTCTTTTGCGGCCCCTGATCGTCGGCCATGGTCTGCGCCGGGATCAGCAGCGTCAAATCGGCCAGCCCTGCGGCGCTGCCGCCTGCCTGGGCGGTCAGGAGCAGGACGGTCGCGCCTGCCTGGCGCGCGATTCGCATCAGGGTGAGTACGGTCGAGGTTTCGCCGGGCCCGGAACTGACAAGCAGGACATCGCCCTGCCCTACAGGCGGGGTGGTCATGTCGCCGACGACCGAAACCGGCAGGCCCAGATGATAAAGCCGCATGGCGAAGCCCTTCACCTGCAAGGCCTCGCGGCCGCAGCCATGGACGACAATTTGTCTGGCACCGACCAGCATCCCACAGGCGGCGTCGATCCGATCGCCATCGACGCGCGCCAGCACCGCGCCAAGCTCGTCGAGCGCGGTCTTGAACATCTCCGAGCTGGAGTTGCTCACGGCCACGCCGCCTGCGTGCCGGCAATCGAATTGGATTGGCAATTCCTGATCACGCTTTTCCCCGGAACAGCTTGATTTCGTTCATGCTAGCAACCGGGAAAATGCGTGTCCAACGCTCAGCGGCGCTTTTGCCAAGCCACGAGCGTGATAGTGTCATGTCAGACAAAGCAATCCGGGAAAATTTCAAGATATGAAGACACGGCATTTCGACCGCATCGGCAATGGCGGCATCACCTTCTCGGAGCTGGGTTTCGGTACCGCGCCGCTCGGCAATCTTTACCGCCCCGTCTCGGACGAGGACGCCAATGCGACGCTAGAGGCCGCCTGGGCGACCGGCTGCCGCTACTATGACACCGCGCCCCTCTATGGGCTCGGCCTGTCGGAAACACGTCTCAACCCGTTCCTGCGCTCCAGGAGGCGCGACGACTACGTGCTGTCGAGCAAGGTCGGCCGCATCATGCGCGCCTGCCCGCCAGAAGAGCGCACCGGCATCGGCAAGTTCTTCGACACGCCGTCGCGCAAGGAGGTCTACGATTACAGCTATGACGGCGTCATGCGCTCGTTCGAGGCCTCGCTGGAGCGGCTTGGCGTCGACCGCATCGACATCCTGTTCGTGCACGATGTCGATATCTTCACCCACGGCAGCAAGGAGGCGTCCGACCGGCGCGTCGAGGAGTTCATGCGCTCGGGCTATTATGGCCTGCTCGCCTTGCGCGACCAAGGCGTCATCAAGGCGTTCGGCGGCGGCATCAACGAATGGCAGGTGGCCCAGACCCTGGCCGAGCGCGGCGATTTCGACCTGTTCCTGCTTGCCGGTCGCTATACGCTATTGGAACAGGAGGCGCTGACATCGTTCCTGCCGCTTTGCCAGAAACGCGGCATCGGCATCGTTCTCGGCGGACCATACAATTCCGGCATCCTGGCCACCGGACCGAAGCCCGGCGCTTACTACAATTATTCCGAGGCGCCGCAGGATGTGCTCGATCGCGTGACGCGCATCGAGGCCGTCTGCAAGCGCCATGGGGTCGGGTTGATCGAAGCCGCCCTGCAGTTCCCGCTGTTGCACCCGTCTGTGGTTTCGGTCATCCCCGGCGGTCAGCGGCCCGAAGAAGTCGAGAGCAATCGCTCGCTGCTGGACGCGAAACTCCCTGCATCGCTCTGGGCCGATCTCAAGAACGAAGGCCTCATGCGCGCCGACGCCCCGGCAGCTTGAGGAGCTACCGTCCGGCCCAATACGGATCCGAAAAAGAAAAGCCGGGCAAGCCCGGCTTTTCTGGTTTTTCAAAAATCAAAACGCGCTTAGTTGACGGCGTCCTTGAGACCTTTGCCGGCCGAGAACTTCGGCACGGTGCGCGCCGGGATCTTCACTTCGGCGCCGGTCTGCGGGTTGCGGCCGGTGGATGCGGCGCGCTTTGACACGGTGAAATTGCCAAAGCCGACAAGCCGGACATCGCCGCCCTTCTTCAGTTCGCCGGAGATGACAGAAAACACTGCATCGACCGCGGACTGCGCGTCACCCTTCGAAATGCTCGCGGCGTCGGCGACAGCGGACACCAGTTCGTTCTTGTTCATAAAAATTCCCTTCCATGAGAACACCGGAACTCACGACTCATCCGGCAGGAAACGGACTTTAGAAAGAAGCGTTCCCGCAACCAAGTCGAAAAGGCAGGAAAAAAGCGGAAAAAGCCCGGAATTCCGGGGTTTTTCACATGAAAAAGCCGGGCGCGAGGCCCGGCTTTCTGTTTGTGCGCTGCAACCTTAGAAAAAACTAATGCGCAAGCGACTTTCCAGCGTCATCGCTCGTGTCCGTGGAAGCCGGCGGATTGACCGGTTCGACCCATTCGATCGGCTCCGGCATCCGCACCAGCGCGTGGCGCAACACCTCACCGACGCGTGAGACCGGAATGATTTCCATGCCGTTCTTCACGTTATCCGGGATCTCCGCCAGATCCTTGGCGTTGTCTTCCGGGATCAGCACCTTCTTGATGCCGCCGCGCAACGCGGCGAGCAGCTTCTCCTTGAGGCCGCCGATCGGCAAGATACGACCGCGAAGCGTTATCTCGCCAGTCATCGCCACATCGGCCCGCACCGGAATGCCCGTCAGCACCGACACGATAGCCGTGGCCATGGCGGCACCGGCGGACGGACCGTCCTTCGGCGTGGCGCCTTCCGGCAAGTGCACGTGGATGTCGCGCTTGTCGAACAGCGGCGGCTCGATGCCGAAATCGATGGCGCGCGAGCGGACATAGGAGGCCGCCGCCGAGATCGATTCCTTCATCACGTCGCGCAGATTGCCGGTCACCGTCATGCGGCCCTTGCCAGGCATCATGACGCCTTCGACCGTCAGCAGCTCGCCGCCGACTTCCGTCCAGGCTAGACCGGTGACGACACCGACCTGATCGTCAGCCTCGACCTGGCCGAAGCGGTAGCGCTGAACACCGAGATAGTCGGCGAGGTTCGCGGCCGTGATGCTCACCGTTTTCTTCTTCGTCTTCAGGATCTCGGTCACCGCCTTGCGCCCAAGCTTCATCAGCTCGCGCTCCAGGCTTCTGACGCCCGCTTCACGGGTGTAGGTCTGGATGATGGCGCGGATCGCGTCCTCACCGACGGAGAACTCCTTTGGCTGCAGCGCGTGATCGCGGATCACCTTCGGCATCAGGTGCCGCTTGGCGATTTCGATCTTCTCGTCCTCGGTGTAGCCGGCGATACGGATGATCTCCATGCGGTCCATCAGGGGCGCAGGGATGTTCAGCGTGTTCGCCGTCGTCACGAACATCACGCTCGACAGGTCGTATTCGACCTCGAGGTAGTGGTCCATGAACGTCGAGTTCTGTTCGGGGTCGAGCACCTCGAGCAGCGCGGACGACGGGTCGCCACGGAAGTCCTGGCCCATCTTGTCGATCTCGTCGAGCAGGAACAGCGGGTTGGACTTCTTGGCCTTCTTCATCGACTGGATGACCTTGCCGGGCATCGAGCCGATATAGGTGCGCCGGTGGCCACGGATCTCGGCCTCGTCACGCACGCCGCCAAGCGCCATGCGGATGAATTCGCGACCGGTCGCCTTGGCGATCGACTTGCCGAGCGAGGTCTTGCCGACGCCGGGAGGGCCGACGAGGCACAGGATCGGCCCCTTGAGCTTCTTCTGGCGGCTTTGCACGGCAAGGTACTCGACGATGCGGTCCTTGACCTTGTCGAGGCCGAAGTGATCGGTATCGAGCACGTTCTGCGCATAGGCCAGGTCCTGCTTGACCTTGGAGTTCTTGCCCCACGGGATCGACAGCAGCCAATCGAGATAGTTGCGCACGACAGTCGATTCGGCCGACATCGGCGACATCGTCCTGAGCTTCTTCAATTCGGCGTCCGCCTTTTCGCGGGCCTCCTTGGAGAGCTTGGTCTTCTTGATGCGAGCCTCGATCTCGGCGGCCTCGTCGCGGCCGTCCTCGCCCTCGCCGAGCTCCTTCTGGATCGCCTTCATTTGCTCGTTGAGGTAGTATTCGCGCTGCGTCTTCTCCATCTGGCGCTTGACGCGCGAGCGGATGCGCTTCTCCACCTGCAGGACGGAGATTTCGGCTTCCATGAAGCCCATCGCCTTTTCCAGCCGCTCCTTGACGGAAAGCGTGGCCAGCATTTCCTGCTTTTCAGGGATCTTGATGGCAAGATGCGAGGCAACCGTGTCGGCGAGCTTGGAATAGTCGTCGATCTGGCTGGCGGCACCCACCACTTCGGGCGAGATCTTCTTGTTCAGCTTGACGTAGTTCTCGAAGTCGGTGACGACCGAGCGGGCCAGGGCCTCGACCTCGACCTCTTCCTCTTCCGGTTCGACCAGAGCCGTGGCCTTGGCCTCGTGGAAATCGGGACGGTCGGTGAAGGAGACGATTTTCGCACGCGAAGCGCCTTCGACCAGAACCTTGACGGTGCCGTCGGGCAGCTTCAACAATTGCAGCACATTGGCGAGCGTGCCGATGTCGAAGATCGCATCGGGCTCGGGATCGTCATCGGCGGCATTCATCTGGGTGGCAAGCAGGATCTGCTTTTCCTGACCCATCACCTCTTCCAGCGCCTTGATCGACTTTTCGCGCCCGACGAAGAGCGGAACGATCATATGCGGGAACACCACGATGTCGCGCAGTGGGAGGACCGCGAAGACGCCGTCGCTGGGAGCCTTGGATATTTTGGCCATTGTCCAACCTTTCATGTCGCGGCCACCATCAGGCCAACCGCGAATCTCATATTAACGACCGGGGATCGTTCCGCCTACCACCGTTTATGACGGGAGTTTTACAGCACAGAAATCGGGCACCTCGGCCTTCTCGTGCTAGGTGGAGGCAGGCGGGCCAAAGATCAAGAGTTAACATCGTCCGCAATCCACTCCATCCCGAATGTTTGCCGGTCCCTCACAGCAAAACGGCGCCGCAGGGGCGCCGTTCCACGAAATATTGGGCCAGGTGCCATATCAGGCGCTGACATTGCCCTTCTTTTCCTTCTGTTCGGAATAGATGTAGAGCGGCCGGGCGCTGCCGGTCACCACCTCTTCCGAAATCACAACCTCGCGCACACCTTCGAGCGCGGGCAATTCGAACATCGTGTCGAGCAGGATCGCTTCCATGATCGAACGCAGGCCGCGCGCGCCGGTCTTGCGCTCGATGGCGCGCTTGGCGATCGCCGAAAGCGCGTTCTCGTGGAAGGTCAGATCGACATTTTCCATCTCGAACAGGCGCTGGTACTGCTTGACCAGCGCATTCTTCGGCTCGGTCAGGATCTGGATCAGTGCTGGCTCGTCGAGATCCTCCAGCGTCGCCAGGACCGGCAGACGGCCGACGAACTCCGGAATGAGGCCGAATTTCAACAGATCCTCGGGCTCGACGAGGCGGAAAACATCACCCGTGCGGCGATCCTCCGGCGAGGCGACGACAGCTCCGAAGCCGATCGAGGTTTTCCTGCCGCGATCCGAAATGATCTTGTCCAGCCCGGCGAAGGCGCCGCCGCAGATGAACAGGATGTTGGCGGTGTCGACCTGCAGGAACTCCTGCTGTGGGTGCTTGCGGCCGCCCTGCGGCGGCACGGAGGCGACCGTGCCTTCCATGATCTTGAGCAGCGCCTGTTGCACGCCCTCGCCCGACACGTCGCGGGTGATCGAAGGATTGTCGGACTTGCGTGAAATCTTGTCGATCTCGTCGATGTAGACGATGCCGCGCTGGGCGCGCTCGACATTGTAGTCGGCCGACTGCAGCAGCTTCAGGATGATGTTCTCGACGTCTTCGCCGACGTAACCGGCCTCGGTCAGCGTCGTGGCGTCGGCCATGGTGAAGGGTACGTCGATGATACGGGCCAGCGTCTGTGCCAGCAGCGTCTTGCCGCAGCCAGTCGGGCCGATCAGCAGGATGTTGGACTTGGCCAGCTCGACATCGTTGTTCTTGCCGGCATGCGCGAGGCGCTTGTAGTGGTTGTGGACGGCCACCGACAGCACGCGCTTGGCGTAGGGCTGGCCGATGACATAGTCGTCGAGGACCTTGAGGATCTCCTGCGGGGTCGGCACGCCCTCGCGCGACTTCACCATCGAGGTCTTGTTCTCCTCGCGGATGATATCCATGCACAGCTCGACGCACTCGTCGCAGATGAACACCGTCGGGCCGGCGATCAGCTTGCGCACCTCGTGCTGGCTCTTGCCGCAAAACGAGCAATAAAGCGTGTTCTTGGAATCACCGCTGTTGTTGCCGACCTTGCTCATTTTCATGTCCTTTCATGGCCGCCCGCCGATCGTCTGGCTGAAAGGGCGCATACTCTATTTATCGCGGGAATCCGCCGCCGCCAGTCTTCCGGCTCCCGCAACGTATTCCGTACGAAACACAAATCAGAAAACGTGGCAATGATTCGCAGCTTCCCCTCGCAAAGCTAAGCCGTCGAAAATCAACATAGCCTTAACGTAGGCAATCCCGACCTCCGAGGGAACAGCCAATTGTGGCCGAAATGACGCAAGACACGCCAAAAGCGCGTGATGGTGCCATCCAACTGCCAACTAGCCTTTATGCCAACGCCCCCTCGGCCGCCTCGCGCGACGAAATGACCTTGTCGATCAGGCCAAAATCCTTGGCCTCGTCGGCGGTCATGAAATGGTCCCGGTCGAGCGTCTTCTCGATGTCCTCATAGCTCTTGCCGGTGTGCTTGACATAGACCTCGTTGAGGCGACGCTTCAGCTTGATGATGTCCTGGGCGTGACGCTCGATATCGGACGCCTGCCCCTGGAAGCCGCCGGACGGCTGGTGAACCATGATGCGGGCGTTGGGCGTGGCGAAACGCATGTCCTTGTGGCCGGCGGTCAGCAGCAGCGAGCCCATCGAGGCCGCCTGGCCGATGCACAGCGTCGACACGGCCGGCTTGATGAACTGCATGGTGTCGTAGATCGCCATGCCCGAGGTGACGACGCCGCCCGGCGAATTGATGTAGAGGTTGATTTCCTTCTTCGGGTTCTCGGCTTCGAGGAACAGGAGTTGCGCGCAGACCAGCGTCGCCATGCCGTCCTCGACCGGACCGGTGATGAAAATGATGCGCTCCTTGAGGAGGCGCGAGAAAATGTCGTAGGCCCGCTCGCCGCGATTGGTCTGTTCGACCACCATCGGAACGAGGTTCATGTAGGTTTCGACGGGATTCTTCATCAGTTATCTCTTGTCTCGCGTGGGATTCCGGCGCCGGACAGGCTGGCAGCTCGGGCAGAATCGGTTCTGGATCGTTAAGATGTAAATAGGATGCCGGCTCATCCTTGTGCAAGGCCGACCCGTCCTAGCCATCTGGGTAAGTCGAATCAAGCTTCCGGGCAAGAATTAGCAACAGCTGATGCCACGCCGACCTAAATACCGAGCCGGCTCCGCCAGGGTAGCAGTTTCTTAACCTCGTGGCTTAAGGAAATGCGCCAAAACGCTTTTCTCGGCACCGGCGTCCCCTACAATTCAACGTTGAACTTGTGCCTACAGTTCAAACGGGGAGTGCCATGTCTGGGAAAACCGCATGCTTCACCATTGCCGGGCTCACCATGCTCGGCTCGATTTCGCAAACGGCGGCCGGCGGTCGCGCTGTCGAATGCTACGAGCCCGTCCACACACCGGCCATTTACGACACCGTCTACGAAAACGTCATGGTCAGCCCTCCCGGCCAGCAGATCGTCGACTACGATCCGCCGATCCATGGCACGCGCGAGCGTGTGGTGATGACTGTGCCGGCCCAGGTTCGGTATGAGGTGGTGCCTGCGGTCACCAGGACAGTCTACCATACAGTGAGGGTCGATGGCGGCAGCTATTCCTGGGAATGGCGCGTCATCCATGGCCGCCGCGTGTTGTGCAAGGCTTGGCACAAGGCACGCTATGAACGCGTTGCCGAGACGGCGGTGATCCAGCCCGAGCGCACGCGGCGCGTCGTCATTCCGGCGCAATATGACAGCATCGCCGAGNGCCGAGACGGCGGTGATCCAGCCCGAGCGCACGCGGCGCGTCGTCATTCCGGCGCAATATGACAGCATCGCCGAGGAGGTGCTGGTGCGGCCCGAGCAAAGGCGCGTCATCGATATTCCCGCCGCCTACCAGACCGTCCCGCGCCGCGTGCTGGTGCGCGAAGGCTCATCCAGCTGGCGGCGGGTGCATATTCCAAGGCACTGCCAGGACTAGGCTTAGGCCACCTCGGCCCGCAGCCAGGCCTTAAGACCGGCGACATCGCCATCGCCAATGGCTTTGGCCACGCGACGCCCGACCGCCGCGCCGAACTTGTAGCCATGGCCCGAGCAAGCCGAGACGACCAGGCACTTGCCGGTCTCATGTGCCAGGAATTTCTCGTCCTCGGTGAACGTGTAGGCGCAGGTGACCACTTCGGTCACCTTGTACTCCTCGATGCGGGCGATCGGCGGCGAAAACAGGTTGCGTATCGCCTCGCCCTCGCCGGGCACCGGCTCGCGGTTCCAGTCGGCGTCGCTGGTCGGCACCTTATGCAGGCCCGAGCCGAATTTCATGCCGGCACCCCGCGTAAGCGGGATCATATAGCCGTCGGTCGTGCCGCCGACATCGAGAATGACGGGCGCCGCCTCCCAAGCGGCCCTGAGATCGGCTGGCGGGTCGACATAGGCGAGCGCGGTGCGAAAGGTTTTCAATTCGCCGCCGAGTTCGGGAAATAGCTTCAGCACCCAAGCGCCAGCGGCAACGACGATGCGGTCGGCCTGCATCGTCTCGCCGGATTCGAGCACGATATGGCCGGCCTCGGCATCGATCTCCGTCACCTTGCTGTGGTCGTAGACATTGGCTCCATTGGTACGCAGCCATTTAGCCAGCCCAGCCGCTATTTCGCGGCAATGCAGCGCGCCGCCCTCGGGCGAAAAATAGGCGTAGCGGAACGAGCCGGTCTCAAGGAACGGCCAGCGCTCCACGGCTGCGTCCGGTCCCAGCAATTCGTAAGGGAATTTTCCTTCTTCAAGGCCCTCGCGGTATTCCTCGGCCTCGTCGCCGGGCTCGCGCGAAACGCAGACGAAGCCCCGCGCGTCGAGGTGGTTCTCGCCGAGATCAGCCCACATCTCGTCCCAGGCCTCGTAGGCTTCAGTGATCAGCAGCCCATAGCCGGTTCCAGCGCGGTAGGCGCGGCGGATGATGCGGTGATGGTCGCCCGACGCCGCCAGCGGATTGGGGATCGGTCCCTGCTCGACGACCGACACGGCGTGGCCCGCCTTTACCAGCGACCATGCCGTGGACAGACCGGCGATACCCGCGCCGACAACGATCACATTCATCCGTTCAGACCTTCCGCAACCCTACTGGCTGGCTCAATGCATCGGGCTGTCGGACGCAACATACGGTCTGGAACCGGGCTGGCAAGCCGCGCTATGGGTCTGGCATGACCATATCGACGCTCTCCTATCTGGCCTTCGATCCAGCCACCCGCCGGCTCAGACTCGACCCCCGCGAACCGGCTTTCTTCCTGGATCCTTACGAGGCCTACGGCTTCCTGCACGAAGCTTCGAATGCTTTTTTCTGGGAAGAATTCGGCTTCTGGTGCTTTGGCGGCTTCGGCGATGTCAACCGGCTGTTGCGCGACCGCCGTTTCGGCCGCCAGAACCCGGCCGGCATCCCCGACAGCCGCGGTGTCGGCCGAGACAGGACCCATCTCGAGGCATTCGACGGCATCGAAGCCAATTCGATGCTGGAGCTGGAGCCGCCGGTGCATACGCGCCTGAGAACACTGGTCAACCGTGCTTTCGTCTCCCGTCAGGTCGAACGGTTGCGGCCGCGCGTCGAGGCGCTTGCCAACGAATTGATCGATCGTTTCGAACCTGGCAAGGCCGTCGACCTCCTGCCGGCCTTCGCGTCCCCGCTGCCGATCACCATCATCGCCGAAATGCTTGGGGTGCCGGTGGAGATGGGGCCGCGACTGCTCGACTGGTCACATCAAATGGTCGCGATGTATATCCATGGCCGCACCCGTGAGACCGAGGAGACGGCCAACCGTGCCGCGGGCGAATTTTCCGATTTCCTGCGCGGCTACGTGACCGAGCGGCGCAAAAAGCCGGGCGATGACCTGCTGTCGCTGCTGATCTCGGCTCAGGAGGACGGCCAGAAACTGTCAGAGGACGAGCTGGTCTCCTCGGCCATCCTGCTGCTCAACGCTGGCCATGAAGCAACCGTGCACCAGACAGGCAATGCCGTCCACTCCATCCTGGCACAAGGCGGCGACCCGCGCCGCTTCTTTACCTCGCCGGAGGCGACGGCAGCCACGGTCGAGGAATGCCTGCGTTTCGACGCGCCGCTGCACATGTTCATGCGCTATGCCTACGAGGAAATCGAAATCGCGCCCGGCATCGTCGTGCGGCCGGGCCAGACGATCGGACTTTTGCTTGGCATGGCCAATCATGATCCGCACGCCTTCGCCGGACCTCGGGCCTTCCGGCCGGAGCGGACCGACCAGAAGAATGTATCATTCGGCGCCGGTATCCATTTCTGCATCGGTGCGCCGCTGGCCCGCCTCGAACTGCAGGTTTCGCTGAGGACCTTGTTCGAGCGGCACCCACAACTGCATCTCGCCGAACAGCCACGCTTCCGCGACACTTACCACTTCCATGGGCTGGAACGACTTGCCGTCGATCTTGGCTAGCGAGTGCCCGGAAATCCGACGGGATTCTCGAATATGATCAAGCTTCAAAGCTTGATCACATACTCCTTGCGAGTCGTTTCAAGCACTTCCCAGCTGCCCTTGAAGCCCGGCCGCAGCACGAAGCTGTCACCGGCTTTGACGGTGCGCGCTTCGCCGCCCTCTTCGGCGATTACCGAAACACCTGAGAGAATGTGGCAGAACTCCCATTCGTCATAGACGATGCGCCACTTGCCGGGGGTCGATTCCCAGATGCCGGCATAGAGGCCGCCGTCGCGCTCCTCGACATTCCAGGTGCGGAATTTCGGATCGCCCGAGATCAGGCGATCCGGCGCCGGCGCACCGGATTCGGGCTCGACGCTTTTGGCGTCGACGGAAAGAAACGCGGTCATATCAGGTCAGACCTTGGCGAGTGCCTGTTCGAGGTCGGCGACAATGTCGGTGACATCCTCGATGCCGATGGACAGCCGCACCGTGTCCGGCCCGGCACCAGCCTTGACCTTCTGTTCGTCGGAAAGCTGCCTATGCGTGGTCGAGGCCGGATGGATGACCAGCGACTTGGTGTCGCCGACATTGGCCAGGTGCGAGAACAGTTCGAGTGCCTCGACGAATTTGATGCCGGCCTCGTAGCCGCCCTTCAGACCGAAGGTGAACACGGCGCCAGAGCCCAGCGGCGAATATTTCTTCTGTAGCGCGTTGTTCTTGTCGCTGGGCAGGCCGGGATAATTCACCCAGGCGACCTTGGGGTGATTGGACAGCCAGCCAGCGACGGTGATCGCATTGTCGCAATGGCGCTGCATGCGCAGCGGCAAGGTCTCGAGGCCGGTAAGGATAAGGAAAGCATTGAACGGCGAGATCGCCGGGCCGAGATCGCGCAGACCGAGCACGCGCGCGGCGATGGCAAAAGCGAAATTGCCGAAGGTCTCGTGCAGCACGAGGCCACCGTATTCGGGGCGCGGTTCCGACAGCATCGGGTATTTGCCCGACTTCGACCAGTCGAAGGTGCCACCGTCGACAATGACGCCGCCAATCGAATTGCCGTGGCCGCCCATGAACTTGGTCAGTGAATGCACGACGATGTCGGCGCCATGCTCGATCGGCCGGATGAGATAGGGGGAGGCCAGCGTGTTGTCGACGATCAGCGGCAATCCGTGCTTGCGGGCGATGTCGCCGATCTTCTCGATATCGACGAAGGTGCCGCCCGGATTGGCCAGGCTCTCGATGAAGATCGCCTTGGTCCTGTCGTCGATCTGGCTCTCGAAGGTCGAGATGTCGTTGGTTTCGGCCCAGCGCACCTCCCAGCCATAATTCTTGAAGGCATGGCCGAACTGGTTGATCGAACCACCGTAAAGCTTGTTGGCGGCGACGAAGTTGTCACCGGGCTGCATCAGATTGTGGAACACGATGACCTGCGCGGCATGGCCGGAGGCGACCGCAAGGGCGGCCGTGCCGCCCTCGAGGGCCGCGACGCGCTCTTCGAGCACTGCCTGGGTCGGGTTCATGATGCGGGTGTAGATGTTGCCGAACGCCTTTAGCCCGAACAGCGAAGCGGCGTGGTCGGCGTCATCGAAAACAAAGGAGGTCGTCTGGTAGATCGGCGTGGCGCGTGCGCCGGTCGCCGGATCGGGCTTGGCGCCGGCATGGACGGCGAGCGTGTTGAAACCGGGCGAACGGGTCACTGAAACCTCCCTTTGAACTTCTTAAATTAGCCGTGCATTCTTGGCGAAGGCGGCGTGCGAATGCAAAGAAGAAAATACCTTTCGGCGCCGGTCCTCCGATCACACCGCAAGATAATGCGGCATTCAGCGGAATAATTTTGCGCCTCTGCGCCGCGCCTATTTCTGACGCACGCCGAAACTCTGGAAGCCCTGGCGCATCAGCGGCTTCTTGGACGACAGGACGCCGGAGTTGACGCCGGTCCAGCCGATCTCGCCGGAGAGCTTGCCATACTCGATCTTGGGGCAGCGGTTCATCACCACCCTGATGCCGGCCGCTTCGCCACGGGCGGCTGTCTCGTCATGGCGCACGCCAAGCTGCATCCAGATGACTTTCGGCAAGGGATCGAGTTGCAACACCTCCTCGAGGACGCCAGGGACCGCCGCGGCATTGCGGAAAATATCGACCATGTCGATCGGCTCCGGTATGTCGGCCAGCCTGGCATAGGTCATTCGGCCGAGGATTTCCTTGCCGGCCTGGCCAGGATTGATCGGGAACACCGAAAACCCTTTGGCCAGCAGGTATTTCAGGACGAAATAGCTCGGCCTGACATCATTGGCCGACGCCCCGACCATAGCGATCGTCTTCACCGAATTGAGGATGCCACCGATATAGGCGTTGTCGTAGCTATCGTGATTCATGTCTCGCCCTCATACAACGCCTCGGCGAGAAAACCATCCGGGTCATTGCTGAAATCGCGCAGCATGCGGAAGTGGTCCGTATCACGAAAGTCGGCAGGCTCGAGCCCGAAGCGGCTGATGCGGAACAATTGCGCGCCGGGACAGGCCATCAATAGCGGCGAATGGGTCGCCATGATCACCTGCGCGGTGCCCGATTGGTCCATGCGCCGCAGCATCTTCAGCAATTCGATCTGGCGCGTCGGCGAAAGCGCGCTCTCGGGCTCGTCGAGAATATAGATGCCTTGCCTGCGGCAGCGCTCCTCGAAGAAGTGGATAAAGCCTTCGCCATGCGACCAGGACAGAAAGTCGGGCGGTATTCCGCCGGATTCCCTGGCCGCCTCGTCGAGGTAACGGGCAACGGAATAGAAGGATTCGGCGCGGAAGAACCAACCGGCAGTAACCTTCGGCAGCCAGTGGCAACGAAACGCATCAGCTAGCGCGGCCCCGCTCTTGTCGACAGCGCGGGAGTGGTCGACCGGCCGGTAGCCCTTGCCGCCTCCAGCTTCGTCATAACCGGCCAGCGCGCCGATGGCCTCCAGCAGCGTGGATTTACCGGTGCCGTTCTCGCCGACGATGATGGTGATGGGCGTGGTGAATTCGAGCTCGAACGCGTGGCGGCGAAACAGCGGCAGGTTCCAGGGATATTTTTCCCAGTCAGCCGCCCGCTCGGCATCGAGCAAAATCCGTTTGAGGTACGGTGCCTTGAGCCGTGTCAGTTGCTTGCGGTAGGCCATCAATCAGGCAGCGAAATCGTGCCGTCGTCCGCGATCGGAAAGGCCGGATTGTGCGCCACCTCCCAAACATGCCCGTCGGCATCGGCGAAATAGCCGTACCAGCCGCCCCAGAAGGCGCGGCCAGCCGGCTTGACGATATGGCCGCCAGCCTTCTCGGCCATGGCGAGCACTTCGTCGACCTCGGCGTCGGAGCGGGTGTTGTAGGCGAGATAGACCGCCGAGGGCGCCTGGGCGAAGGTGGTGCCGGAGTCCTCCTCGGCGCTGGGGCGCGGGAACAGGCCGAGGATGGCGCCGCCCATCTGGAAGAAGGCAACGCCGTCGGTAATTCCTGCGTGGCGCTTCAGACCCATCGCCTCGTAGAAGCGCACGGCGCGATCCAGATTGTCGGTGGCGATGGTGATGATGGAAATGCGCGGTTCCATGATCCTATTCGTCCGTCCATTCCGCCTTGCGCTTGCCGATGAAGGCGCCGATGCCCTCTTCCGCGTCCCGCGCCAGCATGTTCTCGACCATGACCCGGCCGGTATAGGCATAGGCATCGGCCAAGCCCATCTCGGCCTGCGCGTAAAAAGCTTCCTTGCCGGTCTTGATCACCAAAGACGATTTGGAAGCAATGGTTTGCGCGTATTTGGTGACTATCTGATTCAGGTACTCGCGTGGCACGACGCGGTTCACGAGGCCGAACTCCTTGGCGGTCGCGGCGTCGATCGTCTCGCCGGTCAAGAGCATTTCCATCGCCTGCTTGCGCGAGACGTTGCGCGACAGCGCCACCATCGGCGTCGAACAGAACAGGCCGATGTTGACGCCCGGCGTGCAGAAGGTCGCCTCGTGCGAGGCGATCGCCAGGTCGCAGCTGGCGACCAATTGCAGGCCGGCGGCTGTCGCCAGACCATCCACCTCGGCGATGACAGGCAAGGGATGGCGCACGATCGTCTGCATCAGCATGGCGCAAGCGGCAAAGGTCTCTTCGAAGAAGGCCTTGCCGCGATCGGCATCGGCACGCCGCGCGGTCATTTCCTTGAGGTCGTGGCCGGCGCAGAACACCTTGCCGGCCGCCGACAGCACAATCACGCGAACGGCCTTGTCCGCCTTGGCGCGTTCCAACTCAGCCACGAGCGCCGCCATCACCGAAAGCGACAGGGCATTGGCGGGCGGATTGGCGAGCGTCAGGCGCAGCACGCCCTTCTCCTGTCTTGTCGTGACCGGGCCCTCGTCGGCGGCAGCAGGCTTGATGGCAAGGATTTCGGCCATGGCTAAGGTCTCCGCGATTCCGGTCGTGCTGGCAGTATCTAATATCGGATCGGGTTTCGTCCAACACCCATCGCTTGCGCCAGGGTGATGTATATGTTGCCAGAAACACCCGGCAGCGCCCATACAGGCTTGGCGCAGAACGAGAGACCGACATGCCCGCCCACACCAACCTCAAGCCGGTGCTGACCGCTGCGCAGATCAATTTGTTGATGGAAACCGTCTTTCCCCAACTCAATGAGAGTGCCGCCGCCTACGAGGCGATCGACGTGTTTCCAGGCGGCTGCATCGTACGGCTCAATGCCGGCGAACGGCATTTGCGTCCCGGCGGCACGGTGTCCGGCCCCGCCCTGTTCACGCTGGCCGACATTGGCGGCTATGTCTGCGTGCTCAGCCATGCCGGGCCGGACGCGCTCTCGGTCACCACGAACCTCAACATCAATTTCGTGCGAAAGGCCGAGGCCGGACCGATCGATGGCCATTGCCGCATCCTGAAGCTCGGCAAGAGCCTGATGGTGTTCGATATTGACATCGTCGCCGGCCCGGAAGGACACACGATCGCGCATGCCACGGGCACCTACTCGATCCCGCCGCGGCAATCGTAACGATTGAACGTCTCGGCGATGTCGCAAAATAAGCTGGCGTTGACAGCGCGTTTGGTACGCCGGCAAGCGTGGTAAAATAATACCTTTTATACAAATAGCTGTATTTGCTTAGTTTTCTTGGCTATCTGCTTTTGCTATCGCCTTGACGCGATCCCTCCCCTCGCCTATAAGCCCTCACGAAACAGCGGCCCGCAAAGGCCGCCGTTTTATTATTGGCACCGGGCAAACGCTTTTCGCCAATCCAAGCAACAAGAAACGCCTTCGCTTTGAAGGTCAGAACCGAGAGCAGAAAACATGACAACCTTTTCGCAGAAGCCTGCGGATGTGGTGAAGAAGTGGATCCTGATCGACGCCGAAGGTCTCGTCGTTGGTCGTCTCGCCACTGTCATCGCCAATCATCTTCGCGGCAAGCACAAGCCGACCTTCACCCCGCATGTCGACGACGGCGACAATGTCATCGTCATCAATGCCGACAAGGTGGTGTTCACCGGCAAGAAGTTCACCGACAAGGTCTATTACTGGCACACCGGCCACCCCGGCGGCATCAAGGAGCGCACCGCGCGCCAGCTGCTCGAGGGCCGCTTCCCCGAGCGTGTCGTCGAGAAGGCCGTTGAGCGCATGGTTCCGCGTGGCCCGCTCGGCCGCCGCCAGATGAAGAACCTGCGCGTCTATGCAGGTGCCGAGCATCCGCATGTCGCCCAGCAGCCAGAAGTCCTCGACGTGGCCAAGCTGAATTCCAAGAACAAGAAGGTCGCATAAGATGGCTGAGCTTTCCTCGCTCGCAGAACTGGGCGCCGCCACCGGCAATACCAACACGCAGGCCGCCGCCCCCGTCCACGTCCAGAAGCTCGACAAGTCGGGCCGCGCCTACGCCACCGGCAAGCGCAAGAACGCCATCGCGCGCGTCTGGGTGAAGCCGGGTTCCGGCAAGATCGTCGTCAACGACAAGGAATTCGCGACCTATTTCGCGCGTCCGGTCCTGCAGATGATCCTCAACCAGCCGATCATCGCGTCCAACCGTTCGGGCCAGTACGACATCATCGCCACCGTCGTCGGCGGCGGGCTTTCCGGCCAGGCCGGCGCGGTGCGTCACGGCATCTCGAAGGCGCTGACCTATTACGAGCCGGCGCTGCGCGCCGTGCTCAAGAAGGGCGGCTTCCTGACCCGCGACAGCCGCGTCGTCGAGCGCAAGAAATACGGCAAGGCGAAGGCCCGCCGCTCCTTCCAGTTTTCCAAGCGCTAAGGCGCGCTTGGGGCGAAGTTCTCGAAGCGCTAAGCGTTTCGACGTTCCAGACAATCGAAAAGGCCGCCTCCGGGCGGCCTTTTGCTTGATGCGACGGATCAATTGATGCTGGCGGTCGCGGCCGGCTCGATGCGTTCGCCCGTGCCGGCATAGGGCACCCGACAACCATTCGCCGCAAGCCAGCCGATCGCCGCTTTCGGCTCGTCGGTCTGGATGATGGTGGCGCCACGATCGGCCCAGAAGCCCCAGGTTTCGCGCGGCAAGCTGGCCTGGACCGCCAGTTCGTCGCCACGGCCGCCGGCGAGGAAGCCGCCTGGTTTGTTGACGATGGCATAGGTGTCGGCCCAGATGTGCCAGTCACCCCTTACCGCCTCGGCGCGCATGCGCGTGCTGAACAGCGGCCCGCCGGTTTCGGTCAACGTCTCGGCGCCCGCCCGCCAGTTGATCAGTTCGATCGCGCGCGGCGCGAAAGCGTGGTCGACCGTCGAGGCGAAGCCGGCATCATGCACCGCGTCGTCGGCGATGATCGGCATGAACTGGAAGCCACCGCCTGCCGCGGCCATGGCCGCCTTCACCGTGCTGATCCTGTTCTGGTTCCAAAGGTTTTCCTTGACGATAACCTGCTCGGCCATGCCGAGGTCGCGCGTTACCGCGATCATGCCCGGGAGGTCGCCGACTTCGAGCTTGTTGTCGAGATTGATGAGGATCCTGTCCCGTGTCGCCATCAGCATCTCGCGCAACGTCGAGACGGTCTCGTTGGTGACGGCATGGGTGCCCTCGATCACCAGCCGGCATCTCTTCAATTCGGCCAGCGTGTAGTTGATGACCTCGCCCTTGCACGTCGTCGTGCGGTCGAGCCAGCTGTCATGCATGACGATGAACGCGCCGTCCTTCGAGCGCCGGATGTCGACCTCGACGATTTCGGCGCCGATCGCGATCGAGCCTTCCACGGCGGCAAGCGAGTTTTCCGCATAGAGCGTCTTGCCGGCCTGCATGCTGCCGGCGCGATGGGCGGCCACCATGATATGGTCGCGCCACTGATTGGCATGTTCGAAACGGTCGAGGATCTGCCTGGCGCGGGTTTCGCCGGCCAAGGCCTGACCGGAGGCTGCAGAAAGTGCCGTGGAAAGCAGAAGGCTCAGCCAGATCGTCCGCATCGAGAATCGCTCCTTGCCGGATCGAGCCGGGGATAGGCGACATCGGTGACACCCCCGTGAACGAAGCCGGCTAAAGCGCGTCGCGTCGAACGGTTTCAGGCGATGCGCTTTACAGCACGTCGCGGCGAATCGGATTGGCCCGACCTGCTGTAAGCTTCTGATTTATGCATGTCGTTGTCCCGGAACCGGGGATACTTCCGGGCAAGATGCATTAGGTCTTGTTTCTATGCCTGCCGTCTTGCCAAAACCGACCTCACTTTTGGGCGACATGCATTGGCGGTCGGCCGGCGACGCGAGTCAGATACGCTTCGACAGCCTGCGGAACCAGGCCATTGCAGGCATTTCGATCAGGCGCCAAGTCACCCACGACACGGCGATGGTGGCGGCGAGCATGACGACGATCGCCACGGTTCCCGTCCAGCCGGCGCCAAAGCCGGTCGCGGGCTCGCCACGCAGTAGGATGTCGCCAACCAGGCCGAGGCCGAGTTTGCGCTCGACCAGCCCGGCGACATTGATCAGGCGCGCCTGAACGAAGATGTGGACCATGTAGATCGAATAGGACAGCGCGCCGAGCGTCAGCATGAACGGCGTCCTCAGCAACGCGCTGATCCAGCCGCCTTCATGGGCGAAGAGAAACAGTGCCAAGGCGAACACCAGGGGCGCGGCAATGCCGGCGTTATTGTCGCCCGCCAGCGAGACAAAGAGAGCGATGACGGCCACCATGACGATTTCGGCAACAGTCCAGCTCATCCGCGGGCGGTTCGCGGCCAGAACCTGTCGCGCCCTTGCAATGGAATCATGCTGAAACCAGGCCAGCAGGGCGCCGAGCGAGAAGCCGTAGAGGCAGCGGATGAAGCCGAAATCATAGGACACATCCATATGATGCGTGGAGAAGCCGAGCAGGAACAGCGGCGCGGTAATGGCGGCGGCGACGAACCATATCCAGGCGCGTGCGCCAGCGACGAAGACCACGCCGGCAAACAGCAGATAGGCAAAGAATTCGGCCGAGATGCTCCAGCTCGGGGCGTTCCAGGTCAACCTATCCTCGAAGCCGACACCTTGCAGCAAAAGGAGATTGGCGGCCAAGCTCTTGAGGTCGAAGCCGCCGGTGAAGGGAGCAGCCCCCGTGCCATGCAGCCGGGGCAGCACCAGCCGCAACAGCTCGAAGGCGGCAAAGGCGGCAAGCATGACCAGATGCAGCGGATAGATGCGGCCGAAACGGACCAGCGCGAAGCGGCAGACCTCCTCCGTCCGGCCTAGCCGATCGGCATAGCTGGAGGCGATGACGAAGCCGGAGAGGACGAAGAAGAAGTCGACGAAGAGATAGGACGAACCGATAAAGCTGCTCTGCGAGACCGTCGAGGCGGTCGGGAAATGAAACAGCGCGACCAGCAACGCGCAGATGCCGCGCCACGAATCGAGAACTCGAAACCGATCGCTGGCGATCGTACCGGTGTGGGTCGACACCACGGCATCCGACGGATTAAGAAACGCGGTCTGCGTCATGATGATACAAGTCCTGTCTTGCCGTGGCACCCGGGCGGCGCGGTTTCGTCTCCCCAAGCCGTGACTGGCATCTTCCATGCCGGTTCTATAGTTGTTGCACCCCGATGAAAACGAGGACCCGTAATGGCGACCAACACCATCGACCATGCCTTCACCGCCCGCTCCAAAACGGGTGGCGCCCTCGAGCCGACCTACTCCGGCGCGCTGTCTTTCATGCGGCGCAAATACACCAAGGACGTGAAGGGCGCCGATGCGGTGGTGTGGGGCATTCCGTTTGACGCCGCCGTCACCAACCGGCCTGGCGCCCGGTTCGGACCGCAGGCGATCCGCCGCGCCTCCGCGATCCTCGACAACGACCCGCAATACCCGTTCTCGCGCGATCTGTTCGAACACCTTGCCGTGGTCGATTATGGCGATTGCCTGCTCGATTCGGGCAACCACCAGAAGACGCCAGGCACGATCGAGCGCGAAGCGGCCAAAATCCTGAAATCGGGCGCCTTCCTGCTGACGCTCGGCGGAGACCATTTCATCACTTGGCCGCTGCTCAAGGCGCACGCCGCCATCCACGGACCGCTGGCCCTGGTGCAGTTCGACGCCCATCAGGACACATGGCCCGATGACGGCAAGCGCATCGACCATGGTTCCTTCGTCGGCCGCGCGGTCAAGGAAGGCATCGTCGATCCCGATCGCTCGATCCAGATCGGCATTCGCACCCATGCGCCCGACACGTTCGGCATCAAGATTCTCCATGGCCATGAAATCGAGGAAATGCGCGCCTCCGACATCGCCTACGCCATCGTCGATCGCACCGGTGGCAAGAAGACGTATCTGACCTTCGACATCGACTGCCTCGATCCGGCCTATGCGCCGGGAACCGGCACGCCGGTTTCGGGCGGCCCGTCGTCGGCGAAGATCCTGTCGACGCTGCGCCAGCTCAACCAGGTCGATATCGTCGGGGCCGATGTCGTGGAGGTTGCGCCGGCCTATGATCACGCCGATATAACGGCGATCGCCGGCTCGATGGTGGCCATGCAATATCTTGGCCTGCTAGCCGAGCGAAAGGCCCGGATCGTGGAGCTGAACAACGGCAACCACAATGGCGCCGCGGTCAATCATGGCAACGGCATATAGTTTTGAGATATCAGGGAATTTGATCAGGCAATGAAACCGAAAATCTTCATCGACGGCGAGCACGGCACTACCGGCCTCCAGATCCGGGCGCTGCTTGCCGAGCGCGGCGATCTGGAGATCATTTCCATCCCGGTCGAGCGCCGCAAGGAAACGGCCGCGCGCGCCGAATTCCTCAACGCCGCCGATATCGCGATCCTGTGCCTGCCCGACGATGCGGCCAAGGAAAGCGTCTCGCTGATCGCCAACGAAACCACCAAGGTCATCGATGCGTCGACCGCGCATCGAGTGGCCGAAGGCTGGGAATATGGCTTCGCCGAACTGGACAAGGAGCAGGCGAAAAAGATCGCCACGGCCAAGCGCGTCGCCAATCCCGGCTGCTGGCCGCAGGGGCCGATCGCGACGCTCAGGCCACTGGTCACCGCGGGCCTGTTGCCGGCGAGTTTCCCGGTCGCGGTCAACGGCATTACGGGGTATTCGGGCGGCGGGCGCCCGATGATCGAGGACTACGTCGCCAAGGGCGAGGACGCCTCGGAATTCCTGCCCTATGGCCTGACCCTGCAGCACAAGCACGTGCCGGAATTGAAAGCCTATGCGAAGCTATCGCATGATCCGATCATGCAGCCGGCGGTGGGCAATTTCGCGCAAGGCATGATCACGGTGGTGCCGCTGCAGCTCGGTGGCCTCGACCGCGTGCCGACGGGCGCCGAACTTCACACCGCCATTTCGGACCATTTCGCCGCGATCAAGGGCGGTGTGGTCGAGGTGGCGCCCTATGCGCATCTGGAACGCGTGCCTGACATCGATCCGGAGATCTACAACGGCACCAACCGCATGAAGCTCTATGTCTTTGCCAACGACAGCAGAGCCCAGGCGCTGCTGCTGGCGGTCTATGACAATCTCGGCAAGGGCGCTTCGGGTGCGGCCGTCCAGAACATGGACCTGATGCTCGGTCTCTGATGGACGCACCAGCCTTTCCAGCGCGCTGGAAGGTCAGCGAACCGGAACTCGTGGCCGAGACCTTTTCGAGCCGCATCTGGAAGGTGCGGCTTGAGGACGGGTCACCTGCCATCGTGAAGGCACTGAAGCCGTTCGACGACGTTGCAGACGAGTTGCGCGGCGAGCATTTCCTTGCCTGGCGGCGCGGCGAAGGAGCGGTGCGGCTTCTCGGCCGCGACGGGCATTCCATGCTGCTCGAATATGGCGGGGACACACTTCTGTCGCAGGTTCTCGACGAACAAGGCAACAATGCAGCGACCGCCATCGCGGCGGATGTGATGGCGAAATTGTTTTCGCCATCTGATCACCCCTACCCGCCCGAGCTTCAGCCGCTGAGGGAGCGGTTCGCCAGTCTTTTCAAGAAGGCCGCACGCGATCGTGACCTCGGCGATCACAGCCTCTATGTCGAGGCCGCGGCCATCGCGGATCGACTGCTGGCCAATCCGCATGAGATCAGGCCACTGCATGGCGACCTGCATCACGAGAACATCCTGCGGGGACCGCGCGGCTGGCTGGCGATCGATCCGAAGGGCGTGCTCGGCGATCCCGGCTTCGACGCCGCCAACATGTTTTACAACCCGCTCGATCGCGATGCACTTTGCCTAGCCCTGGAGCGGATCGCGCTTATGGCCGAAATCTTTGCCCGGACGCTGGGGCAATCACCGGCAGCGATACTGGACCACGCCTTCGCCTATGGCTGCCTGTCCGCGGCCTGGCACCATGAGGACGGCAATGCGATCGAGGAGAACCGCGAACTGTCGGTCGCCATGGCGATCCAGACGGTGCGGGCCCGTTTCTGAATCACGGAAGGCCAGGCGGCCAAGGCCGGCCATGACAAATCGGCACCATCCGCCGCCGCCCTGCGTCAGGCCGAATTCGACGGCGAGAAGAAGACGCAGTCGAACGAATTCTGGATGTGATCGGCGGCACTCAACGTCCGACGGCAATCTCGTTGGGCAAGGGATAGGCGCCCTTGGTGCCGCGCCAATGCGCTGCGGCAAAGCCCAGCACGACGAGCGCAAAAGCCTGATGGGTCAGCGCCATGTGCAAGGGCACCTGCATCAGCAGCGTACAAATACCGATCGAAGCCTGCACCAGCACCAGAACGAACAACAGTGTCGCGCGTCGCGCGTGCGTCGAGCCGGGCAGCCGCCGACGCGTGGCGATCAGGTGCCAGAGCGCGACGGCAAACACCGTATAGGCGC
The DNA here is from genome assembly GCF_000502415.1 of Mesorhizobium sp. LNHC229A00. Classification (NCBI taxonomy): domain Bacteria; kingdom Pseudomonadati; phylum Pseudomonadota; class Alphaproteobacteria; order Hyphomicrobiales; family Phyllobacteriaceae; genus Mesorhizobium; species Mesorhizobium sp. LNHC229A00. The sequence goes on from NZ_AYWQ01000009.1 coordinate 207,732, forward strand.
CAAGCCGGTGGATGAACTGCACCGTTTTCGGGCTTTCGAAGAAATTGCGCCACGCCGGCTCGAGGATGAGCAGATCGCCGGGGATGATCCGGCCGTCCATCAGCGGCCACGTGTTGTAGCTCATGCCGGCGTCGAGACCGGCGACCAGACCGCCGATATAGATCTGGACCAGCGCCAAAAGCACGATGAAACCGGCCAGACGCTGCGTCGAGCGATCGGCCGCGGGTTCGGAATGCGGCGCCAGGCCACGCGCGACGACCATGGTCGCGGTGAAGATCAGTGCCGCCAGCGTGAGATGCGTCGCCAGCCTGTACTGGCTCACCGAGACGCGGTCGGCCAGTCCGGATGCCACCATCCACCAGCCGATGGCCCCCTGAAGGCCGCCGAGAAGCAGAATGCCGACCAGTTTCGGCCCAAGGCCGCGCTCGATGCGACGCGTCGCCCAGAAGACCAGCAGCGGCAAGGCAAAGACCAGACCGACGCTGCGCGCCAGCAGGCGATGCGCCCATTCCCACCAGAAGATCGACTTGAACGCCTCGACGCTCATGCCCTTGTTGAGTTCGGTGTATTGCGGGATCTGTTGATAGCGCTGGAATTCCTCCTGCCACTCGGCGTCGTTGAGCGGCGGGATGACGCCGTGGATCGGCTGCCATTCGGTGATCGAAAGGCCGGATTGGGTCAACCGCGTGGCGCCGCCAACCAGCACCAGCGCGAACAGCACCAGGAGCACGACGTAAAGCCAGCCGCGCACGAGTGCCCGGTTGTGCAGATCGCGGTCGCGGGCCTGATAGGGCGCGGCGGCAGTGATGGCGGCCATGGATATGTCCCGGCAGGTTGAATGTCGCGGATTGGTGAACCATCGCACTCCGGCTGGCAAGGCCGCGCAGCGCGGCACGCCGTCGCGCCCGGCGTCGTGGGTTGCGCGTGCCCCGCGTTCGGCCTAAGCGGTAGCCATCAACGAGGCCAAGACATGCCAATTCGCCTGAAAAAACTGATCGGAATGTTCCTGCTGTTGGCGCTGGTCATCATCTACGCGCTGGTCGCCTCGATCTTCGCCGTCGCCCGCCTGTCGGAATCGGGCGCGCTGGTGCAATTCCTGTTTTTCCTCGTCAGCGGCCTGCTTTGGGTGCTGCCGGCGATGGGCATCATCAAATGGCTGATGCTGGAGCCGCGGACTAAGCGCTGAGCCCTGCCCGGTCAGGCCGTACGTCAGACGGTAACAAGCATCTTGCCGGCATTGGCGAGCGGGGTCGTCACGCCCGACAGCATAGTGCGGATGTGGGCGAGGCTCTGGTAGCGGCCATTGACCGAAATGCGCGGCAGGGCATGCAGGAAGCCGGCATGTTCGGCGCGCAGCACGCCGTGGCGGGTGGTCACCGCGGAGGCATAGCCGGCGTCGCGCGCAAAGCCCACTTCGCGGCAGCCGACGGCGCTGGCATAGCCATAGGGATAGGCAAAATGGCTCGGCTCCTCGCCAAGCCCGGTCCGCAGCATGTCCTTGACGGCGCCGATCTCGCGCCGCGCATCAGCCTCGGAAAGCCGCTTCAGATTGCTGTGGTTGATCGTGTGGGCGCCTATCGTCACCAGCGGGTGCGCGGCGACGGCGCGGATCTCATCCCAGGTCATCAGCGTGCGCAGGCGCGGGGCGTCGGCGTCGACGCCATGCGACGCGGCGAGACCGCGCAGCACGGTCCGCAGGTCTTCCTCGCGAACCTCGGTGGTGAAATAGGCATGCAGGCGGGCGATGGCCTGATGTTTCCTGGCGGGGGTCGCGCAATCGATCACCGCAGGGCCGTTCGATGTGGCCAAGGTCAGCCGGTCGCATGCCTTGACGATGTCCTCCACCACATCCCACCAAAGGTGGGCGGAGCCATCGATCAGCCCGGGCGCCACATAGATGGTGAGCGGCGCGCCATGCTTTTCCAGCACCGGCAGGGCCTCGGTCATGTTGTCGCGATAGGCATCGTCGGCGGTGATGGTGGCGAACCGGCCGCCCTTGCCGCCCGCCTTGATACGCTCCACCGCTTCATCCATCGAAACGAAGGCATAGCCGCCCGCTTTCATGTCGGCGATCACCGCATCGAGAAAACTGGGCGCGATGTTGAGGTGCCGGTTGACGCTGTCGGGCTTTTCGGGCATCGCCGTCACGCGATGCAGCATCAGGATGGCGCCGATGCCGCCGACAAACGGCCTGGCCAGCGGTGCGAGGCCGGTATAACGGGCGACGTTGAGCGCCAGTTTCCGGATTGCCTCCCCACCGTCGATCATTCATTCACCTTTTGCGCCTAGGCTAACCAAGCACGGAATACGCCCGAGCGCCCCCCAAATCGGGATCAATACGCCTTAAGGATTGAGGTATGGTTGACGCGACCGCGTCATTTGATGGCAAGCGGCTCGCGTCGAGCCACGCCTCGCCACGCACACTGCCCAGAAATGCCGCGGGGCCGTCGGTTTCCATTGCCGCCGCCGAGGGGCTCGCGGCATATGCGACGTTCTGTCGTTCGGCGCTCTGTGCTCCGGCGCAAACTGGGGCATGGGTGTTCAACTGGGCCGCCGAGGTCAAGCCCGATCTGCTCATTGCCACGCTGGAACTGGAGGGCAAGCCGGCCTTCGCACTGGCGCTGGAGGTGGTCAAGCGCGGCCCGTTGCGGGTCGCCCAGTTCATGGGCGGCCGCCACGCCAACGGCAATTTCTGCGCCGTCGAACCGCAATGGCTGGCCAGCGGCGACCTCACGGCCATCCGGTCGATGTTCGCGACGATCGCCAAATTCCGGCCCGACATAGATCTCATCGCGCTGGAAAGATTGCTCCCCGATCTTGACGGCATCGCCAATCCGCTGGCATCGCTCGATCACTTCGCCAGCCCCAATCTTTCGCTGGCCGTCGACCTCAGCGGCGGGTTCGATGCGCTGCTGCTGCGCGCCAGCGGCAAGCGCAAACGCAAGAAGCATCGCTCGCAAACGCGCAAGTTCGAGGCTGTCGGTAGCTACCGGCGCATCGAGGCGAGCAGCGCCGACGACGTGGAGAGGCTGCTCGACGCGTTCTTCGAGATGAAGGAACAGCGCTTCCGCAAGATGGGCATCGCCAACGTCTTCGGTGACGACCGGACACGCGCCTTCTTCCAGGGCCTGTTCAAGCAAGCACTTGCCGACGACAAGCCTTGCTTCGTCGTGCACGGGCTGGAAGTCGCCGGCAAGCTGCGCGCCGTCACCGGAACGAGCCGCTCGGGCAGCAGGCTGATCTGCGAGTTCGGAGCGATCGCCGAGGATGATCTTGCCCACACCAGCCCGGGCGACTTCCTGTTCTTCGACAACATCCAGGATGCCTGCCGGAGCGGGTTCGCGGTTTATGATTTCTCCGTCGGAGACGAACCTTACAAACGGTTATGGTGCGATATCGAAACCCGGCATTTCGAGGTCCTCGTCCCGCTGACGCTCAAGGGCCGTGCGCTGGGACAGGCGCTTCGCCAGGGCGCGCGGCTGAAGGCCTTTGTCAAGAACAGCCCGACAATCTGGAAGCTCGCCAAGCTTCTGCGCCGCAAGGCAGCCGGCCAGGCGCCACTGGCCGCCGGCGACGACGACAACTAGGCCTGCCGCGGCTTGCGGCCAGGCGTGCCTTTGAACGGCGGCTCTTTCAGGCAGCCGAACGCCGCCCCGGCACCGGATTGCCTGGCGGCTCATGGCCGAGCGGCGTCACCAGCGTCAGGTCGGGATAGCCGCTCTCGATCAGCTTGACCGCGGCCTGCGTCACCTCGTCGTCGGCCTCCAGCATGGACAAGAACACCTCGGTGGCCTCGCCGCCCAGACGGCTGATGCCTTGTGCATCGGCCGGCCCGCACTCGACCACCACCAGATCGTAGGCTGTTGTCAGCGACTGCATGATGATCGGCAGCCGATCGGCCGCACGCATGGCACGGACCGGATCGGCGGTACCGACGGGGATGACATGGCAGTCGGAATAGAGGTCGCCATGGATCACTTCGCTGAACTGCGCCTGCGAGGCCAGCAGATTGGTGATACCGGGGAAAAGCCCGCTGTCCAGCATCGGGCGCGAGGCAGCCCCCGAGGCAGTCAGGTCGAGCAGCAGGACGCGCAGTCCGGCGTCGGAAACCTCGCGCGCCACCAGGACCGCCGACGCCGCCGCTTCATCGCCCTCGGGGGAAACGAAGATGGCGCGCGCGGCCCCGCTGGCGATCAGCTTCTCGGCTGCCTTCTCGACGTCGATCTCACCGAGCACGGAGCGCGGCCGCCGAACCTCCACGGGTTCCGGCTCAGCCATGGGCTCAGGCTCTGCCACGGGTTCAGATTTGGTCAAGGGTTCGGATTTGGCCAAGGGTTCAGGCTCGGCGACAGGCTCCGCTGTGGCGACGGGCTCGACCTCGGCGGCAGGCCGCGGCCGGGCCGGTGTTTCGGTGACCGTTTCGGGCCATGATACGTCGGCGGTGCGATTGGCGCGCTCAGTGGCGGCAGCCGGTTCGAGGCGGGTGGGCGGCTCCTGATAGGCGGCCGGCGGCATTATCACCTCGTCGATCGGTTCAAACCGCGCGCCCCTGGCCGGGCGCATGGCACGGCCCGAGAAAAGCTCCCGCAGCAGCGTGAACACGGCCGCCAGCAGAAGGGAAGCCGCGGCGGCAGCGCCAACGATCGGCCCGACCTTGGGGAAGTACGGCTCGGCGGGGATCGAAGCCGGTGAGGCGATGCGGGCGTCGACCGGGATATAGTTGCGATCCTGACGCGACGCCGCCTCACGATAATTGGTCAGGTAAAGTTCGAGCTGCTGGCGCTTGGCGGCGGCATCGCGCTGCAGCGCGTCGAGACCGACCTGCTGTTCGCCGGCCTGCGCCGAAGCGGCCTTGAGCGTGTTGACGTCGGCGACCAGCTGGCTTTCGCGCGCCTTTGCGGCGTCGGCCTGCATCGCCAGGCCCTTCATGATCTTTTGGGCTTCGCTGCGGATCTGCGCATCGAGATCGGCCAGTTGCGATTTGGCCGCGCGAATACGCGGATGATTGTCGAGCAGCGTCGTCGACAGATCGGCGATGTTGGCGCGCAGCTCGACCTGGCGCTCCCGCAAGCGCTGGATCAGATCGGAAGACAGCACTTCCGGCAACGAATCCAGCGATCCGCCATTCTGCAGCGCCTTGCGCACGCTCTCGGCAGTGCCTTCGGCCGCGGCCCGGTTGGCCCGCACCCGCGACAACTCGGTCGACAGCTCGGCCAGTTGCTGGGTGGCCAGGGTGGAATTGTTGCCGCCCATCAGGAGGTCGGACTGGGAGCGGTAAGCCGCGACCTTGGCTTCGGCATCCCTGACCTGCTTGGACAGGTCGGCGATCTCGGGCGCCAGAAAGTCGGCGGCGGCGGTGTTCGATTCGCTCTTGGCCGCGCCCTGCCCCGCAATGTAAGCGGCGGCAATGCCATCGGGGATGGCGGCCGCGAGCTTCGGATCTTCCGAGGAGAACTCGATGGCAATGATGCGAGTCTTTTCAACGCCGTACACGTTGAGCTTCTCGCGCATCTTCTTCAGGACACGTTCATCGGCCGGAACATCCATCGGGTCGTTCTTCAGGCCAAGCAGGATCAGCACGCGGCTCAGCGACGACATGTCGATCGTCTCGTCGAACTCGGGCAGTCGCGACAGGCCGAGCTTCTGGGCGACCTGCTTGAGGATCTCGTTGGACGAAATTATCTGGACCTGGGTGGCAACGCCTTGCTCGTCGAGGATCGGCTTGTCGCTGTCCGGATTGCTGCTGGCGGGCCGCGTGTAGACCGATTCTCGCGGGGCGATCTCCACCTGCGTCTGGGCCTTGTAATGGCGGGTCGCGAACGACGCAGCTACGAATGCAAGCCCCGTCACCACCACAACGAAGACCAGAATCCGCAGCCAGTTGCGTCCCAGGCTGGCGAAGAGCTGCCTAAGATCAACGTCGACGTCTGCGGCCGCGGATTGAACGGACATGCATCCCTACTCCGAAACTGGATCAGGGTGCACCGTAAACAACTATGGTAACCCAGCCGTTAAGATCACGGTAAGCTTCCGTTAGGATTTGCTGGGGCAGACAAAAAAATCGATAAAATAGCGAAACCTTGCCTGCTAAAACGCTATTGGGGCGCTCCTTTACCGGCCATTAACCCTAACAGGATGATAACGGACCCGATCCCAGATGTTTGCTGCGACATCGCAGCGGCCAGTCGAAGGTACCTGTCCGGTCATGAAAAGCACTGCTTCCCTCTTTCGCGCACTGCTTGCCATTTCGATGCTCGCCGGCTGTTCCAGCTACCGGCCGACGCCGGCCGCCTTCCACGAGGTCCTCGAACAGCCGTATCGCCTCGGCGCAGGCGACCGGGTCCGCGTCACAGTGTTCGAACAGGACGGCCTGACCAACAGCTACAGCGTCGACCAGTCCGGTTACATCTCCTTCCCGCTCGTCGGCGCCATACCGGCACGAGGCCATACCGCGCAGCAGATGGAAAAAGAGATCGCCGACAAATTGCGGCAGGGCTATCTGCGCGACCCCGACGTCTCGGTCGAGATCGATCGTTACCGGCCGATCTTCGTCATGGGCGAAGTGGGCGCCGCCGGCCAGTATTCCTACGTGCCCGGCCTGACGGTCCAGAAAGCCATCGCCATTGCCGGGGGCTTCACGCCACGCGCCAACCAGGAGAGCGTCGACATCACCCGCGATATCAACGGCAAGGTGATAACCGGCCGTGTGGTCACCTCCGATCCCCTGCTGCCGGGAGATACCGTCTACGTCCGCGAACGCCTGTTCTGACAGACACCTCGTGGCGGACAAGCTCAGGATCGTCCACTGCTTTCGCTCACCCGTGGGAGGAATTTTCCGGCACGTGCGCGACCTGGCGGAAGCGCAGGTCGCCGCCGGCCACATGGTCGGCATCGTCTGCGACTCGACCACGGGCGGTGAATTCGAGGAGCGTCTTTTCGGGCAGATGAAGGAGATGCTGGCGCTCGGCATCCATCGTACGCCAATGCAGCGCCATGTCGGGCCGGGCGACCTCGCCTCGGCCCGGCGCACCTACAGGATCATCAAGGAATTGCGGCCGGACGTGCTGCATGGGCACGGCGCCAAGGGTGGCGCCTATGCCCGTCTGTTCGGCTCATTGTTGCGGGTATCAAGGTCTCGCGTAGCCCGCCTCTATTCGCCGCATGGCGGCTCTCTCCACTATGACGAGAGCACAGCCACCGGAAAGCTGTTCTTCGCGCTCGAGCATCTCATGGCGCGCTTCACCGATTGCCTGCTGTTCGTCTCCGACTACGAGCGGCGGACCTACCGCAGGAAGGTGGGCGAACCGCCGATTCCGAACACGCTGGTCTACAATGGACTTCGCACCACCGAATTCGAGCCGGTAGCCACCAGGGCCGATGCGGCAGATCTGCTCTATATTGGCATGATGCGGGACCTCAAGGGCCCGGATATCTTCATCGATGCCCTGGCCGCCGCCGCTCCCCGGCTCGGCCGCGCACCGAGTGCCGTAATGGTCGGCGACGGCGACGACCTGCCCCGCTACCACGCGCAGGTGAAACGCCTCGGGCTTGAAGGCAATGTCCGCTTCCTGCCGCCAATGCCGGCCCGGCAGGCATTTGTGCTGGGGGCGGTCGTCGTCGTTCCTTCGCGCGCGGAAGCCATGCCCTATACCGTGCTGGAGGCACTTGCCGCGGCAAGACCTGTCATCGCGACCTCGGTTGGCGGCATACCGGAGATTTTCGGTTCAGGCTCCCCCGCCCTGATTAGGCCGGATCCGGCCGAACTCGCCGACAAAATGAGCCAGGCGCTGGGCAACCTTGCCGCCTATCGCGAATTGATGCCTGACGAATCCACGCTCAGGGCGCGCTTCGGCGCCGACGTCATGGCCGCCGCAATCGAGAAGGCCTACTTCGCCGCGCTCGAAAGTTAGCTCGGGCCCTTCCAAAGCCACAGGTTGTTTCAAGGGTTTCTTAGCTCTCTTTTGCTAATCACCCTGGGGAAGCTTGCGGACTGTTCCATGAACGAGATCGACCCCGCGCACCGCTTTTCATCAGAAGCGGTGCGTCACTTCGACGGCCCTGCCGATGGCGACAAGCCCGGCGGCATGAACGACGTTGCCCGGCAGGTCGCGTCGCAATACCGGCGCGATACGATGTCGCCGATCATGGTCAGCGGCGTGCTGCGCATGGTCGAATTCGCGGTGCTGCTGGTCTCGGGGCTCGGCGTCTATTTCTACTATGTCGGGTTCTTCAATTATCTCGCCTGGCAATATCCGCTGACGATCGCCGCCGCATCGTTCCTCGCCGTGGTGCTGCTCGATGTCACCGACTGCTACCAAGTGGTGTCCCTGATGCGGCCGATCGCCAATTTTGGGCGCATCCTGCTGGTCTGGGCCGGCACCTTCGCCCTGATGGCGCTGACGGCATTCGCCATGAAGATGTCGCAAGATTATTCGCGCCTGCTGTTCGGCACCTGGTTCGTCGTCGCCTTCGTCTGCCTCTTCGGCCTCAGGCTGGTGATGTCGAGGCTGATCCGGCGCTGGGCGCGCGATGGCAGCATGGAACGGCGCGCCGTCATCGTTGGCGGCGGCAAGGCGGCGGAAGTGCTCATCCGCTCGGTGGAAAAGCAGCCTTACAACGACATTCGCATCTGCGGCATCTTCGATGATCGCAACGACAAGCGTTCGCCATCCCTCGTCGCAGGCTATCCCAAGCTCGGCACCATTTCGGAACTGATCGAATTCGCCCGCATCGCCCGCATCGACATGCTGATCGTGTCGTTGCCGCTGACCGCCGAATCGCGCGTGCTGCAGTTGCTGAAGAAACTTTGGGTGCTGCCGGTCGATATCCGGCTGTCGGCGCATTCCAATGCGCTGCAATTCCGTCCGCGCGCCTATTCCTACATCGGTTCAGTGCCGATGCTCGACATCTTCGACAAGCCGATCAACGATTGGGATTCAGTCGCCAAGCGCGCCTTCGACATCATCTTCAGCCTCATCGGCATCGTCGTGTTCTCGCCTGTGATGCTGGCCGCCGCGATCGCCATCAAGCTCGACAGCAAGGGACCGGTGCTGTTCAAGCAGAAGCGGCATGGCTTCAACAACGAGATCATCGAGGTCTACAAGTTCCGCTCCATGTACACCGACCGGTCGGATCCGACCGCCAAGCAGACGGTGACCAAGAACGATCCGCGCGTCACCCCTGTCGGCCGCTTCATCCGCAAGACCTCTATCGACGAACTGCCGCAGTTCTTCAACTCGCTGCTGGGCTCGCTGTCGCTCATCGGTCCGCGCCCGCACGCCATTGCCGCCCAGTCGCACAACCTGCTCTACAACGAGGTGGTGGACGGCTATTTCGCGCGCCATAAGGTCAAGCCGGGGGTCACCGGCTGGGCGCAGATCAATGGCTGGCGCGGCGAGATGGACACCAATGAAAAGATCCGCATGCGGACGGAATACGACCTCTACTACATCGAGAACTGGTCGCTGCTTTTCGACCTGCGCATCCTGTTCCTGACGCCGGTCCGGCTCTTGAACACGGAAAACGCCTATTGAGCGCGATCAGCCATGATCTGCCGCGCGCGGCAGTCAACGCCAAGCTGATCACGCTGATCTCCTCGAGCGCGGTCGTGCTCGGCATTCTTTTGTCGGGCTTCGTCATCAGCGAGCCGGCGCCTTACGAAATCTACATGTCCGCGCTGATCGCCATCTGGGCGCTGTTCGGCCTGAGGATATCGCGCGCGGCCGTGCCGCTTCTGGTTCTGCTGGTGACGATGAACATCGGCGGCATGATTTCCATGACGCAGATGGCGGATCTCGCCAACACCCCGCTTTATCTTGCCGTGTCGCTGTTTCTCGCTTTCAGCGCGGTGTTTTTCGCATCTGTTACGGCCATGCAGCCGAACCTCTACCGGTTGATCTTCAATGCCTATGTCCTTTCGGCGGTGGCGACGTCGCTGCTTGGCATGGCGGGCTATTTCCATGCCTTCCCCGATGCCGAAATCTTCACCAAATACGACCGCGCCGCCGGCGCCTTCCAGGACCCGAATGTGTTCGGGCCGTTCCTGGTGCTGCCCGGCATCTATCTGCTCTATTTGCTGCTGACGGGCCCGATCACACGCATGCCGCTGCTGGCTGTGCCGCTGCTGATCATCAGCGCCGGCATTTTCTTCTCCTTCTCGCGTGGTGCCTGGGGCATGTTCGCGGTCTCGGCCATCCTGCTCACCGGCTGCCTGTTCCTGCAGAGCGCCAGCGGCATGTTCCGGCTCCGCGTGGTGATCATGACGCTCGCCGCGCTGTCGCTGCTGGCCATCGCCGTCATCGTCATCTTGCAACTGCCCGGTGTGTCGGACATGTTCTCCAACCGCGCGCATCTGGAACAGAGCTACGACACCGCACGCCTGGGCCGCTTCGCCCGCTACACGCTCGGTTTCCAGATGGCGATGGAGCACCCGTTCGGCATCGGGCCGCTGGTCTTCGGCACCATCTTCGGCGAGGACACACACGACATCTGGCTGAAGATGCTGATGGACTATGGCTGGATCGGCTTCGTCTCGTTCCTAACGCTGATCGTCTGGACGATCTCAGCCGGATTCCGCATCCTGCTGCGCGATCGGCCGTGGCAGCCTTACCTCCTATGCGCCTACGTCGCCTTCATCGGCAATGTCGGGCTCGGCACCTTCATCGACATCGACCACTGGCGCCATGTGTATCTGCTGCTCGGTTTGATCTGGGGTGCCATAGCGCTCGAATACCGCCATCAGCGGCTATTGCGGCCGGTATTGCCGGGTCCACCAGGCATCACATCCGCACCGGCGCGATTAACGCCGAATTTCGGTTGACCCGAGCCGGGTTATCACGATACATCGCGACCGGTCCGGAGTGTAGCGCAGCCCGGTAGCGCACTTGACTGGGGGTCAAGGGGTCGTCGGTTCGAATCCGGCCACTCCGACCATTTCGAAGCTGGACTTGCCCCCAAAAGTCCGCCCTGCCGCATCACCCAATTTTCGAATCGCGCGTTCCTTTGCCCGCCGGGTCGGATCCGGCACTAGGCTTGGCACACATCGACCCACTCGGCGCCAGTCAAATCAACCATGCGCTGCGGTGGGATGCGCACAGCGGCGTTGGTGGCGCCGGCGGCGGGGACGACCTCGGCGAATTCGCGCAGCGAGACGTCGCAATAGACCGGCAGCGGCGACGGCAGGCCGAATGGGCAGACGCCGCCGACCGGATGGCTGGTGGCAGCGACAACCTCTTGCGCGTCCAGCATGCGCGGCTTGCCGCCGAACCGGTCCTTGAATTTGCGGTTGTCCAGCCTGGCGATGCCGCTGGTCACGACAAGCATGGTGCGGTCACCGACGCGAAGGCAGATCGTCTTGGCGATCTGTGCCGGCAATACACCATGCGCCTCCGCCGCCAGGACCACCGTCGCCGAACTTGATTGTGTGACGACGACCTCGATATCAGGCGCGCGAGCCGCGAAGAAGGCACTGACGGAACCCAGGCTCATATCGAAAAACTCACGGTTCAGACCCGCTGCACGGCAGATGCGATTTGGCGCGGATTTGGGGGCCGCACGCATAAACGCGTGCGATCTCCAAATCGGCAAGCTCTGCAAATTGGCAAGCCCGGCCTACCGGCGAATGCCATGGTGTCCACAAGAAACCGCCAAGCGGACCTTGGCGGGTTTTCCGCGCATGCCTGGCGCCGATTCTATGCCTGAGGCCGGCCTTGTGCGGCCGGCGTCCGCACGGCGGAAGCAATCGGAGTGTCGTGAGGCAGACGAAGCGCGGACGCAATACGACGCAGCTTCGCCGGGTCGGCCGCCCGGCCGCGCTCGATGTCCTCGATCTCTTCGACCGAGAGACCGCAGGTCAGCGAAAGCGCTTCGAGGCTGTATCCGCGCGTTTCCCGCATTGCCCTGAGGGCGTTGTAATCCGGCCCGATCTCGTTGGCTAATGGTTGGGAGGGGGCGTGGCTTTTTGCATTGTTGGGCATTGGCAACTCCGTTGGCTGAAAGCGTTTGATCAAAATGGGATGTTGCCTGAGACGAGCAGGAAGATGCCCTCTCGTCAGCGATTTGCCAAGCGCCAATCTGGCCGTCACGGCATCGTGACCCGGATGCCCATGCATCTGCCTCGCCCTGTTCTGATCAAGTTGTTTTGAACGCGCGAAGGGGTTTTGCCCGGCAGTTTCGCCCCACCCGTTCGTTATCTCGACGTCGCTGGCGTGAAACCATTTCCTTCCAGCCAGCCTTTCCAAAAAGGATACTCCAATGAACCTCAAGACACCTCTCCTCGTGCTCGGCACGATTTCCATGCTTTCCGGCATCGGTGTGGCCAGCACGCAGGCGGCGGACACATTGCGCGTGCGCGGCACGGTGGTCAGTTTCGTGCCGTCGTTGCTGACCGTGAAAACCCGTCAAGGCGACACGGCCGCGATCAAGCTGAAAGACGGGTGGAAGCTTTCAGGCGTCGCGAACGCATCGGCGAAAGACATCAAGCAGGGCGATTTCGTCGGCATCGCCTCCGTCTCTAAGGCCGACGGCGGCAGCGGCGCGCTGGAAGTGGTGGTCTTTCCCGCGGCCTTGAAAGGCACTGGAGAGGGTGATCGCCCCTGGGACCTGGAGCCGAACAGTCGCATGACCAACGGCACCGTCGCGGACGTCACCGACATAAACGGGCGTGCCGTGACGCTGACCTATGACAATGGGCAGACGAAGAATATCTCGATCCCCGACGGCACGCCTGTCGTGACTTTTGCGCCGGCCGCCCCGACCGATCTCAAGCCAAGCGCGACGGTCTTCGTTACCGCTCAGCGCGAGACGGACGGCACGCTGAGTTCCAGCCGCGTCGTGGTCGGAAACAATGGTGTGATCCCGCCAATGTAAGCCAAAGCAGCCGGCTTTCGACCCTGGCGATCATGGGGCAGGAAGCCGGTTCCTCGGAAACAGTTCAGAAACAAGATTCTACAATCGGGAAATACTGACGAAAAAATTCAGGAGCGTAATTCCGTTCGCGGCGTCGGGGATATCGGCCCGATCGGTACCTGCCCGCGAAAAAAAGGAAACGATCCAATGAAGAAATCCCTCCTCTCGGCCCTCGGGCTTGCAGCTGCAATCGCTTTCGCGGTGCCGGTGGTCGGCGCGACAAGCGCGGACGCGGCCCCTATGGCAAAGCATCATCACCATCGTCACCACCATCATCACCGTCACCATCATCGCCACCACCATCATCATCATCACCACATGAAGAAGATGGGCAACAAGGCCTAAGCATTGCCAACGAGAAGACCGGCCCTGGCTTCTTGTCCAAGGCTGGTTTTCTCCTGGTCACAATCCCAAGGCCGGGACTTCTGGACAAACCCGGCGATCGCCGCGGAAATCGTGCGGCTCGACACGCGTCGGCCAGATTCCGGAGCGGTATCGCAATTCGCTGACATCAATGGGAAAGGCGCCCGCGACTGGAGGGCGAGCCGCCATTTTCTCTCTGGAAATTCTTGTCCTGGGGTAGCAGTCAGCGCCGGCTGAACAGCAGGCTGGCCACCAAACCGAGTACGACAAGGCCGACCGCAGCGGCGGCCGCCGGATGGTCGCGTGCCGATTTCTCGATCACCCTGCCCTGTTTGCGGATTGCCGGCATAGCATCGCGCAGACGCTCCGCAAGATCCGAATAGGTATCAAGAGCAGCATCACGGCCGTCTTCATAGTAAGCGCCACCCCGCTTCGACACTGCCTTGCGCAACGCGGCGAGCTCCCTCGAGAGAGCCGCGACCTGCTTTTCGAGGTCGATGTCCGATAGGGTCGAAAATGATGGCATCATGCGTTTCCTTGTCTTGCAGAAGGAAACGTAACGCCTCATCCCAAAGCGAGTTCCAGTTCCGAGGCTTTAAAGCGCTTCGCGGCGGTCAGCGCACCTGGTCGAGCAGGCGCTTGCATTCCAGGAGGTCAAACAGCGCCTCCTGCAGCAGCGCGCGGTTGTCACGCGAGAGCTTCGACGCGTCCGGCGCAACCGGACCTTCCTCGTCGCCCTTGCCCAGGCCGAAAAAGCGGCGGCTGGGCTTGACCCTTGGCTGGCCAACCAGTTCGTCATCTCCGCCGCGCGGCTGGGCTGCCGGCGTCAGCGGCACCTGATCGGCCTGCTTGCGCTGCGAGATCGCCTCGACGGCGGCCATGTCGCCATTGCCGATGGCGACCAGGAAATGATTGCCGTTTTCGCGCAGCAGCTTTTGCACGCCCTTGATGGTGTAGCCCTGGTCATAGAGCATATGGCGGATGCCCTTGATCAGTTCCACATCCTGCGGCCGGTAGTAGCGGCGGCCGCCGCCACGCTTCATCGGCTTGATCTGGTTGAAGCGCGTCTCCCAGAAACGCAGCACATGCTGTGGCAGGTCGAGATCTTCAGCGACCTCGCTGATGGTGCGGAAGGCGTCAGGGCTCTTGTCCATGGGCGAAATCCTCACGCTGGCGTGTAGCCCGGAACGGCGCTCAGACGAGATCCCGCTCAACAATGAGAAGAGCTTGTTCCGCAGGTGCGGAATCGATCATAAGCCAGAACACCCATCCGGCCATGCTGCCGAATCGGGCCTTATTTCAGCGGTTTGTGAAGCAATATTCAAGTCCGCCGTTGTCGCGGAGCCGGTTTTCAACCGTGCAATGGAGGCTATTTGCCGCCCTTGGCCTTGCTGTTCTGGTGAGAACGCAGGATGCGGTTCTTCAGGACGTTGGACGATTTGAAAGTCATCACCCGGCGTGGCAAGATCGGTACTTCTTCGCCGGTCTTGGGATTGCGTCCGATCCGCTCATTCTTGGAACGGACATGGAATGTCGCGAAGGACGACAGCTTCACCGTCTCGCCGCGCACGATCGCTTCGCAGATTTCGTCCAGCACCGCCTCGACGAGTTCGGCGGATTCAGTGCGCGACAGACCGACCTTTCGGTAGACGGCCTCGGCAAGGTCGGCGCGCGTAAGTGTCTTTCCCCCCATGCGACCGCCCCATCAGCTCAAACATAAAATCGGCACAACAACGGCAGAGCCTAAGTAATTGATCCGGCAAGGTCAAGGACCGAAACCGGACCGTTCTGCACTTACCAGCGAACCAGAATGGCGCCCCAGGTGAACCCGCCGCCCATCGCCTCCAGGAGCACCAGGTCTCCCTTCTTGATGCGGCCGTCGGCGACGGCCACCGACAGCGCCAGCGGTACGGAAGCAGCCGAGGTGTTACCGTGCAAATCGACGGTCACCACCACCTTTTGCTCAGCTATCCCGAGCTTTTTGGCTGAAGCGTCAATAATGCGTTTATTGGCCTGATGAGGCACGAACCAGTCGAGATCGTCGGCGGCAATACCGGCGGCCGAGAAGGTCGCCTCGATGACATCGGTGATCATGCCGACCGCGTGTTTGAAGACCTCGCGGCCTTCCATGCGCAGATGACCGACCGTGCCGGTCGTCGATGGTCCGCCGTCGACGAAAAGCTTTTCCTTGTGCGAGCCGTCGGAACGCAGGCTGGCCGCCAGGACGCCACGGTCGGCGATCGTGCCGGCCCCATCACCCGCTTCCAGAACGACCGCACCGGCGCCATCGCCGAACAGCACGCAAGTCGAGCGATCGCTCCAGTCGAGGATGCGCGAGAACGTCTCCGAGCCGATCACCAGCACGCGCTTTGCAAGGCCACCGCGGATGTAGAGATCGGCTGTCGTCATCGCATAGACGAAGCCCGAGCATACCGCCTGCATGTCGAACGCAAAACCGTGCCGCATACCGAGCCGGTTCTGGATCTCGACCGCGGTAGCCGGGAACGTGTTGTTGGGCGTCGAGGTCGCCAGCACAACCAGATCGATATCGTCCGGAGTCAATCCGGCATCGGCAAGGGCGGCACGCGCCGCGGCCTCGCCCAGGGAAGCCGTCGTCTCGTCATCAGCCGCGATATGGCGCTGGCGGATGCCGGTGCGCTGAGCGATCCACTCATCGGAGGTCTCGACCATACCTTCAAAATCGGCATTCTTCATGATGCGGCGGGGCAGCGCGGCGCCCGTGCCGCGCACAACTGATCTGATCAAAATTCTTTCCTATTCCTTTGCGTCGGTAACGACGTCGGATTTCCTTGATGTCAGGGCATGCGGGTTGCGCGCATGAAACAGGTCGAGATCGGCCTCGATGCGATCAAGCAGATTGTTGCGCACCATGTCATAGCCGAGTTCGATCGCCGCGGCGAAACCGTCCGAGTCGGCACCGCCATGGCTTTTGACGACGATGCCGTTCAGCCCAAGGAAGACGCCGCCATTGGAGCGGCCGACATCCATCTTTTCGCGCAGGCGGTCGAAGGCGCCCTTGGCGAAGATATAGCCGATCTTGGCCATCAGGGTGCGGCTCATCGCGGCGCGCAGATAGCCAGCTATCTGGCGCGCGGTGCCTTCCGCCGTCTTGAGAGCAATATTGCCGGCAAAGCCTTCCGTCACCACCACGTCGACCGTGCCCTTGCCAATATCGTCGCCTTCGACAAAGCCATGGTAATTCATCGAGGCCATATTGGCTTCGCGCAACATGCGTCCCGCCTCCTTGACCTCTTCCTGGCCCTTGATCTCCTCCACGCCGACGTTGAGCAGGCCTACCGTGGGTCGGGCGATGCCGAATACGGAACGCGCCATACCGGTGCCAAGAATGGCAAAATCGATGAGCTGGTGCGCGTCGGCGCCGATGGTGGCGCCGACGTCCAAAACCACGCTTTCGCCACGCAATGTCGGCCATAAGGCCGCGATCGCCGGGCGATCGATGGTCGCCATGGTGCGCAGGCAGAATTTAGACATCGCCATCAGCGCGCCGGTATTGCCGGCGGAGATGCATGCATCCGCGGCGCCCGACTTCACCGCCTCGACCGCCTTCCACATCGACGATTTCCAGCGGCCATGGCGCAGCGCCTGGCTCGGCTTGTCATCCATCCTGACCGCGATCTCGCAGTGGAAGAACTCGCTGACCTCGGCCAATTTGGGGAATTTGGTGAGTTCCGGGCGCACCAATTCCTCACGTCCGTAGATGACGAAGCGGATGTCGGGACGGCGGGTCGCGACCGTCATGAGCGCCGGAATGACCACGGCTGGTCCGTGATCGCCGCCCATGGCATCGATGGAAATCCTGATCACGCGGTATTAATCTCACGGTTAGGCGGCAAGTCGTTTCAGTGATCGCAAAGGTTCGGCGAAAATAGCGGTTTTAGGCTGTCGCACAACCGACTTTTCCGTCGCGAGCAAGGTTTTCAGGATTTTCGCAGCAAGGATCGCAGTTTTTGCTGAAATTCATTCTCGGCCGGTCCGGTGTCGTCATCGGTGCCAATCGAGGCGCCGGGCTTGCGCGGATAGGGATCGATGGCCAAGCCGAAGAACTGTTCGGCAAGTGCCCCGACATCAATGGTGTCGCCCGAAAATGTCTCGGGACTGTCGGGTCCGTCGGCATCGAGCAGGATTTCGCCGCCGCCTTCGAATCCCTGCCGTCCGAGTTTGGAGTCCTCGGGCAAGAGCAGCGCCTCGAACGGCTCTTCAACATGCGCTTCGATGGGGTCTAGCGTGACGATGCAGGCCTGCGTAATGTCCGCCTCGACACGGCCACTGACCTTCACGCCGTTGCGCTTCCATGACGCAACCAGCAGTTCGGCGCGATAGGCTTCGACCGACAGCAGCCCATGGGCCTCGGCAAGGGCCGCGCGCTGCGCGGCATCGGCCTCGATCACAACCGGCAGCCCTTTGTGCGGCAGACGCGCGACATTGGCGAAAAAGGATACCGGACTTTGCATACCCGCGTCTTTCATCGATCAGCCTCCGTTGGCTACAGGAAACGCCACAGTGCCGGCAACGATCGATTCGGTCGGCTGCGCACTCAGTTGCCGGCTGGCCTCGGCGACATACCCGGCCAAACGTGACGCTTCCGGCCAGCCGCCGGCGTCGGGACGGACATTGCGGGCAAGTGCCGCGGTCAGACCGTCATGGTCGCTTCGTTCCAGCGCATCATCATAGGCGGCGGTGCGGCCATAGAACATCTTCGCCAGCTTCTTCATGCGTTTTGGCACACCCACGTCACCAATGCCCAGTTCCCGCAGCGAATGATCGACGTCGAGAAAGAATTCGTCGATCAGCACCTGCGCGATCTCTTGCGCCACGCCGTCCTCGCCGCGCAAGCGGTGCTGGACCAGGAACATGTGCAACGAAAGCATCTCGAAACGGCCAAGCGGCGTGTCCGGCACATTCCAGTGGGAATAAAAAACAGTCTGCCGCGCCGCCGCCACGATTTGTGCGTAAAGCGCGTCGGTGATGGCGCGGTTGGCGTGGCGTTCGCGGCCAAAAAGGCGCTGGAACATGGGGATGGTCTCCGGGGACCGTTTGTTGAATGGCCTTGTTGCATCGGCAAGCAAGCTGGTTTACCGGTTTTGCGGCCCAGCGCAAGTTGCGGCGATATAATGGAGAATTGTTGTTGCGCGCGCTGAATTTCAAGTCGAGTTTCAATTCCAGGGCTGCCGGCGTGATCTCGCTGCTGGCTATCGTTGCGGCGCTGTCGGCATGCCACACCAACAAGATGATCGGCGACCTCAATCCGAGCGAGACGTTCACGCAGGGCTATGTCCTCGATCAGCAGGCGATCGATTCGGTGCCGGTCGGTTCCAGCCGCGAGCAGGTGCTCCTGGCGCTCGGCACGCCGTCGACCACGGCGACTTTCGACAATGAGGCGTTTTACTATATTTCGCAGACGCGCAAGCGCTATGTCGCATTCGACAAGCCGAGGCTGGTCGACCAGAAAGTGCTGGCGGTCTATTTCGGCCCGGACAGCCGCGTCACCCAGATCGCCAATTACGGTTTGAAGGACGGCAAGATCTTCGACTTCATTTCGCGCACCACGCCGACCGGCGGCAAGGACCAGAACTTCCTCAGCCAGATCATCAACGGCGCCAGCAAGCTGGCGCCCGGCATTCCCGGCGGCGGCACCCCCTGATCGCTAGAATCCTGCTTCCCTGACTTTGGGGAACAGAAATGTCTCAGGCGACCAAAAGCCCGTGGGAGCGATCCCACGGGTTTTTGTTTAACGGGGCCCGGCTTGCCAGTGATGGGGCAAACCCATATCAAACCGCCAGGCTGGGGAACTTGGACATGAGCAGTGACGACCATGCGATGCCGGATGGCTGGATGGCGACCGGGACACCCGACCGGCAGACGGTGACATCAGACTGGCTTGCCATTGATCCGCCGTCGATCGATGGCGTCACAATCAAGGAAATCAGGCCGGTCGCTACATCCAACGGCTATCTGACCGAGGTTTTTCGGGATGAGTGGGGACTTGATCCATCGCCTGTCGGCCAGGTGTTTCAACGCACGATGTATCCAGGCGCGGTAACCGGCTGGCACGCGCACAAGGTGACGCTGGATCGGCTCTTCTGTTGTGCCGGCAGCGTCCGCATATCGCTCTATGACGGCCGAAAGGCTTCGCCCAGTTTCGGCACGGTGTGGCACAAGATACTCGGCGCGTTGCGGCCGGCGATCGTCATAATCCCGCCAGGCGTGTGGCACGGCGTGACGGCGCTCGGGCCGGAGATCGCCCTGCTGCTCAATCTCGTCGACAAGGCCTATGCCTACGACGCGCCCGACCATTGGCGCCTGCCACCGGACACCGAACAAATCCCTTACAAGCTGGTGTAGCGTGGAAGGATCGCGCCGGTCGGATGCAGCAGGGCAGCGCGTGCCGCTCGTCTCGGTGGTGATTGCCACCCACAATCGTCCCGCGGCCTTGCGGCAAACCCTGTTCAGCGTCTTGCGCCAGACGCTGCAGGATTTTGAAATTCTGGTGATCGGCGACGACTGTCGCCCTGAGACACCGGCGATCATCGCCGAATTCGCCGATCCGCGCATCTTCTATATAGACCTGCCCGTCAATTTCGGCGAGCAATCCGGCCCCAACAATATCGGTTTTGCCAGGGCGCGCGGCCGGCTTGTCGCCGTGCTCAATCACGACGACCTTTGGTTTCCGGATCATCTGGCGGCAACCACGGGATGGATCGATGCGACCGGTGCGGATGTCGTCATCGCTCGCGGCGCCATCATCGAACCGGTGCGGACGAGGGGCGATGCTCTCAAGACCTCGATTTACGGAATGGGCAAAGACGGTTTTTACGATCCCGTCGTCACGGCCGGATACGGATCGGCACAGGTGGTCAGGCGGGCGTCGTTGGACTGGCTCGGCCCCTGGCGGCCTGCCGGCAAATGCTCTTGCGAAAGTTCGCAGGACTGGCTCTTCCGGGCTTGGCGAAAGGGAGCCGTGATCGCGACCATGCCGCATCTGACGGTGCTGAGCATCTTCTCCGGCCAGCGNCCGGGCTTGGCGAAAGGGAGCCGTGATCGCGACCATGCCGCATCTGACGGTGCTGAGCATCTTCTCCGGCCAGCGGAGCGGCAGTTATCTCGAAGACACGGCGATGGAGCAGGAGGAACTCATCGATCGCATGCGCATACCGGACGACCTGCGTGTCAAGGTTCTTGCCGCGGCGGTGGTGCCGTCTCGCCTGAAGAAATCCAGCTATCTGAAACGCAGGGTTTGGGCTGTATGCGGCATTCATCCGAGATCCGTCGAGTTTCGCCGCAAATACCAACGCGGTGCTTTTGTCTCCATGCTGCGAAAGGTACGCGGCCTGCCGCCCATGCCTGAACGGGAGCCGAGCGTGGATGATCTGTTGGCTAAGTACCGCAGAGGCAGCAAGCGGGAAGAAACCGGAGAATAGCGGCGTCGCGCACGCGGCGTCCAAATGCCGGACCAAGCGACCAGTCAGCTGACATGAAAAACCCGCGGGGATCGCTCCCCGCGGGTTTTTTTCAACCGCTTCCGCTCAGCCGTGCGCGAGCACGGCCAGCAACAGGAGCGCCACGATGTTGGTGATCTTGATCGCCGGGTTGACCGCCGGGCCGGCAGTGTCCTTGTAGGGATCGCCGACGGTGTCGCCGGTCACCGAAGCCTTGTGTGCTTCGGAGCCCTTGAGGTGCTTGACGCCGTCCTTGTCGGTGAACCCGTCCTCGAACGACTTCTTGGCGTTGTCCCAGGCGCCGCCGCCCGAGGTCATCGAGATGGCGACGAACAGGCCATTGACGATGACGCCGAGCAGCGAGGCGCCGAGCGCCGCGAAGGCGGACGCCTTCGAGCCCGAGATCAGTAGCACGCCGAAATAGACGACGAGCGGCGCCAGCACAGGCAGCAGCGACGGGATGATCATTTCCCGGATCGCCGCCTTGGTCAGAAGGTCGACCGCACGCGCATAGTTCGGCTTCGAGGTGCCGGCCATGATGCCCGGATCCTCGCGGAACTGCTTGCGCACCTCCTCGACGATGGCGCCCGCGGCGCGGCCGACCGCCGTCATGGCGATGCCGCCGAACAGGTACGGGATCAGGCCACCGAAGATCAGGCCCGCGACGACGTAAGGGTTGGAGAGATCGAAGGAGATTTCGCCCATGCCCTGGAAGTAGGGATATTTGTCGCCATTGGCGGCGAAGAACTTCAGGTCGTTCGAGTAGGCCGCGAACAGCACCAGCGCGCCGAGGCCAGCCGAACCGATGGCGTAGCCCTTGGTCACCGCCTTGGTGGTGTTGCCGACCGCGTCGAGCGCGTCGGTGGAGTGGCGCACTTCCTTGGGAAGGCCCGCCATTTCGGCAATGCCGCCGGCATTGTCGGTGACCGGGCCGAAGGCGTCGAGCGCCACGATCATGCCGGCGAGGCCGAGCATGGTGGTGACGGCGATCGCCGTGCCGAACAAGCCGCCGAGCTGGTAGGTGGCGATGATGCCGCCGACGATGACGATTGCCGGCAGTGCCGTCGATTCCAACGAGACCGCCAGGCCCTGGATGACGTTGGTGCCGTGCCCGGTCACCGACGCCTGGGCGATGGAGTTGACCGGGCGCTTGTTGGTGCCGGTGTAGTACTCGGTTATCACCACGATCAACCCGGTCACCACCAGGCCGATCAGGCCGCAGATGAACAGGTTCTTGCCGGTGATCGTCATGCCGGCGACGGTGCCGACCTCGCCCCAGCCGAGGGTGGCCGAGGTGGCGACGCCGAGGCCGACGATCGACAGCAGGCCGGTCACGATCAGGCCCTTGTAGAGCGCGCCCATGATCGAGCCGTTGGAGCCGAGCTTGACGAAGAAGGTGCCGACGATCGAGGTCAGGATGCAGGCGCCGCAGATGGCGAGCGGGTACAGCATCGCCGCACCGAGGACAGCGGTGCCGCCGAAGAAAATGGCGGCGAGAACCATGGTGGCGACAACCGTCACCGCATAGGTTTCGAACAGGTCGGCGGCCATGCCGGCGCAGTCGCCGACATTATCGCCGACATTGTCGGCGATGGTGGCCGGGTTGCGCGGATCATCCTCCGGGATACCGGCTTCGACCTTGCCGACCAGATCGCCGCCGACATCGGCGCCCTTGGTGAAGATGCCGCCGCCGAGACGGGCGAAGATCGAGATCAGCGAGGCGCCGAAGCCGAGCGAGACCAACGAGTCGATGACGATACGATCGTTGGGCTGAAGACCCATGAAATGGGTCAGGATGAGATAATAGATGGAAACGCCCAGCAGAGCGAGGCCGGCCACCAGCATGCCGGTGATGGCGCCCGACTTGAAAGCGATGTCGAGGCCGGCGGCGAGGCTGTTGGAAGCCGCTTGCGCGGTGCGTACATTGGCCCGCACCGAAACATGCATGCCGATGAAGCCGGCGGCACCCGAGAGAACGGCGCCGATCAGGAAGCCGATGGCGGCGGTGATCGACAGCAGCCACCAGGCGAGCACGAGCACGACCACTCCGACTATGGCGATGGTGGTGTATTGGCGCGCCAGATAGGCCTGGGCGCCTTCGCGGATGGCGGCGGAGATTTCCTGCATGCGTGCATTGCCCTGATCGGCCGCGAGGACCGAACGTGTCGCCCAGATGGCGTATAGGATTGAAAGCAGGCCGCAGGCGATGACGGCGGAAATAATGGTCATTGCCGAATTTTCCTCGATTGTTGGCCCAAAAGAACCCCTCCCTGGGCCGTTGAGACAAAGACCGGATTCCGCGCGCGGAATCCGCCTCTTCGCATCGGTGTATGCGAAACAGGGCCGCGAACGTCAAGATATTGTTCGGTTTTTGCCCGGCTTTCGCCCAAAAGACAAAAACCGGGACGACAGAGCCGACAAGGCCTTCGATTTAGATCGATTGAATCAAGGCAAGGCATCCGGGGCAGACCGCCGGTCTCCCCGAGGGTCATTCCGCTTCGCGGCCCATCCGGCGCGCCGTGTATCGCTCGACCGCCGACAGTCCGTCATAGATCAGCACGGCAAGCGCCGCCACGATCAGGCCCCCCTGCAGGATGAAGGCGAGATTGTTGGATAGCAGGCCGGCGATGATCACTTCGCCGAGCGTCTTGGCGGCCACCGTCGAGCCGATTGTGGCCGTGGCCAGGCTGATCACCACGGAGAGCCTTATGCCGCCAAGGATGATCGGTGCACTGAGCGGCAACTCGACCTTGGTGAGCCTTTGCCAGCCGGTCATGCCGGCGCCACGTGCCGCCTCGACGACATTGGCCGGCAGGGTCGTCAACCCGGTGAGTGCGTTCTCGAAGATTGGCAACAGTCCGTAGAGAAACAGCGCGATCAGCGTCGGCTTCTCGCCGAAGCCGACAGCCGGCACGGCGAGCGCCAGCACCGCCACCGGCGGGAAGGTCTGGCCGATGTTGACCAGGCTGCGCGACAACGGCAGAAATTCGACGCCAGCCGGCCGGGTGACGAGGATGGCGAGCGCCACCGCGACGATGGTGGCGGCGACGGTCGCGATCAACACGGTCCGCAGATGCAGCAGCGTCAGCGTCAGCAGGCTACCCTGGTTGTAGATTACGGGTGCGTTGTTTTCGGTCAGCGGCTTCAACAACGGCTCGAACCAAGCCGGACTGGTGATGAAGGCAACAAGCAACACCACCAAGGCAAGCCTGAGCAGCAGCGGCAGCCAGGCCTTCATGCCGGCCTCGCCGCGCGCTTGACCAGTCCGTCCACGGTGACGCGGCCGATCGGCTTGCCGTCGGCACCCTTCACCGGCAGCGCGGGCTTGCCGGACCAGAGAAGTTCCGCGAGCGCGTCACGCTGGCTGGCGTCGCCGGGGATCGCCTCGCCTTCGGCACCGCCCTGCTCCACCGCATCGCGTACCCGCCCCAGCGACAGCAGCCTGAACGGCCTTTCGCTGGCGCCGACCAGGGTCTCGACAAAGCTGCTAGCCGGGTTCGCCAGGATCTCCGCCGGCCTTGCATATTGCACGAGCTTGCCGGCATCCATCACCGCGATCTTGTCACCCATATGCACGGCCTCCTCCATGTCATGAGTGACGAGGATGATGGTGGTGCCGAAGCGCTTCTGGATTGCCAGCAGATCCTCTTGCGCCTTGGTGCGGATGATCGGGTCGAGTGCGCCGAACGGCTCGTCCATCAACAGCACATTGGGTTCGGCGGCGAGCGCGCGGGCAACGCCGACGCGCTGCTGCTGGCCCCCGGACAGTTCGTGCGGGTAGCGCGGGCCAAATTCCTGCGGGTCGAGCTGGTAGAGCGTCATCAGTTCGTCGACGCGGGACTTGATGCGCGCCTTGTCCCAGCCAAGCAGCACCGGAACGGTGGCGATGTTCTGCGCCACCGTGCGATGCGGAAACAGGCCGTGGCCCTGGATGGCGTAGCCGATGCTGCGGCGCAGTTCGTAACCGGGTACCGATCGATTGTCGGCACCGTCGAGCTTGATGACGCCGGCGGTTGGTTCGACCAGCCGGTTGATCATGCGCAGCAGCGTCGTCTTGCCGGAGCCCGAAGTACCGACAATGACGCAGACCGTGCGCGGCTCGATGACCATCGAGACGTCGTCCACGACAGTGGTCGCGTCATAGCGCTTGGTGATGCCTTCGATTTCGATCATGCCGTTTCAACCCTGCGCTTGGTGGCGGTCATTTCGATCACAGCGTCGAGGATGATGGCGGCGGCAAAAGCGAGTGCCACGGTTGGCACGGCGCCAAGCAGCACCAGGTCCATCGCCGTCTGGCCGACACCCTGGAAGACGAACACGCCGAAACCGCCGCCGCCGATCAGCGCGGCGATGGTGGCAAGACCGATATTCTGCACCAGGACAATGCGAATGCCGGTGAGGATCACCGGAAAGGCCAGCGGAAACTCCACACCGAACAGGCGCTGGCGGTCCGTCATACCCATGCCCCGCGCCGCGTCATTTGCGGCGCGCGGCACGCCGGCAAGGCCGACCACGGTGTTGGCCACCACCGGCAGCAGCGAATAGAGGAACAGGGCGACGAAGGCGGGCGCCGTGCCGATGCCCCTGATGCCTAGCGCGGCGGCCCCCGGGACCTGGGCCGCGACCCAGCCAAGCGGCGCGATGAGCAGCCCGAACAGCGCGATCGAGGGAATGGTCTGGATGATGTTCAAGACGTTGAGGACGCCGGCCCGCAGGCTCTCGACNTGAAGGCGAAGATAAGAATCCAGAAGCCGGATGCCGGCGAGACCCGGGCAAAGGTATTGCCGGCCGGAGTGAGAAATGTGCCGGCGACGCCGATGAGCAGCGCCAGCGCGACAAGCGCCACGACGCTCGCTGCAAGGCGCAAGACGAGCGGCGTTTTGAGGAGCGCGATGATTGCCACCACGACAATGATCGCGAGCAGCAACGGCCCTATCGCCTGCGGCAGCGCCTCGAGGATAGAGCGTGCCTGGCCGGGAACGATGCGGTTGGCGCGGAAGGTGGCGAATGGCGCGAGAAACGCGGCGTAAGCCGCGAGTGCAGCGATGACCACGCCGAGCTTATCGAAACGCGGGGTCATAAGGCGCCTCGCACTGACGTCACTTATCGACGCGTAGCTATTTCAAAAACCCGTTCTTCTTCAAAAAGTCCTCGGCGACGCCCTTGACCGGCTCGCCGCCGACCTGCACGCGGCCGTTCAGTTCCTGGAGCGTGACGAGATCGAGCTTGGCGAAGACCGGCTTCAGCAACGTTTCGATCTCCGGGTGCTCCTTCAGCACGGATTCGCGGATGATCGGCGCCGGCCGATAGACCGGCTGCACGCCCTTGTCGTCAGTCAACACCACGAGGCCCGATGGCGCGATGCCCCCATCGGTGCCATAGACCATGGCAGCATTGGCGCCGCTGGTCTGGTTGGCGGCGGCCGCGATGGTCGCTGCCGTATCGCCGCCCGATAGCGTGATCAGCTGGTCCGGCTTCAACGTGAAGCCATAGGTAGTCTGGAAGGCCGGAAGGGCTGCCGCCGAATTGACGAACTCGGCGGAGGCCGCCAGGACCACCTTGCCGCCGCCGGCAACATATTTGCCGAAGTCCGACAGCGTGACGAGCTTGTTCTCATCCGTCACTTCCTTGCGCAGGGCGATCGCCCAGGTGTTGTTGGCCGGCGCCGGTGACAGCCAGACGATCTTGTTGGCGTCGTAGTCGAGCTTCTTGGCCGTCTCATAGGCCTTGGCGGCATCCTTCCACACGGGGTCATCGGCCTTTTCGAAAAAGAAGGCGGCGTTGCCGGTGTATTCGGGATAGATGTCGATCTCGCCGGCGGTGATCGCCTTGCGCACCACAGGCGTGCCGCCGAGTTGGATGCGGTCCGTGGTCTTGATGTTGTTGGCGTTGAGGACGAGCTGGATAATGTTGCCGAGCACGCCACCCTCGGTGTCGATCTTCGAGGAGACGACGACCTGAGCGCTAGCGGAAGCCGTTGTGATGGCGAACGCCATCGCCGCGCTGGCCAGAACCTTGACTGAAAACATCGTGAAAACCCCTTGCTATGAACCGTAATGCGGTGGCCGCATATGAGCATGGCTTCAACGGCCAGTCGGGGCACACGGTTTCATATGAAGGGGGACCCGCGCAATATTTTTGTTCCGGACGCGCCGATTTGGGCTTCGCCGCAAGAGCGGGCTGGCGATTGGCCGCTATCGGGTGGATAATGCCGTGCGGGTGGCGGCAAACACGGAGAGCGTGTCATGGCCATACACAAGGTCGGTTATCTCATCGGCAGCCTTGCCCAGGCATCCATCAACCGCAAGCTCGCGAAGGCGCTCGTTCAACTTGCCCCTCCCGAGCTCGAAATGACGGAAATCGGCTTCAAGGATCTGCCTCTCTACAGCTACGACTACGACGCCAATTTCCCGCCGGCCGCCCAGGCTTTCAAAAAGGCGATCGCCTCCGTCCAGGCCGTGCTGTTCGTCACCCCGGAGTATAACCGCTCGATTCCCGGCGGACTTAAGAACGCGATCGACTGGGCCAGCCGCCCCTACGGCAAAAATTCATTCGCGCGCAAACCGTCGGCCGTCATTGGAACATCGCCGGGCGCCATCGCGACCGCTGTCGCCCAACAAAGCCTGCGCAGCGTGCTGAGTTTCTGCAACTCACCGCAGATGAATGCACCCGAAGCCTATATCCAGTTCACGCCGGGACTGATCACGGATGACGGCGAGGTGACGGTTGAATCCACTGAGGATTTCCTGCGCAATTACATGGCTGAGTTCCACATGTTCATAGCGCGGGTGCTTCAGGTTCTGCCGCCGGACGCATAGCTTCAAATTCGCGTCAAGCCGGTCGCAAGCTTGTGATCTTAAGCGCGCCGAGTGCCACGAAGCAAAGTGCGGCGACCGGAAAGATCATCCAGTTGAGCATCATCCAGCCCCAGGCATTATAGACCATGCCCGACATCAGCGACGCACAGGCGACGGAGCCGAACAGGACGAAGTCGTGGAAGCCCTGCACCTTACCTTTTTCGGAAGGGTGGTAGCTGGCCGCCACCATGGCGGTGGCGCCGATGAAGCTGAAATTCCAGCCGAGGCCGAGCAGGATCAGCGCCGTCCAGAACTGCCACAGCGCCAGGCCCGACAAGGCAACGACGGCACAGCCGATCAGCAACAACAGGCCGATGGCGACAATGCGCTCGGCACCGAAGCGATGGATCAGCGAGCCAGTGAAGAAACTTGGCCCGAACATCGCCATGACGTGCCAGGAGATGCCCAGCGTCGCATCGTTCTCCGACAGGCCGCAGCCCACCATGGCGAGCGGCGCGCCGGTCATGACGAAACTCATCAGCGCGTAGCTGCCGACGGCGCAGAAGAGCGCCGCGACGAAACGCGGCTTGGTGACGATTTCGGAAAGGGGTCGGGCATCGCCGTCGACAACGTCCACCTTGCTCGCGGTCCTCGACGGCAAACGAAGGAACGACAGGATGACGGCGCCGACAGCCGCCAGCGGCAGGATCGAGGCGAATGAACCGGCAAACATGACGGGTGCGAACAATTCGCGCGTGAAGATGACGATCTGCGGCCCGAGGATGGCGGTGATGATGCCACCGGCGAGCACGAAGGAGATGGCGCGGGCCTTGAACGCCGGCGGCGCGTTGTCGGCCGCGGCAAAACGGAACTGCTGGACGAAGGCCCCGCCGACACCGATGACGAGCAGCGCGAACGCGAACAGCCAGAAGCTGCCGTGGAACAAAGCCAGGGTGGCGACCAGCCCGCCGAGCGCGGTGATCACGGTTCCGGTCATGAAACCGCCACGCTGCCCCAGCCAGCGGATAATGGCGGCCGCGGGCAAGGCGCCGAGCGCCACACCGAGATTGAAGCCGGTGATAGGCGCGGTCGCCAGGGATTTGTCGGCGCCGAGCAGATATTGCCCGGCTAGCGCGCCCATGGAAATCGCGATGGGAGCCGCCGAGCCGATGATCGCCTGCGAGGCGGCGAGGATCAGCGCGGTGCGCCGCGCCTCCTTGCCCGCCTCGACCGCGATGGCGGTCACGAAGCGTCCTTGCCGCGTCCCTCGCCACGCACCCGGCGTGACACGCGGTCGAGCACGGCATTGACCAGCTTCGGCTCGTCTTCCTCGTAGAAGGCCTTGGCGATGTCGACATATTCGGTGACGATGACCGCGACAGGAACGTCCTCGCGCTTCATCAGTTCGTAGACGCCCGCGCGCAGGATGGCACGCAGCGTCGAATCGAGGCGCGACAGCGGCCAGTCGTCGGTCAGCGCCTGGCGAATAATCGGGTCGATGGTCTTCTGGTTCTCGACGACGCCGGCCAGGATGGCGCGAAACCACTGCGCGTCCGCCTCGCGATAGAGCGCGCCGTCGACTTCCTTGCCGAGACGGAACGCCTCGTACTCGGCGGTGATCTCGAACACGCCGCTGCCGGCGACATCCATTTGGTAGAGCGCCTGCACGGCGGCCAGACGGGCAGCGCCGCGCTTGTTGGCGTGGCGCACCGCGGGCTGTCCGGGCGAAGCGGGTTCGCTCACGATTGCGCTCCCAATTGTTCCTTCAGCGCGATCATGGTCAGCGCCGCACGCGCGGCAAAGCCACCCTTGTCGCCTTCGGAGCGCTTGGCCCGCGTCCACGCCTGCGCATCGTTCTCGGTGGTCAGGATACCGTTGCCGATGCAGACCGAGTCCTGCACGGACAGGTCCATGAGCGCACGGCTGGATTCATTAGCGACGATATCGAAATGATAGGTATCGCCACGGATAATCGTGCCGAGGGCGACGAAACCGTCATAGCCCGTCCCGCCTTCAGCCATGCCGTCGAGCGCGAAGGTGATCACCGCGGGAATTTCAAGCGAACCGGGAACAGTGACGACGTCGAAAGTCGCGCCCGCTTCGTCGAGCGCGCTTGTCGCCCCATCGAGCAGTGCGTCGGCGAGATCGTCGTGAAAGCGCGCCTCGATGACGAGAAGGTGAGCCTTCTTCTTGGGACGAATGAACGCCTTGCCGTGTTGGGATGTGCCAGCCATAGATGTCTCCGGGGTCGCCGGTGACTTAGGCCGAAGCCGGTTTGATCGCAAGCGGAAGATTGGCTGGGGGCGAAGTCCGCTTATCGCTCTTCTCGGGTCTGCCACGGACGGAGCAGTGAAATCGTAGTGTTCTCTATCTCGTAGCGGACCTCGCAGTTGCCGACCAAAATGCGGCGGACTTCACGCGGCTCGAACTCTTCCAGCTTCTTCCCGATACGCGGATCTTCGTTTAGCCGTGCTCCAGCGGCAACCAGCGACCGCACCACACTGGCGGCGGCCTGATTGTTTGCTGATGCAAGAAAGTCATGAAGCCCGACCAGGTCGGCCAAAGCCCTACTGGTCCACTTAGCTCCACCAGCGTGGCGCAGGGAGCGGCTTTTCACTACCAAGGCTCTCTGCCCGGGCCTGAACGGCCTGGCGGTCTATAACCCGACCAGCGTCGACATCGGCCAGCGCTTCAAGCGTGAGCCGTGGACGTTCCTCCTCCAAAACAACCCAAGCGGAAAGTGCCTGTTTAACGATCCACCCGCGCGGACGCTCAGTCGAGCAGCCAGTTGGTCCACTTTCCTCGCAAGCGGCAGTGGAACATGAGCAGTGATAACCTTTGTTTCCGTCAGGGCCTCGCAATCAAGTAATAATGCCGATTAAGACCGAGGCTATGCCTGTCCCTCTTTCGCCGCCTCCGCCAGCCGGGCGGCGTAGCGGGCCATGGTATCGATCTCAAGATTGACACGGTCGCCTGCCTTGCGCTCGCCCCAGGTGGTGACGGTCAGCGAATGATGGATCAACAGCACGTCGAAGCGGGTGCCCGTAACGCTGTTGACGGTGAGCGAGGTGCCATCGAGCGCAACGGAGCCTTTCGGCGCAATGAATTTCGCCAGATCGCGCGGCGCTTCCAGTGTGAAGCGCACCGCATCGCCCTCATCCCTGCGTTCAACGATCTCGGCGGTGCCGTCGACATGGCCCGAAACGATGTGGCCGCCAAGCTCGTCGCCGAGCTTCAGCGCCCGTTCCAGATTGATCCTGGTGCCGGCCTTCCAACCCGCCGCCGTGGTCAGCCTGAGCGCCTCCTCCCAGGCCTCGACCTCGAACCAGCGCGCGTTCGAGCCGCTGTCGGGCAAAGCCGTGACCGTCAGGCAGACGCCACCGCAGGAAATCGAGGCGCCGATAGCGATGGTCTCGGGATCATAGGCAGTGTCGATGCGCAGTCCCACCCCTTCCCGCAGCGGCTTGATGGCGGCCACGGTGCCGATATCGGTGACAATCCCGGTAAACATCGATCGCTATCCCTGAAAATCCCTGATCCATTCGGCGTAACCGTCTTCGCCGAACCGCATCTCGCGCAGCTTGCGAAAACCCACCGGGATATGGTCAGCGTCGACAGGCGATGCAATGCCGTCTTGGCCGATCGCTTCCGGTCCCTGGAACAGCACGATGCGGTCGACCAGCCCGTCGGCCAGAAAGGCGCTCGCCACCTTGGCGCCGCCCTCGACCAGCACGCTTGCCATGCCAAGCGCCGCCAAATCCTCGAGCAGCTCCGGCAATGCGACGCCGCCCTCGTGCGTCTCCGTACCGATGAAGCGCACGCCGGCGCGCTCGAGCGCGGCCCGCCGCCGCGGATCGGCCTCAAGGCAAGCCGCCAGATAAAGAGGTACTCGATCGACGCCCGACACCAGCTTCGAGCCCTCCGGCAGCCTGATCTGGCGGTCGAGCACGATGCGTGCCGGCGAGCGGTTCTCCAGTCCGGGCAAACGCACCGTAAGCGCCGGATCATCTTCCAGCGCCGTGCCGATGCCGACCAGGATGGCGTCCGCCTCGGCGCGCATGAGGTAGACTTCGCGGCGCGCCATGTCGCCTGTTATCGCGACCTGGCCGGCGCCTTCCCTGCCAATCTTGCCGTCGCTGGAAAGCGCAAGCTTCAGAATTACTTCCGGGCGCTTTCTCAAAGAGCGAATCAAGTAGCCCGCCATCTGTTCGGCAGCTTCCGTGGCGAGGACCTTTTCGACCACTTCTACACCGGCCTCGCGCAGGATGGCGTAACCCTTGCCAGAGACCCGCGGATCGGGATCGCTGGCCGCACCCACGACACGCGCAATGCCGGCACTGACCAGTGCGTTGGCGCAAGGCGGCGTGCGGCCGTGATGGGCGCAAGGCTCCAAAGTGACATAGGCGGTGGCTCCACGCGCGAGTTCGCCGGCCTCGGCAAGCGCCTCGGTCTCGGCGTGCGGCCGGCCGCCGACGGCGGTGACGCCGGTACCGACGATCATCGGCCCGGTCCCACCATCGCGCACGATCAGCGTGCCGACGGACGGGTTGGTCGAGGTGCGTCCGGCATTCTTGCGCGACAGCCGCAAGGCCGCGGCCACGAAACGGCGGTCAAAGGTCGCTTGTTCTGCCTCGCTGAGTTGCGGTGCTGCCATGCTCAGCCGGCGTCCTCTTCGCTCTTTTCCTCGTCCCCCTTCAGTTCGCCGAGCAACTCGTGGAAATCCTTGGCCTCNGCGTCCTCTTCGCTCTTTTCCTCGTCCCCCTTCAGTTCGCCGAGCAACTCGTGGAAATCCTTGGCCTCACGGAAATTGCGATAGACCGAGGCGAAGCGCACATAGGCGACATCGTCGAGCGATTTCAGCGCATCCATGACCAGCCGGCCGACCTCGCCCGAGGCCACTTCCGTTTCGCCGGAGCTTTCCAGTTGGCGCACGATCCCGGTCACCGCGCGATCGATGCGCTCGGGATCGACATTGCGCTTGCGCACCGCGATCTCGACCGAGCGCAACAGCTTGTCGCGGTCGAACGGCACTTTTCGTCCCGATTTCTTGACCACGACGAGGTCGCGCAACTGCACGCGCTCGAACGTCGTGAAACGGCCGCCGCAATCGGGGCAGACACGCCGCCGGCGGATCGCCGCGCCATCCTCGGCGGGGCGCGAATCCTTCACCTGCGTATCTTCGGACTGGCAATAGGGACAGCGCATGGAGAGCCTTGGGTTCGCGAATCTGGTGGGGTGAAAGGCTTAGAGCCTTTCCGGTGCGGATAGAAGCAGTTCCGCTTTTTCCACTGCCTGCCGCACCTCAGAGATAGCGAGGCGCGAGGAAGATTGCCAGCGCGGCAAGCTTGCTCCGGCCAGGCCGTTAAGGTGCCACGTCCTTGGTTGGGAAGCCACAAGATGTGCCGAGGGTGCGATAGGCCTTCGTGAAACCGTCCATCGGAATGCTGGCGACAGCCTGCTTGCCGAAGGTGACGTCGAGCGATGTGACTTTTCGCATGGCCCGCAGCAGCGCGAGACTTGTCTTGGCCTGATTGTCGATCGTCCAGCTCGGACGGCCATTGACGGCATCGCTGGAGTAAACCGTCGCGGAAACCTTGATGCCGGGATCGCCGAAAATGGCAGAGATCTTCTTGTCGGTCGGCAGGGTCCGGTTGTCGATGGTGAGCATGACGGCCGGATAGGCGTCAGGCGGCAGCGCGTCGCCGGTCGAGATCGACAATGTCAGCGTGCCCGAATTGCCACTCGCATCGAAGAACGCCGTCGAGGCCGCGCAGGTCTTGTGTGCGTCCTGGCCGGTGTCGAGCGTATCGACCATGGTCGTCCACCGGCCGAAAGTGCTGGTGGCAGGCATGTCCGCAGCGGGCTGCGTCTGGGCCAAAACGGGGCCGCAGGCGGCCAGCCAACCTAAAGCGCCGAGAGAAGCAAGACAAAAATTTCGCATCATCAATTCTCCGGGTCGATGCGTCACCCAATCAGGGGTGACGCGATGCCGGTGGATAAAAGATGACGCTTCGCGCCCGGTCAACCGCGATAAGGGATCGCCCGAGATAAGGGATCAACCGAGATAGGGATAGAGGGGGAATCGACCGGTCAATGCGACGACCTTGGCCTTGACCGCCGCCTCGACCGCCGCATTGCCTTCGTCGGAATTGGCAACCTTGAGCCCATCCAGCACCTCGGCGATCAGTTTGCCGATCTCGCGGAACTCGGCCTGGCCGAAACCGCGCGTGGTGCCGGCGGGCGTGCCGAGCCGCACGCCAGAGGTAACGAAGGGCTTTTCCGGGTCGAAGGGGATGCCGTTCTTGTTGCAGGTGATGTTGGCGCGGCCAAGGGCCGCCTCGGCGCGCTTGCCGGTGGCGTTCTTGGGCCTGAGGTCAACCAGCATCAGGTGGTTGTCGGTGCCGCCGGAGACGATGTCGAGGCCTGTTTCCTTGAGGCTGGAGGCAAGCGCCTTGGCGTTCGCGGCGACGCTTTCGGCATAGACCTTGAAGCTCGGCTTCAACGCTTCGCCGAAGGCCACCGCCTTGGCGGCGATGACATGCATCAGCGGTCCGCCCTGCAGGCCAGGGAACACCGCCGAGTTCATCTTCTTGGCAATATCCTCGTCATTGCACAGGATCATGCCGCCGCGCGGGCCGCGCAGCGATTTGTGCGTGGTGGTCGTCACCACATGGGCGTGCGGCAAGGGCGAGGGATGCACACCGCCGGCAACGAGGCCCGCGATGTGGGCCATGTCGACCATCAGATAGGCGCCGACGGCGTCGGCGATCTCGCGAAAACGCTTCCAGTCCCAGATACGCGAATAGGCTGTGCCGCCGGCCAGGATCAGCTTCGGCTTGGTCTCGTGCGCGGTCTTCTCGATGGCGTCCATGTCGAGCAGGTGGTCGTCCTTGCGCACGCCGTAGGAGACAACCTTGAACCACTTGCCGCTCATGTTGACCGGCGAGCCATGGGTGAGATGGCCGCCGGAATTGAGGTCGAGCCCCATGAAAGTGTCGCCGGGCTGCAGCAGCGCCAGGAACACCGCCTGGTTCATCTGGCTGCCGGAATTCGGCTGGACGTTGGCGAAGTTGCATCCGAACAGTTTTTTGGCCCGCTCGATGGCCAGTTCCTCGGCCACGTCGACGAACTGGCAGCCGCCATAGTAGCGCTTGCCCGGATAGCCCTCGGCATATTTGTTTGTCATGATCGACCCCTGGGCCTCGAGCACGGCGCGCGAGACGATGTTTTCGGAGGCGATCAGTTCGATCTCGTGGCGCTGGCGACCGAGCTCGTTGCGGATGGAGCCGAAGATCTCCGGATCGGCATCTTCCAAAGTGGTTTCGAAGAAGGATTCGAATTTGTTGGACGCCGCCGCTGCTGTTGCCATGGCCTGAGTTCCCCTAGGGTTGGAAGGGCAAATTCGTGCACGCCGTCGTCCCGAACCACTCAACGGCCTTGGACGACATGCATTGCGTTCGCCGGGCCATTAACACAGTTGTTTTGGGCTCGCCACGTTTGCAGCGCGAAATTTGCTGGCCGGTTTGCGCCAACGGGTCGCGGCCGTTCGCTATTTCCTGTCCCGCCGCTGCTTCAATAAGGCCTCGGTCAAGGTGATTTCAGAAAACAGCGCGCGCATCGTGTGATCGTTGATCTCCTGGCTGCGGAACATGGCGCGCAGCGCTGCACGCTCCGCCTCGATGCCGGCCGCCCTGAGTTCCAGCTCCAACCTGCCGGCTTCGCGGGCTTCGGCGCGGGCCTCGTCGGCTTCGTCCGAAGCCGCGATGCGTCTACGGTAACCTGCCACGATGCTGTCGGCGACGGCCAGGCGGGCCTGGACCGCCTCGCCCTCGCCCGCCTCGTTGGCGATGCTCTCGATCTTGGCGATCGCCGCATTGGCGGCGCCGACGCGCGCCCGGCGCTCTTCCGCCGCTGCCGGATCCTTGCCCGGCTCGACCAGCCCCCGCGCTATCCTGGGCAAGGCAAGGCTGGCGATCAGAAGCGAGCAGATGATGACGCCAGCGGCAAGGAAGATCACCACATCACGTTCCGGAAAGGGAGAGCCGTCCTGCAAAGCGAGCGGCAATGACAGGATGCCCGCCAATGTGATTGCGCCGCGCACGCCGGCCACGGAGCCGGCAAGCCGGACGCGAAATCCGAACGGCTCGGCCTCGCGTTTGCCGATGCGCGCCGCGATCGCCTGGGCGATGTCCCCGACCCAGATCCACAGGAAGCGCAGCCCGATCAGGCAGAGCGTCAGGATCAGCACCGTCGCCACCGGCTCGATCAGCCAATGACGGCTGGACAGTTCCGGTGGGACCTTGCGGATGATGTCGGGAAGCTGCAGGCCGAGCAGAATGAACAGAGCGCCATTGAAAACGAAGGTGAGCGTCGCCCAAAGCGACAGGGTCTGCATGCGCGCCGACACGCCAAGGAAGCGGTACATGCCGGAAGCCCCGGTCAGCAGGCCGGCGGTGACGGCCGCCAGGATACCCGAGGCACCGACATGCTCGGCGCCGAGATAGGCGACGAAAGGCAGCAGGATCATGACGAGAACCTGCGCTTCGGCGGGCACGCCGCCGATGCGGTTGAGCAGTTGCAGCGCCTTGGCGGCGATGAACAGCGCCGCGATACCGGCCAGGATGCCAGCGGCGACGGCGTAGAGGAAGCTGAGCGAGGCTCCCGCGAAGGAGAAGCTGCCGGTCAATGCCGCCGCCACCGCAAAGCGGAACATGACCAGGCCCGACGCGTCGTTGAGCAGCGACTCGCCCTCCAATATGTGCATCAACCGGGACGGAACCACATTCCTGTCGACGATGGCGGATACAGCCACGGCGTCGGTCGGCGACAGAACGGCGGCCAGCGCGAATGCGACGACGAGCGGAATGCTCGGCACCAGCCAATGCAAGGCATAGCCGAAGCCGACAATGGTGAAGAAGACCAGCCCGATGGCGAGATCGAGTATAGGTCCGCGCAAAGCGACGAGTTCGCGTTTGGGCGCCGCGAAGGCGTCGCCGAACAGAAGCGGCGGGATGAACACCAGCAGGAAAAGTTCCGGATCTATCTCGACATGGAGGCCCTTGGCGGGCCAAGCAAGGGCCGCGCCGATGGCGATCTGCAGCACCGGCAGCGGCACTCGAACCAGGCGGACGAGCGCGCCCGACAGCGCCACGAAGACCAGCACGACGAGAATGAAGATGGCGACGTCCATGGCACGATCCCGGCTGTTTGCCGACCATCGCCAATCGCCTGAGCTTCGTCCAGCCGGTCGAATGAGTGGATCTGACGACATCCGCAACAAAAAAGCCGCCCTGAGAGCGGCTTTTTAAAAAAAATATCAGGTCGTTACAGTGAAGACGTGATCTGCAGCTCGCTGTTGCCGTCGAGCGCATAGACGTCGTCGCGGAACTGGACGACGCCGGGTCCTGTCGACCAGGCAGAGAGATAGAGGAAATGCACCGGCACCGGGTTGGTGACCTGGATCGGCGTGTTCTGGCCGGTCTTGATGGCCGCCTCGAAATGCTGGCGATCCCAGCCGGGCGTGTCGCGCAGGATCCAGGTGACGAGATCGCGCACGTTCTGGACACGCACGCAGCCCGAGGAATCGAAGCGCATCATCTTGCCGAACAGGCTCTGCTGCGGCGTGTCGTGCATGTAGACGCCGTCCGGGCTCGGGAAATTGATTTTGACCGACGCCATGGCGTTTTCCGAACCGGGATCCTGACGAAAACGGTACTTGGCGGCATCGTCGGTCGACCAGTCCACATTCATCGGATCGACTTCGCTGCCATCAGGCGCGAACAGGCGGATATGGCTGTTCTTGAGATAGTCGGGATTCTTCCGCATCAACGGAATGATGTCCTTGCGCACGATCGAGACCGGTGCGTTCCAGTACGGATTGACGATGATCTCGTTGATCTTGGAATTGACGATCGGCGTCTGGCGATCGATCTTGCCGACGATCGCGGTATGGCGAAGCACTACGCGGTCGTTCTCGACCGCTTCGACCTGCGCCGCCGGAATGTCGACCAGAACATAACGGCTGCCCAACGTACCGGCCTTTTCCTTCAGCCGCTGCAGATTGGTCTGCAACTGGCCGAGCCGGATCTGTGCCGAAACGTTCATCGCGGCATAGGTGTATTTGCCCATCGAGCCGTCAGCCGGCAGGCCGTGGCGCAACTGGAAGCGCTTGACCGCCGAGTCGACATAGGAATCGAAAGCCGTCGAAATGCCGGCGCTCTGCGACAGGTCGCCCGCAACCATCAGGCGCTTGCGCAGCGGCACCACGTCCGGATCGTCGACGCCGAGTTGCAGCCTCTTCGTCGCGGGAACGTCTGTCCAACCGCCCTGCCCGACAATGTTCTGATACTGCGCGACCGCCTGCTCGGTGAAGGCGACAGTCTGGGGACTGAAGATGGGCAGCGTCGAGGCCACCTTGCCGCCTTCGCTGGCGCGTGCATCGAACTGATCGTCCCAGTTGCCGCGGGCCGAGGATTTCAGGATATCTCCGATCACGTCCTGCGCATTCGCACGCCCAGCCACCACGGCGGCAGCGAGCGCGGAGGCTCCGGAAAGGAAAAAGCGGCGGCTGGTTCTCATGGACGTTCCAGACATTCTTGTAGCGGTTCGATCACTTGCTGCATCGACCATCGCGCGATCTCGCCCGCACTCTAAAATCGGCAATCTTAACAATTAGCCAACCATGGTCCGTATCACATTGGCGACCAAGGCAAGGGGCGCGACACGGTTGCGGGTGGACGCATGGTCTTCACCACAGCATCACTTCCGCTCTCGGTTCCACTGGAATATGGCGGCAACGTGGCCTTGGCCGGTAATTTGCTTCGGCCGGACGCAAGAAAGAAAAGACCGGTGC
The DNA here is from genome assembly GCF_000502415.1 of Mesorhizobium sp. LNHC229A00. Taxonomy (NCBI): domain Bacteria; kingdom Pseudomonadati; phylum Pseudomonadota; class Alphaproteobacteria; order Hyphomicrobiales; family Phyllobacteriaceae; genus Mesorhizobium; species Mesorhizobium sp. LNHC229A00. The sequence goes on from NZ_AYWQ01000009.1 coordinate 246,128, forward strand.
TTTTCGGCACCGGCCCTGACTGGAGGTCGCTGTTTCGGCCACGCTTCTGCGGCGCGGCTCCGTTTCCTGGATGGTCTTACATCCGGTAGGCAATCGTGTCGTTCCAGAAGCGGTCGAGCCGCTGCAGAGCGCGGTTCATCTGCTTGAACTCGTCGGTGTTGATGCCGCCGACCTGTTCGATCGAGCCGACATGGCGCTCATAGAGACCGGCAACCACGTCCGCCACTTCATTGCCTTTCGGCGTCAGCGAGACACGGACCGAACGGCGGTCGATGCGCGAGCGCTGGTGGTTGATGAAGCCGAGATCGACCAGCTTCTTCAGATTGTAGGAGACGTTCGAGCCGAGATAATAGCCACGCGAGCGCAGTTCGCCGGCGGTCAGCTCGGAATTGCCGATGTTGAAGAGCAGCAGCGCCTGGATGGCGTTGATGTCGGAGCGGCCGTTGCGGTCAAATTCGTCCTTGATGACATCAAGCAGACGGCGGTGCAAACGCTCGACCAGCTGCAGCGATTCCATGTACAGGGAACGGATAGCCTCGCGGCGATCGTCGGAAACGTTGGCGGTCTTCGCCGCCGGACGCGAATTGATCATTGTCTTTGCCTCTCGTTTGTCGCCTTGGTGATTTTTTGTTTTTCACCTTGATCGCGACACTATCGAATACTCATAAAATTCGACTTAAACGCTAGGGCTAACAAGAGCTTACCGGTAAGAGGTTTCGCAAGACGCTTAACGAACGGTCACCCGGGCAAGGATGATTAACCTAAAGATTTAGGCAATGATCGCCGCGCCGGATTGAGGCAGTCGACAGGTCGTCAATGGGTATAAAGGCTTACAGCACGTCGCCTCTGATTTTATGCATGTCGTTATCCCGGAACCGAGGACACTTCCGGGCGACATGCATTAGTGCCGTGCCGGCCGTTTCTGCAGGTAGATGACGACGCGAAAGACGATATAGAGCAGCGCCACGCAGGCATGCGAGACGATGATCAGGGGACGATGGCCGAAAAGCTCGGGAAAGCCGGCATACATGACCGTCTCCGTGACCGCGCAGATGAACCAGATCACCGGGCCCCAGGACGCCAGCATCCACAACCCTGCCGCGGCGAAGGGAAAGAACACCGCGAGCATCACCGCCGCGACCTGCCAATGCACCGGCATAAGGTCGAACCGCCACAGCGAGCCCGGATAGAAGCCGATCAGCTTGATCCAGTAGAGGATGCCGAACAGCAGGCAGTAGCCCGCGATAACACGCTGGAACCAGGCGAAGATCACCTCGACGGTCGAGGGCTGCAGGACGACGCGTCTCGATGTCACCTCGCTCACAACTCGAGTTCCCGATCGCCGAGCGAGGCAAAATAGGCCTCGACATCCGCCTCGCCGACCGCATCGATCGCTGCCGGCCGCCATTGCGGCTTCGAGCCCTTGTCGATGATGGCGGCGCGGATGCCTTCGTAGAAGTCGTGGCCGGCCAGCATCCGGTTCAGGATGCGGAACTCCATCCTCATGCAGTCGTCCATCGACAAGGTCTGCCCGGCGCTGATCTGTCGCCAGGCGACGCGAAGACTGGTCGGCGAGCGCGTGCGGATCGTTGCCAGCGTCCCGGCGGCGAATTCGTCCATGCCCGCGCGGTCCAGGGTGTCGATGAGATCCGGCAGCGACGGTTGGGCAAAATGGCGGGAGATCGCCTCCAGGATCGGCCTGTCGGTCTCCCGCTTGGCCGGAACAAAGAAACCGCGCAGCACCGATTCCGGATCGCCCGTCAGCGCCAGCCGATCGAGGAAGCTTAGCTGGTCTTCGGCCTTGATGGTGTGGGTGGCCAGCCCCGACCACAGCGCATCGCCATAACGAATGCGGTTCCCGGTCAGCGCCAGGTACATGCCGAAGGAACCGCCAAGGTCGGGCAGCAGATGACTGGCGCCGACATCCGGGAAAAAGCCGATGCCGACCTCCGGCATGGCGAACTGGGCATTCTCGGTCATCACCCGGTGCGAACCGTGGAAGGAAATGCCGACCCCGCCGCCCATGACCATACCGTCGATGAGCGCCACATAGGGCTTCTTGAAACGCGCGATGTAGGCGTTGAGGCGATACTCGTCTGCGAAAAACTCTACCGGTGGGTTTCCAGCCCGACCGGCTTCGTAGATGTGCAGGATATCGCCCCCGGCCGAAAACGCCCTGCCCTCGGCCTTGACCACGACGACATCCACACCCTCGTCGCGCTCCCAAGACCGCAGGGCCTTGCCTAGCGCCTTGATCATGCGATGGGTGACGGCGTTGAGCGCCTGCGGCCGCGTCAGCGTGACGACCCCCGCCCTGCCCAACCTTTCGAAGCGAATTTCGTCGCCTCCACCAAAATCCATCGCCAGAGAATCCTTGTTCCCACGCCTGCGGGACTGAAGTGCTAAAGGCGGCACATGGGTGCGTCAATGGCTGCAGCCTGGCCGCCTCGATCTTGGCGGCTAGCGGTGGCCGATGCTATTGGTGGACGTTACGAGAGGCCGAGAGCAGGATAGTTAGCCATGCCGCCGTTTTTGCGCCTTGCCTTTGTTCTGAGTTGCCTATCGGTGTTGATGGCAACCAATGTCGCCGCGGGGGCAACCGACCTCGGCGACCTTTACCACTCGCAGACCATTGTCACCGGCCAGGGTGAAGAAAACCGTCAACTCGGCTTTAGGACTTGCCTCGACAAGGTGCTCGTCCGTGTTTCGGGCGATCAGCGGCTGCTTGCCAGACGCGAAATGGACGCGCTGCGCGACAAGGCCGGCAGCTTTGTCGACTCGTTCCGCTACCATGACCGGATGGAGGGCATTCCGATCCATGACGAGCAAGGCACGCATGACCGGCCGCATGATCTCACCTGCTTCTACAAACCTGATGTGATCGACAGGCTGCTGGCGTCGCTCGGCAGCAGGCCCTGGCTGGGCGAGCGGCCGACACTCACCGTCTTCCTCACGACCGAACAAGGCGCGCGGCATTTCGTTCTGAGCGCCGAGGAAGGGCGCGGCGAGACGATGCGCGAATCCTTCGTCAATGCCACCGGGCCGATGCTGATGCATGTCGCGTTTCCGAAAGCCGCGCAACTTGCCGGCTTGGGTGAAGGAGCGCTACGCGCGACGGACATGGCAAGGCTGGATCGGATGGCCAAGCAAACCGGCGGCGACCGAGCGCTCGCCGGCAGCATCGTATGGAGCGACGAGGAACTGGGCTGGATCGCCGATTGGCGACTGGCCGATCACGGCAAGACCTATCGCTGGCAGGTGCGCGGTGTCAGCTTCGACGAGGCGTTCCGTGTGGCAATAGGAGGCGCGGCACAGGTCCTTTCGGGCAATGGGCAGCCCTGACCCAATAGGCGTGGTGGGACAGCGTTGTGGCAGCTTTCGGCACTGGCACAAACGTGTCGCATTGGTCAGCACCAAGGGCTCGTGGTAAAAGCAGCGGATCCGGAGTTTTGGCCATGAACAAATTCACCCCAGCAAAAGCTGCCGGCGCGCGCAGCGTCGATGACGTCACCGGTAGCCGCCGCCTGCGCCGCATGCGCAAGGCCGACTGGTCGCGCCGGCTCGTGCAGGAGAACAGGCTTTCGGTGGACGACCTGATCTGGCCGATATTCGTTGTCGAGGGCAGGAATGTCCGAGAGCCGATTGCCGCCATGCCCGGCGTCTTCCGGCTTTCGGTCGATCTTGCCGTCAAGGAGGCCGAACGGGCGGCCAAGCTCGGCATCCCGGCTCTTGCCACCTTTCCCAACGTCGATCTCGGCCTGCGAGACCAGACGGGGTCCCACATCCTCGACCCGGAAAACATCATCAACCGCGCCACGCGTGCCATCAAGGACGCGGTACCCGAGATCGGCATCATCACCGACGCCGCACTCGACCCGTTCACCAGCCATGGCCATGACGGCATCCTGCGCGATGGCATCATCGTCAATGACGAGACCGTCGAACAGGTCGCGGCGGCGGCCGTCATCCAGGCGGCGGCCGGCGCCGACATCATCGCGCCGTCCGACATGATGGACGGCCGTATCGGCGGCATCCGCGACGCGCTCGACGCCAACGGTTTCCAGGACGTGGCGATCATGTCCTACGCCACCAAATTCGCCTCGGCCTTCTACGGCCCCTATCGCGAGGCGGTCGGCACCGCCGGCCTGCTCAAGGGCGACAAGAAGACCTATTATATCGACCACGCCAATTCGGACGAGGCGGTGCGCGAGGCCGAGCAGGACATCGCCGAGGGCGCCGACATGCTGATGGTCAAGCCCGGCCTGCCCTATCTCGATATCATTCGCCGGCTGAAGGACGAATTCCAGATGCCGACCTTCGCCTACCAGGTCTCGGGCGAATATTCGATGATCAAGGCGGCTGATTCCAATGGCTGGATCGATGGCGAGAAGGCGATGCTGGAATCGTTGCTCGCCTTCAAGCGCGCCGGCTGTGACGGCATCCTGACCTATTTCGCACCCGAAGTGGCTGTGATGCTGAAGGGGTAGCCCGACTTCCCGGGCAAGGCACTTCAGTAGATGTCACCACTTCCTTCGATTGGTCGGCTGTTCCATCGAAAACCCGCTGACAAAAACTGGCAGCTGCAGCTATGATCGAAGCACGGCCGGAGGCGGCCCGCACCTCGGCCAAGCGGTATGGCGAACGCCTCCTGAGGATGCTTCTTGACCCGTTTCACCGTCGGGCGACGGTGTCGGCAAGGCGGGCACTGACGAAGGCTTCGCCGCAACCCGAGGAAACGGTCATGCTTGCCTATTGCCATGCCAAGACGATGGCGAAAGCCATGCGGCAGGCGCTGGCCGCCCGCGACCTGACGATCAGCCACAGCGAGGACCTTGGAATCGTCGCGCGCCAACTGACCGGGCAATGAGGCGGTGGCCGTAGCTTGGCGGCAAGATTCGGAAACACCTTTCCCGCCTCGAAAAACCGCTTGCAATTCAAAATCAGTTTGCTAGAAAACCGCTTGCAAAATACAACTGGCTCTCAAGAAGGAGGTCCTCATGTCCAAACTTCGCGTCAACGCTTTCAGCCTGTCGCTTGACGGCTATGGCGCCGGTCCCGATCAGAGCCTTGAAAATCCGCTCGGAGTCGGCGGACCGGCCCTGCACAAATGGGCTTTCAGCACCCGCACCTTCCGCAAGATGTTTGGCGAGGAAGGCGGCGAGACAGGCGTCGACGAAGACTTTGCGGCGCGCAGCTTCGAGAATGTCGGCGCCTGGATCCTCGGCCGCAACATGTTCGGGCCGATCCGCGGCGAATGGCCTGACGACAGCTGGAAGGGCTGGTGGGGCGACAACCCGCCCTATCACGTCCCGACCTTCGTGCTGACGCATTACAAGCGCGATCCCATCGTGATGGAAGGCGGCACGACCTTTTATTTCGCAACCGACGGCATTCATTCGGCTCTCGAACAGGCCAAAGCGGCCGCGTCAGGCAAGGACGTGCGAGTCGGCGGCGGCGTCTCCACCGTCCGGCAGTATCTGCAGGAAAAGCTGATCGACGAGATGCACCTGGCGATCTCGCCGGTGCTGCTTGGCAGAGGCGAGAACCTTTTTGCGGGGCTGGATATGGTGAAGCTTGGCTATCAATGCACCGAGCAAGTGGCGACGGCGCTTGCCACGCATGTGGTGATCAAGCGGGCGTAAGGTGGCGAAACCCTCGACGAACGCCCGTTTCTCCCTGTCACTATACGGGGAGAAATGTCCGGCAGGACAATGAGGGGCGGCGCTAGCGCTAGAAGATTGCGCTGTCGAGCATGTCAGATGGCAATGTGTCAGCAGAAGAACATAGCGCGCGCGGGGTTGATCCGGGCTCAATTATCAAAGCCAGCGCCGCCCCTCATCCGCCTGCCGGCACCTTCTCCCCGTAGTGACGGGGAGAAGGACAAAACTCTCGCTCAATACTTCTCCGGCACGTAAAGTTCGCGCGGCAGCACCTGGCGCTCGTATTCCGGGTTGAAGACGCGCTCCGGCAGCGTGATCTCCTCGTGTGGCACCTCTTCATACGGCAGCTGCTTGAGCAAATGGTCGATGCAGTTCAGCCGCGCGCGCTTCTTGTCGTTACCCTCGACGATGAACCAGGGCGCCTCGGGAATGTTGGTGCGGGCGAAGGTCTCCTCCTTGGCCTTGGTGTACTGTTCCCAGCGCACCCGCGACTGCAGGTCCATCGGCGACAGCTTCCACTGTTTCATCGGGTCGTGGATACGCATCAGGAAGCGCATTTGTTGTTCCTCGTCGGTGATCGAGAACCAGTATTTGACCACGGTGATGCCCGAGCGCACCAGCATGCGCTCGAACTCCGGCACGTCATGGAAGAACTCCTCGACCTGCTCGGGGTTGGCAAAACCCATTACCCGTTCGACGCCGGAGCGGTTGTACCAGGAGCGGTCGAGCAAAACGATCTCGCCGCCTGCGGGCAAATGCGGGACATAGCGCTGGAAATACCATTGCGACTTCTCGCGTTCGGTCGGAGCCGGAAGCGCCACGACGCGGCAGATACGCGGATTGAGCCGCTGTGTGATGCGCTTGATGACGCCGCCCTTGCCGGCGGAGTCGCGGCCCTCGAATATCACCACCAGTTTCTTCTTGTGGTAGGCGACCCAGGATTGCAGCTTGATCAATTCGGACTGGAGGCTGATCAGGTCGCGAAAATACCGCATGCGATCGATCGAAGGCGGATGCGAGTTCTTGTAGATCTTGGCGATCTCCATAGAGAGGGCCGGCTCCGACATTTCGAGCTCATAGTCCTCGTCGAGCGTGTCGGCGAGCTCGGCCTCAAGCCAGTCCTTGGCAGGGGAATTCTGTTTCAGCTCGGTCATATCAACTGCTCCGCTTGCAAGCCCTCTCGGTTACCACTGGCGCCCCAATTGCTGGCCAGCGGCCTGAATGGAAACACCTGAGCCGACTTCAATATAGGCCGGCGGTGACGGTTTTATTGCAGCCCGAGCGCAATTTCCGACGTTGCAAATTCCGCAATGTACGATCGATCGACCGTAGTCGCATGGCGACAAGCCGGCCGAATTGTCCTACAAATGCGGTCGCATTCCAGGCCTGCCTTGGCGGCACGCCTCTTCAATAAAATCGTGAGGATCTGACATGGAATACCGCACCCTTGGCCGTTCCGGCCTGAAGGTTTCGACACTGACGCTTGGCACCATGACATTCGGCGGCGCCGGGCCCTTCGCGGCGGTCGGCAACAGCGATCTCGCCGAAGCCAAGCGGATGATCGACATGTGCATCGATGCCGGCATCAACCTCATCGACACCGCCAACGTCTATTCCAACGGCCTCTCCGAAGAGATCATTGGCGAAGCGCTCGGCGGCAAGCGCAAGAACGATGTGCTGATCGCGTCAAAGGCGCGGATGCGGATCGGCAAGGGCCCGAACGACGAGGGCCTGTCGCGCCACCATCTGATCCGTGAATGCGAGAGCAGTCTGAAGCGCTTGAAGACCGATGTCATCGACATCTATTTCGTCCACCAATGGGACGGCCTCACCCCGCTCGAGGAGACCGTTGCCGCGCTCGACAGTTTGGTCAGCCAGGGCAAGGTGCGCTACATCGGCTGCTCCAACTATTCCGGCTGGCAGGTGATGAAGGCGCTTTCCATCAGCGACGGCCGTCACCAGCAACGCTTCGTCACCCAGCAGATCCACTATACGCTGGAAGCACGCGAGGCCGAGTACGAGCTCTTGCCGATCTCGGTCGATCAGGGGCTGGGCGTTCTGGTCTGGAGCCCGCTCGCCGGCGGCCTGCTGTCGGGCAAATACCGCCGTGACAGCCCGACCGCTCGCCAGCTTGCCGGCTGGTCCGAGCCGCCGATCCGCGACGAGGACCGGCTGTGGCGGATTGTCGATGTGCTGGTCGACATCGGCAAGGATCGTGGTGTCTCGGCGGCGCAGGTGGCGCTCGCCTGGCTGCTCGGCCGCCCTGCCGTCTCCTCGCTGGTGATCGGCGCCCGCAATGACGTTCAGCTCAAGGACAACCTTGCGGCGGCGGCCCTGAAGCTCGGCACCGAAGAACGCCAGCGCCTCGACGCGGTCAGCCGGCCGCCCCTGCTCTACCCCTACTGGCACCAGCAACTAACAGCGAAGGATCGCTTCGGCCCCGCCGATCTGGTTCTCGACCGCAGCGATATCTGATCGGCATCAGGCCGAGAGCAAGAGCTAGCCGCCGATAAACCGCCAGAGTTCGGGATCGGGTTCGATCTGGCCGCCGAGCACGAAATATTTGTAGAGGACGAGCAAGGAGATCGAATGCTCGTCCCGTTCATTGGAGAATTTGCGGCAATAGGCATTGGCTGCGGCTATGATGCGCTCCGCCGCGGCCGGGTGCGCTTCGAAATAGCGCACTTTTGCGCCGAGATCGGCAAAATCGGGGTCGAGCGGCGCATAGTGGACACCGGACTCGAGCTGGCTCTCGCCGAACCATGTTTCGTAGGTCGGCGGCGGCATCAGACAGAGCGAGTTGGAATTCATGATCCATTTGAGGTTGGTCGCCACGTCATTGCCCTCCAGCGAGACGATGTAGCGATAGCGCAGGTGCTGGCTGATGCTGAGGAAGGGCTTGCTGTACTTAGCCGGTGCGCTGCGCTTGTGCGAACCGGCATCGCAGAACGGCAGGTCGCGCGCGACATCCAGGAACCGTGTTCTGATCGGATTGTTGAGGTCGCCGCGCCAGACCACGGCAGGGCGCTTGTCGGCGAAGGCGACGGTATCGACGGGCATGTGGAAGTGGCGGAATTTGTTGAACTTCATGACGACGGCATTGCTGTTGTCGGCGCGGATCGGCCGGTCCTTGACGAGGGTCGGCAGCTTGGGCACGCCGATGACATCGCCGAACTTCAGGTCGATGAGCAATGATGGATCGAAATAGCGGGCAAATTCCTTCAGGTCGTAATAGTACATGCTCGGTTCAAACGGTATCTTGTCGATGCGCACCGCATCCGGGCCCGGCGTAAAAGCGTCCTGCAGCTTGTTGTAGTGATTCAGACGCCGGCGCACGGCCTCGTCCGAGAGTCTGGCCTGCTGCAGGCGGCTGGCCAATCGCCGCCGGAAGATCGCCTGCGGCGCGATATCGCGCATGACGTTCCGCGCATAGTAGAAGACCTTTGCCGTCGTTCGTTGGAGGGTGGCCATGGGTTCTTTTGATCAAAGATAAACGCGTTCAAACAAATGACGGTCGGGATGGTTCCCGCAGCATGATTGCCGTATCATCCAGCCACGCATTCCGATAGCACCCCAATGCATGGCTAGCTGCCTCGACCGTCGCCGCAACTAGCCCGTTATGTAGCGCCACACCTCGGCATCCGGTTTGATCTGGCCCGACAGAACGAAGTATTTGTAGAGCACCAGCAGGGAGATCGCCTGCTCGGTCTGTTCGTCGTCGAATGTCCGGCAATAGGCGTTCGCGGCCGCGATGATGCGCTCCGCCTCCGCCGGTTTCCGCTCGAAATAGGCGACGTGGTCCTCAAGGTTCGAGAAATCCGCCGCGAGCGGCACATAGTGGACGTTGGCTTCGAGCTGCCGCTCCGCAAACCATGTCTCATAGGTCGGCGGCGGCATCATGCAGAGCGACTTCGAATTCATGATCCATTTGAGATTGGTCGCCACGTCGTTGCCCTCGAGCGAGACGATGTAGCGATAGCGCTGGTGCTGGCTGATGCTGAGAAAAGGCCTGGCGTATTCGGGCGGTGCGTTCGGCTTGTGCGAACCGGCATCGCAGAACGGCAAGTCGTGCACGGCGTTCAGAAATCTTGTCCTGATCGGATTGTTGAGATCACCACGCCAGACAACGGACGGCAGCTTGTTGGCGAACGAGATGGCGTCAGCCGGCATCTGGAAATGACGAAACTTGTCGAGTTTCATGATGATCGCGTTCTCGTCGTCAGCACAGATTGGCCGGTCCTTAACGATCGAAGGCACCTTAGGGACATTCCTGACGTCGCCGAATTCCAGGTCGATGAGCAGGCCGGGATCGAAGTAGCGGGCGAATTCCTTCAGGTCGTAATAGTACATGGTTGGCGTGAAGGGCAGTTTGCCGATGCGCACGGCATGGGCGCTTGGCGCGAAACCATCCTGCAACTTGTTGTAGTAATTCAGCCTGCGGCGTGCCGCCTCACCGGAAAGCCTGGCCCTTTCGAGACGGCCAGCCAGCCTGGCACGAAACAGCGCTTGCGGAGCGATATCGCGCGCGACGTTTCTCGAATAATAGAAAACTCTTGCTGCGGTCCGTGAAATTGTGGCCATCGGTCACTTGATCAAAACAAACGGGCTTCTCAATTCATTGGCGCCCGCATGTCCTACATCATTGTGGCGCCGATCTGGCAAGTGCCCGCATCTCTTGGATGCCAGCAGCCACGCATTGTCGCTTCGGCTGTTGTGTTTGACGGCTAATGCTCCTAGGCAGGCTCAGGGCCGCAAGGCAGTCACAAAAGGAGCCGACATGGCGCGAGCACCAAACTACGATCAGGAACGCAAGGAGCGCGACCGCCAGAAAGCGGCCAAGAAGGCTGAAAAGCTGGCGGCCAAGGTTGCCGCGCGCGAACGTACGAAGCCGGAAACCGAGACTGAGACCGAAACGAAGGATTAACGGCATCCGGCCCGCTAATGCGGGCCGAGCCTCAATCCAAATTGTCAGCCCAAACCGCGAGCTAATATCAGGCTGGCNGCATCCGGCCCGCTAATGCGGGCCGAGCCTCAATCCAAATTGTCAGCCCAAACCGCGAGCTAATATCAGGCTGGCGCCTTGTCGCTGATGAAGACATCCACTTCCCGCGCCGCGGCGATGAAAGCGCGCCTGGCATTCATCGCCGGCTTGTCGCCGGCGAGCGCGTCGTGACAGGCCTGCAGCGCCGCACGATGCTTGGGGCTGCGCTTGCCGGGCCAGTTGTTGAGGAGGTAATCGGAAGCCTCCCTTGCCGAACGCAAGAGTTGAGTGCTTCCCGCCGTGACGGATTTGACGGTCACGGGTGTTTCAAACCGGTTGTTTTCCATCGCCGCTCTTACGCCATCGGCTTCCTTGAAGCGAGGCCGAAAGTGCGCTTCACGTCAGACCCGTCTGTTTTTCCGGCCAGTGTGCCGCAGCGCATGGACCGCACTAAGCGGCGACAACGGCAAATCCCCTGGCGCGAAGGCCACGTCGGTCGTTCGCAAGCGACCTCACCAGCCGGTCACGGCTGCCGACGATGTGGGCCGACAGCAGCCGCGCGGCTTCATCGGCCTGACCGAGGCGTGTCGCGGCAAGGATGGCGCGATGTTCGACCCAGGCACGGCCAAGGGCCGTTTCGTCACGCACTTCCAGCCAGCGGGCGCGTGACAGGCGCGTCATCGCGTCACGAACCGCCCGGAACAGGAATTCGTTGCCGGAGAGCCGCGCCAGCTCGATGTGAAAATCCATGCCGACACGGTGCCACTCCTCGCGCGGCGTATCTTCGTCGCAGGAATCGAGCATCGCCTCTATGACATCGATGGCGCTCTTGTCGGCTTGCCCGCACGTCAGCCGCAATGCCGCGATCTCGACCGCCTCGCGATAGACCGCGACCTGCTCGAGTTCGGCCAGGTTGATGGGCGAAACGGTCCAGCCGCGCCCGTCCCTGCCGACCAGCCCCTCGGTTTCCAGCCGCAGCAGCGCCGCCCTGACAGGTGTGCGCGAGGCGCCGAATTGGCTTTCGATCCAGCGCTCGGTCAGTCGCTCTCCCGGCCCGATCTCGAGCGCCAGGATCATCTCGCGAAGCTGCCGTTCGACATTCTGCATCTGCGACATCGCGCGTCCTTTCCGAAGCCGCATTGACAGCGGCCGGCGTGAAGTTCATGACGGAGACCAGTTTGGTATCCCAAAATGGTATCCGCAACAAGCGCTGATACCGGGCAGGCAGGGCATGACGCAGGAAGACACGCAGCAAAGCGGCTACAACTTCCACTGGCGGCGCAATCTCGCCGTCTGTTTCGCGGGCTCGTTCAGCACGCTCATCGCCATGACCCTGCTGCTGCCATTCCTGCCGCTTTATGTCGAACAACTCGGCGCACAGGGCCACGCGGCAATCGTGCAGTGGTCCGGCATCGCCTATGGCGCCACCTTCTTCGCCGCGGCCACAGTCGCGCCGCTATGGGGGCGCCTGGGCGACCGCTACGGGCGCAAGGTGATGCTGGTGCGCGCCTCCTTCGGCATGGCGATCTGCATGTCGCTGACGGGCATGGTCGAGACGGTCTGGCAACTGGTTCTGTTGCGCCTGCTGATCGGCTTCGCGGGCGGCTATTCCTCCGGTTCAACCATACTGGTGGCCATGCAGACGCCGAAGGAGCGTTCCGGCTGGGCGCTTGGTGTGCTGTCGGCGGGCATTACAGCGGGCTCGCTGGTCGGTCCCCTGTTGGGCGGCGTGCTGCCGCCGGTGATCGGCATTCGCGCCACCTTCCTCTTGTCAGGCGGCGTGATCTTCCTCGCCTTCCTGGCAACGACCTTCCTCATCAAGGAGAGTCCGCGCCCGAAGCCAGCCAAACCCGCGTCGGCGGCAAAGCCGAAAAGCGGCTGGTCGCAGATCCCGGACAAGCGCCCGGTCGTGGCCATGCTGACCACCGGTATGCTGCTCGCCTTCGCCACAATGTCGATCGAGCCGATCATCACCGTCTATGTGCAACAGCTCGTCGAGGACCAGAGCAGGGTGACGCTCGTCGCCGGCGTTGTGATGTCGGCCGCCGCGCTGGGCACGATCCTCTCGGCGTCCTGGCTCGGCAAGCTCGCGGACCGGATCGGGCACTGGAACGTTGTCGTGGGAGCGCTGGCGGTTTCGGCGCTGCTGCTTATCCCGCAGGCTTTTGTCACCAACAGCTTGCAGCTCATCGGCCTGCGTTTCCTGATGGGCCTGGCGCTGGGCGGGCTCCTGCCCTGCATCACCAGTGTCATCAGGCACAACATCCCCGACGGCGTTGGCGGCAACGTGCTTGGCCTGGCGATCTCGGCGCAGTATGTCGGACAGGTCGCGGGGCCGTTGGCCGGCGGTTTTGTGGGCGGCCATTTCGCCATGCCGGCGGTGTTTCTCGGCACGTCGGTGCTGATGGCGCTCGGGGCCGCCTACAACTGGATCGTCCAGTCGCGGCGGACGCGGCATATGGCACTGGAAGCGCGCAAGCCCTGACGCTTGCTTAAGATAGAAGGAGCACGCCGGCCATGAACCGCGATCCAAATGGCAGTCGCCTTCTCGTGCTTGCCGGCGGCCTCGTCGGCGCGGCGGGGGTGGCGCTTTCGGCGGCCGCCGCCCACCCCGGCGGCGCCCTCACCGGCACCGCCGCNTTTCGGCGGCCGCCGCCCACCGCGGCGGCGCCCTCACCGGCACCGCCGCGTCGTTCCTGCTGATGCATGCGCCGGTCTTCCTCGCCATCGGCCTTATAGGCACAAACCGCTGGCTGCGCATCGCAAGCCTCGTTCTGCTCGCCGGACTGCTCCTCTTCGCGGGCGATCTTCTCGCCCGCGATTTCTGGGGCTCAAGGCTGTTTCCGATGTCGGCGCCGATCGGCGGCACCCTGCTCATCGCAGGCTGGCTGGCGATAGCGATCTCGGCCGTGGCACGTCCACGGCCCTGAAATGATTGCTTGAGGTCAGTCCCGGCGGCGTGCCGGGCGACCCCAAAGGGCACGGCCGTCAACAGCAGGTTTCAGCCGGCGTCGCGCTTCCGGTCGCTCGATGGCCGGTCCGATGCCCCAGTAGTTGCGGTAGATATCTTCGAACAGATGCTTGATGGGATGCATAGCTCATCCTCCTTGTCTTGAATCGATCCAATCGTCGGGCACGAAAAGAGCCGGTTGATCAGCTCCGCCTGCGCAGCACCAAGAAGCGAAGATCGCGAATCCATGGGCCCGTCTCACCACGATGCTTGGCCTTGTTGGTGGCTGACCCGATATTCCAGTCGTTGCGATAGATGTCGGCGAACAGGTAGTTAACGGGATGCACGGCGCTCCTCCCTCTTGGCTATTCAGCAGACCCAAGCCGCCACTTGGATCGATTCAAATATAAGATTGAAACCAGCGCAGGTCAAGCAAAAATTGAATCGATCCAACGAAAATACTAGATGCGGCGGAAGAACGTGCTACATGGATGTCAGGAGGCACGCACAAATGGCGTCACTCACCGCAGGCAATCGACGACCCGTACGGCTGGCCGACATCGCCAAGGCCGCCGGTGTTTCGCACGGCACCGCGTCCAATGTATTCAGCCGCCCCGAGATCGTGCGCGAGGAAGTCCGCGAACGGGTTCGCGCCGCGGCCGAGGCCATGGGTTATGGCGGGCCCGATCCAAAGGGCAGGCTGCTCCGGGCCGGCAAGGTCAACGCCATTGGCGTGGCNACCGCCGAGCCCCTCTCCTATTTCTTCGACGATCCGTTTGCGCGGGTCATGATGGCGGGCATCTCGCAAGCTTGCGATGCGACCGGAGCTGGCATTTCCCTGGTCTCGGCCGCCAATAACGAGCAGCTTGCCTGGAACATCCAGAGTGCGCTGGTCGACGGCTTCATCGTCTTTTGCATCGAAGGTGGCTCGCGCCTGGTGGAGTTGGCACGTGAGCGCAAGCTGCCCTTCGTCGCGCTCGACCTCGACTCCGAGGACGGCTCGGTCGCCGCGATCGGTGTCGACAATATCGCCGGCGCCGGCGTGGCGGCCCGCCATCTCACGGATCTCGGCCATCGCCGCTTCGCCGTCATGGCCCTGCCCTTCGCCGACAACAGGACGGGCCTTGTTTCGGCCGAACAGGTTCGGGCGGCGACCTATGCAGGGACGCGCGACCGCCTCACCGGGTATTTCCGGGAGCTTTCGCGGGTTGGCGTCGATATATCCAAAGTGCCTGTCTATGAGACCGCCAACGACGTGGCGAGCACGAAGGCGGGGCTCGAGATCATCTTCGCCTCCGACACGCCGCCCACCGCCATCCTGGCCATGTCGGACAGAATAGCCCTGGTGGCGCTCGATTGGCTGAGCGCACGCGGGCTGAGCGTGCCTGACGACGTTTCCATCGTCGGGTTCGACGGTGTTCCGGAAGCAGCGGTATCCGAGCCGCCATTGACCACGATCGCCCAGCCGATTGCCGAGATGGGCCGCCTTGCCGTCAGGGCGATCCTGGAAAGCAACGGGCCGGTCAGCCGGCATCAACTGCCGGTAGAACTGATCGTGCGAGCCTCGTCGGCTTCGCCACGCGACTGAACCGCCTACCGATTGGCTCTTGCCATGGCAGTCCCCAAAGGCGCACGAACCGGCGCGGGAACCGTTTGAGCCGTGCGGGCCTTGCCCGAACCGCCGATGGTCGACAGCCATTCGAGATAGAAGGCGAGCGCGAACTGCATGGCAATGCCGGCCGATATCAGCAGGCTGTCATAGACGAGCCCGCCCGGATTGATCAGCTTCACCACCTGCGCGACCATGGCTATCACCGTGCCGGCGATGAAGACCGGCAGCGATCTTTTGCCCAGTATGGCCAGCGGATGGTCGGGGCTGGTGCGGAACAGGTTTGACAGCGTCGGCAGGGCGACGACGAGGTAGCTGACCGCCAGGATGTGCAACAGCCGCGGCAACGACAGGAAGGTCTTGTCGAAGCCGCCGATCACCACCGGCAGGTTGAACCACGTTATCTGTCCCCAGAGCGGGCTATGCACCCACACCAGCGCGGCCAGCACATACACCGCCGCCGCGCCGACCAGCCAACGGTTGACCGGAATGACGCCGCCGCGCCTGACATGCAGCATGGCGGCAAGGCCGATGTTGAACAGGAACTGCCAGGACAGCGGGTTGAGGAACCAGAAACCCGGCTCCGGATAATTGGGCGGGGCGATCTCCCAAATTCCGGCAACCAGCCACAGCGTGCCGGACGCGACAAGCGCCGCGACGGGCCTGGAGCTGACGAACAGGACGAAGGCCGGCGCCATCAAAAGCAGCGCTGCATAGACCGGCAGGATGTTGTTATAGCCGAGTTGGTGGCCGAGCGTGACGATGCCGATCAGCACCTGCGGCGTGTTCTTCATCAAGGGCTCGATGTTGATGAGCGTCAGCAGTTCCGGCCGCCTGGCAAACACCGCCACGGCGCAGAACAGGGCCATCACCACCATTGTCGTGACGATATGGGCGACGTAGAGCACGCCCGCCCGCCGCCACATTTTCAAGGTCGCCAGAAGCCGGCCGCCAGGCCGGAACTTGGTGCCGTAGGCGAGCGCGACCGAAATGCCTGATATCAGCACGAACGCCTCGGCCGCATCCGAAAAACCGAAATTCTTGTACGTCAGCGTCTCGAAAGCGGTACCCGGCACATGGTCGACGAAGATGGTGAGCAGTGCCAGTGCGCGCAGTACATCGATACGCGTGTCGCGGACCAAGATGCGCAAATCGCGATCTGGCGAAACAGGGGTAGTCATCGACAAAAGGCCTCAAAGCTGGTTGTTCATGTCCAGCAATGCGACCCCCGACGCACCGCTTCGATTCCTCCCACAAGGAGTGTATCGGCGCAAAAACGGGCCGGAATGAGCCTGGTTCAATCAACTTTCGCGGAGCATGAAAATATTGCGTTTTGAAGCCGGCAAATTGAGTAAAGCCTTATATATTCAACGGGATGCATTATGACTGGCGCCAGTGGCGAAAATGGCCCTCTGATGCTGGATCTAACGTTTCCCTATCGGCTCCTCGGTGCCGGCAAAAACGGCCGTGCATGCCTGTTCCTGCTGCATGGATCGGGTGTCGACGAGACAAGCATGGTGCCGCTGGCGAGGCGCATCGCGCCCGATGCCGCCCTGATCGCGGTACGCGGCCGTATCCCCCAGGAAGACGGTTTTCGCTGGTTCGAGCGAATCACGCCGACGCGCTTCGACCAGCAAAGCATCCGTGTCGAAACCGCTGCCTTCGTGGAATTCGCAAGCGAAGTCGCCACCCGCCATGGGCTTGATCTCGCTCACGCGACATTCCTTGGCTATTCGAATGGCGCTAATCTGGTTTCGAGCCTGATGCTGCTCCATCCCGGCATTGTCCGAAGCGCGGCGCTGCTGAGGCCAATGCCGGTGCTCGACAAGGTGCCTTCAACGGACCTCATGGGCACACGGACGCTGATCATTGCCGGGGCGGAGGACGAGACCTACGGGCCTTTCGCGCCGCCCCTGGTGACATTGCTCAGCCGGCACGGTACCGAGATCGCCGCCCGGATCGTTCCATCAGGCCATGAAATCGGCGACCCGGACGCAGTGATCGTCGAGCGTTGGCTGGCGGAATCGGCGGCGGCGGCGCAGGGAGGCTGACCGCCTTTGCGGACCGCTCGCTGCCCAATCAGCGTTCGGCCACCATTCGAGCTTTTGCCCCGGCGATCAGCAGGGCAAGCCCGCTTTCAAACAGCGCCTCGTGTCCGCCGGCACTGTAGTGCACCAAGGCTTCGCGCAAAAGCGGATGATCATGCGCCGCCGCATCCAGTGCTTCGCCACGCCCCGGACCTGACGGATATTCGGCTTGCTCCTGACGCAGCCGACTGTGTAGCGGCCGACCGTCATCAGCAATTCCATGGCTGGACTCGCAGCCATGCCCTCGCCCACCAGAAATTCCAGCAGCCGCTCGAAGTGGCAAACAGAATGAAGAGAGTGTACGGCTCCCCCGAACTTGCATCAGACAGTGCCTATCCCCGCCCCATCCTGTTCCAGGCGTCGAGGCCGGCGATCTTGTAGGCCTCGGCCAGGGTTGGATAGTTGAAGGTGTTGTTGACGAAGAAGTCGACCGTGCCGCCGAGATTGATCACCGCCTGGCCGATATGAATGAGTTCTGTGGCGCCCTCGCCGACAATGTGCGCGCCGAGCAGGCGCCGCGTCTCGATGGAGAACAACAGCTTCAGGAAGCCGGTGTCGACGCCCATGATGTGGCCGCGCGACGTCTCACGGAAGCGCGCGACGCCAACCTCATAGGCGCCGCCGCTTTGGCGCACCTGCTCCTCGGACTGGCCGACCGTCGAGATCTCCGGCACCGCATAGATGCCGTAGGGGAAGGTCTCCGGCGGTGGCGGAAGCGACACGCCAAAGGCATGGCAGGCTGCCACCCTGCCCTGCTCCATCGAGGTGGAGGCGAGGCTCGGAAAGCCGATGACATCGCCGGCGGCATAAATATTCGGCACGCTGGTCTGAAACGTCCGCGGATCGACCTTGATGCGGCCCCGCGAGTCGGCTTCGATACCAATCAGGTCGAGGCCGAGGCTGCCGATATTGCCGGTGCGGCCGGCGGCGTAAAGCACGACCTCGGAGCGGATAGTGCGGCCATCGGCCAGTTCCACTTCGGCGGCATCCGGCTTGGAGCGGATTTCCTTGACCGCGCTGCCCAGTCTTATCGTCATGCCGCGGTCGCGCATCTGGTGGATGAAATCGTCGACGATCTCCCGGTCGACGAAATCGAGGATGGAGTTGCGCGGCTCGACCAGCGTCACCGGTACGTCGAGCGCGGAAAAGATCGTGGCGTATTCGACGCCGATCACCCCGGCGCCGATCACCGTCAGCGTGCGTGGCAGGCGGTCGAGTTCAAGCATTTCGTCGCTGTCGAAGACCCGGGTCTTGTCGAAGGGCACGTCGGCCGGCCGATGCGGCCTGGTGCCGACGGCGATCAGTGCATTGGCGAAACCGATTTCGCTGTAGTCGCCACTGTCCGACGTCAGGCTGACCTTGTTGGGGCCGAGAAATTTCACCGCCGCGCGCGCGCTTTTGACCTTGTTGCGCATGAACTGGTGCTGCAGCACCTCGACCTCGTGATCGAGCGTCTTGTGCAGACGCTCGATCAGGTCGCCGACGGAGATATCCTGCTTGACCCGATAGCCGCGTCCATAGAAGCCGCGCTCGCGCCAGCCGGAGAGATTGAGCACCGTTTCGCGCAACGTTTTCGAGGGGATGGTGCCGGTGTGCACCGAGACGCCGCCAAGACGCCGGCCCCGGTCGACCACCAGCACCGATTTGCCGAGTTTGGCCGATTGCACGGCGGCGCGGCGGCCGGAAGGGCCGCTGCCGATGACCAGCATGTCGTAGTCCATATTGCCCCGTCCCCTCGGCGTCTTGTTGCGCCGCAGCAAACTAACGCCATCCGTGCTACAAATTCAACCGCTTCGGACCCTCACGCCGTCGTGTGCCGCTTGGCGCCGCGACGAAACGGTCCGATCTTGATTCCACCATGAGCCTTCACCATTTCTGGTGCGGTGGGGCTCAGGCTAAGCAGGCCCCTGTTACGAGGAGATGACATGAACGCTCGCGTTTTCGACGGCGAAATCATCAACACCCGGCTCGACGATGCCAGGGCTTATGAAGGCGTGCGCACAAGGCGGATCCTGGCCTTCGTGCTCGACTATCTCATCGTCGGCCTGCTGACCATTCCGTTCGCCATCCTGGTGTTCTTCCTCGGGCTTTTGACCCTCGGCCTGGGCTGGATGCTGTTCGGCGTCCTGGTGCCGGCGGTCGCCATCCTCTACATCTGGAACACGTTGGGCAGCGCCGACCAGGCCACCACGGGTATGAAGATGATGGGCATCCGCCTTGACCGTCTCGACGGCACCCGCATCGACGGGCTGACCGCGGTGGTCCACTCAGTACTGTTTTGGGCCGGCAACGTCATCCTGTCGCCGCTGGTCCTGCTGGTGACCCTGTTCTCGGATCGCAAGCGCACGCTGCACGATCTTTTGCTCGGCACTGTCGTCAGCCGCACCGGCCGCTGATATCGCTCTCAAGCAGAGCCGCAGCCCCCCTTGAGCGCAAATGTGAAGGTGTTGAGTTGCCCGCACCTTCACAATCCTGTTGAATTTTTCGCCGCCGGAGCCAAAGGTAGAGAGATTCGAAGGAGTGTTTCCAAGGCTCGATGACGCAGCACCCGACCCAGTCGCCGCAGTTCTTCCTCACCGCGCCGTCGCCGTGCCCTTATCTCGATGGCCAATTCGAGCGCAAGGTGTTCACGCATCTGGTCGGCGACAAGGCCTCGGAGATGAATGACCTGCTCACGCAAGGCGGCTTCCGGCGCTCGCAGAACATCGCCTACAGGCCGGCCTGCGAGACCTGCCGCGCCTGTGTGTCGGTGCGTATCCTGGCCCATGAGTTTACCCCCAGCCGCAACATGAAGCGCGTGCTGCAGCACAATTCCGACCTCGTCGGCGCCATGCACAATGCCGAGCCCTCGACCGAACAGTATTCGTTGTTTCGCGGCTATCTCGATGCCCGCCACCGCCGCGGCGGCATGTCCGACATGACGGTGCTCGACTACGCCATGATGGTCGAGGATACCCATGTCGACACCAAGGTGATCGAATACCGGCGGCGCGGACCCGACACCTTCATCACCGGCAAAGGCCAGGGTGAACTCGTCGCGGTGGCGCTCACCGACAAGATGGCCGACGGCCTGTCGATGGTCTATTCCTATTTCAATCCGGATTTCGAAAGCCGCTCGCTCGGCACGTTCATGATCCTCGACCATATCGCCCGTGCCAAGGCGATGGGGCTGCCCCATGTCTACCTTGGCTACTGGGTCAATGGTTCGCGCAAGATGAATTATAAGATGCGCTTCATGCCGCAGGAGCATCTCGGCCCAAAAGGCTGGGAGCGCTATACGAACGAAGCGGTCTGACGCCGAGTTTTCCCCCGATCCACGCTTAAACTGTTTCAAGGCAGGGGATGC
Organism: Mesorhizobium sp. LNHC229A00; assembly: GCF_000502415.1. NCBI lineage: Bacteria > Pseudomonadati > Pseudomonadota > Alphaproteobacteria > Hyphomicrobiales > Phyllobacteriaceae > Mesorhizobium > Mesorhizobium sp. LNHC229A00. The sequence continues at coordinate 266,761 of NZ_AYWQ01000009.1, forward strand.
TGGTCTTTCAGCCGCTCGGCTGGAGAGAGTGCGCGCTTGCGCCGATCGGCCGCCTGCAATGCAATTGCGAAAGTTCCTGCATGTCCACTCACCATGATCACCAGAAGGGCCTTCTGATAACCGCCATCGGCGGACTGATACTGACCGTCGACATACCGTTGATTCGCCTTGCGGATGGCGGCGCGTGGACCATCCTTTTGCTGCGAACCGGAACCACCTTCATCGCGGCGATGATCATCTGGTCGGTCTGGCGCGCGCTGAGCCGGAATGTCCCGCCGCTTATCCCCGGCTGGTCTGGGCTGATCGTGGCGATATGCTATGGGCTGACCTCGATCACCTTCGTTACTGCGGTCTTCCACACCTCGACCGCCGACCTGGTGTTCATCCTAGCCTTCAACACCGTATTCGCCGCACTCTTGTCCTGGATATTCCTACGGGAAAGGCCGGGGGCGGTGACGATCGCGGCCATGCTGGTCATGATCCTCGGCGTGCTGGTCATCGTCGGCGGTTCGGTTGGCAGCGGCAAGCTGTTCGGTGATTTCATGGCACTGTGCTCGGCTTTCTTCATCGCGGTGGCCATCACCATCTCGCGAGCCAGCGGCAAGGATATGGGATTCACCTCGCTGATCGGCGTCCTTCTGCCGCTTGGGCTGGCAGCCTTCATGGTGAGCGGCGAAGGCTTTCACGTGAACGCGCCATGCTGGATCATCTTCAACGGCGCCGTCATCATGCCGATCTCGTTCTTCTGCCTCGCCGCTGGGCCGAAATACATTTCTGGACCGGAAGTGGCGATGTTCTACCTGCTCGAAACCGTGCTGGCGCCGATCTGGGTGTGGATGATCTTTGCCGAGACGCCGACCCGCAACAGCCTGATCGGCGGCGGCATCCTGATCGTCACGCTGGTCGCCCATTCGCTCTGGCAGTTGCATGATGGGCGCAAACGCCGCGGCGACCTCGCGGTGCACCATCCGGCTTAGAGGTCGAGATCAGGCGCTGGCTTTCTTGACCACGCTGGGCTCGGGCAAGACCTCGATTTGTGGACCGGCTTCGATTTCATTCGGCGGCACGATCTCGTCGGCCAGTTCCACCTCGCGCAGCCACTCGCGCCAGATCGCGACCAGCAGCGCCATCAGCACCGGGCCGATGAACAGGCCGAGAAAACCCATGGTCTTGACGCCGCCGATCAGGCCGAAAAAGGTCGGCAGGAAGGGCAGTTTTATCGGGCCGCCGACGAGCTTGGGGCGCAACGTCTTGTCGACGATGAACAACTCGACCGTTCCCCAGATGAACAGCGCCAGGCCGGCCATCGGCGAGCCGCTGGCGGCGAGATAGATCGAGACCAGTGTGAAGGACAATGGCGCACCGCCGGGGATGAGCGCCATCACGCCGGTCAGCGCGCCGAGCGTCACCGGCGACGGCACACCAGCCAGCCAGTACGCGATGCCCAGCACCAGTCCCTCGCCGATGGCGATTACAGTCATGCCGGTCACGGTCGAGGAAATGGTCGCCGGCACGACGCGCGAGATCCGCTCCCAGCGGGTGGGCAGAATGCGCTCGCCGAGGCGATCGATCTGGCCGGCGAAATTCTCGCCGTCGCGATAGGCGAAAAACAGGGCGATCATCATGAACAGCAGCGTTAGAAAGAGGCTGAAAGCGCTGCCGCCGGCGGCGAGCGCGCCTCGGTAGATGCTCCCTATATTGGCGCCGCTGACTAGCTGGATCAGTTCGCCGATCCCGCCGGGATGGCCGAGATTGGTCGTCCACTGCTCGTTCAGCCATTCACCCACCACAGGCAGGGTGGCGATCCAGTGCGGCGTCACCGCACCGTGGCGGTTGGTCTCTATCGCCCAGCCGACCCATTCGCGCACCTCGTTGATGGCATAAGTGCCGGCAAGCGCGATCGGTATGACCAGGAAGGCGAGGATGAACAGGATGGCAAATGTGGCGGCGATGGTTCGATTGCCGCCAACGCCGACCAGCAGTCGTCGGTAAAGCGGCCAGCTGGCAAAGGCGATGACGAGGGCAGCCAGCACCGGGAACAGGAAGCCGTGGAAGAAATAGACGCCGGCGGCAACGATCAGCACCAGCAGCCAGCGCGCCGCCGACAGCGGCGGTATGACGGCCGAACGGAGCGGTGTGGACAGCCCGAAGAGGCGCTGCTGCCGTTCCGGTTTCTGGATCTTTGCTTCCTTCAAACGCCCTGCTCTCCCCGGCTCATCCGGTCAGTTATGCACCGATATAGTGCAGCAATCGTGACGATAGTCCAAATGTGATGGTGGAGCTGCCAATCTCCCCCCTCGTGGGGAATGTCCGGCAGGACAGAGGGGGGCGCGACCTCTGATCTGATCTTAGGGACCGAGAATTGCGAGAGGCGTAGCTAGCTTGATGCGCCGGCGGGATAGCGCGCCCCTCTGGCCTGCCGGCCACCTTCCCCCACGAGGGGGATCGGCGGCTTCTACCCGAACTTCCCGGTCCTGGGGAATCCCTTGGGCACCATCCGTCCCGCCGACGCCCGGGCGCCGATCCATTCGGCCAATTCCTCGCGCGACCGGGTGAAGGTACGGTCGGCCGAATCCTGCCAGGAGAGACCTGTCTCAAGTGTAAAAGGCTTGAGATCGAGCAGGCCGCCGTCCTTGTATTTCTGCAGCCGCACGCCCTTGCCGCGACCCATCTCCGGAATTTCCGAGAGCGCGAACACCAGCATCTTGCGGTTCTCGCCGACGATGGCCAGGTGATTGCCGGTGACCGGCACGCAGCGCTTGGCCTCGTCCGGCGCCTTGACGTTCATCACCTGCTTGCCCTTGCGGGTGTTGGCGACCACCTCTTCCTCCGGAACGATGAAGCCGTTGGCGTCGAAAGAGGCGAGCAGCAGCTTGCGCTTGGGATCGTGAACGAAGGCGGTGACGATGTCCTGGTCATTGTCCATGTCGACGATGATGCGGATCGGCTCGCCATGGCCGCGGCCGCCCGGCAGCCGATCGGCGCCGATCGTGTAAAACTTGCCGCCGGTGGTAAAGACCAGAACCTTGTCTGTCGTCTGAGCATGGAAGGCGAGCTTGAGGCTGTCGCCCTCCTTGAAGGTCAGCGTCGAAAAATCGGCCAGATGGCCCTTCATCGCCCGCAGCCAGCCTTTTTCCGAAACCACCACGGTGACCGGCTCGCGCTCGATCATGGCGTGCGCGATATCGGTCAGGTCGTGCTCGGGCGCGTCGGCGAACTGCGTGCGGCGCTTGCCAATCTCGGTCTCCGGACCGAACTTGTCGCGAACCTGAGTGACTTCCCACTTGATGGTCGACCATTGCTTGGCATCGGACGCCAGCAGTGCCTCGATCTGCTTCTTCTCGGCGGTCAGGCCGTCGAATTCCTTGCGGATCTCGAATTCCTCCAGCTTGCGCAAGGCGCGCAGCCGCATGTTGAGGATCGCTTCGGCCTGGGTGTCGGTGAGCGACCAGCGGGCCATCATGACCTGCTTGGGCTCATCCTCCTCGCGGATGATCCTGATCACCTCGTCGATGTTGAGATAGGCGATCAGGTAGCCGGCAAGGATTTCCAGCCGCCTCTCGATCTCGCCGAGGCGAAATTTCGAGCGACGGATGAGGACGTCGCGGCGGTGGTCCAGCCATTCCTGCAGCACGCCCTTCAGCGACAGCACGTTGGGCACCTTGCCTCGCGACAGCACGTTCATGTTGAGCGGGAAACGGCTTTCGAGCTCGGTCAGCTTGAACAGCGATTCCATCAGGATGCCTGGGTCGACCGAACGGCTCTTCGGCACCAGGACGACGCGGATGTCCTCGGCGCTTTCGTCCCTGATATCCTCGAGCAGCGGCAGCTTGCGGGCCATCAACAGCTCGGCGATCTTCTCGATCAGCCGCGCCTTCTGCACCCCATAGGGAATTTCGGTGACGACAATGCTCCAGGTGCCCCTGCCCTGGTCTTCCTGGTTCCATTTCGACCGCACGCGGAACCCGCCGCGGCCGGTCTCGTAGGCTTCGAGGATCGAGGCACGGCTGTCGACGATGATGCCGCCGGTCGGAAAATCCGGGCCCTGGACGAAATCCATCAGCTTCGCCACCGGCGCATCGCGATGCTCGATCAGATGCAGCGCCGCGTCGCAGAGCTCGGCGGCATTGTGCGGCGGGATCGAGGTGGCCATGCCAACCGCGATGCCGGACGAGCCGTTGGCCAAGAGATTGGGGAAGGCACCGGGGAGCACGACCGGCTCCTCGTCTTCTTCATTGTAGGTCGGCCGATAGTCGACCGCGTCTTCGGTGATGCCGGCAAGCAGGTCGGTCGCCACGTCGGTCATGCGCGCTTCGGTGTAGCGCATGGCGGCGGCGTTATCGCCGTCGATGTTGCCGAAATTGCCCTGGCCGTCGACCAGGGGATATCGCATCGAAAAATCCTGCGCCAGCCGCACCAGCGCATCATAGATGGACTGGTCGCCATGCGGGTGGAACTTGCCCATCACCTCGCCGACGATACGAGCGCATTTGGCGAACCCCTGGTCCGGGTTGAGGCGCAGCAGGCGCATGGCGTGCATGATGCGGCGATGGACCGGCTTCAGTCCGTCGCGCACATCCGGGAGCGCCCGGTGCATGATGGTCGACAACGCATAGGCGAGATAGCGCTCTTCCAGCGCCTTCTTCAGGTCGACTGGTTCGATATGATCGCCACCGCCATTGTCAGGCGGCAAAAGCCTTTTTCCCATGGGCTGGACCTAGCCGAGCGGGTGATTCGCGGCAAGAGGCGCGCACCGGACCAGTCGATTTGCGCGCAGTTCTGCAACAGAAAACCGCAAGGTCGAGCTTGCCGGCCAACATCAATCTGTTACATGCCGCATCTATTGCGAAGCACGCTGGCGGCCCGACCTTCATGCCAAATTCACTGCGTTCTCCAATAGCGTTCGGATCGGGTTTGCCTTTCAGCGCGATTTTCGACCATTGTGCCGGGACACGCCTTTTTCCCGTCCAGTTCGTCACGGAATGGTGATGGCGCAAAGAATTGAAAAATAATTTCAGGACACTCTCAGGGACCTTGCGATGACAATCAACCGCTCAACTCTCCGGAAATTCGCACTTTCGACCTTCTTGCTCACGCTGCCGCTGAATGCGGCCCTTGCCCAGGACGCGGCGGTCGCGGACCGGCTGAAGGCAGCACTCTCCGCACAGGGCGTCGACATCTCCTGGACCGGCGTGACCGGCGACAACACCAGCATGGTGCTGCAGGGCGTGTCGGTGAAACCGGCCGCGGAAAAGGAAGCGCTGACGATCGGCGACGTCAAGCTCGAGAACATCACCGAGGCCAATGGCGGCTATGATATCGCCACCGTGTCGACCTCGGCCTTCGAACACAGCAAGGACGGCGTCACCCTCGATCTCAGCCCCTTCGTTATCCACGACATGACTGTGCCGGCCGACGGCTCCACCAGCCCGCTTGGCTCGCTGATGATGTACAAATCCGCTGAACTCTCGAACATGACAGTCAAGGTCGCCGACAAGACCGCCTTTTCGATGGATGGGCTCGCCATCCAGATCACGCCGCCCGCCGACGGCAAGCCGATGGAATTCACCGCCAACACGGAGAAGTTCACGGCCGATCTGTCGCTGGTCGAGGATCCCAAATCCAAGGAGGTCATCAACGCGCTCGGCTACCAGAACATCTCGGGCAATCTTGAAATGGCCGGCACCTGGCAGCCGTCGGACGGCAAGATGGAACTGTCGAAATACGACATCTCCGTCGAGAATGCCGGCACGCTCGGCATGACCTTCGACCTCGGCGGCTACACGATCGACTTCATCAAGTCGCTGCAGGAAATGCAGAAGAAGATGGCCGCACAGCCGGAAGGCGCCGACAATTCGGCGCAAGGCATGGCCATGCTCGGCCTGTTGCAGCAGCTTTCGTTCAACAGCGCATCGATCCGCTTCGACGACGATTCGCTGACCGGCAAGGTGCTGGACTATGTCGGCAAGCAGCAGGGCATGTCAGCCAAGGACATCGCCAATCAGGCCAAGGCAATCGTGCCGTTCGGCATGTCGCAGCTCAACAATCCCGAGCTGACGGCTCAGGTTACGGCGGCTGTCAGCAAATATCTCGACGATCCGAAGAGCCTCGAAATCTCGGCCGAGCCGCCGGCATCGGTGCCGTTCGCACTGATCATGGCGGGTGCCATGTCCAATCCGCTCGACCTGCCGAAGACGCTCGGCGTCAGCGTCAAGGCGAACGAGGACTGATCGAAGACAACTCCCTTCTCCCCGTCCCTATACGGGGAGAAGGTGCCGGCAGGCGGATGAGGGGCAGCGCTGACGCCTGCAAGTTTGAAATTGAATGCCGAACCGCCTAAATGTCAGAAGGCGTCAGTTGTCGCGGCTGGTCGCCAAACGCCTGCATCCGCGCTGCCGCTCATTGTCCTGCCGGACATTTCTCCCCGTAGAGTGACGGGGAGAAAAGGGCAGTTGCGACGCTGCAATCAGTCCTTCTTGGTCGGCGCGACACGCAGCGCCAGTTCGCGAAGCTGCTGCGGCGAGGCTTCCGACGGCGCGTTCATCAGCAGGTCGTAAGCCTGCTGGTTCATGGGGAACATGGTGATTTCGCGCAGGTTCTTGGCGCCGACCAGCAGCATGACGACGCGGTCGACGCCGGCGGCCATGCCGCCATGCGGCGGCGCGCCATACTGGAAGGCACGGTAGAGGCCGCCAAAGCGTTCCTCGACCGTGGAACGGTCGAGCCCAACCGTCTCGAACGCCTTGACCATGGTTTCGGGCAAATGGTTGCGGATACCGCCACTGGCGATCTCGAAACCGTTGCACACCATGTCGTACTGGAAGGCCTTGATGCCGAGCAGATCCTCGCCGTTCAGCGCATCGATGCCACCCTGCGGCATCGAGAACGGGTTGTGGGCGAAGTCGATCTTCTTCTCCTCCTCGTTCCATTCGAAGAACGGGAAGTCGACGATCCAGCACAGTTCGAAGCGTTCGCGGTCGACGAGGTTCAGTTCCTCGCCGGCACGGGTGCGCGCCGCGCCGGCGAACGAAACGAACTTCTTGGGATCACCGGCGACGAAAAAAGCGGCGTCGCCGTCGGCAAGGCCGAGCTGCAGGCGGATCGCCTCGGTGCGCTCCTCGCCGATGTTCTTGGCGAGCGGGCCGGCGCCTTCGAGCTTGTCGCCTTCCTTGCGCCAGAAGATGTAGCCCAGCCCCGGCTGGCCCTCGCCTTGCGCCCAGCTATTCATGCGGTCGCAAAAGGCGCGGCTGCCGCCGGTCTTTGCCGGAATGCCCCAGACCTCGGCCTTCGGATCGTTGGCCAGGATGTTGGCGAACACCTTGAAGCCGGAATCGCGAAAATGGTCGGAGACGGCCTGCATCTCGATCGGGTTGCGCAAGTCCGGCTTGTCGGAGCCGTATTTGCGCATGGCGACATCATAGGGGATACGCTGGAATTTCTGCGTCACCGGCTTGCCGTTGGCGAAGGTCTCGAAGACGCCGCGCATCACCGGTTCCATGGTCGACAGCACGTCGTCCTGCTCGACGAAACTCATTTCGAGGTCGAGCTGGTAGAACTCGCCGGGCAGGCGGTCGGCGCGCGGGTCCTCGTCACGGAAGCAGGGCGCGATCTGGAAATAGCGGTCGAAGCCAGACACCATGATCAGCTGCTTGTATTGCTGCGGCGCCTGCGGCAGCGCGTAGAAGGTGCCGGGATGGATGCGCGACGGCACCAGGAAGTCGCGCGCGCCTTCCGGCGACGAGGCGGTCAGGATCGGCGTCGAGAATTCGGTGAAGCCGACCTCGCCCATGCGCTTGCGCATCTCGGCGATGATTTTCGTGCGCGCCACGATGTTCTTGTGCAGTGTCTCGCGGCGCAGATCCAGGAAGCGGTATTTCAGCCTGATGTCCTCGGGATAATCGGGCTCGCCGAACACCGGCAGCGGCAATTCCTTGGCCGCCGACAACACTTCGATCTCACGAGCGAAGATTTCGATCTCACCGGTCGGCAGGTTGGCGTTGACCGTCTCGGGCAAGCGCGCCTTGACCTCGCCATCGACGCGGATCACCCACTCGCCGCGCAAGGTCTCGGCGACCTTGAAGGCAGGCGAATCGGGATCGGCAACGATCTGGGTCAGGCCGTAATGGTCGCGAAGGTCGATGAACAGTAGGCCGCCATGGTCGCGTACGCGATGCACCCAACCCGACAGGCGAACGGAATTGCCAACGTCGCTCTTTCGCAACTGGGCACAGGTATGGCTGCGGTAACGGTGCATGGTCATGGATATAAGTCCGGGGTGCTGGATGGTAGGCCGAAGCATTGCGGCCCGGCCTCAAAATTTGCGCGAAAAGCGCATGGGAGGCATGGTTTGTCAAGGCAAAGGGACGGAGGGGCTATCTCTCAGCTTGGAACCTCGGCTTCAATTTATGGCCGGTCATATGGCGGAACGGTGAACCGCCTGTCGCGTTAGCGCATGATGGACTGAGAGGAGGCAAACATGTTTTCCTGGAAGGGCACTTGGCGCAATCAATACGGTTCGGTTGTAATTATCGACGACGATAGTGAGGGTTTGATCCGCGGTGTCTTCAAGACAGCGTTGCCCGACAGCAGCTTTTCCGGAATGGAAGTGCCTCTTCACGGGGCCGCTCATGGAGATGTGATCGGCTTTACTTCCGCGGCGTCAGGAAAGACAGGGCCGGCGGCTGTGAGCTATACCGGCATTTTTCGAGACGGCAAGATCGAGATGTTGTGGCACACGGTGGCTGGACTGGCTCTTTCAGCCGAGGCCGAGGGTGAGCCCGCAAAGCTGACCACGGTTGGAACATGGCGCGCCTTCGGGACCAGCCTAGACACTTTTGAGCGCGTCGATTGATACGCTGATCGATTAACCGGCGCTGCCGGTCGCCATCGACGTCTGTTTCATCCGCCGAGCTGATTCGACCCGAGGCATCGCTGCCTTTTCATTGGCAAATGCCGCTGGCATCGACGGAGACGATGGTCCAAAAAGGATCAACGATGAGCGGCTGTATTTCTTCATGTCCTCCATCCGTCCCCTGATCCCGCTTCTTCTCGCCGCAGGCATCCTCCTCGGCGGCAATGGGCTGCAGAGCACGCTGATCGCGCTGCGTGGCGCGCAGGAAGGGTTTTCGGCTTCCGACATCGGCCTGATGGGCACCTTCTATTTCGCCGGTTTCCTGCTCGGCTGCCTGGCCATCACCCGCATCATGAAGGCGGTCGGCCATATCAGGGCGTTTTCGGCGCTGGCGGCGATCGCCTCCGTCGGCACCTTGCTGCTCGTGCTGGTTCTCGATCCGGTGATGTGGTGCGCGGTGCGCTTTGCCGGCGGCTTCTGTTTCGCCGGATTGTTCACCATCGTCGAAAGCTGGCTGAATTCCGGCGTCACCAACCACGACCGCGCCCGCGTGCTGGCGATCTACCGGATGGTCGATACCGGATCGGTGACATCAGCCCAGTTCCTGATTCCCGTCTTCGGCGCCGGTGGCTTCACCATCTTCGCCATCATGTCGATCATGATCACGCTGTCGTTGGTGCCGGTTTCGCTCGGCGACCGCTCCAACCCGACGCCGCCGGAAGAGGTCAAGCTCGATCTGGCCCGCGTCTGGCGGATTTCGCCGCTGGGCTGCTTTGGCTGCATCGCCGTGGGCGTCACCAACAGTGCCTTTCGCACCTTGTCGCCGGTCTATGCGGAGCAGATCGGCATGTCGGTCGGCGACGTCGTCACCTTCGTCAGCGTCGGCATTTTCGGCGGAGCCATCATCCAGTATCCGCTTGGTTACCTTTCCGACCGCTGGGATCGGCGCCGGGTGCTGTTGATGACGACCTGCTGCGCGATGCTTTCGGCACTGGCGCTGGTGTTCATCGCCGGCAGCAACCCGCTGCTCAACTTCATCATCATCTTTATCTTCGGTTGTTTCGCCATGCCGCTGTATTCGCTGTCGGCGGCACATTCCAACGACCGCGCGGATGCCGGCGAGTTCGTGCTGATCAACGCCGCCCTGATGCTGTTCTATTCCTTCGGCGCTATTGGGGGCCCTTTCGCGGCGTCGACCGCGATGCAGTATTTCGGGCCAAGCGCGCTGTTCGTCTTCAGCGCCGTGGTCTACGCGATCTTCATTGCCGTCATCCTCTACCGCATGCAGGCACGCTCAGGAGTACCGGCAGGCAAGCGCAGCCGCTTCACGGCGCTGTTGCGCACGTCGACCATTTTCGCGCGGCTGGCGAGGAGAAATAGTGATCAAGACAGTCCGGAAGGGCCGTGACGGGGGCACCACAGCTTGACGAAAGCCTTCCCGGCTGAAATCTAGGAAGACCCTACTCCTGCCAAAAGCGATTTGATGCACGTCATCACCACCCAGAAAGAACTCGAGACCGTTCTCGCCGCTTTCGAAAAGTCGGATTTCGTCACCGTCGACACCGAATTCATCCGCGAAACGACCTTCTGGCCAATCCTGTGCCTGATCCAGATGGCCGCGCCCGGCGTGACCGCGCTGATCGATCCGCTGTCGCCTGATATCGACTTGGCTCCCTTCTTCAGGCTGATGGCCAACGAGGCGGTGGTCAAAGTCTTCCATGCGGCGCGACAGGACATCGAAATCATCGTCCATCTCGGCGACCTCGTTCCGCACCCGGTGTTCGATACCCAGGTGGCGGCGATGGTCTGCGGCTTCGGCGACAGCGTTTCCTACGATCAGCTGGTACAGCGCATCACCGGAGCGCGGCTAGACAAGTCGTCGCGCTTCACTGACTGGCGCCATCGGCCGCTGTCCGACAAGCAGCTTGATTACGCGCTGGCCGACGTCACCCATCTGATCGAGGTCTATCAGCACCTCAACGCCGAGCTGGCGCGGGAAAACCGCGCCCACTGGCTGAATGAGGAGATGGATGTCCTGACCTCGCGCGAGACCTACGATCCGCACCCCGAGGATGCCTGGAAGCGGCTGAAGATGCGGCTTCGCAAGCCCCAGGAGCTGGCGATCGTGCAGGCCGTGGCGGCATGGCGCGAACGCGAGGCGCGCGAGCGCGACGTGCCGCGCGGCCGTGTGCTCAAGGACGACGCAATCTACGAGATCGCACAACAAGGACCGCGCGATGCGCCAGCCCTTGCCAAGTTGCGCACCACGCCAAAAGGCTGGGAACGCTCCTCGACGGCGACGGCATTGCTCGGCGCGGTCAACACCGCGCTCGCCCTGCCCAAGGAGCAGATGCCGAAACTGCCGAAAAACTTCCAGCCGCCCGAGGGCTCGAATGCGGCCGCGGAACTGTTGAAGGTGCTGCTCAGAATCGTCGCCGAAAAACAGGGCGTCGCCTCGAAGGTGCTGGCCTCCAGCGATGACATCGATCGCATCGCGGCCGAGGGCGAGGATGCCGATGTGCCTGCGCTGCAAGGATGGCGGCGCGCCGTGTTCGGCGAACACGCGCTGAAGCTGGTACGCGGCGAGATCGGCATCAAGTTCGACAATCGCAAGATCGCGGTGTTCGATCTATAGGCGCCGGCCTTTCCCTCTTCCCTTTTGGAGAAGGTGATTAGGCGCACCTCATACGATCGCGAGCAAGTGCAGGGCCAGCCAGATCCAACCGAGCGCCAGCACCACCGCGCCCAGCACGAAGGAGCGGTTGCGCACCAGCAGCTTGTTGCTGGTCAGGTGAAACCAGGCGTGAAAATAGCGCGACGCGACAAAAATCCACATCAGTGCGAGGGTGATGTAATTGACGCCGTTGGTCATGTGCAGTGTCAGGCACAGTACGTAGAAAAGCACCGGCAGTTCGAATTGATTGATCAGATTGTTCGCCACGGTGACGGTAGAGGCCGGCTCGGTCGAGCGAACCTTGTACTGGCCGACCTTGGCTTCACCCGACTTGACAGCAAAATAGCGGCGCCGGCCCATGACGATATAGACGATGTAGATCAGCAGCACGTGAGCCAGCACAGGCCAGAAGATCGTGGTCTGGTTCATGAAGTCGCCCCTGCCCTGCTCCGCTTCAATTCCGACGTCTTTGGCCTGCCAGCCAGAAAGCGGCAATGACGATGACCGGGACGGCGAGAAGCGCGAATTTGGTGACGATCAGCGCCGAAGCAAAGGACAGCGAGTCCGGATTGGCGTAGAGGAAATCGGACAGAAGGCGCGCCACGGCGATGTTCTGTGCGTAGTCGGCGAGCATATAGGGCAGCACCAGGACCAGCGCGAAGATCGCCTGCATCTGCGCCGGCAGCACGCGGAAATTCTTCAGGCGCCGGCCAGTTGCCAGGATCAGGCTGACCAGCGTCAGCGACAACAGTGCCGGAAACAGAAGATCGAAGGTCAGGTAGTGCCAGACCAGGATGATCTCGCTGCCGCGCCGGCCAAGCGCCGTCAGCCAGGCCATGCCTTCGTCGGGCGTAAATCCGAAATAACGCATGTCGAGCGAAGCCAGGCCCCCGCTCAGTCGACGGAAATAGAAGAACTCCATCCCCGTCATGGCGACAAAAACCGCCGCCGAGAGGAAGCAGAGCGCCCCGACATGGCGCGACAGGCGCAGCACCATGGCGGTCAAGTTCCCCCAAAGCCCGGAAGAATCAGGCTCCGCCGGGATAGTTGGGGCTTTCGCGGGTAATCGTGACGTCATGGGCGTGGCTTTCACGAAGTCCGGCGTTGGATATGCGCACAAAGGTGGCGCGGTCGCGGAAATCGGCAAGGTCGCGGCCACCAACATAACCCATAGCGGCTTTCAGCCCGCCCGCAAGCTGGTGCAGCACGCCAGACACAGGTCCTTTATAGGGAACCTGCCCTTCAATGCCTTCCGGCACCAGTTTCAGCGTGTCGCGCACCTCGGCCTGGAAGTAGCGATCGGCGGAGCCCCGCGCCATGGCGCCGACCGAGCCCATGCCGCGATAGGCCTTGAAGGAGCGGCCCTGGTGCAAATAGACCTCGCCCGGGCTTTCGTCGGTTCCGGCAAGCAGCGAGCCGATCATGGCGGCGCTGGCGCCGGCGGCGAGTGCCTTGGCGAGATCGCCGGAATATTTGATGCCGCCGTCGGCGATCACCGAGGCGCCTGATTTGTGTGCTGTCTCGACCGCCGACATGATGGCCGAAAGCTGGGGAACGCCGACCCCGGCCACAATGCGGGTGGTGCAGATGGAGCCCGGGCCAATGCCGACCTTGACGGCGTCGGCGCCGGCGTCGATCAGCGCCCGCGTGCCTTCCGCGGTGGCGACGTTGCCGGCCAGGATGCGCACGGAATTGGAAAGCTTCTTCGCCCGCGTCACCGCGTCCAGCACGCGCTGCGAGTGGCCATGCGCTGTGTCGATCACCAAAAGGTCGACGCCGGCCTCGATAAGACGCTCGGCGCGCTCGAAGCCGTCATCACCGACGCTGGTGGCGGCCGCGGCGCGCAGGCGCCCCTGCGCATCCTTGGTGGCGTGCGGGTTGAGCTGCGATTTCTCGATGTCCTTGACGGTGATCAGCCCGACGCAATTGCCCGTTTTGTCGACCACCACCAGCTTCTCGATGCGGTGCTGGTGCAGAAGCCGCTTGGCCTCGTCCTGGTCGACGTTCTCCTTGACCGTAATCAAGTTCTCACGGGTCATCAATTCGTAGACCTTTTGCGCCGGATCGGAAGCGAAGCGCACATCGCGGTTGGTCAGGATGCCGACCAGCCGGCCGGTCTTGTGGCCCCCGGCGCCGCCATTCTCGACCACCGGAATGCCCGAGATCGAATAGGTGCGCATCAGCGACAATGCGTCGGCTAGCGTGGCGTCGGGCCCGATCGTGACCGGGTTGACCACCATGCCTGATTCGAATTTCTTGACCTGCCGCACCTGCTCGGCCTGTTCGGCGGGCGAGAAATTGCGATGGATGACGCCGATGCCGCCGGCCTGCGCCATGGCGATGGCAAGCCTTGCCTCGGTGACCGTGTCCATCGCCGCCGACAGGATCGGCACGTTGAGGTCGATGTCGCCGGCGATGCGGGTGCGGATATCGGTCTGGCCGGGCATCACCTCGGAATGACCGGGCTGCAAAAGCACGTCGTCAAAGGTCAGCGCCAGTGCGCCGGTGGACGTTTCGATGATTTTTGCCATGGCCAGCCCTTTGAATGCGAAAAAGCGCTGGACCGGAATGGACAGCGCCGACTCGTTATTCCCTTTCAGGATTGGCGGTGGCTGGTAACACGTCGCGGGACGGATGAAAAGCCGATCGTTGCGGCGTTCCGCGTTCTAGTCGCCAGACTTCCCCGCCAGAGCATCAAGCAATGGGTGACGCGGCGCTGCGAAGGGACTGACGACAGTGACCGCGCCCCATGTGAAGCCGTCTTGCAGATCTTCCGAGACCAGCAGCCGACAGCCAGCATGCGAGGCCGTGGAGAGAACGACCGAGTCCCAAATGCTGAGTCGATGGTCGGTAGCCAGATCAGCGGCCATCATCATCACATCTTGCGTTGTCGCGGCAACGGAAAATGCGTCGCTCCAGCTCAGAAGGGCATCCCGTGCCTCCAGGGGCGGTCTTCCTGCTTTGCGGACCAAAATGTTGAAGAGTTCACCAAGAACCTGAACAGGAATGACCGCGTCACCTTGCCGGAGATCGCGCAGCAATTCGAGAACGATGTCGCGCTTCTCCGCACCGTTTACCCCTTCCGCGTAAGCAAGGATATTCGTGTCGAGCGCGATCTTCAATGCTCGTCCTCATAAAGCTCATCGCGCGTCCACTGCCCGGCATCCACAACAGGCTGGCGCTCAAGGCGCGACAACAACGCCGCGCGCGATCGGGCAGCCACCCCCTCCTGATGATCTGCGGGCACGATCCGGGCGACCGGACGCCCGTGACTGGTCACCACGTAGCTTTGTCCTTCGCGGACGCCGCGCAGTAGGAGAGAAAACCTGCGATTGGCATCGGCCGCCGAAACACCTTTTTCCAATGGCAATGTCCTATAGTAGTTATATTCACTACAATAATGATGTGTGTCGCTCCATGCAAGGTGTCCCTTGCCTGGCAGGGATCTCTGCCAGCATGGGACATGCCAAAGCGAAAGGCCGCATCCTTGCGGTCGCACAAAAGTGACAGCAATTTAACACGACATCACCCTCTGGCCGTGATAACCGCCCTGCGTGCCGGCTTGCCCAGCCGACGACACAGAGAATAAGTCCGGACGCGTCTTGTGAACCGCACCATCCCGCTCATATTGGCGGTCGCTCTCTTCATGGAAAACATGGATTCGACCGTCATCGCGACATCGCTGCCGGCGATCGCCATCGACATCCACACCAGCCCGATCGCGCTCAAACTGGCGCTGACGGCCTATCTGGTGTCGCTGGCGATCTTCATTCCAATCAGCGGCTGGATGGCCGACCGCTTCGGCGCCAAGACTATCTTTCGTGCCGCGATTGCAGTCTTCATTGCCGGTTCGGTGGCGTGCGCGCTCTCCGGTTCGCTGCCCGCCTTCGTGGTTGCGCGTTTCCTGCAAGGCATTGGCGGCGCCATGATGACCCCGGTCGGGCGCCTGGTTCTGGTACGCGCCACGCCCAAGAGCGAACTGGTCGCCGCCATGTCGTGGCTGACCGTTCCCGCACTGGTCGGCCCGCTGGTGGGTCCGCCGATTGGCGGCTTCATCACCACCTTCTTCACCTGGCACTGGATCTTCCTGATCAACGTCCCGATCGGCCTGATCGGCATTTGGCTTGCCACCCGCTTCCTGCCGGAAACCGAGGCAACCGAGACGCCGCCGCTCGATTTCGTCGGCTTCGTGCTGAGCGGGCTGGCCGCTTCCGGCGTCGTCTTTGGCCTGTCGGTGGTTAGCCTGCCTTATCTGCCGCCGGCGACCGGCTTCATTACGATCGCCGTGGGACTGCTGTCGGGCGCGCTCTACCTCGTGCATGCGCGCCGCGCCAAAAATCCGCTGCTGGCGCTCGAACTGTTCCGCAACCAGGTGTTCCGCTCGTCGGTGCTTGGCGGCTCGCTGTTTCGCATCGGCATCGGCGCCGTGCCGTTCCTTTTGCCGCTGATGTTCCAGATCGGTTTCGGGCTGACACCGTTCCAGTCCGGCATGATCACCTTCGTCTCGGCGATCGGCGCCATCGGCATGAAATTCGTCACCGCGCTGATCTTCCGCGTTGTCGGCTTTCGCCGCGTGCTGATCGTCGGCTCGCTGGTCGCTGCCGCATCGATCGCCATCTACGGCCTCTTCACCCCCGAAACACCTTACGCGCTGATGCTGGCCATATTGCTGGTCGGCGGCTTCATCCGCTCGATGTTCTTCACCGGCGTCAACGCGCTCTCCTATGCCGAGGTGTCAGCCGAGGATACCAGCAAGGCAACGCCGATCACGGCGGTGTTCCAGCAGCTCTCGATCGCGCTCGGCGTGGCGCTCGCCGGCGGCATTCTCGAAGTCTCGACCTCGATCCATGGCGGCCCGCTGACGCTGGGCGACTTCCACACCGCCTTCTTCATCGTGGCAGCGGTGTCGGCGGCGGCGTCGCTGTCGTTCATGCGGATGGCGCCCGACGCCGGCAACGCCGTATCCGGCCATGGCCGGCTGACGACGCCGAAGACGCTGGAACCCGTCAGATCGCCGGGAGAGTAAAGCAAAGTCGCCGCAGAGCGATCAGCCGTCGGTGTCCCCCGGCCCTTCGCTATGGCTCCGGGCGCTCGAGTCCTTCGGAACGTCCACTGGACGTTCCGATCCGCCTGGCGGGGGCTGGCCTTTCAGCCGTCGGCGTCTCCCGGCCCTTCGCTATGGCTTCGGGCGCTCGAGTCCTTCGGAACGTCCACCGGACGTTCCGATCCGCCTGGCGGCGGACCGGACTCTCGCCCCTTAAAATCCTTGGCTAATAGATAGAGCTCCACCGATTCATCGCGTGAGGCCGGCGGCTTGACGTGATGGACGGAGCGGAAATTCTTCTTGAGCATCGAGAGCAACTCATTTTCGGCGCCGCCCTGGAAGGTTTTGGCGAGGAAATGGCCGCCCGGCTTGAGGACCGAGAGCGCGAAATCGGCCGCCACCTCGCACAGATGCATGGTGCGGATATGGTCGGTTCGCTTGTGGCCGGTGGTCGGCGCCGCCATGTCGGACAACACGACATCCGGGTCCCCGCCCAGCGCCTCGGCCAGCTTTCGCGGCGCGTCGGCGTCCAGGAAATCCATCAGCAGCACCGGCGCACCGGGCACGGCGTCCATTTCGAGATAGTCGATGCCGATGACATGCGGGTTTTCGGCCGTCGATTTCGTGCGCGCGGCCGCGACCTGGCACCAGCCGCCGGGGGCGGCACCCAGATCGATTACCTTCATGCCGGGCTTCAAGAGGTGGTGCTTGTCGTCGATCTCGATCAGCTTGTAGGCCGCGCGCGAGCGATAGCCGTCGGCCTTGGAGCGCTGGACATAGGGATCGTTGATGTGGCGCTGCAGCCAGCGGCGCGACGATTCCTTCAGGCCGCTTTTCTTCTTGATCCGCGTCTTCAGCACGCGAATGCTGGCGGACCCTGGCTTTTCCGGTTTCTTCGTCATTACCTGATTTCTTGTTCGAGCATGATCATGATGCCCTAGCACGCCCGTCATTGCGCCAGACGCCGTCATCGGCCATCAGCTCACTCAATATTCCTTCGCGCAAGCCCCGGTCCGCGACGCGCAGCCGTTCCGACGGCCAGACGGCGCGGATTGCTTCGAGGATGGCACAACCGGCCAACACGAGATCGGCGCGGTCGGCGCCGATGCAGGGGTTGGCGCAACGCTGCTGGAAGTCCCAGCCGACCAGTTTCTCCACCATACGGTCGACGCTGTCGCGGTCCATCCACAGGCCGTCGACGCGCCGGCGGTCGTAGCGTTCGAGGTCGAGATGGACGCCGGCCAGCGTCGTCACCGTACCCGAAGTGCCCAGCAGATGGAAATTCGGGCTGGCCTTGAGATGGCTCAACCGATCCCGGCCATCGAAAGCGGCCAGCCTGCCGGCAACGTCGTCGACCATGGCGGTGAATATCTCGCGCGTCACGGTGCGGCCGCCAAAGCGTTCCGCCAACGAGACGACGCCGACCGGCAGCGAGGTCCACGAGACGATGTGATTGGCCAGCCGCGGCGAACGGCGGCCGGTGAGATCGATCAGCGCGATCTCGGAAGACCCGCCACCAATGTCGAACAGGACGACGCCCTGCGTGTTGCGCTCGACCAGCGAACCGCAGCCGGAGACCGCAAGGCGGGCTTCGGTCTGGCGGTCGATGATCTCGAGCTTCAGGCCGGCTTCGCGTTCGACACGATCGAGGAACTCCACGCCGTTTTCGGCTGTTCGGCAGGCTTCGGTGGCGATCAGCCTTGCCTTCCTGATCTTGCGGCCGCGCAATTTATCGCCGCAGACCTTCAGCGCCTCGACCGCGCGGTCCATCGCCGGCTGGCCGAGCCGGCCATTGGCGGTGAGCCCCTCGCCCAGCCTGACGATGCGCGAGAAGGCATCGATGACGCGGAACTGGCCATGACGCGTGGGAACGGCGACCAGCAGCCGGCAATTGTTGGTGCCGAGGTCCAGCGCGGCGAAGATGGGAAGCTCGTGCACCGGCGGCCGGCTGTTGCCTTGCTCGGGCATTGCAACGGCGGGCGAGATTGTGGCGGCGGCAACAGGCTTCAAATCCACCGCCGCGACAGCGGCCTTGCCTTGTACCGGCGATAGATTGGCCCCTGGGCGCGCCTCGTCGCGCGCAAAAACCTTGCGTCCACGCCTTCGCTTGCGTCGTTTCTTGGGCTTGCCCTTCTGGGTCGCGTCGCCAGCCTGCCCATTGACGGAGCGAGGCTCCGTTGCGCGGCGTTGCTGCCAACCGGCTGTCCCCGGGCCTGATGGCCCAAGGGAAGCGCTGGACGCGCCCACCTCCGGCGCGCCTGCGCCGGTGTCGCGGTCTTCCACTGTCGTTCCTTCCGGCGCCGCGCGAACCGGTGACGGACGCAGCAGGCGCTTTGGCATGTTTCAAGTTGCCGCCAGACTAACAGTGCCGTGCTCGATCACCAAGAGCCGCATGCTGAATTTTGCCGCCGGGTGCGCGGGCCTGTTTTTGGACTGGCGTAATGTACCGGCAAGGCTGGGCTGGTAGCGCAACACCGTGGCGGCGCGCGGCAAACAAGGATGGCGTCAGGCGCGACAAGTGTTCGCGGTTGAATAGCCGGCTTCAATGAGGCATTTCTGAAATGAACGGGGAAACCGGGGAGGACGGCCTCTCGACGGAAAGGAAGCGGATACGCAACGCATGGCGGTCGGGCAATGAACTGGAAACGCTATTTCTGGCCGGTCGTCGGCATCGGCGCGGTGATCTTCTCGCTGCTGCTGCTCTGGCATGAATTGCGCGGCATCTCGCTCGACGACGTTTGGGACGGGATGGCGGCTATTCCAACTCGTGGCTGGATCCTGGCAGGCTTGAGCTCGCTCGTCGCCTATGCCGCGCTCGCCGGCTACGATCACATCGCGCTGCTGCATATTGGCAAAAAAGTGTCGTGGCTGTTCGTGACGCTCTGCTCCTTCACCACCTACGCGCTGTCGCACAATATCGGCGGCTCGGTGTTCTCCGGCGCCGTCATTCGCTACCGTGCCTACGGCACAAGGGGGCTGACCGGCCAGGAAGTCGGCGTGCTGGTGGCGATCTGCTGGATAACCTTCGTGCTGTCGACGTTACTCGCCTCCGGCCTTGTGCTGGTGTTCGAGCCGCAGATCATTGATCGCTTTTCCGGCATCGCCCATCACGGCCTGTCGGAGGCGGCAGGCATTGCGATGCTGGTCCTCATCGCAGCCTATGTATTCGGCAGTTGGCTGCACCTGCGCCCGCTGAGGATCGCCGGCTTTCAGTTACACTATCCCGCGCTGCCGATCGTCGCCAGGCAGTTGCTGATCGGCCCGATCGAACTGCTCGCGGCCGCGGCGATCATCTTTTTCACCCTGCCCGAGGTGCATAATCCCGGCTATTTCGTCGTGCTGGGCGTCTTCTTGGTCTCCTTCTCAGTCGCCCAGATCTCGCACGCGCCAGGCGGACTCGGCGTGTTTGAGGTGGTGTTCCTTGCCGGGCTTTCCGACATGGACCCGGTCGGCGTGGTGGCGGCGCTGCTGGTGTTCCGGCTGTTTTATCTCATCGTCCCGCTGTTTATGGGCCTGGGCATCGTGCTGTTTTTCGAACGCTCGCAGTTCAGCCGCAAGGAGAGCTGAGGCTTGGAGGTTCGCACGCCGCCGGAAAAGCTGGCGTTCGGAACCGGTGATAAAACCTGGCAATTGAACCGCAAAGCAGACTTGACTATTTTCCACTGGCGGCTACAAGGCAGCGCTCAAGCGGCTCAGCCGTTCGGCCCGCGCGATTTCGCTTTTATGGCGATAGCACGCCTGCTGGGGAATAGGTTAACGGTAGACCCACGGACTCTGACTCCGTTAGTCCTGGTTCGAATCCAGGTTCCCCAGCCAATGATTTTTTCAACGATTTCAAACCGTTAGTGCTTGTCCCAGGTTGCAAACCGCGTTGCATTGGGTACGTCGGGATTTTTTGACTAATTCATTGTTTTTCCATTGTTTCCTTTAAATTCCCATCTGGTCATTGCAACATGGATGCAACACGAATTGCTTCGTTTGTGCTCGAAACGTTCCACGGGCACAGGCACGCCTCAACCAACTTCCACGATCTGTGGGTTTGTTGCTATTCTCCCCTGCGGGCAAGGGGGAAATAGTGAATGGCGAGGAAACCTATTGTTCCGAGCGCGAGACCGCGCAGGACACGAAAGTCGGCTGCAATCGAGCCAACCAAATATGACACCGCGTCCCCTCCGGCAGGCTGGTACGCATCTCTGAAGCACGCTGTGCGATGGATCGAGGAGAACCCGTTCGTACGACTTGCCGCGGGAGCCAGTGCAATCTTCGGCCTGATAGTCGTCTGGGAAACGTCCCAGCAGATCAAGATCGACCTTGCGGATCGCGAACAAGACCGGATCGATAATGCGTTAGGCAAGCTTAATACCCGAGCTGCCGGAGATACAGGGCGCGGTGCCGCCCTCACCCTGTTGTATATCAAAGGCTGGGACATCGCGACTTTCGACCAGTCGTGTGAAGCGGTCGGAAATTGGGTGGTTCGAAAGCCAGTCGGCAATGCTACGAGTGACGAGCCTGGATGTGTCGCGGCGCCCATCATCCGAGATCTCAGATTTGTTCAAGCTTCACCGACATGGAAGGACCGTCTTCTAGAAAATTGGCGATCGTTCCGGAACGAGCCTAGGTACGACTACGGGCGATACTTCTTTTGGGGAACCCGCATTTTCAGAAATGTCCGGCTCGATGAAACAGTCCTCGTCAACCTCAAAATTGATCGCCAATATTTCCAGTACATCGACCTGGATGGGGCCGACATTGCCGACGGCCAAATGACAAGGTCGAGAGTTGGTGGGAGCTTTGAAGGAGCTCTTTTCAACGGTGCGGACTTGTCTGGAAGTTTGCTAAGCGGCTCCTTCAAGGGAGCCAATTTTAAGTTCGCCAACCTGACCAGCACGGGATTCGAATCTGTAGTCGATATCAAGAGCGCGAAATTCGAGGCTGCGATGGCTTGGGCCGATTTGCCGCCAGTGACCTATGAGGACAAAAGCATCCTCGACAAAACGAAAAGTACCGTTAAAGAAGCGGTCAGCCCGTTCGTCCCATTGCTGAATGCATATCCGCTTCCGCTCAATCTGCTTGAAAGCATGACCTTTTGTGCGCCACCGATGATCAACGGTGAGCCTCAAAGTGCATCGGAAAGGCCTGACGTTAGAGAAGGAAAATGCGACAAAGTGGCCGCCATCAACGTTTTTGAAGATGCCGTTGAGAGATTCAAAAAGGCCATCGGAGCGAACTAAAAAGGAAAAACGCTCCGAATGTCGAGCGACAGAATCATCGAGCCGAATAGGGAGCCGGTGTTTTTTGGGATCGCGATCTCCCTATCCCCCGCAGTCTAGATTGCCGGCGAAAAGAGCAAGTCATGCACTACCGGCACCGAAATCCCAACTCGTTTGGTGCAGGAACGGGCTGGGTCATGCGCTGCCCGCGCTTCCAAATACCAACGCCACTTCCTCATCCGACAAGCCGCAGCCACTTTTGAACCACGCAGCCATGAACACGTTCTTCGTGTCCATTTCCTCCAGCGATTTCGGCCGATAGCCGAACACCGCACGAATGAGCTTCCTAGAAGCCATGCTGCAGCGCTCGTATTGGTTGAAGACTTCGGTGATGCCGAGATCAAGGCGCATCTGGTCGTGAGCGGTCTCGACCTGCCGCAGTTCGGCGATCAACCGTCGGCAATTCGTCCTCTTGGCCGCATTGACCAGTTTGGATGACCGAGGATCCCGCGCGAAGAATCGTTCGATCGCCGGCTCATCGCGAAAGATCCTGGGATAGGTGCTCTCAACACCCTGGACGATCACACGCGCCTGATACGTCACCCCGATTTTCGGCAGCACGTCGTTGTATTGATTGGTCAAGGCCTCCCATCGATTGTATAGGGCCATCTCCTCCTCTTCCTTCATGTTGAAGTCGGCGATCAGCTCGGCCAGTTCCGAGAATTTTTCCGCGACGGCGTGAGGTGGGTGCGTTGCTAAGGCGCCGGCGATGGCTGCAGCGCCAACGAAGACAGAGCGGCGGCTGACCTGATTTCTCTTGATAAGCATGGTGACCTCCCATTTGCAAAAGTTTACATCAATGATATAAGGTTGCACCGCAGATGAAGTCAACATCTTTGATATAAGGTTTTATTAAAATGATAGTTTCGCCGGCACAATGTCGCGCCGGACGCGCGCTGATCGGATGGTCGCAAGATCAACTGGCCTCTGCGTCAAAGGTCGCAAAGGCCACAATCGCCAATTTCGAGGCAGCGAAGCGGACGCCTTATGATCGGACGCTGGCAGATATTCAGGCTGCGCTCGAAGCTGCTGGCATCATTTTCATCATCGAGAATGGCGAAGGTGCGGGAGTGCGGCTGCGCAAGGCGCGTTAGTCTTTATCGTACAGTTTCAGCCAGTCGTCTGCTGTCATGGCAGAGTCCCTCTCGGAAAGGCCATCAAGCCAGAGATCGAGGGCGCGCACGTCGTAGCGAACGAGGCGCCCGATCTTGACCGGCGCAACCCGGACATGTGCCTGAAGCCAGTCGACCGTCTTGCCGCCACAATATTCGGCAGCCTCGACGGGCGAGAGCATGCGGCGCGGAGGAAGCGGAAGATGGAAAGTATCGGCCATGGGAGCTACATTGATGACGACACTCCCCTGCGACTGCAAGATGCGACATCAGGCGGCCACACTTGGCCGCAGCTGCGCCAAACTGGCTCGCGATTCGCCGAACAAATCCAGCCTCGCCTTGGGCAAGACCATCAAGCCAACGATCGAGTGCGCGCACGTCGTAGCGAACGAGGCGCCCAATCTTTATCGGCGCAACCCGAACATGTGCCTTAAGCCAGTCGACCNGGCAGAGTCCCTCTCGGAAAGGCCATCAAGCCAGAGATCGAGGGCGCGCACGTCGTAGCGAACGAGGCGCCCAATCTTTATCGGCGCAACCCGAACATGTGCCTTAAGCCAGTCGACCGTCTTGCCGCCACAATATTCGGCAGCCTCGACGGACGAGAGCATGCGGCGCGGAGGGAGAGGAAGATGCGGCGCACTGATGTTGGCCATGAGGGCGACATGATGATACGCCTCTCCGACCGCAAGAGGCCTGCGCTGACGCAGAGGGCCTTTTGCGATCCTTTTTATTCGGACCAACAAATGATCAATCCCACGCATCAGGCGTTCCCCATCGAGTCGAACATCATCGGCCTGATGGTTATCGGCTACAGCGAACTGGATATTTCTCTATGCTTTGTCGGCGGCCTTGCCCTCGGCCAACAGTTTGCTGTTTTGGACGCGCTGCATGCCATCGAGAACGAGGGAACACGCCTTGACGTCGTGAGCCGCCTGGTCCGCCATGTCATGGTGGCAAAAGGCCACGAGGCCAAGTTCGCGGAGGCGATAGGAGCGATGCGCTACTGCAAGGGTGTCCGCAATCAATACGCGCACGCTCAATGGGTGCACATGCAGGGCAGGCTGATGTTCACGAACCCCAGGGACATCTCTTGGAAGCCAGACGGGAAGATGCGGTGGAAGCTCATCGACCTGGCTCTTCTCAAGGCGC
The DNA here is from genome assembly GCF_000502415.1 of Mesorhizobium sp. LNHC229A00. NCBI lineage: Bacteria > Pseudomonadati > Pseudomonadota > Alphaproteobacteria > Hyphomicrobiales > Phyllobacteriaceae > Mesorhizobium > Mesorhizobium sp. LNHC229A00. The sequence goes on from NZ_AYWQ01000009.1 coordinate 290,861, forward strand.
AGGAAACCTATTTCGAATACACGCGAAAATGTCTGCTGTGGTTGGAGGCCAGTTTCAAATGGCCGGATCGTCCGCTTCTATGGCCCGACCATATGCAACAGCCTCCAAAGCATGAAGCCCCGGCAAAAGATGATCAACATTAGATTTGACAGGACCGCCTAGGCGCGCCGCCGCAGAACGCTCTCACAGATGAGCCGCCGAACCCCGCCGACCATCACAGCGCCAAGCTGTGCGTCCCCGTGTACACGCGGCGTCAGGGCGTATCAACGCCGCCCGTGTTAGCTCTCGTCAGGCGGCGGGCGCCAGTCGCGCTGCTGCCAAGCTGTAGCGAGGCACCAAACGCCAAAGCCCACCCAGACCAGCGCCTGTAGGAATGGATCTGGGTGGTAGTCAAAAGGATCGGCGGCAAACAGCACGAATGCCATTGCGAAGCACGAGAGGCCGATGCCAACGATCATGCCGGCAATGAGACGCTAAAAACCTACGCCGTTCAAGACGCCCCCCCCCCCGCACCACCGGCGCGACCTTGTTTCAATGCTCTTCCCGTGAAACACTTCCCTGGGGCTTAGGGGTTTGAACGGCAAATGGATATTTTCGGCCGTCTTAGCGATTACGACGTGTTCGCCTACCTGCCGCAGGGCTTTTTCGTGCTGGCGGCTTTCGACTTTTTTTTCGGGACCAGCTTCGTCATTCACGCCAGCTGGGACGTGCCCACCGGCGTATTTGTCCTGTTTCTCTCGTACGCGGCAGGCCATCTGGTGGCAGGTCCTGCATCCCGAATCCTCGAGGCCGGCATTGTTCACGACATGCTGAAGCCGCCATCGGTTCACCTCCTGTTGCCCGAGCAGAAGGCCTCTTGGTTGTTGCGGTCTCTGCTGCCGGCCTATTTCACCCCTCTGTCACGGCCGACACGCGCGCGCGTCCAGGCCGCGTTGACGAAAGCCGGAACCGGCCTCCATGGCGACGAAGCCTATTGGGTAGCCTACACCGTGGCAAAGCGAGACGACCATGCAAAGCCGAGGCTTGAGAATTTTTTGAATGTCTATGGCTTTTGCCGCAACCTGTCGTTCATCGCGGCCGTCACCGCCGAGTTGCTGCTGGTGCAGGCTTTGGTCGCGCCGCGGCTGGATACGTTCGGCAGCGCCGCCCACGAAGTCATGGTGGCGGCAGGCTTCGCCCTCATATCTTTTCAACTCTTCAAGCGGTATCTGAAATTCTACCGGCTATACAGCATTGAAGTCTTCGTCGCATTTGCAACTGTCGAGGCGGACGCGACCTAAAATAACTCGGTGGGAAAACTCGGACACTGCCGGGCCGCCTCTTGCCTTTCTGGCTGTTTCAGCAACAGCTGAATTGGAAGAATGGCGGTTCATCAAAATGTTAGTAGAAATTTTCGACGTTGAACACGGCGCTTGCGCGATCGCCACTTGTGACGATCAGACCAGGCTGATGCTGGACTGCGGCCAGAACGGCCTTACCGGCTGGCGCCCGGGCAACTATCTATACGATCGAGGGATCATGACCCTCGATATGCTGGCGGTCACCAACTACGATGAGGATCACGTTGCCGGCCTGCCAAACATGTATGATCGCAAAATCAACATCAACTGGCTTCTGAGAAACAAATCCGTTTCGTCAAAGACAATCCAAGCCCTAAAGAGCGAAGACGGGATGGGAGCCGGAATCGCCAAATTGGTCGACGCTATCGACAACATCTTTACCGGCGGCACGGGCGGTGTGGCATCACCTGGGCCTTCGTTTGCTGGGATGACCAAGAAGGTTTTTTATAACGACTATCCAGCGTTCGACGACGAAAACAATCTAAGCATGGTCGTTCATCTCACTTGCAACGGAAAAGGGATCATGTTCCCTGGGGACCTGGAGCGTGCCGGCTGGTTGAAGCTTCTTGAGCTGGAAGATTTTCGCCAAGCTCTCCGAGACACCAGCGTGTTGGTTGCGTCGCACCACGGGCGCGAAAGCGGTTGCTGCGAGGAGATCTTCGAGTATTGCAAGCCGTACTATGTCGTCATTTCCGACAAGGGCTACATGTACGACACACAAAAGACGATCCCGTTTTATCGGCGATTCACCAAAAGCGGACCCTTCCGGAACGAGACACGCAACGTGCTCACCACTCGCAAAGACGGGTTGATTTCGTTCACTTTCAACTCCGATTCTTGGGGGCCATTTTAGCGGGGCGAAGATGACATTCGCTTTGCTTGCCCTGGCGGTCTTTGCGCTGAATGCAATCTGGTACTGGAAGCACGCAGTCACGCCGTCGGCGGCACCGCCCAAACAAAAACTACCGGCGGATCAGGTCGGGGAAGGTTCAGGCGGGGGAAACCAATTGGCCAACAAATGGATCGACGGCTTCAGAGGGCTCGGAAAGTTCGACTTGCCCGGACAAAAAGAGGTGTATGGCGAACTCATCCTAGAGGGTAACGATTCCAATGCGACGCTGCACGACGTTGATGGCTTCGAGTTGCCCCACCCGACAGTACATGGCGTCATCGACCATGTCGTGAAGCTTTCGTTGCTCGACTGCGTTGTGATGAAGGCCGATCGCAGCGTCGATTCGCAAGGTCTCGTGTCAAAGTATCGACTTGAATTATTCCCACATCACATAATCTTTGGCGACACACATGTCCACGAGAGCGATCCGATATTCTCCTCAATATCATTCAAGCTAACCGACGCGATAAGCTTGTTTTATGACTTCGACGCCTTTGGGCTCGCACTAGACCCCAATCTGTTTATTGATCAAATATTGGCTGCCGACTCGAAGAAAATTGGCCGCGAGATCGTCAAGGGCGAGCACCCGGATATTGCGTATTTCACCGGCAGGCAAACGATCATTCGAGTTCCAACTGCCCTCGGAACAATTTCAGCGGAGCATCGGCCATCGATATCCATGGGAGGGGCTGGAGGAAGCGGGTTTGTCAATTCGATTTGGGTTGAGCTCGAATTCAAATCAACACAGACCTTCAGCGAAGCTCTCGTATCTGCCCAAAAGCTCGAGCCGTTCTTTTCAATGATCGCAGGAAGACCACAGCGCATGGAAGAAATGCGGCTGATGATCTCATCCACGCCGGACGCGCCCAAGATCTTCGAAGTGTACAGCACAATGAAGCCATTCGTGCGCTTCCCGGGGACGGCGCCTCATCCTGCGGATTTGCCGATCGATCCCGTGCGAAGGTCGCAAGAATATTCGAACGTTTTGGCTGACTGGGTCAAACGGTCACTATCGTGGATGGATGCGCGCATGAGGTATTCGAATTCGTTGCGCACACAAATTTTCGATATCGATAGACTGGTCGGCTCAGCCAACATGTTTGACATCCTTCCGGCATCGGCGGTGCCAAAGGATGTCGAGTTGTCGGACAAACTTAAGGTTGCCCGCGACAAGAGCAGGCAGTTGTTTTTGGACCTTCCAGAAAGCGCGGAGCGTGGCAGCATTCTCAGCGCCCTCGGACGACTAGGCAAAAGTGCGTTGAAAAATAAAGTTCGTTGGCGTGCAGCACCAATCATAGCGGAAATCGGCGACAAGTTTCCGGATCTGAACTGGGTTTTGGACGAAGCCGTGAACTGCCGAAATCACTACGTTCACGGGACGGAGAGCAAGGTCGACTACGCCGCCAACTTCCTTGATACAGCAGGGTTCTTCACCAAGACCCTGGAGTTCGTATTCGCGACCTCAGATCTGATCGAGGCTGGATGGGATATCAAAGGCTGGGCATCGCGAAGCTCTAGCCTTTCGCATCCCTTCTATGAATATAAGCACAGTTATAAAGACGATCTGGCCGCGCTCAAATTCCTGTTCGACAAACAGTAGAGGCCGCGACACGGAAAAAATCGGCCGAGCGCAAGGGTGGGGACGGTATGCCAGAGCAAAAGGAATTTCGAGATCAATGGGTCGCCGCCGGCTATGATTCTCACATAGGCAGCGCCGTAGTTGTCCAACCGCCAAGCCCAGACAAGTTGCGAGCCTATTACTTCACCTCTGCCGAATATGCGATCAGCAACATAGCCTTAGGCCGCTTGAAGGTTTCGAGATTTTCCAACCTCAATGACCCCTTTGAATTGCTGGCACTAAAGTCGAACAGGTCTCATGTTCGAAATCTCGCGCGACTTCTTCGGGAAGAGTACGACAAATCCACAGGTCTGATTTGTTTCTGCAAGGATTGGATCTCTCCACCAATGTGGAGCCACTACGGCTCGACCCATCGGGGCATTTGTTTGGGTTTCAACTTGAACCGCTCCGCCGTTTTGGAGGTTATTTATGCCGACGACAGAGTACTCGAAAGCCTCCCAAAATCGTCTCGTTTGGAAGGCGTCTCTGAAAAGTTGCGCAAGAACTTATCTCGCACCAAATCCCGCCATTGGGAATACGAGGGCGAAGTGAGAACTGTGTTTCCACTCGACTCTGTCGTCAAGGAAGGCACTTTATATTTCAAGCCGTTTGGGCCGGACCTCGAGTTGGCAGAGGTCATCCTCGGAGCGTTTTGCGAATTGCCGCTGGCGGGAATAAGACGACTTGTATCTTCGCTCCATCCCGGCGTTGTCGCGTTTAGCTCCCGGCTTGCTTGGAATAGCTTTTCGGTGGTGCCTCTGAAGGAAAGCATCGATGATGAGCTTGAGCGGATGCGCCTAGGCGTGGCGCCATAGGGCAGCCTCACAGGTCGGACACCGGTCCTCGCCGACCATCGCAGCGCCCGACTGTGCGCCACCGTGTACACGCGCCGCCAGCAATCGCCCTACCAAGGCCACCAGGTCATCGCCAGCACGACGCCGAAAGCCAGCGAGAAGGCCAGCCATGCGCTCACGCCTGGCCCTCGGGATCGTCTTTCTTCTTGCCGCCAGGTACGACGGTGAAGATCGGCTGTGCGCCTTCCAGAAGGGTCACGCCAATTGTGCCGGCGAATAGAGCCTTCAGCCGTGGCATCGTCTTCTCGAGTAGATCGGGCATGATCTGGATCTTGCCGTCCCCTCGCTTTGCGGCATCGGCCATCGTGCAGACTATAAACCCCATGAGATGTGCATATGCCGCATGCGCCGGATCGCAGCCCGGCGCGTTCAGTTGATCTTGGCTGACCTCGCGGACGAAGCCGCGCGCCACATGATCCGACCAATCCTTGTTTTCGCCCTCGAACGGGCCGAGATCTGGATTTGGGAATGTCATCTGCGTGGCCTTCTGCCGTTGCTCGAATAGGCATCTTTTATCAGGAACTGCTGCAACCTGTTCAGCGCGATATCCCCGATCGTGAGATCGTCTATCTGCTCCCCGCCTGGCAACTGCAGAACGATTGGCGTTCGGTTATTGGCCGAGGCGCCAGCTGGCACCAATCTCGCGTCCGCAAAGCCCCCACCGGCAAAACGCGGTATCGACATTGATCGGTTGAAGTTGTCGACGAACCCGCCGAGGTTGAGGCGCGGCATCTGGAACGACTTTAGCGACACTAGGCCATTGTTGAGCGCATGCATGAAGCCGGCGCCGTATTTGCGCACCGCCGATGCCTGCATCACGAATTCCGTGTCCGATAGCCAGGCCGGGATCTTGTCCCCCCTCGGACCGCCAGGTCCGCGCACCGATCCTCCGCCGGCGAAGCCGGAGGCAGACGAACCGCCGCCGCCCGAATCGCCACCGCCGAAGCCCGCGAGCTGCTTGGCGAACTCGATCGCCGATTTGATTTTCGCCAGCACGCTGTCGACCAGCGCCGAGACCCTGTTGAGGACGCTTTGGGCGATGCCGACAATCCCGTTGAGGATCGCCGAAATACGCGCGGTGATGCCTTGGAAGGCACCGACGATGCGATCAACGATCTGCTGAGCGATATCGCCCAAGCGCCCAGTGAGGCCGCCCCACGCCTCGACGATGGCCTCGACGATACCGTTGAAGGCATCGACCGCCATCTGCTGGCCCTGCTGAAAGGCCCCCACGATTTGCGACCAAAGGTCGGTCGCCCCATTGACGATCGACTGCCAGGCCGCCGACGCGGCGTCGGAAATGTATTGCCAGCCCGCCGCTGCGCCAGCCTTGGCCTCGTCCCAGAACACCACAAGCGCAACGCCAGCCGCTATCAACGCCGCACCGATGGCAAGCGGGATGCCGCCGACAGCGCCGGCCAGGAGGCCGATGCCGGCGACCACGACACTGACGGTGGACGCGAGCAAGCTGAACGCCCCGACAAGCGACAGGACCGCGGCGCCGAGCGCCAGCTCGCCGGCGGTGATGTCGGTCCCGAAAACCTTGTTGAGCAGGTCGGCGACGAACTGCGCGCCTTCGCGTAGCGCCTTAAAAGCAGGCAGCACCAGACCGTTGAAGACGCCAGCGACATCGGCGCCGAACTGCACGATCGCGGCCGACCAATCCTTGATCCAGGGATTTTTGACGTTTTGCGAATTGCCGCTGAGGAGATGGAGGAGATCGCCGACGACGCTCAAGACGTTCTGATTGATGGCCTGGCCGAATGCGATGAGGACGTCGCGGTTTTTGGCGATGAGATCGGCGAATCCGTTTGCAAGCACGGTAAGTCCCGGCGCGAAGATCAGGCCAAGCTGCAGGCGGGCGCCGGCGGCCGCTTTCTTGACGCCGTCGAGACTGTCGCCAAGAGCATCGCCGATGTTGGCCTGTTCCTTGGTCAGGATGACGCCCAGCCGCTCGGCCTGCCTGCCGAGCTCGAACAGCCCTGCCTTGCCCTCGTTGAGGAAGGGCAGCAGGTCGGCGCCTGCCTTGCCGAACAGCTCAATCGCCAGGGCGCTTTTCAGGGCACCATCCGGCAGCCGCGCGAAGGCGTCGGCGACGTCGAGCAGGATCGCTTCATTGGTCCGCAAATTGCCATTGGCGTCCCTGATCTTGATACCGAGCCGGTCGAAGATGGTCCCGGTCTGCTTGGTGGCATCGGCCGCCTTGTTGGTCGCGGCGCCGAAGCGCGTCACCTTGACCCCGCTGGCGTCGAACGCATCGCCGATCTTCGTGGTCTTGCTGGCGGCGTCCGCGATTGCCTTGTTCAATTTGCTCATGCCGGCGACGAACTGGTCATTGCCGACATCGGCCTGCTCGGCCGCGAATGCCAGGCGCCCGTAAGCTTCCACTTGCAGGCCGGTCTTTTCGGCCGCTTTGCCTGCCTGGTCGGCGACGTCGCCGCTCGACTTCGCCAGACCGAACAGGGCCGCGCCGGCGCCGGCAGTGGCCGCCGTCAAGCCGGCGCCGAGAAGGGCAAAGCGGCGGCCGACCGTCGCCAGGTCGCTGCCGAACTTGCCGAGGCTGGCCGTGAATTTGTCGAGGTTCGCCTTGTTGGCGGCGCTCTGGATCTGAGCGAAGGCCTTTTCGCCGACGGCGCCGAGCGCCTTCAGCTGGTCCTCGATCGCCTTGCCGCCGTCGAGCGCGATGCGCTGTGTGATCGTATTTTTAGCCATGGGATTCTTCCCTTCCTTCATCAATTTCGCCAAGATCGTACTCGACGCCGCCGGCCCGCTCTTGAGCCGCACCCTCGTCACGCAACAGCACAAGAGCCTCGGCCGCCTTGCGCCTGATGTGGTCCTTGATCTCGCGCAGTTTGCGACGCACCGCCGGCTCGCCATCGCGCGTGGCGGCCATCAATTCGGCGGTGAAGTTCGGCAGCTGCTCGATCGCCCTGACGATGCCCTCGCCAGCACGCACCATCGCATCCTCGACATGCTTGATCGGCACCAGATTTTTGATGCGCTCTTCGTAGTCGAGGCGTCGCAGGGCCGCTTCGTACTTGACCTTGTCTGCAGCTGCGCCCTGTGGCTTTGGAGATCTCCGCGAATGTTGAGACACCGCCGGTTGCGCTTGGCTGTCGATCGGAGTTTGTTCGTTGGTGGCCAGATCGAAAGCGGCGAGTTCTACGAGGACGTTGCCGCCGGGACCTGGTCGGGTTTTGATCGACCCTTGAGCCTCCAGACGCTTGACCCTTTTCGAGATCGCCGCGCGACTGACTGAGCGCCGCCGCGCAACATCGGCCAGCGTCAACCACAGGCCCATTTCCTCCCCGTCAACCTCCGTCAACATGTCAACCATGTTTTCGAACCCTCTGACTAGCGAACCCTCGGGCTACGCCGTCCCGCATACTGTTTGGAGCAGGGAAGGACCCAAGGCCGGGGGTGGGGCTGATCATGGCTGGCGCCACAGCAAGCAAGCGAGGAGGATGGGGCGCCCGACTTCGAATTCATCGTGCAGTTGATCATTCGCCGTCAGCTTCAGAAGCCACGACATTGGGGCGCCGGCTAATGCAGAGATCAAGGTTGCGACCAGCCTTCCTGCCCGCCTTGGCATCCTGCGAGGCGCAACGAAGATCGGCCTTGTGATCATGGCGTCATCCGCTGAAATGTGGCGCGGTGTCGGTCCACCATGCCGTTCAACTTGTCGGCTGCGAGCGCCTTGTCGAGGTGCCTCCACCACGCGTCGATCTCAACGGCTTCTGCAATTGCCGCAGGGTTCAGCGGTCGACCAAACGCCAAATGATCAAGGACTGCCCTCAGCGCTGCATTGGCGATTTGCTGGCGAGAAACACCTTTGGCGCGGCGTCGCCCCTGCTCGCACACCGCCATGACATGAGCCGCGTCGGGCAATCCATGTTCCGCGAGGTATCTGCGGTTGGCGTCGGCTTGCGCCGCGTCCACCTGGTCGATCACCTCCCCAACACGCTGGCCATTCAGCCATCGCTCCTTGATAGCGACTGCAGCTACTGCCTCCACCGCCAGCCAGTTGCGCGTGATCAGCTCCCTTGCTTCGATCGCGCAGAACCGACGCAAAGCGATCTCGCTCTTGAAGCTGGTGGCGGCAAGTGCAAGCAGGTTGCGTGTATCCTCCTCATCCCATCGCGCGTTGTCGGGCACCTTGGACCGCGGCGCCACTTTTCTTTGAGCGGCCGCGCCGGCCATGGTGAAGATGAGATTCTCCGTCATTTGCTGACGGGCGAGTGATATTCTGAGATCCTGGTCCTCGATTTGATGCCGTTTCCTGGCAAGGGACACCATGCCGTCGAACACTCCCCTTTCGTCGTGCCCTGGAATTGTCGTGAGGTATTTGATCGGCCAGCCCAGCTTGAAAGCAGCGACGGCATGTCCGGCTTCATGATGGGCTACGATGAAGAGCCGACTGGGCGAAACATCGGTCGGACGAAATGCCAAATCAGTATTGGGAGCGACAGCCATTTCGATCACACGTCGACGCGTTCGAGGACGGTACGCGTGCTTCGGTCGGGGCGCGGATCGGCCGGCGGGCGCAACCGCTGTTGGTTCATCCGCTCTATATGGTCGAGAATGACCGAAGCATTCGCCCCGAATTCGCCTGAGAAGCCCGAATTGAAGGGCGCCCAAACGTCTGCCTCGCCGACACGGAAAGCAGGCAGTTTGACCGAGGCTGCAAGGGGAACCGGCCGAGCCCAGCCGCGTTCGACCAGGATTTCAACCTCGCGATACTGACGCAGTTCCACGTCAAGGTTGCGCGAATAGCCACCTCCAGAGCGGGCAAGCTTGCCTGTCTTTCCGTCTGGATTTGGAGTGATCTGGGCAACGAATTGCTCTTCGACTGGTCCCCAGCCTTCAGCCTCCTTGGTGTAGTACCAGGCTGGCTTGCGCAGGTTCGATTTGCCCCTCTGCTCGGGCTCGCCTGGCATGCCGCGCATTGTCAGTTCAATCGACGGCAAAGGCGCCACGCCTTCAGGAAGATTGGCGTTCACATGACTGATCGCCTGTTCCCCTAAAAGCATATCCCGAATGATATCGACGACCTCATTTGCGGCCGAATCCCAACGCTTCGGGATTTCTGAAAGGAGTTTCGCCGAACGCGCCCTGGCTTCGTCGTACGCCTTCATACTAGCAGCCCGCGTCTGTTCCGCCTCGATGGTCGCAAGACGCTCCCGCAGTTCCTCCTGAATGGCTATGGCACGTTCGATGTCACGATTGGCCTTGACGATCTCGGCCTCGATCGCGTCGATGTCGCTGTCTTCACCGCTGCCGAGCAAGGCGCGGCGCTTCGCTTCAAGCTCGGATGCACGAGTTTCCATCGCGTCGATGTCAATTTGCGCGAGCTTGGCCCGCACTTCGTCCGCGCCAGACTTCTGCTTGCGCACGACCGCCACGAAATCTTTCCAATTCAGTTTGATATCCATCCGAGTGGCCTTTCCGGTTAGCGGGGCTCAGCGAATGCCGGCGAGCCGTTGTTCCATTTCCAATTGCGCGCGCAGCATGCGGTTGCGAATGGCTTGAACGAGATCCCGTCCTTCGAGGATCTTGCAGGTGAAGAGCGCTTCGCCACGATGTGCACGAATGTGTGCGCCAGCATCGGCGGGGATCGGCACCGCCGAGATTTCCCAAGGCTCCCAGTCGATCACGCGATGTAATGGGACGTCACCACGGCGGTCGGTCTTCTCGACCATCAGCACCCGGTAGCCGACGGAAATATTGCGAATGACGCCGTCGGAAATGTCCTTGACGACGCCGGCAGCCTCCGAGCGCCCGCTTAGCTTGATCTTTGCCAAGCCCTGACCGCTTTCCAGGCGAGCGCTGCCTGGCACCACCGAGCCAATGACGGCCGCGAGGTTTGAGCTGGTGTGCGTGTCGAGAAAAGGGGCGCCGCTGTTGAGGCGAGCAAGCCGCACCGTCGAATTCGACACGACAAGTTCCTCGTCGAATTCGCCGTCCGCCCAGGATAGCCGGCGAACCGTGGCGCCAGTGGTCCAGATGACGTCGACCGTTCTAGCGCCCTTGTCAAACGAAGCGCCGCGCACAGCGGCGGGGCGCTGGAACTGAGGCAACTGGATGATGTCCGTCATGGTAGTCGTCTCGCAAATCAGTTCGTTCGTCGCGAGAATGGTGCGGCACGAAACAGGCATGCGCCATGCCGCGAAACGCGCAAAACGCGCGCGAATTGCAATTTTGCTGGCCGCAAGAGCAGGACCAGCACCATCAGCACCCTTTTTCTCTTTCTGCACCCTCTTGGATTTAAGCAAGCCATTGCTTTCGCAAGACAATTAATACCAATGGTCTCGATGGTGCCGATGGTGAGGGTAATCTCAGATAACGCATATGAGAGCCAAGACGATCGCCCAATTCCCAAGGGCTGCGCAGTCATATGCGTACCCACCAGAGTCCGGCACCATCGGCACCAGCCGTATAACGATCTGATTTACTGCAGTTTTTGGGGGTGCCGGTCGCGCGACGGAAGCGTCAGGATCGGCACCATCAGCGCCCTTTGGTGGGATTGGATGACAACGGCGGCTCGCCGGCTATGATAAGGCCCAGCACTTTGGAGGATATTCTCCATCGCCCCCCTATCATTTTGCTGAGACCAGGATACCGAACCTCGTCATCGGCCCACCTTCTCACGGTGGTATGGTGAACTCCTGCCATCCGCGCCGCTGCCTTGGGATTTAGCCATTCCTCTTCACGCTCCACCTTTGGCGGGGCTGCTGGTGGAGTTGCCTGGACCGAAAGTAAGCCGTCACCGAGCGTGGATTCCAAAGCCGCCGCCCAGTGGCCCAGATTCTTGGCCGCATTAACAATTTGCCGCAATTCAGCGAGGGCTTGTTCACGATCCACGGTGGCAGCAGCCTCCGTTGCAGAGTCGAAACGCGCAAAACGGCACATCGGCACTGTTTAGGGCCATATCTGCACTGTTTTTCGATATCTGCACTAATTGGGTAGCGAGTAAACCATTGTTCTCGTTTGCTATTTCTTCCAACAAGACAAGATAGTGCCCGAAGTGCACCAAAACCGCGCGTACATATAGAGAGGTCAGACCTATCCATCGTCGGCTTATCCCATACGCGCATGCATAGCCGAGGAAATGCCGCACTATCGGCACTTCGCGCACAACCATATGATCCGTCTGCGTTCTTTCGAGTGCTGATCCCTGAAGACCGGGATAGTAACCGGCACTATCAGCCCTGCCGAAAGTGCCTATGGGGCCAATTTGCCCCGTCGCCGCGCGAAGCAAAGCCAAGGGGATGGGGATTTTGGCTCTAAGGTTCATGAGGCTTCCTTAAGTCGAAGCCCACAATAGTACGTGGCGCCGCCACCTCTTCGAACCGCTATGCGCTCGCGCGCGGCGTATTTGCCAAATGCGCTTGGGCTACACGGGACAATGCCTCTGCTTTCGGCCCACTCTCGATAGCGGGAATGGAGATCGGTTGCATTGATCTCCCCGAACATATCCTGCTTGGTAGCCTCACGCAAAAAATCAATAACGCCTCCAGGCGCACCGCTGTTTGGGCGATCGGCCGGCGACGGCAGGCCGAGATCAGCCCACATCTGCCGTGCGGCGCGCATGCCGAAAAGGATGCGCGCATGATCTACAAGGGAAAGCTTTAGCGCGACTTTATCCCAGTCGACGGCTTGGGCGGCTGAAGCATCGATCTCGTGGTCCGTCATTTTGCCAACCCACAATTCAGGCTGGCTGCTTGGACACTTGAAGGAGACGGGCGAGCGCATCCTTGGGAACCCTGATACGCCCCCCGATGCGAACCGTTGGGATGTCGCCCCTGGCTGCCGCTGCATAGGCAGCGCTCTTAGAGAAGCCAAGTTTAAGGCCGGCCTCCTGGAGGGTCAGCACCAATGCGTCGGGATGGGTAGTCACTTTGCGCGCTTCCATGATGGAAACCTCCATGTGAGTTTCGGTACTTCCCGAGAGATACGCGAAATTAGTTGACGTTAAAAGATTTGGTAACTACGGATGTAGCGCAGAGTTTTCCGAGCGATTGAGGCTGTTAGGAATGGGCACCCGTGGACCGACGCCAAAGCCGGCGGCCGAGCGCAAATCTGCGCCATTGTCACTTCGGCTCAGACCCTACCTAAAAGAAGCACTTGAGGCGGAAGCGCTGGAAAATCGGCGCCCCCTGTCCGAGGAAATCACCTTTCGGCTTCAGCAAACCTTGAGCGAAGATAAGTACATCGAACGACGGTTCGGCAGCGCAAAAACCTATCGGTTGCTGCAAGCCATAGGTCTCGGCATCGAGCAAGCCGCTTCGAAAATGCCTGAAACGGACTGGCTGAACGATCGGGATGCTTTTAACTTTGTGGTCTCTACGGTCGACAAGATATTGGATGCCATCAGGCCTGGCAGCATCCGTGTGCCAAACAGCGAAGGCCATACGGGCTCGGTGCCGGAGTTCGATTTCCATGTTTCAACTGCCATCGCTACCAACACATGGAAGGAGATAGTTCAGTCGACTGGACCGTCAGATAGATTCCATAATATCAACAGCCAACTGGGCGCCATCATCGGCCGTCCAAATGTGTACCGCGATGAGTACTACGAACGCCTACAGCGCCGATATGATGAGTTGCCGGCGACGCATCAGCTTAAGCTCGGCGACTTGGGCCATGCCGAACAGTATCGGCGATTGAGCAAAGCTGTTGAAGCGGAAATGATTGCAGAGGGAAAAGACCCGAGGCTTAACGAGGATGGGCAGTGATGGCCAAGGTTCGGAAGCGCGTTCTGCCCTCCGGTGAAGTTCGCTGGTTGGCCGACTATTTCGACGCCGGCGGCAATCGCCGGGCCAAGCAATTCGACAAACGCAAGGACGCCGACGCCTATTTGGTCAAGGTTCGGCGCGACCTGCAGCTGGGTGTCCATGTTGCCGACAGCGCCTCGATCACGATTCGCGAAGCCGCAAAACTTTGGTTGGCAAGGTGCGAGGCTGACGGCCTGGAGCGATCGACGCTCGCCGCCTATGCCGAGCATGTGAACCTTCACATCGTGCCGCTCATCGGCGCCAAGAAGCTCTCCCAGTTCAATACGCCACACGTCCATGCCTTCGCCGACGACCTTGGGGAGAAGGGCCGATCGCCGGACATGGTCAAACGCGTCGTGCGCTCTCTTGGCGCGGTCTTTGTTGATGCAAGGCGGCGTGGCCTGGCGGCGACCAATCCGGTGTCGGATGCCAAGGTGAAGGCCGGCGATCGTCGGAAATCGAAGCGCCCGGAAATTCCGACCAAGGCCGAATTGCGGTCAATACTCTCCGCGGCACAGGGCAAGCACCGCGCTCTAATCGTCACCGCACTATTCAGCGGACTGCGCGCTTCCGAGCTGCGCGGTCTCAAATGGAGCGCCGTGGATCTGAAGCGCGGCATTCTCACAGTGAAGGGACGAGTCGACGCATGGGGTGAGTTTGGTCTGCCGAAGACATCGGCCGGCGAGAGAGACGTGCCTTTGGCGCCGATGGCAGTAAACGCGTTGAAGCAGCAGCGTCTATCCGTAGCGAACGGCCCGGACGGCCTGGTTTTTCCATCGGACGAGGGAACGCCGCTCGACCACCACAACATTCTTGCGCGCGTCTGGACGCCCCTACTCGTCGGGGTCGGGCTTTACCGCCTGCACCCGTCCAGGCTGTACGACAGCGGCGATCCGCTTAAAGTCGCAAAGTACAATTTCCATGCGCTGCGCCATGCGGCGGCGAGCTTGTTTATCGAACAGAAGCTCTCGCCGAAGCGCGTACAGACGATCATGGGGCATAGCTCGATCACCGTGACGTTCGACACCTATGGCCATCTTTTCGAGGATGACGCCGCCGATCAAACGGCAGTAGCCGAGATCGAAGCCAGACTGCTTTCGTAGCTTCGACTGCAACACGGTTGCAACACGAAGGCGAATTTCCTAGCGAAAACAGAGGACAAATCTGTCTCTGACTCCGTTAGTCCTGGTTCGAATCCAGGTTCCCCAGCCAAGCATTTTTCAATGAAAGTGGTCACTTAGCGAAAATCGGAACCGGAACGCTTTTCTGGTGCATAAATCCGGCACATCGCTGTCGCTACGCTTCGCGAACGAATCCTGCATAAGGCCGCCTGATGGTCACTGACAGCCAATACATCCTCTCCAGGATCAAGCAGGGATGCGTGATGCTTGCCGATGGCGAGTTCTTTATCGACAGATTGGTGAAGTATGTCGGCAATGGGAGGATCCGCTGGCATGTCGAATTCCGTGGACATCGCATCGAGCTGACGACCGGCCAGCTCAAGAAGCAGCCTACCTTCCGACGGAAGATTCTTGAACAGGCCGGCGTGCTGCCGCCCCAGCGTCCCGGGGCCGACTACAGACGATGGGCTATCGATTTGAGGAAGAACGCCATCGAGCTTCCCTGGCGGGAGAGACCGGTCGATGCCGGTTTCGCCGTAGACAGGCTTGTCGGCCATGGAGGCGACCGCTGGACGGTTGAATACCAGGGCAAGGCAATCAAGTTCACGACGACCAAACTGCGCAGGCAAACCAGCTTCCGCAAGAGGATGCTGCTCAAGGCCAAAGTGCTGCCGCCCCAGATGGATCCGGCTGCCTATCGGAAGTGGGTGGACTGGCTGATTCAAAACGCCACCGAGGCCGCACCACAGGCTGGCGATGCCGTGATGACCGAGAAAAGTTGGCTTGAGGACCTGCCGGAGTTAGGCGGCTGGCAAGGCGAAGTGGCACCCGAAGAGACCGACCAGGACGGCGCATAGCCGCTCTTCACATCCATCCCAAAACCATGGTGTTTGCCATGGCTGCGAATTTCGGAACACATTGACGGCGAAGAATCTGGCCAGGGCTTGGCTCGCGGCGAACCCGACTTGAATGAGGCCCCATGGATCGCTTCAATCTCGGCGGCTACCGCCGCCCGATCTCCACCCGCTCTACCGAGACCCAGCGCTGGTTCGATCTCGGTCTGAACTGGTGCTACGGCTTCAACCATGAGGAAGGCATCAAGTGCTTTGAGAAGGCGCTGGAGACCGATCCGGACTGCCCGATGGTTCATTGGGGCATAGCCTATGCAGCCGGGCCTTTCTACAATCTGACATGGAAGGAGCATGGCGAGGCCGAGGCAAACAGCGCGACGAAGCGTTGCTTCGAGCATGTCCAGCTCGCGCGCGCCAGTGCGGCCGCAGCCAGCGAGATGGAAAGACAATTGATCGAGGCGTTGGCTTGCCGCTTCCGGAAACCGCACCGGGTGGCGCCGCCGGAGTTCGAGCAATGGGACAACGCCTATGCCGACGCGATGCGGCGGGTCCATCAGAATTTTCCCGACGATCATGATGTGATGGCGCTTCTTGTCGAGGCGCTGATGATGCGCACGGTACGGCGCCTGTGGGACCTCAAGACCGGTAAACCGGCTCCGAATTCCGATGTCGTCGAGGCGCTGGAGGTTTGCGAGCGGTCAATCCGGCTCGCAGACGAATCCGGCATCGCGCAGCATCCGGCGATCATCCACCTGCACATTCATCTGCTGGAAATGTCCACCGTCCCGGAACGCGGCATGCGCTCGGCCGATCAGCTCGGCGAGATGTGCCCCGATGCCGGGCACATGAACCACATGCCGGGGCATATCTTTGTGCTGTGCGGCGACTATGAGAAGGCGAAGCTCGCCAGCGAAAAGGCGGTTCGGGCCAACGACCTCTATCTCGCCTACGCCGATGAGCCGACCTATTATCTGCTCGGCTGCTGCCACGACCTGCACCTGATGATGTTCACCTGCATGTTGTCGGGCCAGTACCAGCCGGCGCTGTGGGCCGCAGACAAGGTGCGCAGCCGGGTGACGCGTGACGTGGTCGCCATCCAGGATCGGCCCAAACTCACCCAGACCGTGGAAGGCTATCATGCGATGAGATCGCACGTGCTGGTGCGCTTCGGTCGCTGGCGGGAAATCATCAAGGAGCCGGCAACCGAAGAGCCCGGCCTCTATGTGCTGACGGCGGCCATGCAGCACTACGCCAAGGGCGTGGCGCATGCGACGCTGAGGCAATTCACCGACGCCGAGCGCGAGCGTGAACGCTTCCACCAGCATCTCGAAGGCATTCCAGCCGAGCGGCGTTTTCTTAGCAACCCGGCCCGCGCCTCGCTCGCCGTCGGTGCCGCCTTGCTCGACGGCGAGCTTGCCTATCATCAAGGCCGGCACGAGCAGGCCTACGGCCATCTCAGGCACGCGGTCGAGCTGGATGACAATCTGTCCTACACCGAGCCGTGGGCGTGGATGCACCCGCCGCGTCATGCGCTGGCGGCGCTGCTTCTCGACCAGGGCCACGCGCAAGAGGCCGAACAGGTCTATCGCGATGATCTCGGCCTGAGCGGCAATGTGCAGCGCTGCGCCCAGCACCCGGACAATGTCTGGGCGCTGCACGGGCTGGTGGAATGTTTGAGGCGGCGCGGCGAGAGCCAAGAGCTGCCTGCACTGCAGGCAAAACTCGCCACGGCGCTGGCCAAGGCCGATGTGCCGATCAGCTCATCGTGCCTGTGCCGGACGGGCGTGCAATCGGCACTCAGCTGTTGTCATTGATGCCCGTCGCGCCCTTCTCGCGCAGTTCAATCATGGAATGCTGAAGGGTACCGATTCAGCAACACTTCCATCAATGGCCAAATCAACCCGATAGGTGCCCTCCGGCCATCCCGCCGTGGGTTTGCTGAGTTGTGAATCAGCCTGATTGTTGGCTCCTACGTCGAGGTCGACCTTGTCGATGGTATAGTTCTCCGGCGCGGCGCCGTGAGAATCAACCGAGACCCAGGAGAATGTGATTTTCGAGGTCGGCGCGATATCCACGAGGTCAGCCGAGACGTAGATCACCGGTGTCTCGACAGGGAAGTTGCTTTGCGGCATTCCCCCGTCCTTGGTCGCGGAAATGACGATATTGGTGAAGCCCGCCGCCTGGGCCGGCATACCGAAACCGAGCGCCGCCAAGGCGGCAATGGTTAGAACTAGAGCTGACTTCAAGACTTATTTCTCCTCGGACTTGGTTGCTGGCCCCGCAAGTCGGGGGCGATGTGGGGTTGAGAACGGACGCCCTCAGCCCAGCCATTTGTCATAGTCCGCCACCAATAGATGCAGCGGCGATGTGTCTTCCTCGATATCGGCGAAACGGCCGATCGGCTCGCGAAAGACGTTGTCCGTGCGATCGTCATTGACGGTCGACACCTCGCCGATCAGGACATCCTTGCCCTCGGCCCAGAAGGCGTGCCAAACGCCAGGCAAGAGCGTGACGCTTTGGCCCGGATCAAGCTTCAGCAGTCCGCCCGCCGGCAGCCTGTGGATGGTTCCGTCGACCGGCACCGATACCTCGGCCTTGGGGTCGATGCCGCCGTCGCGATCATGCATGAACAGTTCAAGCACCAGCTTGCCGCCGCCGCGGTTGATGATGTCCTCGGCCTTGATGTTGTGGCGGTGCATCGGCGACATCTGTTCCTTGCGCGAAATCATGATCTTTTCGGCATAGAGCATGCCCATGCCCTTCTTCATGTCCTCGTAGCGGCCGTTGCGAACGGTGAACAGAAACAGGCCGAGATCGTCGAACTTGCCCTGGCCGTAGTCGGTGATGTCCCAGCCGAGCCGTGAGGTGAAGATGGCCGAGGAATCGACCTGGCGCGTCTTCATCTCTTCCGGCGACCAGTAGGCGAAAGGCGGCATGATATAGCCGAACGAGCGGATAAAGGCGTCGGCTTCGCGGATGATGTCGTTGATGGCGGAGCGTTTCAAGATGATGACCCTCGTGTCGATTTTTCCGACAATCGCATAGCCGAACGCCGGTGCGGTGTCGATCCATCTTGCCGATTCGAGCCCTGCCTGTTCGAGCCTCGCGCGTGCCACCCATGGCCAACAGATCGCGGCCCGCTGGCCGCGTGACATCGCGTGCTTTGAGGCTCATAAACCCTTGCGAATTGCACAGGGATAGCCGATGCAGACCATCCATGACCTCGATACGCCTTCGATCCTTGTCGACGTCGCACGCGCCGAAGCCAACATTGCTCGTGCACAGGCTCATGCCGACAAGAACGGACTGAAGCTCAGGCCGCACATCAAGACGCACAAGCTGCCTTATTGGGCGAAGAAGCAAATGGCGGCAGGTGCCGTGGGCATCACGTGCCAGAAGATCGGCGAGGCCGAGGTAATGGCCGACGCCGGGCTGACCGATATCTTTCTCCCCTACAACATTCTGGGGCGCGCCAAGCTCGAGCGGCTGAAGGCGCTGCACGGCCGCGTGACCCTGTCGGTGACGGCCGACAGCATGGATACGCTGGAAGGGCTCGCGGCAGCTTTCACCGATGCCGGCCATCCTCTGCCCGTGTTGGTCGAATGCGACACCGGCATGGGTCGCTGCGGCGTGCAGACAGCCAATGAAGCAGTGGCGCTGGCAAGGCTGATCGACAAGGCAGGTGGCCTCACCTTCGGCGGACTGATGACCTATCCGGCCGCCGGCCGCGCGAGTGAAGCTGAAGCCTGGCTTGCCGACGCCAAGCAGGCGCTGGCAGCCTCGGGACTTGCCTGCGAGCGCATCTCCAGCGGCGGCACGCCTGATATGTGGCGCTCCGCCGATGCATCCGTCATCACGGAGTATCGCCCGGGAACCTACATCTATCTCGACCGCTACCAGGTCGCCAAAGGCGTCGGCACCTTGGACGATTGCGCGCTGACGGTGCTCGCAACCGTGGTCAGCCATCCGACAGCGACGCGCGCCATTCTCGATAGCGGCAGCAAGGCCCTGTCCAGCGATACGCTTGGGCTAAAGGATTTTGGAGAGTTGATGGGCGTCCCCGGAGCGCTGGTGACGGGCCTGAGCGAGGAGCACGGCACGGTCACGCTTTCCGGCGACGGCAGGCTCCGCATTGGCGAACGCGTGCGCGTGGTGCCGGACCACTGCTGCGTCGTCACCAACCTGTTCAACGAGGTCAATCTGATAGACGGTGAGAAGGTTCTCGAAACGCTGCCGGTAGCGGCACGCGGGCTGATGACATGAGGTTTTAGACCGGACTCTCCGCCTGCCGTGCCGCCACCCGCCGCATGGCTATCACCCGGCGGCGGCGGATTTCGGTGCGCATTGCCATCAGGTGCAGCGCGAAGAACAGCACGGTAAACCCGACAGCCATCACCAGCAGAGGCCAGAGCAGGCTCGGGTCGATGGTCGGGCCGCCGAGCCTGAACACCGAGGCAGGCTGGTGCAGCGTGTTCCACCAGTCGACCGAGAATTTGATAATCGGGATATTGATGAAGCCGACCAGCGTGATGATGGCGGCGGCCCAGGCGGCGCGGCTGGCATCTTCCAACGCGCGGGTCAGCGCGATGATGCCGAGATACATCAGGAACAGCACGAAGACAGAAGTCAGGCGGGCGTCCCATACCCACCAGGTGCCCCACATCGGCTTGCCCCAGATCGAACCGGTGATCAGCGCCAACGCGGTGAACACCGCTCCAATGGGTGCGGCCGACTTGAGCGCGACATCGGCCAGCGGATGGCGCCAGACCAGCGTACCAAGCGCGGAGACCGCCATCAGCGTGTAGCACATCATGGCGAGCCAGGCGAAAGGCACGTGGATGTACATGATGCGAACGGTGATACCCTGCTGGAAATCCTCGGGCGCGGTGAAGCTCATATAGAGGCCAATCGCGAGGATGAGCGCGGCGAGCGCGGCCAGCCACGGCACAAGCTTATCGGCAAGCCCGACGAACCGCGTCGGATTGGCGAGATCGGTCAAGCCGCTCAAGCGTGAGGTGGTGTCACTCATGCGACTTTACATAGACCGCCGAAGCGTTTGGGGCAATCGAGCGGCGGTGTCGCAGGTCTGGTCTTGCCTTCTCCCGTTCGGGAGAAGGCGGAACCGTTAACGGCTCAGGCGGCCTCGCCCTGCACCGACCGGCTGAGGCGCCGGACTTCCTCGTCGTTCAGCAGGCCGCCGGCGCGCAGCAGGCTGGCGAAGCGGCCGTTGCGCAGCGACAGTTCGGCAAAGCCACCCATCTCGACCACCCTGCCCTTGTCCATGAACACGACCAGGTCGGCATCGCGAACGGTGGTCAGGCGGTGGGCGATGATGAAGGTGGTGCGGTCGCGGCGCAATTCGTCGATAGCCTCCTTGACGCGGTCCTCGGTCTCGACGTCGAGCGCGCTGGTCGCCTCGTCGAGCACCAGGATCGGGGCATCCTTCAGCACGGCACGGGCAATGGCGATGCGCTGGCGCTCGCCGCCTGAAAGCTGGCCGCCACGTTCGCCGACCACCGTGTCGTAGCCATTGCTCTTGGCCAGGATGAAATCCTGCGCCGCGGCCGCGGTGGCGGCGGCATGGATCTCGTCGTTGGTCGCATCGGCACGACCGACCCGGATGTTGTCCTCGATCGAGCGGTTCAAAAGCCCAGCGTCCTGGAATACGGTGGCGATCGAATGGCGCAGCGACTTGCGGGTCACCGTGCGCGTATCGATGCCGTCGATCAGGATCCGGCCGCTGGACGGCGAGAAGACGCGCTGCAGCAAGTTGATGAGCGTGGTCTTGCCCGCACCCGTCGGTCCGACGATCGCGACGGTCTGGCCGGCCTGCACCTCGAAGGACACATCGCTGACGCCCTGCCCCGAATTGGCGAACTCGAAGTTGACATCCTCGAAACGGACATGGCCGGTGACGTTGGCAAGGTCGCGCAAGCCGTCCGGCTCGGCGGTATCGGCGGCCGAGTCCTCGAGCTTGTAGAAATCCTCGAGCTTGGCGCGAGCTTCCGAAATCTGGTTCGCGAACGCCGACATCTGGTCGAGCCGTGAGATCAGCAGCGTGGCGAAGCCGGTGAAGGCGAGGACGTCACCGATGCGCAGCTGGCCATGAGTGACGAGATAAGCGCCGATCAGAAGCACCACCATCATCGAGATCGTCGACGACAGCCGATTGAGCGCATTGGCGATAGCCCACCAGTCGAGCACCGGGTTCTGCGCGTCGAGCAGGTTCTTGACGTAGCCGCGCAGCGCCTCGGCTTCATAGCCAAGACGGTTGTAGCTTTGCAGCACGGCGACGTTGCTCACCGAGTCGGTCACATGCGCGAACACCTTGTGATAGTGGCGCTCGACCGCGGCCTGGCCTTCCTTGGTGCGCTTCATCACAAGGCGGCCGATGCCGACATAGAGCACGCCGAGCACGAGCAGAACCATCGACATGCGCACATCCATGCTGAGGGCCGTCGGAACCAGCAGAACGAGCGCGACAGCCGTGGACAAATGCTGACGCATGAATTCGAGCCAAAGGCTGAACAGCGTCTCGACGGCGCGCAGCAGCGTGTGGAGGGCATTCGAGGTGCCGCGTTGATGATGCCAGGCGAGCGGCATGGTGATGACGCGCTCGAACGACTGGCAGAGCACTTCGCTGCGCCGGGCGTGCGCGAACCGGTCGGCGCCGCGCGCCACCAGTAGGAAAGCCATCACATTGAAGGCGCCCAGGCCGGCCCACACGGCGAGCGTGGAGAAAACGGAACCATGCGCGGAAATAGCGTCGATGACCCGGCCGAACATGATCGGCTCGAGGATCGCGATGGCTGCAAGAGCGACGTTGGCCGAACAGATCAGCGCGACGCGCTTCTTGTCGGCAGCCAGATACCCCAGCGCTCTCCAATAGATCTGCAGAAGTGACACTTCAGCTACTCCGCCAACGTTCTATTGTGCCCAATACCGATATTGTGCACCGCACCATTCCCTGACACGTAACGGTTGATGCGTCGCAAAACAATGCCCGTCTATCTCTTCCGTTCCCATTTAGCGAACAAAAGATGACGACGATACGAAATCTGGCGTGATCACCTAACGGTTTGAGATAAAAGGTGAAATGTCAGCCTTGCGGCAAAATCATGGCAGTGGTCGAGCGGTGCCACATTTTTAATCACGGTAGGCCGGCATGACTTTCGTCCGGGCGCCTGGCCAACGTCGTCAGCACCCCGCGCGCAAGTAAACAATGCACGAAGTCGCGCGTCCCGAAGGACGCGCGATCTGATCACTAGATAGCTGATTTCATGGCGGAATCTTGACCACAACCTCGGTCTGGTCACCAGCTTTTGGTGCGAAGGACGTCGATTTTGTCTTCGAACCATTCACTTCGAGCGAGATCGTCTTGGTCTTTTTGTCGCGAATGACCTGGACCTTGATCTCGGCGCCCAGCATCTTGAGTGAAGCCTGGTAGCCATCCCAGTGGCTGGGCAGCTTCGGCCGGAATGTGATCTGCTTGCCGCGCCGTTCAATGCCTAGGATGCCTTCGACCGCCGCCCGATAAAGCCAGCCCGCCGAGCCGGTGTACCAGGTCCAGCCGCCGCGACCTCCCTTGTCGTCCCCGGCGTAGATATCAGCCGCCACTACGTAGGGCTCGACGCGGTAGTGCTCGGCCGAGGCCTCGTCGGACGCGTGGTTGACCGGGTTCAGCATCGAGAAGCAGCGATAGGCTTCATCGGTCTGCCCCATCTCGGCCAGTGCAATGACGAACCATGTCGCCGCGTGGGTGTACTGGCCGCCATTCTCGCGCACGCCAGGCGGATAGCTCTTGATGTAGCCGGGGTCCTTCTGCGTCTTCGAGAACGGTGGCGTGAACAGTTTGACGATCTTGAGATGATCATCGACGAGCAGCTTAGTCGCCTGCTGCATCGCTGTCGTCGACCGCGCCGGGTCGCCCTCGCCCGACAGCACGCTCCAGGACTGTGCTATGGAGTCGATCTTGCACTCCTGCGATGTGCGCGACCCTAAAGGCGTACCGTCATCGAAACTGCCGCGCCGGTACCATTCGCCGTCCCATGCCGTGCTTTCAAGCGCCCGCTTCAGCGCGTCGGCATGCTTTGCCCAGGCCTGTGCGCGCTTGGTGTCGCCCTCGGTCTTGGCGACCGCGGCGAAGTCGCCCAGGGTCTTCAACAGGAACCACCCCAGCCACACGCTCTCGCCCTTGCCGTGTTCGCCGACACGGTTCATGCCGTCGTTCCAGTCGCCGCCAAGGATCAGCGGCAGGCCGGCTGGACTGCTGCGCTTGATGGCAAGGTCGAGCGCACGCGCGCAGTGGTCGTAGAGCGACACCGTCTTCTTCGAGATTTCAGGGGTGAAGAAGGCGTCGTGCTCGCCTTCACCCAGCTCCTGTCCGTCGAGGAAAGGCAGTTGCTCCTTCAGGATGGCGGCGTCGCCGGTTACCGTGAGATAGCGCGCCGTGGCGTGGGCGAGCCACACCACGTCGTCGGAGATCAAGGTACGCACGCCGGCGCCGGTGCGCGGCAGCCACCAATGCTGCACGTCCCCTTCCGGGAACTGCCGCCGCGCGGCGTTGAGGATCTGGTCGCGCGCCAGCGTCGGGTCATGCGCCAGCAAGGCGAGCGTGTCCTGCAACTGGTCGCGGAAGCCGAAGGCGCCGCTTGCCTGATAGAAGGCCGAGCGGGCGCGGATGCGGCAGGCAAGGCTCTGATAGGGCAGCCAGTGGTTGACCATGGCATCGAGTGCCTTGTCCGGCGTCTCCACCTGGATGGTGTCTAGGAAGGCGCGCCATTCGCGCTCATTGTCGGCAAGGCGCTGGTCGAAGTCCTTGCCCCGGTGCGTCTGCACCAACGCGCTCGCCTGCGCCGCGGAATCGGCATCGCCGAGCAGCCAGATAAGCGTGACGTCGGCGCCGGCCGGAATCTCGACGTCGCGAGCGATCGCCGCGCAAGGATCATCTCCGGCCTCGACGCGACCCGACAGGGCCGAACCGCTCAGCACCGCCTGTGGCAGCTCGCTGGACCCGTGCCGGCCGAGGAACTCGGCCCGGTCTGACGTCACCGAGTGGACGCCGGTGTCGGCGGCGAGGAAGGCCACCCGCTCGCTGAAATCGAGCCCGTAGGGATTTTGTGCCAGCAGCGCGCCGGTGGCCCCGTCGCGGGACGGCACTATGGTTGCCGCGGTGCGCGACCGATGCCCGCCAAGCACCCATTCGGCGTAAGCATAGACGCGCAGCCGAGCCGGTACCGGGCCGGAATTCTGGATGCGCAGCCGTGTGATCTTCACCGGATCGATTGGATCGACGACATGGGTCAGGTCCATCGACAACGGTCCGCGCTTCGAGCGGAAGGTCGAGAAGCCTTGGCCATGCCAGGCCTCGTAGGTCATCGCGGGATCGCGCACCATCGCTGCGAGCGGAGAGAACGCCTTGCCGCTGGCCTGGTCGTAAATATAGATGCCCTCGCCCGGTCGGTTGGACACCGGGTCGTTCGACCATGGCGTCAGCTGGTAATCGCGGCTGTTGCGGCTCCAGGTGAAGGCCGCCCCCTCGGCCGAGGTGTGGAAGCCGAACGAGGCGTTGGAGACGACGTTGATCCAGGGTTGCGGCGTCGTGCGCCGGCCGGCCAGGCGCACCACGTAGTGCCGCCCATCGCCGTCGAAGCCACCGAAACCATTCCACAGGCTGAGGCCGGAGCCATCGGCGCTGACGTCGGCCACAGCCTGCGAGGCAAATGCATGCATCTGCGGTGCGAGCGCCGCGATTTCGCGCGAACTCGGCAATCCTGCCGGCTGCAGGCCATCGCGCGTCTGCAGCGCGGCCGCCTCGGCCCGTTCGATCTGGTCGAAGATGGTGCCATTGCGCGTATGCAGCACAACCCGGGCGACGGCGAGCAGCGTCTTGTAGGTGGTTTCCTCCATCAGGTCGCGACGGACCGCGAAAATGTGCTGGCGGGGTCCGAGTTCCTTGCCGCGCAAGCGGCTGTTTTCGCACAGCGTCTCGACCGCGCGCTGCAGATCCTGGACATAGGAGGAAGCCTGCTCGTTGACGACGACGAAGTCGATCATCATGCCGCGGGTGCGCATATATTCCTGGAAGCGCAACGCCTGGGCTACGATCTCGAGATCGGCAACGTCGCCGATCCTGACCAGGAAGATCGGGTAATCGCCCGAAATACTGGTCGGCCACAGGCTCGACTGCTTGCCCAGCCCGGAAGCGATGGACTCGGCCGGCAACCGGAGGAACGGGTCGGGATAGATCAGATAGCGCGCCAGTTTCTGCACATTGGCCGCGTCGGTCAGACTGAGGCCCATATGGCGGGTCTGCACCTGGCTCCGCGTCCAGGCAAGCATCGCCTGCCGGGCAAAGCTCTCCTGATGGTCGAGCCGGTTTATCGCCTCCTCCAGCTCAGCACGGTTGGCCCCGACGACAGTCCAGAAGGTCAGAGATACCTTCTTGTTGGCGGGCACGCGCACCTGACGACGCAGCGAGGCGATGGGATCGAGCGTGAAGCCGGAATGGCCGCCAAGCCTGGCGCCTGGATCGAAGGCGGCAGCATCGACGATGGTGCGGCCACGGCCGATGAAGGCGCGCCTGTCGGTCTCGGCCTCGGCATCACGCGCCGGTCCCGACGGATCGGTGACGAAATGCACCAGCGTTACATCGGGCTCGCTGGTTTCACGCTTGCGGCGCGTGGCGAAGATCGCGCCGTTGTTGGCGGCGATTTCCGTTTCCACGAACATTTTCGAGAAGGCCGGATGCGCGTTGTCGGAAGCTTCCGAACCCAGGACCAGTTCTGCAAAGGACGTCACCTCGATGTGACGGTCGGATGTGCTCTCGTTGTAGAGCGTGATGCGACGGCCTTCGCCATTGCCCTCGGAGATGACGATGCACTCCACTTCGGAGCGCAGCGTGCCCACCAGCTTCACGAAGCTCGCCTTGTCATCGGAAAACAGGGCCTGCGTCTTTTCCTCGGCCGCGCGCCTCGGTTCCGAAGTCGCGGACCACCAGTCGCCAGTGGCGGCATCGCGCAGGAATATGTAGGAGCCAAGCCGATCCTCGACCGGATCGGGCTGCCAGCGGGTGACGGAAAGATCGCCCCAGCGGCTGTAGCCGGAGCCGGTTGCGGTCACCATCACCGAATAGCGGCCATTCGACATCACATTGGTCGAACGAAGCGCCCGCGCGGGATCGAGCACGATGCGGGTGTCGGGGCTCTCGGTCTCGGTCTCGTCCTTGGAGCGCTCGTCCGCCTCGGTGCGGACGGTGGCGGTCGGAATGTCGCGAGGCGCCCTCTCCTGCAGCAGCAATTCGGCCGATTCAATGACCGGATCGCTATGGAAGCGATCGCGTAGGCGACCTTCGAAGATGGCGTCGGCGACGGCGGCGATGGACATGCCCGAATGGTGGGCATAGTAGTTCAGCACGACCGCGTGGTTGGTGCCTTCCGGTACGCGCTGCGGCGTGAAGTCGACTGCATCATAATAGCCATGACGGCCAAGCGCGCCGATCTCCCGCAGCCGGGCCAGGTTCTGCACCGCTTCGCGCGGGTTGAACTGCGCCGCCATGATAGTCGCGTAAGGCGCAATCACCGTGTTCTGGCCGAGGCCGCGCTTTAGTCCCAGGCCGGGCACGCCGAAATTGGTATATTGATAGGTCAGTTCCCGGTCACGGGCGTTGTAGGCCGCTTCCGAAATACCCCACGGCACGTTCTTCTGGCGGCCATACTGCATCTGGCGCTTGATGATCAGCTTGCTCGTCTGGTTGAGGATCGAGCCTTGCGGTTCCTTCATCACCAGCGGCGGCATCAGATATTCGAACATCGAGCCGGACCACGACATCAGCGCGCCCTGGAAGCCGATCTCGACGATCGGGCGGCCAAGCCTGAACCAGTGTTCGGTCGGCAGATCGCCCTTGGCGATGGCGAACAGGCTGGTCAGCCGCGCCTCGGAGGCGAGAAGGTCGTAGCAGCTTTCGTCGAGCTGATGCTCCTCGACCCGGTAGCCGATAGACAAGAGCTTGCGCTCCGGCCGCATCAGGAAGGCAAACTCCATCTCGAAGGCGAAACGACGGGTGCGTTCGCGCAAGGTGAGCAGCTTGGCACGCAGAGCCTCGACGGCGTTTTCGTCGCTATGGGCGTCGTGGACGTGCGCCTCGCAGGTGGTTTCGAGCCTTGCCGTCCAGTCGACGATGACGTCGCTCTGCGGCGATGCGGCTTCGGTGTGAATGGCGGTGGCGAGCTTGCGGATTTCGCCGGCCAGCACGGCCAGGTTGATGGTGCGGATGGAGGCCATTTCCGGCTGCGCCTTGATCGTTTCGACGGCGCGCCGCATGCCGTCGAGGCGATCGACAAGGCGTTGGCGCAACGGCCGCAACTGACGGCGGTCGTCGGGCAGTTCATCGAGGCTTTCGCTCAGGATGGTCACCGTATCGAGGATGCCTTCGAAATCGCCCTGCAGGTGGACGGAAGGGGCTTCCGCCCATTCGGCGCAGGCAGCCGCCACCGCCACCAGGTGGCCGGCGAGATTGCCGCTGTCGACAGCCGAGATGTAGAGCGGATAGAGCGGCTTCAGCGTCGTGGTGTCGTACCAGTTGAAGAGATGGCCACGATGGCGCGGCATGCTCTCGATGGTGGTCATGGTGGCGTCGATGCGGGTGATGGCATCGGACAGGCTGATCCAGCCGAAATCGCGTGCCGAGACGACCGAGAGCAAGTAAACGCCGATGTTGGTCGGCGAGGTGCGCGGCGCGACGACTGGCGCGGGGCTCTCCTGGAAATTGTCCGGCGGCAGATTGTGATGCTCTGCCGTCACGAAGCTCTCGAAATAGTGCCAGGTACGGCGCGCCACGGTGCGCAGCGTGTGGATGTCGGCTTGCGAGATGCGCAGCCGGTCCTCGGTTTCCGCGGAGCGACTGATCCAACTGGCGATCGCCGGCGAGCCGATCCAGAACAAGGCAAAGAAGAACGCAACGAAGGCACCGGTGGAATCAGCCAGCACGGGAATGGCGAGGCCGACAAAGCCGATGATCACGGCGCCATACATCATGCCGTAATAGGAGCCGACATCGTTGTCGCCGGCTTTGTGCGCCTGCGAGGCGGTGCGCCATTCCAAGAGGTTTTGCCGGCTGACGAACAGCCGGTAGAGCGTGCGCACAATGGCATCGCCCATCATCCAGGCGTTATGTGCCATCAGTACGATCTTCAGCGCCACCATGGCGGTGCCGAAGGCGACGTCGCGCGCCAGAGCCGAGAAGTGGCCGCGCGGCGTCTGGTCGCCGCTTTTGGGCAGGATGGCGTTGACGATGTCGAAGGTCGGCGCCATGAACAGACTGAGGATCAACAATGCCTGCCACTGCGCGGCCTGCGTGAAGGGCAGCAAGGTCCAGCCGGCGATCGCCGCCATCACCCAGAAGATCGGCGTCAGCGAGCGGCGGAGATTGTCGACCATCTTCCAGCGCGACAGCGCCGGCACGCCGGAGCGCGGGTTGAAGATGTATCCCAAAAGTTGCCAGTCGCCGCGCGCCCAGCGATGGTGGCGCGAGGCATCGACCGAGTAGCGGGTCGGGTAATCCTCGACCAACTCGACGTCGGTGACCAGCGCGGCGCGCGCCAGCGCGCCTTCGAGCAGATCGTGGCTGAGAATGGTGTTTTCCTCGATGCGGCCCTGCAAGGCGGCCTCGAAGGCATCGACGTGATAGAGGCCCTTGCCGGTGAAGGACCCGTCGCTGAAGACGTCCTGATAGAGGTCCGAAACAGCGAAGACATAAGGATCAAGGCCGCGATTGGCCGAGAACACGCGCTGGAAGAACGAGGCTTCATCGCCGCTGGTGAGCGAAGCGGTGATGCGCGGCTGCAGGATGGTGTAGCCGGCGGTGACGACGCGCCTGGTGGCGTCGAAATGCGGCCGGTTGAGCGGATGGCATAGCTTGCCGACCAGGCTCGATACGGCATCACGGGTGGTGCGGGTATCGGCGTCGAGCGTCATCACATGGACGACTTTTTCAGGCAGCGGCACTTCGAGCGGCAGGAAGGTGGTATCGCTGTCGCCACGCAGCAACAGGTCGAGTTCGTGCAGTTTGCCGCGCTTGCGCTCCCAACCCATCCAGGACCCTTGAGCGGCATTGTAGAGCCGGCGGCGGTGCAGGATGTAGAAGCGCGGCGCGCCTTCGGAGGGATGGCGCGCATTGAGGCGGGCGATTTCGGCGCGGGCGAAGTCTAATATCTCGGTGTCGGCCGCCTCGATCTCGATCTTGCTGTCGGGCCAGTCCGAAAGCAGCGCGAAATGGATCTCGTCCGCCAGATTGGCAAGGTAATGCACTTCGATGTTGCGGATGTTTTCCTCGACATCGTCACGCGAGCCGATCAGCGACGGCACGACCACCAGGGTGCGCGCCTCGGGCGGCACGCCGTGCCTGTAGTCATAGCCGATCAGGCGTGTCGGCTTGAGGAACAGCGAGACCACGGTGTTAAAGAAAGCGAGCGCGCCTTCGCTGGCCGGCACGGCAAACAGAGCTAGCATCAGCACGATCGACGGCACCGACAGGCCGAGATTGGAAAGGGCGTTGCCCGACAGGACGAGCAGCAGGACGGTCAGGGCGAAGACGGGCAGGACGATGCCAAGCCATCCGGTCTTGGCGAAGGTCCGCTTGACCATCTGGCTGATCGTTGGCCGATAACCGATCGTCTTTTCGAGTTCCAGCCGGCGCGGGCCAACGAGATAGAAACCGACATCGGTGTGGACGGCTGCAGCCTCGGCATCAACCCCTTCGCCGCTCTCCGGGACGGTTTCACTAACAGCATGGCCGGCCAGTTCGATGGCTTTTTCGGCGACACGGTACTCCGACAGATTCGAGCGGCGTGCCAGTTCCTCGATCGCGGTGCGGTATTGATCGCGCGAGAAGAAGTCGAGCGCCGCGAAATCGGTGCGCTCGCGCAGCACGGTATCGATGCGGCTGACGCCTTCAAACCACACCGTCCAGTCGACGTCGTTGATGAGGCGCAGGCCGCGGACGATGTTGCCGGTGGTCACATTGCCGCTGGACAACGTCTGGTGCTCGGAAATGATGATTTCCTCGGCATCCGAGCCGGTCTTCTCAAGTTCGCCTTCCANGGAGTTCAGACGTGTGCTCTTCCGATCTGCTGAGTGGCGAAGGTGGTGTCCTGTGCATGCGCGCTGAAATTGGCAAGGATCGCCTGCCGGTCCGGATTGTCGTCGGTCGCAAGCACCTTGTCGGCCACATCGTTGGCGATCTGGCGCATCTGGCGGGTGCGGTTGACCCTGACCGCCAGGCGGCGGAGGTTCTCGATGAGCACGAAGCGCAAAAGGGACGGCAGGGCCCAGAGTTCGCCGATTTTAAGCGGCTCGACCGACTGAAAACCCTGGACGATGGACTTGAACATGGTCGCCGAGACGGAACTGTCGGAATGCGCGACATAGGTCCAGGCCAGCGCCAATGCGCGCGGCACGGTGCCGCCATCGGGCAGTTTCAGCGTTGGCAACTGCCGGTAGAAGCGGCGCGGCAGGTCGCGTTTGACCTGGAAAATGGTTTCCTCGATCAGATAGTTGTTGTCGAGCAGCCACTGCGCGGCCGGCGTGATGGTTTCGCCCCTCCCCTGCGCGGCATTGGTCGACCGGTAGACTTCGAGGATCTTCTTGGCGCTGTCACGGATGCGGGCCTGGAAGTCGAACGGGATCAGGCCGAACAGATCGGTCAGATCGCCCTTGGCCAGGCTCTCGCCGAGCAGCCGGAGCCGTTCCTCCGGCAGGAATACCGATCGTATCGGCTCTTCCGTGATGGCCGGGAAGCTCGCGCTTGTCTTCTCGATCTGGGCTGGGTTCGTCTGAATATTCATTGAAAATTCCGTAAGCGGGCACTCAGCGGCGTCACCGCCACGGCAATGGCCCTAAAACCGGTTCAAATGCAATCGGTTGCATCAACCCCTATGCCGAAAGTTTGTTTCCGCACCACGACGGAGCGTCATCTTTCGACCGACTCAAAGACGAGCGCCCCTCGCTCCCGTCGGGACCGATCGACGGAGAGGATTCGGGCTTTTTCGTGATGCCACCGTCAGCTTACGCTATATTTCGCCGGCATCGCGATCATGTTTGGAAACAGGCGGTAACCGTTGGCGGTAAACGCGTCAGGCGGCCCCCCTTATGCGGACCACGAAAAGGGTCGCATCCGGGGCGGGCTCTACCCGCAAGACGGAAACATCCGGCCCGAGCAGCAGGGTGTCGAGCGGCCCGAGGCGGAGAGGAGCGGCGCCGGCGAAAATGGCATGGCCTCTGTGGCAAAGGATCAGGGTGGAACAGGCCTCGGTCGAGATTTCCACAGGCGCCGAAACCGGCAGGCGTTCGACTTGATGCAACACGCGGCCGCGGCGGGTCATGACGTTGAGATCGGTGATCGGGCCGGCGATCAGCGCGGCACTTGTCGGCTGGTCGGCTGGAAAGGAAAAAGGCTGGGAAGCCGCTGTCATCCGCTCGGGCGGAAGGCCGGCGACGTCAAGCACGATCCCCTCGCCTTCCAGCACGGACAGGGTGCGGTCGATGCCGGCAAAGCTGGAGAACGGCCCGCTCGTCTCGACCCGGGCCATCGAGACGCGCCATTCGAAATCGTCGAGCCCGGCGCCAGCGGGCGAGACGGCGATCTCGGTCGTCGTACCGCCGCCGTTTTTCCACGGCATGACGCGGTAATCGGTGGCACGCAGAATGCGCATGACGCCAGCGCTAGCCTAGAATGCCCGGTAGGTTGAGCTGGTGCTCCTTGGCGCATTCGATCGCGATGTCATAGCCGGCGTCGGCGTGGCGCATGACACCGGTCGCCGGATCGTTCCACAACACCCGTTCCAGGCGCCTTGCAGCATCCGGCGTGCCGTCGGCGACGATGACCATGCCGGCATGCTGCGAGAAACCCATGCCGACGCCGCCGCCATGATGCAGCGACACCCAGGTGGCGCCCGAAGCTGTGTTGAGCAATGCGTTGAGCAGCGGCCAATCGGACACGGCGTCCGAACCGTCCTTCATCGCTTCCGTCTCGCGGTTCGGCGAGGCGACCGAACCGGAATCGAGGTGATCGCGGCCGATGACAACGGGCGCCTTCAGTTCGCCCTTGGCCACCATCTCGTTGAAGGCTAGACCCAGCCTGTGCCGGTCGCCGAGGCCCACCCAGCAGATGCGCGCCGGCAACCCCTGAAAGGAAATCCGCTCGCGGGCCATGTCCAGCCAATTGTGCAGATGGGTGTTGCCGGGGGTGAGCTCGCGGACCTTGGCGTCCGTCTTGTAGATGTCCTCCGGATCGCCGGAGAGAGCTGCCCAGCGGAACGGGCCGATGCCGCGGCAAAAGAGCGGGCGGATATAGGCCGGCACGAAACCGGGGAAGGCAAAGGCGTTTTCAAACCCTTCATCCTTGGCGACCTGGCGAATATTGTTGCCATAGTCGAGCGTCGGCACGCCGGCGTTCCAGAATGCGACCATCGCCTCGACATGTTCGCGCATGGAGGCGCGAGCCGCCTTCTCGACCGCCCTGGGGTCGCTGACACGCTTTTCGCGCCACTCGGCCATCGTCCAGCCCTTCGGCAGATAGCCGTTGATGGGGTCGTGGGCCGAGGTCTGGTCGGTGACCATGTCGGGGCGGATGCCGCGACGGTACATTTCGGGCACGATCTCGGCGGCGTTGCCTAGCAGGCCGACGGACTTCGCCTCCCCGGCCTTGGTCCAGCGCTCGATCATTTCCATGGCTTCGTCGAGCGTCTCGGCTCTCTCGTCGACATAGCGGGTGCGCAGGCGGAAATCGATCGAGTCGGGATTGCATTCGATCGCCAGGCAGCAGGCGCCTGCCATGACGGCGGCCAATGGCTGGGCGCCGCCCATGCCGCCGAGGCCGCCGGTCAGGATCCATTTTCCCTTGAGATTGCCGCCATAATGCTGGCGGCCGGCCTCGACGAAGGTCTCGTAGGTGCCCTGCACGATGCCTTGCGTGCCGATGTAGATCCAGGAGCCGGCCGTCATCTGGCCGTACATCATCAGGCCCTTTCTATCGAGCTCGTTGAATTTCTCCCAGGTCGCCCAGTGCGGCACCAGATTGGAGTTGGCGATGAGCACGCGCGGCGCGTCCGGGTGGGTGCGGAACACGCCGACCGGCTTGCCCGACTGCACCAGCAGCGTCTCGTCCTCGCCAAGCGTCTTCAGCGACGCAACGATTTGGTCGAAATCGTTCCAGGTCCGCGCCGCCCGGCCGATGCCGCCGTAGACGACCAGTTCGTTGGGGTTTTCGGCAACATCAGGGTCGAGGTTATTCATCAGCATGCGCAGCGGCGCTTCGGTGGTCCAATACCTGGCATTGAGCTTGTCGCCGCGCGGCGCGCGCACTTCGCGTATATTGTGACGGGGATTGTTCATCATTGTCCCTTTCGGACGAGGCGGCGCGTCAGCGCCCGGCCCAGTCAATGGCGATTTGAAGAATCCGCGTCAGCGTGGCGCGGATCGGTGCGGCGAACGCGGCGTCGTAGGGCACCGGCCAATTGTCCGGCGTGCCCTTCCCGTCGGGCTCGCGCATATAGCCACGATTGGAGAGTTCCATCTGCAGCGCGTGCACGCCCTGAAGCGGCTGGCCGAAATGGCGCGTGATCCAGCCGCCCTTGAAGCGTCCGTTGACGACAAAAGTCTCGCCGGTTTCGGCCATGATCTGGTTGACCATCGCCTGCAAGGTCGGATCGGCGCTCTTGCCGTCATTCGTGCCGAGATTGAACACCGGCAGCGTGCCTTCGAACAAGCGTGGCAGCACCGAGCGGATCGAATGGCAGTCGTAGAGGACAATCTTGCCATGCAAGGTGCGCAACCTGTCGATCTCGGCCTGCAAGGCGGCGTGATAGGGCGCAAAGAACTTCTGCCGGCGCTCGTCGATCTCCGACGGCCCCGGCTCTTCGCCGTCGCGGTAGAGCGGGTCGCCGTCGAAGGTTTCGGTCGGGCACAGGCCGGTGGTTGCCTGGCCGGGATAGAGCGAGGCGCCGGATGGATCGCGGTTGACGTCGATGACGGTGCGCGAGATCGCAGTGTGCACGACAGTGGCGCCGAGACCGGCGGCGAAATCATAGAGATTGTCGATCCACCAGTCGCAATCACGACGGCCGAGCCAAGGCGAGACCAGCCGGTTTTCGAGGCCGGCGAGGTCGATACCGGTGTGCGGGATCGACACCAGCAGCGGCGCCGTGCCGCGCGTGACCGTGAGCCAGGGGCTGGCCGTCATCACGCCGCTCCGGCGATCGAGGGCAGTGCCACCGCGCTCGCGACTTTCACAGCCGCACCACTGCGCACCATGGCAATCGCCTTTTCCATGTCGGGATGGAAATGCCGGTCGTTATCGAGATGCGGCACCTCGGCGCGCACCAGCTTGCGCACGGCTTCCAGTGCTGCGCTCGACGCCAGCGGCTGATGGAAATCGCAGCCTTGGGCGGCGGCCAGCAATTCGATGCCGATCACCGCGGTTGCATTCTCGACCATGCCGATCAGGCGGCGTGCGCCATGCGCGGCCATCGAGACGTGGTCTTCCTGGTTGGCCGAGGTCGGGATGGAATCGACGCTGGCCGGATAGGCTTTTTGCTTATTTTCCGAGACAAGCGCGGCCGCCGTAACCTGCGGGATCATGAAGCCGGAGTTCAGACCGGGCTTAGGCGTCAGGAAAGCGGGCATGCCTGACAGCGCGGGATCGACCAGCATGGCGATGCGGCGTTCCGACAGCGAGCCGATCTCGCAGACGGCGAGCGCGATCATGTCGGCGGCGAACGCCACCGGCTCGGCGTGGAAATTGCCGCCGGACAGAGCAGTATCGTCTTCTGCGAAGATCAGCGGGTTGTCGGTGACGCCATTGGCCTCGGTTTCAAGCGTATCGGCGGCCTTGCGCAGGACATCGAGTGCGGCGCCCATCACTTGCGGCTGGCAACGCAGGCAATAGGGATCCTGCACGCGCTCATCGCCGACCCGGTGCGACTCGCGGATCGCGCTACCGGCCATCAAATTGCGCAGCGCGTCCGCGGTCTCGATCTGGCCACGGTGCTTTCTCAACAGATGAATGCGCGGGTCGAACGGCGCGTCGGAACCCTTGGCCGCGTCCGTCGAAAGTGCGCCGGCGACAAGCGCCGACTGGTAGAGCACCTCGGCATCGAACAAAGCGGCCAGTGCATAGGCCGTCGAAAACTGCGTGCCGTTGAGCAGCGCCAGACCTTCCTTCGCGCCCAATGTCACGGGCTCCAGCCCATGCGAGACGAACGCGACCTTGGCCGGGAAACGGCCATGCGGAGTAAAGCATTCGCCGACGCCGATCATCACCGCCGTCATGTGCGACAGCGGGGCAAGGTCGCCGGAGGCGCCGACGGACCCTTGCGCCGGCACGACCGGGATGACGTCGTTGACCAGCATCGCTTCAAGCAACTCGATGGTCCGCGAGCGCACGCCGGAGGCGCCCTGCGCGAGGCTCGCAAGTTTCAGCGCCATCATCAGCCGGGCAACGGCAACGGGCATCGGCTCGCCCACGCCCGCGGCATGCGAAAGCACGATGTTGCGCTGCAGCTTCTCGAGATCCTCGGCGGGGATGCGCACGCTGGCCAGCTTGCCGAAACCGGTGTTGATGCCATAGACCGGCTCACCCTTGGCAACGATCCTGGCGACGGCCTCGGCGCTCGCCTTGATTTTCGGACGGCAGGCATCGTCCAGTTTCGGCACGGCGCCACGGTATATGGCGCGCCAGTCGGCCAGCTTCGCATTGCCGGGCTTCAGGGTCAGTTCGGTCATTGTCCTCTCCAGATGCGGGCATGCAGCGGGTTGAAGCCCATGCGGTAGACGAGTTCGGCGGGGCGCTCGATGTCCCAGATCGCCAGATCGGCGGATTTGCCCGATACCAGCGTGCCGGTCTCGCCGAGCAGCCCCAGCGCACGGGCGGCTTCGCGGGTGACGCCGGCAAGACATTCGTCGACCGTCATGCCGAACAGGGTGGCCGCCATGTTCATGGTCAGAAGCAGCGAGGTCAGCGGCGATGTGCCGGGATTGTTGTCGGTGGCAACAGCCATTCTGACGCCATGCTGGCGAAACAGGTCGATCGGCGGCTTCTTGGTCTCGCGGATGAAGTAGTAGGCGCCGGGCAGGATGGTCGCCACGATCCCCGCCTTGGCCATCGCCACCGCGCCTGCCTCGTCGGTATATTCGAGATGGTCGGCCGACAACGCGCCATAGCGGGCGGCAAGTTCAGCGCCATGCAGATTGGACAGCTGGTCGGCGTGAAGTTTGACGGGCAAGCCAGCCGCCTGGGCGACATCGAAGACGCGCGCCATCTGTTCCGGCGAAAAGGCGATGCCTTCACAGAACCCATCGACAGCATCGGCCAAGCCTTCCTCGACGACGCCGGGAAGGATCGTTTTGGCGACGAGATCGATGAAGGCATCCTTGTCGCCCTTGGCTTCGGGCGGCAGCGCGTGGGCTGCGAGACATGTGGTGCGAACCGTCACCGGGCGTTCATTGCCCAGCTGTCGCGCGGCGCGCAGCGATTTCTTCTCGTTTTCCAGATCGAGGCCATAGCCCGACTTTACTTCCACGGTGGTTACGCCCTCGGCAATCAGCGCGTCGAGGCGCGGCAGCGTCTGGGCAACCAGGTCGCCCTCACTGGCAGCACGCAAGGATTTGACCGACGAGACGATACCGCCGCCGGCCCTGGCGACTTCCTCATAGGTGGCGCCGGCCAGCCGCATCTCGAATTCGTTGGCGCGGTTGCCAGCGTGGATCAGGTGGGTGTGGCAGTCGATCAGGCCGGGCGTAATCCAGCGGCCCTCGCAATCGATGATCTCGCCTTGGGCAAAAGCCGAGGACATCTCGGATTGCGGACCGGCATAAACAATGCGGCCGTCGCGCGCGGCCAGCGCACCATGCTCGACGATCCCCAATCCGGCACGATT
This sequence comes from Mesorhizobium sp. LNHC229A00, assembly GCF_000502415.1. Taxonomy (NCBI): domain Bacteria; kingdom Pseudomonadati; phylum Pseudomonadota; class Alphaproteobacteria; order Hyphomicrobiales; family Phyllobacteriaceae; genus Mesorhizobium; species Mesorhizobium sp. LNHC229A00. The sequence continues at coordinate 328,243 of NZ_AYWQ01000009.1, forward strand.
TCCAGCCATGGTCGCCAGACGCGCATTGCGCCACAGGCGAACCCTCCCTGCCCGGTTTTTGCTCTCTACGGCCATGATCTTTTCCGTTTCAATCGGTGGCGATTATGTATATACATATTGAAACGCACTGCAAGTGCCATCATCGCATACGAGACCGGAAAGCGGAGAGAAAAGTGACCGATATCTTTGCGGAACAGGCGCTTCTTCCCGACGGCTGGCACGACAATGTGCGGATCACCTTAGCCAATGGGCGCATTACGGCCGTAGAGCCTGAAGCCGCCGCCTTGCCCGGTGATGAACGCCATTCCATTCTGCTGCCAGGCATGCCCAATCTGCACAGCCACGCCTTCCAGCGCGGCATGGCCGGCCTTGCCGAGTTGCGCGGCCCCTCCGCCGACAGTTTCTGGAGCTGGCGCGAGGTGATGTACCGCTTCGCGCTGTCGATGACTCCCGACCAGGTCGAGGCGGTGGCGGCGCAGCTCTATGTCGAAATGCTGGAGGCCGGTTTTTCCCGCGTCGGCGAATTTCATTATCTGCACCATGATCGCGATGGACAACCCTATGCCAACCCAGCCGAGATGGCCGAGCGCATCGCTGCCGCGGCTGGCGAAACAGGGATCGGCCTGACGCTGCTGCCGGTGTTCTACGCCCACTCCTCTTTCGGCGGCGCAGTTCCAAATGACGGCCAGCGCCGATTCATCAACGATGTGAATCGGTTCGCCCGGCTCGTGGAGAAAAGCCGTGAATCGGTTCGCGCGCTGAATCAAGCTGTCGTCGGGGTCGCGCCGCACAGTCTGCGCGCCGCGACGCCCGAAGAACTGATCGAAGTCGCCGCCATGGCGCCAAACGGACCGATCCACATCCACGCCGCCGAACAGGTCAGGGAAGTCGAGGACTGCCTTGCCTGGTCAGGCGCGCGTCCGGTCGAATTTCTGCTTGGGGCTGCCGCTGTCGACCAGCGCTGGTGCCTGATTCACGCCACCCATATGACGGATGCCGAGACCATCGGCATGGCGAAGACCGGCGCCATTGCCGGCCTTTGCCCGATCACGGAGGCCAATCTGGGCGACGGCACCTTTGCCGCGCCATTGTTCAGGGAGCATGGCGGCCGCTTCGGCGTCGGCTCCGATTCCAATGTGCTGATTGGCCTGCCCGACGAATTGCGCCAGCTGGAATATTCGCAGCGCCTCGCGCACCGCGCCCGCAATGTGCTTTCGGTAGCCGGCGGCTCAACGGGCCGCGCCCTGTTCGACGCAGCGCTAGACGGCGGTGGCGTCGCCCTTGGTGCCGGCGCCTCGCAAATCACAACTGGGGCATCCGCCGATCTCGTCTCGCTGGACGGCAAAAACCCTTCGCTGGCCGGCAAGACAGGCGACGCGATCCTCGATGCCTGGATCTTTGCCAATGGCAGCAAGGTCGATTGCGTCTGGGTGCATGGCAAAAAACAGGTCAGCGCTGGCAGACACGCCAGGCGCGAGGCGATCGCCGAACGGTTTCGCAGCGTGATGACTGCGCTTTCCGAGGGTTAACCCAGATGAGCATGGCTGAACCGACGGAGATAGACGACAACGAGACGGTCTCGTTGCATCAACGCATCCTGTCCGGTATCCGGGAAAAAATCCTGTCCGGCACCTGGGCGCCCGGCCACCGTATCCCGTTCGAACATGAGCTGACCGCCGAATACAAATGCTCACGCATGACGGTGAACAAGGCTCTGTCTCAGTTGGCCAAGGCAGGTTTGATTGAACGCCGCCGCCGGTCTGGCAGCTTTGTCCGTCAGCCGCAATCGCAAGCGGCGGTGCTGGAGCTTCACGACATCAGGATCGAGGTCGAGGCGCTCGGCCTGCCCTACCGCTACGAACGGCTGGAACGCCTGAGGCGGCGCAGCAACGTGGAGGACAGGGCTTTGCTCGGACTGTCCGCCGCAGGGTCGGTACTGGCGGTCGAAGGCCTTCATTTTGCCGGCGAACGGCCATTCGCACTCGAGCGACGTCTGATCAATCTTTCGGCGGTTGCGGAAGCCGGCGACGAAGAGTTTCTGGAAATCGCGGCGGGTCCATGGCTGATCGGCCGCGTGCCGTGGAGCGAGGCCGAACATCGGATACGCGCCATGGCCGCCGATGAGACTATCGGTGACGAGCTCGATATCGATCCTGGCGCGCCCTGCCTGGTCGTGGAGCGTCGCACTTGGAGCGCGGAGCACCCGGTTACCCACGTGCGCTTCATCTATCCGGCGGAAAGCCACACGCTGGTGGCAAGGTTCACGCCGTCGCAGGGGTAAGCCGATCTCCCGCTTGGGGAAGATCGGCACCTGCAGCGGCTTTACAGCGCAGCCGTAATAATAATCTCGACCAGATATTCGGGACCGGCGAGCTTTGCCTCGCCGGTCGCGCGAGCGGGTGTGTGGCCCTGCGGCACCCACTTGTCCCATTCGGAATTCATCTCGGCGAAGGTGCCCATGTCGGCCAGCCAGATGATCGCCTGGACGATCTTGGTCTTGTCGGTGCCGGCCTTGGCCAACAATTCGTCGATGGTCGCGAGGATGTCGCGGGTCTGCGCGGCGACGTTGCCGCCGGGCTCGCCGACCTGGCCGGCCAGATAGACGGTGTTGCCGTGGATGACGATCTGGCTCATGCGCGGGCCAACATCGATGCGACGAATGCTCATTGCGAGGTTCCTTCGTTTGAGGGTTGCGCCTGTTTAGAGTCGGCGCGGGCTTCGGGCAAGGCCGCCGGGGCCAAATCTCCTTGGACCAGCACGGAAGAAACTCACGGCAAATTGAGCCGCCGGGTCGCAAATCCACCGGATTGGCTTGTTGACTAATGTAATAACATCACATATCCAACGGCCACTATCGCGGCCAGGCTCGACTTCCAACGGAACGATATGACCCAGACCTGCCTAACCTTCCGTGACCTGACGCTGGGCTACAACAGCCATCCCGCGATCCATCACCTCGATGGCACGATCCGAAAGGGTTCGCTGACGGCCGTGGTCGGAGCCAACGGCTCCGGAAAATCGACGCTGATGAAGGGTATTGTCGGCGTGCTGAAGCCAATGGCCGGCGAGGTTATCCGCGCGTCGGGCGTGCGGGCAGCTTATCTGCCGCAGCAGTCGGAACTCGATCGCTCCTTTCCCGCCCGCGTCGTCGATCTGGTCTCGCTTGGCCTGTGGCCGAAGCGCGGCATGCTCGGCCGCTATACCAGGGAAGATCGCGAAGCCGTCAGCCAGGCATTGATGGCCGTCGGCCTCGGCGGCTTCGAGAAGCGGCCGATCGACACGCTGTCGGGCGGCCAGCTGCAGCGCACGCTGTTTGCCCGCGTGCTGTTGCAGGATGCCGACCTGATCCTCCTCGACGAGCCCTTCAACGCGGTCGACGCCAAGACGGTCGGTGACCTCATTGCCCTGATCAATCGCTGGCATGGCGAAGAGCGCACTATCATGGTGGTGGTCCATGATCTGGATCTGGTGCGCCAGAATTTTCCCGAAACACTGCTGCTTGCCCGCCAGCCGGTTGCCTGGGGCGATACCCGGGAGACGCTGAAGCCGGAGAACCTGCTGCGCGCGCGCCGCTTCCACGAAGCCTGGGAAGAGAACGCCCCCTGGTGCGAGCCTGACGAGCACGCTCATGGCCATGATCATGGCCATGATCATGGCCACGATCGCGACCATCACCATGGCGCCGGACCGAGGGCCGCCTGATGGACGCGCTCTACGGTCTTTTCATTGCTCCCTTCGCCGATTTCGGGTTCATGCAGCGGGCGCTGTTCGGCTCGCTGATGCTGTCGCTCGGCGCCTGCCCCATCGGCGTCTTCCTGATGCTACGACGCATGAGCCTGTCGGGTGACGCCATGGCGCATGCCATCCTGCCAGGAGCGGCGGCCGGGTTCCTGTTCTATGGCCTTGAGATCCTGCCGATGACCATTGGCGGCCTGATCGCCGGCGTCATCGTCGCGCTCGGCGCTGGCGCTGTCTCGCGCTTCACCATCCAGCGCGAGGACGCCTCGATGGCCGCCTTCTATCTGATTTCGCTCGCCATCGGAGTGCTGATGGTATCGATCCGCGGCTCCAGCGTCGATCTCATGCATGTGCTGTTCGGCACGGTGCTGGCGCTCAACAACGAGGCATTGATGCTGATTGGCGGCATCGTCGCGGTNCTGTTCCTGCGTTCGGTCAGCCGCATGGGCAGCCCGGTGCATTTCATCTTCCTCGGCCTCGTCGTGCTCAACCTCGTCGGCGGCTTCCAGGCGCTCGGCACTTTGCTATCCGTCGGATTGATGATGCTGCCCGCGGCAGCCGCGCGATTCTGGACCGCACGCGTCGAGCCGATGTGCGTGCTGGCGGTGCTGATCGGCTTTGCCTCCTGCAGTGCCGGATTGCTCTTGTCCTATCACGCGTCGTTGCCATCCGGCCCGGCCATCATCCTGTCGGCCGGTGTCATCTATTTCGCCTCGATCCTGTTTGGCACGCGCGGCATTCTGCGCGGTCGCATCATCCATCACCGTCACAGAACGGCCTGATCCGCCTCACCCTCTGGAAGGAACCCCGCTTATGCTGAAAACGGTCCGCGCCGCCCTGACATTGAGCGTTATAACATTAACCGCCTTTGGCGCATCATCGGCCTTCGCGGCGCCGCTGAAGGTGGTCGCCAGCTTTACGGTCATTGCCGACTTTGCCAAAAACGTCGGCGGCGACCGTGTCGCGATCACCACGATCGTCGGGCCGGATGGCGACGCTCATGTCTATGAGCCAAGCCCTGCCGACGCGGTCGCCATGGCCAAGGCCGACATCGTGCTGGTCAACGGCCTGCATTTCGAAGGTTTCCTGCAGCGGCTGGTCGATGCCAGCGCCACCAAGGCCTCGATCGTCACGCTGACCAAGGGTGTGACGCCGATCGACTTCAAGCCTGAATTCGCCGATGCCGATGCGGCCGAAGGCGCCGGCACCGGCGGCGGCAAGACGGTCACCGACCCGCACGCCTTCCAGTCGATCGCCAATGCCAGGATTTATGTGAAGAACATCGCCGAAGCTTTCTGCACGGCCGACAGCGACGGCTGCGTCAGCTACCAGACCAATGCCGCCGCCTACACCAAGAAGCTCGACGCGCTGGAAGGCGAAGTGAGGGCGGCGATCCAGTCGATCCCCGAGGCAAAGCGCGTCGTCATCACCTCGCATGACGCCTTTGGCTATTTCGAGCACGAGTACGGCCTGATCTTCCTCGCCCCGCAAGGTATCTCGACCGATTCCGAGCCGTCGGCCGCCGATGTCGCCAAGTTGGTCGAGCAGGTCAAGCAGGACAAGGCCGCGGCCATCTTCGTCGAGAACATCACCAACCCTCGCTTGATCGAGCAGATTGCCAGCGAGACCGGCATCAAGGTCGGCGGCACGCTTTACTCGGACGCGCTGTCGCAGCCCGACGGCCCCGGCTCGACCTATATCGATATGATGCACAACAACATCCGCCAGATCAAAGGCGCCATTCTCGGCAGCTGAGTTTGATCCGCGGCCAGCCGGGCCGTATCGGCCCGGTTGGATTTTCTGGCGCGCGATGTCTATTTGCAGAGAATTCCTTCGATGCGGATTGCCGCCCCCCCCCCGGAGTGGCAAGACTGCCGTCAAAGAGATCGCGAGGATACGAGCCATGGAATACCGCCAGATCAGCGAAGACTATTCGGTCTCGGGCCAGATCCAGCCCGAGGACGTTGCCTCCATCAAGGAAGCCGGCTTCAAGAGCGTGATCTGCAACCGGCCTGATGATGAGCAGCCGGGACAGCCTTCGGCGGACACGCTCAAGGCCGCGGTCGAGGCCGCCGGCCTCGCCTTCCGCTACATTCCGGTGATCAGCGGCCAGATCACGCGAGAGAATGTCGACGACCAGGCCGAGGCACTCGACGAGCTCGACGGCCCGGTGTTCGCCTATTGCCGCTCCGGCGCCCGCTGTACCAATCTGTACGGGCTGATCCAGCAGTCGAAGGATTAAATCGGCAGCGCGCCGGTCTCCTTCAGCGTCTCCAGCACGATCGCCGTCTTCACATGCTGCACGGATTCGTGCGGCAGGAGCACGCCGTTGACGAATTCCGACAGCGATTTGAGGTCTGGGGTTACGACCTTCAGGATGTAGTCCATCTCGCCGGTCAGCGCATGGGCCTCCTGCACCTCGGGCAGCCGCGCCACCAATTCCCCGAAGCGGCGCGCATTGTCGCGGTTGTGGGTGGCCAGTGTCACCGAGATGACGTTGACCAGCGAGAAACCGAGCTTGTCGCGGTCGAGCACCGCACGATAGCCCCTGATGTAGCCGTCCTCCTCCAACCGCTGGCGGCGGCGCGAGCATTGCGAGGCAGAGAGGTTTACCCGCTCGGAGAGATCGTTGTTAGTGAGCCGCGCGTCGCCTTGCAAAAGCGCCATTATCTTGCGGTCGAACTGATCAATGCGCGTCTGATCCATGGTTTTATCTCTCGTCATGCACGGTCCGCGCATGAGATCACCATTTCAAGCGTTTGAATGCAAGCACCGTGCGTGGGCTCCGCGCTATTATGATTTAGACGGTCTTTTCAGGCCTAGCAGCATCCGGAGGATATCATGGGTCCTTTCCCGCACGACGCACCGCCCGCCACGATCAGCAAGGACAACCCCGCCGGCACCGACGGTTTCGAGTTCGTCGAATTCGCGCATCCGGAGCCGCGGAAGCTGGCCGAACTGTTCACCCGCATGGGTTATGTCGCGGTAGCAAGGCATCGCACCAAGGACATCACCGTCTGGCGCCAGGGCGACATCAATTATGTCGTCAATGCCGAGCCCAGCTCGCATGCGATGAAATTCGTCGACAAGCACGGCCCCTGTGCTGCTTCGATGGCCTGGCGGGTGGTCGATGCCAAGCATGCTTTCGAGCATGCCGTCTCGAAGGGCGCCACGCCTTACGAAGGCGGCGACAAGGCGCTCGACGTGCCTGCTATCGTCGGCATCGGCGGCTCGCTGCTCTATTTCATCGACAGCTATGGCAAGAAGGGCTCGGCCTATGACGCCGAATTCGAGTGGCTCGGCGAACGCGACCCCAAGCCGCAAGGCGTCGGCTTCTATTTCCTCGATCACCTGACCCACAACGTTTATCGCGGCCAGATGGACAAATGGTGGGATTTCTACCGCAATCTGTTCGGTTTCAAGCAGATCCATTTCTTCGACATCGACGGCAAGATCACGGGCCTGGTCAGCCGGGCGATCACCTCGCCCTGCGGCAAGATCCGCATTCCGCTCAATGAGTCGAAGGACGAGACCAGCCAGATCGCCGAATATCTGAAGAAGTACAATGGCGAAGGCATCCAGCACATCGCGGTGGGAACCGACGAGATCTACGCCGCCACCGACAAGCTCGCGGAGAACGGGCTGAAATTCATGCCCGGCCCGCCCGAGACCTACTACGACATGTCGTATGACCGCGTGAACGGCCATGAAGAGCCGATCGAGCGGATGAAGAAGCACGGCATCCTGATCGACGGCGAAGGTGTGGTCGACGGCGGCATGACCAAGATTCTATTGCAGATCTTTTCGAAGACCGTGATCGGGCCGATCTTCTTCGAGTTCATCCAGCGCAAGGGCGACGAAGGCTTTGGCGAAGGCAATTTCCGCGCGCTGTTCGAATCGATCGAGCAGGACCAGATCAAGCGCGGCGTGATCAAGGTTCAGGCCGCGGAATAGACAGACCGTCGCCAAGGTTCTTGCAGCCAGGCCCCTTATGACCAGATTTTGGTCATAAGGGGCCTGGCAATGAGCATCCGATGGCGAAAGCACACGCGCGTATCAAAGGCCTGACGTTGGTCGCCGCTGATCGTCTTTTTCAGCCTATGATGTTGCGTTGGCCTGATCGTCCAACCGTAGCCGCTCGACCTCCACTCTCCTCAGCTTCAAATCATAGTCGAGCAGGAACTCGTCGAGTTGCGGCGGCGCCACCGAGGTGCCGGACAGCATCGCATGCACCTGGCCGCGATGGTGGATGTCGTGCAGGAAGACGTGCGCCAGGATATCGCCGATCTTTTCCGGGATCATGCCGTCTTCACGCCGGTCGGTGACGACGCGGCGGTCGAGATCGGCCTCCGACAGGCCATCGCAGAAGGCGATCAGCCGCCGATCGGCCGCAAGCTGAGCCAGGTAAAGCTCCGGCGCGGCATCGAAAGGCACGAAGTCATCGTAGGCAGCCGCACCGACGCCGCCGTCTTCGAGAAAATCGAGATAGAGATGATCGACCGCGAGGACATGGTTGAGCGTTGCCTTGATCGACGGGAAAAAGCTGGTGCGCTCGGCCTCGAATTCACCGGGCTTCAGCGCAAGCACGGCGCGATAGAGCCGGTCGTTCGACCAGAGATTGTTCCCCGCCATGCGACGCAGATGATCCAGCAGGTCCATCACTCAAACCTCTCATTTTGCCTACCGCTGGTATTTCTCGACCTTCTGCTCGATGGCGCCGAAGATCGAATGCCCTGATCTGTCCTTCATCTCGATGCGCACGGTGTCGCCGAAGCGCAAGAAAGGTGTCTTGGGCTCGCCTGACACAATGGTCTCTATCATGCGCAGTTCGGCGATGCAGGAATAACCGGCTCCGCCCGCAGAGACCGGCTTGCCCGGGCCGCCGTCGAGTTTGTTGGACACCGTACCCGAGCCGATGATGGCGCCTGATACCAGCGGCCTTGTGCTGGCGGCGTGAGCAATCAGCGCCGGAAAATCGAAGGTCATGTCGACACCGGCATCGGCGCGGCCGAACGGCTTGCCGTTGATGTCGGCAAGCAGCGGCAGATTGACCTTGCCGCCGTCCCAGGCATCGCCCAGCTCATCCGGCGTCACCGCGACCGGAGAGAAGGCGGAGGACGGTTTCGACTGGAAGAAGCCGAATCCCTTAGCGAGTTCCGGCCCGGTCAGCGCGCGCAGCGTGACATCGTTGACCAGCATCACCAGCCGGATCGCGGCGCGCGCCTCGTCGAGGCTGGCGCCCATCGGCACATCGTCGACGATGACGGCGATCTCGGCTTCCATGTCGATGCCGAAGGCCTCATCCGCTAGACGGATCGGATCGCGCGGGGCAACGAAGGAGTCCGAGCCGCCCTGGTAGATCAGCGGGTCGGTCCAGAAGCTTGCCGGCATCTCGACGCCGCGCGCCTTCCGCACCAGTTCGACATGGTTCACATAGGCCGAGCCGTCGGCCCATTGATAGGCGCGCGGCAGCGGTGAATGCGCGTCATGCTCGTGAAAACGGGCCGCCGGCATCGCATTGTTCTCCAGCGATTCCGCTATGGTCGCGAGATGCGGCGAGATCCTGCGCCAGTCGTCGAGTGCGGCCTGCAGCGTGCGCGCCAGGAACGAGGCGTCGGTGTATTGCGTCAGGTCGCGCGAAACGACGACGAGCTTTCCATCGCGTGTTCCGTCCTTCAGCGTGGCAAGCTTCATGCGGTTCCCTCTCCTGATGCGGCCTTGGCGCCGCTTAACTCCACAACAAGGCCGTCGCGAGCGATCGTCAAGTCGCCGGCCCATGTTTTCCTGACCGCGGCGATCCAGTCGAGCTCGCCGATCTCGGCATCGTCGGCTGGAATGAGGTGGTTGAGCACCAATCTTTTGATGCCGGCATCGCGGGCGATACGGCCTGCCTCCTCGGCAAAGCTGTGACTGGAGAGCAGATGTTCCCTGAGCCGCGCGCCATTGCCGGTCCTGGCAACCAGCCGCTCGATGCCTTCTTCCAGCATGGCTTCGTGGACGAGAATGTCAGCCCCTTCGGCGAAATGCGCCAGCGGCGGAAAGAAGGCCGTATCGGCGGAAAACACCACGCTTTTGCCGCCATGCTCGAAGCGCAGGGCAAAACAGTCGGTCACCGGCGGATGGTCGACGCGCAGCGCCGTGACCGTCAGTCCGCGCTGCTCGGCCACATGCCCTTGGCCGAATTCGTCGACAGAGACCAACTCGCGAATATCGGGACGGCCCTCGTCGGCGATGCGGATCTCGATGTCGAATTCCATGGCCTGACAAAAGCGCCGCCAGTAGTGGCCAACCCCAGGCGGCCCGAACACCGTGACCGGCGTCGCTAATCCGGCCGTCCAGGCGGTGTGGATCAGCGGCCCGAGTTCCAGCACATGGTCGGAATGCAGATGCGTGATGAAGATCAGGTCGAGCACCTTCAGGCTGACCCCGGCATCGACCAGACCGCGCGTCACGCCAAGCCCGCAATCGACGACGATGGCTCGCCCACCAATCTCGAGCAGCGACGAACTCGGCCACGGCCCGCGGGGCCGCAGTGCCGGACCGCCTTTCGACCCGAGCAGCACAAGCCGGTCCGGCATTGGTTTGCCGATCAAGACCAGTCGCCCTCGGGCGTGCCATTGAAGCGCTTCTTCAGGTCGGCCCAGCAATCGATGTAGTTGTCCTGCCGGGTTTCGAGTTCGGCGCCGTAGCGGGTCAGCATCTGCGGAAAACGGGTCTCGAACATGAAGGCCATGGTATTGTCGAGCTTGACCGGTTTCAGCTCCGCGCGCGAGGCCTTTTCGAAGCCAGGCGCATCCGGACCATGGGCCAGCATCAGATTGTGCAGGCTGATGCCGCCGGGGACGAAACCCTCCTCCTTGGCGTCGTACTGGCCGTGGATCAGACCCATGAACTCACTCATGATGTTTCGGTGGTACCAGGGCGGCCGGAACGTATCCTCGGCCACCAGCCAGCGCGGCGGGAAGAGGACGAAGTCGATGTTGGCGGTGCCTTCCTCGCCGCTCGGCGCCGTCAGCACGGTGAAGATCGACGGGTCAGGATGATCGAACAGCAGCGCGCCGACCGGCGAAAAGGTCGCCAGATCATATTTATAGGGCGCGTAGTTGCCGTGCCAGGCAACGACGTCGAGCGGCGAATGGCCGATCTCGGTGACATGGAAATTGCCGCACCATTTCACGATCAGCCGGCACGGCGTTTCCTTCTCCTCGAACCAGGCGCAAGGCGTCTTGAAGTCGCGCGGATTGGCCAGGCAATTGGCGCCGATCGGGCCGCGGTCGGGCAGAGTCAGCTTGGCGCCATAATTTTCGCAGACATAGCCGCGCACTTCGGCGTCGGCCAGTTCGACCTTGAAGACGAGGCCGCGTGGCAGCACGGCGATCTCGCCGGGCCGAAGCTCGATGACGCCCACCTCGGTGACGAAGCGCAAGCTGCCCACCTGGGGCACGACCAGCAACTCGCCGTCGGCATTGAAGAAATGATCGTCGACCATCGACGTATTGGCGACATAGACATGGGCAGCCATGCCGGTCTGGCCAAGTACGTCGCCGGCCGTGGTGATGCTGCGCATACCCTTGATGAAGTCGGTCGGCTCCTTCGGCATCGGCACCGGATTCCAGCGGTACTGGCCAAGCGCCAGCTCGTGGTCGCCGACATTGGGCGCGGTCTTCCACAGGGGATAACTCGCCGCCTTGAACCTGCCCGTGTGCTTGACGCTCGGCCGGATCCGGTAGAGCCAGGAGCGCTCATTGGTGCCGCGCGGAGCGGTGAAGGGCGAGCCTGAAAGCTGCTCGGCGTAGAGGCCGTAGGCCGGCCGTTGCGGCGAGTTTCGTCCCTGCGGCAGCGAACCGGGCAGGGTCTCGGTTTCGAAGTCGTTGCCGAAACCCGGCATGTAGGAAAAGGCCATTGCTTCCTCCCGGATTGACCAAATTGGTTTCATTTGTAACCATCGAAAATGTAACTATCAACCTTCCGTTTTTCCCGGATGCGGACAATGGACATTCTCGAGCTCGAAAGCTTTCTGCCCTACCGGCTGTATCGTCTTTCAGACGCCGTCAGCCGCGAATTTTCGAAAGTCTATAAGGACCGCCACGGCCTGACCCGGCCCGAATGGCGCACGTTATCGGGGTTGGGACAGCGCGGCACGATGACCGCGACGGAACTTGGCGAGCAGTCGGCCATGCATAAGACCAAGGTCTCGCGCGCCGTGGCCGAGTTAGAACGGCGGCGCTGGCTGGTACGAACACCTGACGAGAACGACCGCCGCGTCGAGCACTTGACGCTTACCAACGCCGGGCTTGCAGCCTATCGCGAGATGGTGCCGCTGGCGCAGAGTTTCGAGCGGGAACTGCTGGCGAAACTTGGCGTGGACGAACGTGCGGCGATTGTGCGTGGGGTGGCGGCGCTTGAGAGGGCATTGGAAGCAAAGTAGCGCCGAAAGAATGGGGATGTGCTGGCGGGACAGCGCCCCCTCTGTCCTGACGCAAATCTATCCCGTAATTTGATCTCCCCACTTGAGGGGGAGATGTCCGGCAGGACAGAGGGGGGCGCCTCGCGCAAACGTTTCACCGGATGGCGCTATACCGCCGTTACCAGTCCATCACCACCTTGCCCGAACTGCCACTGCGCATCGCATCGAACCCAACCTGATAATCGTCGATGCCAATCCGATGCGTGATAAGCCCACTCACATCCAGCGGACCCTGTACCAGCGCGATCATCTTGTACCAGGTCTCGAACATTTCGCGGCCGTAGATGCCCTTGAGATGCAGCATCTTGAAGATGACCTTGTTCCAGTCGATCTCGAAGCCGGTGGGCGCAATGCCCAGAATGGCGATCTTGCCGCCATTGTTCATGGTATCGATCATGTCGCGGAAGGCGGGGGCCGCGCCCGACATTTCGAGGCCGACGTCAAAACCCTCGGTCATGCCGAGCACCGGCATGACATCGCGCAGCTTCTCCTTCGAGGCGTCGACAACATGCTGGACGCCAAGCTTCTTGGCCAGCGCCAGCCGCACCGGGTTGATGTCGGTGATGACAACCTTGCGTGCGCCGACGCACTGCGCCACCAGCGCGCCCATGATGCCGATCGGCCCGGCGCCGGTGACCAGCACATCCTCGCCGACCAGGTCGAAGGACAATGCCGTATGGACCGCGTTGCCCAGGGGATCGAATATCGCGGCAATCTCGTCCGGCACGTCGTCGGGGATCGGCACCACATTGTGCTGGGGAATGGCCAGGTACTCGCCGAAGGCACCGGGACGGTTGACGCCGACGCCGAGCGTGTTGCGGCACAGATGCCCCCTGCCCGCGCGGCAGTTGCGGCAGTGGCCGCAGACGATGTGTCCCTCGCCCGACACGCGCTGGCCGACCTTGTATTCGGTGACCGCGGCACCAAAGTCGGCGACCGTGCCGACGAATTCGTGGCCGGTAACCATCGGCACGGGAACCGTCTTTTGCGCCCACTGGTCCCAGTTGTAGATGTGGACGTCGGTGCCGCAGATCGCGGTCTTCTTGACCTTGATCAGCACATCGTTCGGGCCAATCTCCGGCACCGGAACCTCTTCCATCCAGATGCCCGGTTCGGCCTTGGCCTTCACCAGCGCCTTCATCATGTTCGACATTCTTTTGTCCCTTGAATCTCTTGATCCGGAATCGCTTTTCGCTACCGGCCCTTCAGGAAATCACGCCCAATTGCCTGCCGACCGCGCCGAACGCTTCCACGGCCCGGTCGATGTCGGTGCTGGAGTGCGCCGCCGACATCTGGGTGCGGATGCGCGCCTGGCCTTTCGGCACCACGGGGAATGAGAATCCGATGACGTAGATGCCACGCTTCAGCATGCGCGCCGCCATCTCCTGCGCCAACGTGGCATCGCCCAGCATTACCGGGATGATCGGATGATCGGCCCCAGCCAGCGTGAAGCCAAGCTTGCCCATCTGGGACCTGAACCGGGCCGCATTGGCATATAGGCGCTCGCGCAATCCGTCGCCATTGCGGATCAGCTCGAACACCTTGATCGAGGCGCCGGCGATCGCCGGCATCAGCGTGTTGGAAAAGAGATAGGGCCGCGAGCGCTGGCGCAGCCAGTCGACCACCTGCTTCTTGCCCGAGGTGTAGCCGCCGGAAGCGCCGCCGAGCGCCTTGCCGAGCGTGCCGGTGATGATGTCAACCCTGCCCTCGACACCGCAATGCTCGGGCGAACCGCGCCCATTTCCGCCGACGAAGCCGACCGCATGGCTGTCATCCACCATGACCATGGCGTCGTATTTCTCGGCCAGATCGCAGACGCCGGAGAGATTGGCGATGATGCCATCCATGGAAAACACGCCGTCGGTGGCGATCAGCCGGAAGCGGCAATCCTTGGCTTCCTTCAGGCGTGCCTCGAGATCGGCCATGTCGTTGTTGGCATAGCGGAAGCGTTTGGCCTTCGACAGTCTGACGCCGTCGATGATCGAGGCGTGGTTCAGCGCATCCGAGATGATTGCGTCTTCCTCGCCAAGCAGCGTCTCGAACAGGCCGCCATTGGCGTCGAAGCAAGAGCCGTAGAGGATGGTGTCTTCCAAGCCGAGGAAAGAGGAGATCGTCGTCTCGAGCTGCTTGTGTTCTTCCTGGGTCCCGCAGATGAAGCGTACCGAGGCCATGCCGTAGCCGTAGCGGTCGAGCGCCTGCGTGGCCGCCGCACGCAGTTCCGCGCTGTCGGCAAGGCCGAGATAGTTGTTGGCGCAGAAGTTCAGCACTTTCTCCCCGCCGACCTCGATCTCAGCCGACTGCATCGAGGAAATCACCCGCTCGGACTTGTAGAGCCCGGCGGATTTCAACCCTGCAAGCTCGTTGTCGATATGGGAGAGAAATGCTGCGGTCATGATCGGGCCCCGTTTGACGTCGGCAGACTGTCGTCCCGCCCGCACAAAAAATCCATCGCAAAAGCGACCGGATCAGGTGGCCCGGCAGCATCAGCTGGGACGCCATGGAGATCGTTCAACCGCCACGCAAGAACGCTCGGGCCGACGAATACATAAATGCCGGCCTGCGGCGAAAGGAGGCGATAACCATTTCGCGATCTTTGGCCCTTTCCCCCTTGCGGACCGGTTGTCGATTTCCAGTCCTGTTAACGTTTGCAGTCCAATGGTGCTCGCATAGATCCGTTGGCGAGAGGACCGCCCCCGAACATGTCTCAGCAGCCGGTGCAAACCGTTTCAGGCAGGCTCATACTGCTGATCAAGGCTGGCTACTGGCTGGCGCTGCTGATCATTGCCGCCATGGTCGCGGCCTCCTTCGTTCTGCTGCAGCAGACGATGGCCACGCAGCAGCACAATCACACCTTGCTCGACATCGTCGGCACGCAGAAGACGCTGTCGCAGCGCATCGTTTTCCTTGCCAGCGCGACGGGCGCCGCCTCGCGCGACAAGCAGCCGGCGCTGGTCAGCGCGCTGAAGCAGGCCACGGCGGAGTTCGAGACGAACTACGATCTGCTGCTCAAGCAAACGGGCGCGGATCCGCAATCGCCGGCCAAGCTCGATGCGAAGTCGATCGAGAGCGTGCTTTTCACCAAACCCTTCCATCTCGACTATTTCTCGGTTGGCCTGATCGCCAATGGCGACCGGCTGGTGTCTGCACTGGAATCGCAGCTCAACCTTGGCGACAATGGCGGCTACAAGGGCGGCGCCGAACGCGTCAATCTCGATGCGTCGGTCGCCAATGCCACGCTGTCGGGCTATGCCGCGCTCGGCCAGCGCATCAGCGCCGATGCCGACGAGCGCTCGGAAAAGCTGCTCTCCCTCCACCGCACGCTGTTCTACGCCACACTCGGCGTCATCCTGCTGGTGGCGCTGTTCATCTTCAGGCCGATGTCCAACGCGATCCTGCGCAAGACGCGTGAGTTGGTCGACGCCCGCAATTCAATGGCCTTCATCGCGGTGCATGACGGCCTGACCGGCCTGCACAACCGCACCTTCCTCACCGACCATTTCGAGACGCTGATCAAGGGCGCGCATCGCCGGCGCGAGCGCCTGGCCGTAGTTCAGCTCGACCTCGACCGCTTCAAGCAGATCAACGATACGCTGGGTCACGCCGCCGGCGACTATGTCCTGGTCGTGACGGCACAGCGAATGCGCGATTCCTGCCGCGCTTCGGATCTGTGCGCGCGGCTCGGCGGCGACGAATTCGTGATGATCCTCAACGGAGCCGGCAGCACCGAGGACATCAACATGCTGGCACGGCGCATCCTGGTGCACATCAACGAGCCGATCGTGTTCCAGGGCACCACCATTCTCCCGGGCGCCAGCGGCGGCATCGCGGTCTATCCGATCGATGCCGACAATGCGCAGGACCTGCTCGTCCATGCCGATCTGGCGCTCTACTCCGCCAAGAAAATGGGGGGCGGCAACTTCTCTTTCTTCTCGGAGGAGCTGCGCCGCGAACTCGACTACCGCAAGCAGCTCGAACATGACATCAAGATCGCCATTTCCGAAAAGGCGTTCCAGGTCTATTTCCAGCCGCAGGTCTCGCTGACCGACGGCTCCATCAGCGGCATCGAAGCGCTCGTGCGCTGGAACCATCCCGAGCGGGGCATGATCTCGCCGGGCGAATTCATCCCGGTCGCCGAGAAATGCGGCTTCATGCCGGAGATCGGCCGCATCGTGATCGGCAAGGCGATCAATGAGGCCGCCGAGTGGAATCGTGCCGGGATTGCCTTCGGCCGGCTTGCGGTCAATGTCTCGGGCACCGAGTTGCGCGAGCATGATTTCGATGCGTTTCTGTTCGAGACGCTGGAGAAAGCCGGACTGCCGCCGCAGAAACTGTCGCTGGAAATCGTCGAATCCGTCATTCTGGACGACGAGAAGACCGGCATCGCGGCGAAGCTGCGTCATATCAGGGCGGCCGGCGTGCATCTGGAGCTCGATGATTTCGGCACCGGCTATGCTTCGCTCAGCCACGTCAATCCCAACGAGATCGACCGGCTCAAGATCGACCGTCGCTTCGTGCAAAACATCCACGAGAATGGCGACAACTCCAAGATCGTGCGCGCCATCACCGAACTTGCCCGGGGGCTGGGCATCTCCATCGTCGCCGAGGGTGCGGAAACCGAAGCGGAACTCGACTCGCTGATGGCGATCGGCTGCGACCAGGTGCAGGGTTATTCCATCGCCTTCCCGATGCCGCATGACAAGGCGCTCGAATGGCTGACCGCCCGCACGCCGAAGAAAGCCAGGCTGACGGTATTGCAGGGAAGCCTGGCGTAACCCGGCCAGCGATGCATGACGAGATGTTCAGGACGGCTTTGACGGCACGACAAAATTGACCAGCCTGATCGCCGCGCTGAAACTATGCCACTATACGTTTGGAACAATCCAGAGCTATGACGACTGAGCCATCAGGCCGGCATTCCTAGCTCTCTACATTCTTCCGCAACGCCGCAAGCACCTGGGCAAATTCCGCCAGACGCTCGTCGGACAGTCCTTTGCGAAGCCGCTTGTCGAAGACGAGTGCCGCTTGCCGCAACGTCTCGAACAGCGCTTCTCCCGTCTCCGTCAATTCGACTAGGTGGACCCGGCGGTTGACGGGATCGCGCCGCCGCGTCAGCAGGCCCTGCGCCTCCATTGCGTTGAGATGATGGGTCAGCGTCGCACCCTGGATGCCGATCATGCCGGCGAGTTCGCGCTGATTGGCAAGCTCGCTCGACTTGACGGACAGCAGTGTGAGCCAGACCGGCAATGTGCCGCCTGCCTCAACCAAGGCAGCGTCGAATGCTTGTGCGACAAGCTTGGCGGTGCGGCCGAGATTCATGCCGACCGGCGGGCGGTCAAATGGTGTCATGATCTGACAGTAGAGCAAGCAGTGGGAATGTGAAACTTGGCTTCATGATTGACATCTAACCGTTAGATATCTAATTTTGCTTTATCCGTGGCATCGCAACATGGTTGCGGCGCGTAGGCGGTGGGCGAATGAGAGGAATGCGGTCATGCAATACGTTTATATCGCTGTCATCGGCCTGCACGTCATGGCCGGCGTCTTCTGGGCCGGCACGACCATCGCGGTTGGCCGCGATCCGGACATCCGGGCAGAGCGGTTCTTCCGGCCGCAAATGGGCGCGGCCGGTTTGGCTTTCCTGACCGGTTTCCTGCTCTGGTATTTCTTTCATGAGGGTGCTTTCGGCTCGATGGAAAAGGTACTGGCGCTCGGAATTTTGACGGCGCTGATCGCCGCCGGCGTGCAAGGCGCGCTGGTGGGCTCCGCCAGCAGGCAGCTTGCCGGCGCCGATGCCGCGAGCCAAACGGAGCTGCGCGCGAAAATGACCAGGGGCGAACGCATCGCCGGCGGGCTGCTGGTCATCACCGTGCTTTGCATGGCGACCGCCAAGATGTTTTAGAATCGCACGGCCGGTGAAAGCCGATCATGCGCGGCGCGCAACGAACCAGAGCGGCAGATGGCTCTCCTTGCAAAGGCCGTTGCGCGCCACCTGATCGTGATCAAATCCTGATCCCGAACCTGATCCCGTCATAGATGGCGGCGTGGATGTTGCGCGAGGCAACGGCGTCGCCGATGCGCAAGAGCACGAAGCCGCCATCCACGTTGCGCTTGGGAAAAATGTCGCCGCCATTGACCAGACGCTCATAGTCGACCGCACCACCGTTCTTCGACAGCGGTTTCAGCGAAAGATACAGATCGTCGAGCGGCGCCGTGCCGTGCTCGACCACCACCTGATCGACCCTGCGCTCTCCGCGCCAGCCATCGGCGAAATCCGAAGCGAGTTCCGCGATCAGTTGATTGCCCTCACGCCGCACCGAGCGCAGGCGGGTATTGATGGTGACCGTGACGCCCTTTTCCTGGAAGGCCCTGACATAGGGTACGTGGTTCATGCCGCCCATTTCGGGGGCGAAGAAGCGTTCCGGCGAAACCAGTTCCAGCTTCGAGCCGCTGTTGGCAATCAGTTCGGCCGCGCCCATGCCCTGATGGCCGCCATTGTCGTCGTAGAGCAACACATTCTCGGCCGACTTGACGCTGCCGGCCATGATGTCCCAGCTCGAGGTGACGAGATTGTCGCCGGAGGCCAGCGGCGGGTTCTGCGGCAGGCCACCGGTGGCGATCACCACGACATCGGGCGCCAGCGCCAGAACATCGTTCTGTTCCGCCCAGGTGTCGTAGCGGATCTCGACGCCGAGCCGGGCGAGTTCGGCCAGTCGCCAGTCGATGATGCCGATCAATTCCTTGCGGCGCGGGTTCTGGGTCGCCAGACGCACCTGGCCGCCCGCTTGTGATGATGCCTCGAGGATCGTCACTTGATGACCGCGCTCGGCTGCGACGCGCGCCGCCTCCAGCCCACCAGCGCCGGCGCCGACGACCACCACTTTCCGCTTAGGCCCTTCCGTCTTGACAATGATGTGCGGGATATCCGCCTCGCGGCCGGTCGCCGCATTGTGAACGCACAGCGCCTCGCCGCCTTCATAGATGCGGTCGAGACAATAGGTAGCGCCGACACAGGGACGTATCTCGTGCTCGCGGCCCTCCATCACCTTCTTGATGATGTGCGGATCGGCGATGTGGGCGCGTGTCATGCCGACCATGTCGAGCTTGCCGGTGGCGATCGCATGGCGCGCGGTGGCGACGTCGGAAATGCGCGCCGCGTGGAAGGTCGGGAATTTCGTCGCCGCCCTTACCTCACCGGCGAAATCGAGATGCGGCGAAGACCGCATGCCGGTCACCGGAATGACCTTGGTGAGCGCCGCGTCGGTCTCGATCGAGCCCCGGATGATGTTGAGGAAATCGAGCTTGCCGGAGCCGGCCAGCCGCCTGGCGATCTCGACGCCCTCCTCCTTCGACAGGCCTTTGTCGAAATCTTCGTCGGCGACCATGCGGATGCCGACGACGAATTTGTCGCCGACCGCCGNCCATCAGATGGCCGTAGGATTCGAACTCGATGCCGTCGAGCCCGGCCGCCTGGCAGCGCTGGGCGGCCGATGCATAGTCGGCGACGATGCGCTCGATATCCCACTCCTCGATGGTCTTGGGGAAAGCGCGATGCGCCGGCTCGCGCACCGGCGAAGCCGAGAGCACCGGCAGCCAGTCGGCCTTGTTCCAACCCGTGCGGCGGCCAAGATGGGTGATCTGGATCATCACCTTGCAGTCGTGCTCGTGGCAGGCATCGGTGAGTTCAGCCAGCCACGGCACGATGCGGTCGTCATAGACGTGCAGATTGCCGAAGGCAGCCGGGCTGTCGCGCGAAACGATGGCCGAGCCCGCGGTCATGGTCAGCGCCATGCCGCCCTTGGCCTTTTCGGCATGATAGAGCCGGTAGCGCTCCTTCGGCATGCCGTCCTCCGAGTAAGCCGGCTCGTGACTGGTCGACATCACCCGGTTCTTCAGCGTCAAATGCTTGAGCTGGTAGGGTTGGAGAAGCGGGTCGTTGCTGGTCATCGTCTTCCTGCCGTTTTAATTTGTGCTAATGAGCGGCAAATCCAAGGGAAACCGCACATGATCGATACCAAAAATCTCACCCAGCTCGGCACGCAGGTCGAGACGCCACAGAGCCCCGAAGCCGCGGTCCTGGAAACCGTGCCGTTTTCGCGCGGCGACGGACCACCGGCGATTGTGCGCTTTACCTGCCCGGAATTCACCTCGCTCTGCCCGGTGACCGGACAGCCGGATTTCGCCCATATCGTCATCGACTACGCACCTGATGCCGCCCTGGTGGAATCGAAGTCGCTCAAGCTGTTCATGACCTCGTTTCGCAACCATGGCGCCTTCCATGAAGACTGCACGGTGATGATCGGACGTCGCATCGTGGCCGCGACCAAGCCGCTCTGGTTGCGCATAGGCGGCTATTGGTATCCGCGCGGCGGCATTCCGATCGACGTGTTCTGGCAGACCGGCGCTCCGCCCGAAGGCGCCTGGCTGCCGGATACCGGCGTGGCTCCCTATCGCGGGCGCGGCTAGTTCGGCCATCATTCGCACTGGTACTGGCTGAGCGCCCATTCGCCGGTCACCGACAAAAGGTCCGATATCTTCCATTCGCCATCGACCTTCTTGAACTTCCATTCGAGGCGGTGCGGGTTACCGGCGACGACGAAGGCGACGATCACCTTGGCCTGGTCGCCGTTGATCGCTTCGAGCGTCTTCAGGCTCTTGTCGATCTCGGCCTTGTCGTAGTCCGCATTGTCGAGCGCCATGTTGGGATCCAGGCACTCGCCTTGCCCGGATTTGCGCAAGGCGTCGCTTTTGTCGAGCACGGTTTTCGCCGGATCGATGAAATGGCCGCGCTGAGCCGGATCGACCTCCAGGCCGACCTGATCGTAGAACGGCCGCACCACC